>NZ_CABUOD010000035.1 GCF_902493135.1 uncultured Parabacteroides sp.
TACAAACCAATAATCATAGAGTAGCTTCGCCATCGCCTCTAAATTCTGATTTATCGGTATATAAAGAGAAAAGGAGAGGAAAAATCCCCTCCTTAACTCAAAACCAAGTATCAGACATTCAAATCTTTCATTGCTAATCCATAATTTTCTTGACCGAACAGGTCTCTATGGATAAGTTTCAAACCAAGAGTCTGATAATACTTGTAGTCATCACCTTCGGTACAGAGGTATCTGTAACCATATCGAGGCATGTATTCCTTGAAGAATCGAGCCAAGTCTTTCAGGCTTTCGGCTTGGTTCTTTTTGAAGTTACTGCGCACAATGATGATAGACCAGTCGGGGAAGTTGCCTCTTCCTTCGCTGTACTCCCAGAAGCGGATGTAGCAGTCCAAATCACGCTCACGGATGTTCACACAAAAGCCATTGGCATTTTGCATCACGCTACAACTGTTTCTGTAGCCGAACTTCTCACACAAGTAGAGATTAAAATCAAGAATCAAATCGTTTTGTAACAAAATTAATTGAGTTTAAAAAGTTAATAAATGGTGAATTATAAATGAAAGCCTCGCTTGCGCTTAGCCTTTTTCTTTTTCATCAGGCGATTGAACTCGGCTTCTTCTGCGGCAGTGGCATCATAGGATGAGTTCCCGTTTAGCAAACCGAGACTTAAGCCAAAGCTATCGTCGGAATGAGAAACGCTTTGCTGCATCTCTTCTTTCTGTTGTCTGGGTTCCTGTTGGGTTAACTCCAATAAGGATGCGCAAGCATTCTGTCCCAATCGGTTGTCGATATTCAAGTAGCTGAACTCCCTACTGACTTTTGAACCAGAGAAAGAAAAACCGTTGTACTCAAACTTGACACCCTGTATTTCTCTTGTAGTCCGGCTGACTTTGAATTTCATATCAATGTCACGGTCGGCAAGGGCTTCTTTCAGTTCATCCCAACTTTGAGCTTTGGGCAATTCCTTTTTCAACGCCTTGTATATCTCATGCTTTGCCCGGTCGTATGGGCGCAAGCGTTCCTCCTTAATATGGTCTTTGCCGTTGGCAAAGTGCAAGCGGTATTTTGCCGTCAGCATCTTACACGCCTTTTCATTTCTGCGGAAGTCGTTCTTGTCGCTAATCGTTTTACCGTCATTGTCCACCCGATTAAAAACGATGTGACAATTCGGATGTTCACGGTCAATATGCCGGGCGATGATGTACTGCGTGTTTTCGATGCCCATCAGTTTCATGTAGTCGTGGGCGATTTGCAACATCAACGCATCATCAGACTTCAGGCGTTCGCCATCTTCAGGAGAGAAGTTGAGCGAGGTGTGTCCGACAATATTCTTTACCTTGTCATCGAGCAATGCTTGTAATTCAAATTGCTCCGCCATCTGTTCGGGTGAGCCATCCACTCCGACAGCTTCCAACAGTTTGGATTTCTCCTCTTTCAGGACATAGCGAACACAGCCACCGAACGATGTTCCTTTTGTCTGTTTACCTATCATCTTTCAGTCGCTTTATGAGTTGATTAATACGCTGCGCCATCTCTTCGCATCTTTTGGCAACAGCAAAGAATCCGTAGGTGTTTGCCTGCTTCGCCAATTGGTTAAGATTGGTGCTTTCACCTATCAACTGACGGATGATGTGGATATGCTCTTTCGTGATTCGTTCACGTACTGTTCCGTTCTCAATGAGCGAACGGATGACTGCGCTTTGGGTCTGTTTGCTCCGTCTGCAAAGCGCACCGAGCCATGCGAATTGGTCGTAAGACAGACGGAGTGTTATCGTATGTTTCTTTTCCATTTTGAATAGCTTTTAGTGAATAATTTGTGACCATCGGGAGCCGCCTCCTCAGACTTTTTGAGGAGTAAGTGGTCGGGAAATGTAATACACCGACATTAACTTGCTACAGTAAAAAAGTCTCGATTCCTCTCCCTTTGCTCAAAGTTTGAATCCTCGTTTCTTGGGCGGTGAAAGCTTCGGTTGAGGGATATCTCGTTGTACGCTGATGAGCTTCAAATCGAATATCTCTATCAGTATTTTCAAGTTCGGATTCCTCTTAATCATCTGCTGGAGTATGGCTTCATCGGGGCGTACTTTTAACAGATAATCGGCGATGTCGTAACCCTCTTTACGTTCGTTCTCAGTTGCTTTGGCTTCTAGATAATCGAACAGTTGTACATCAATTCCATAGCTTTTCATCAACCCGATTTTGCTCTGCCAATAGTCAGTCGCTCCCAAATCGGGGAATAACACAACGCTTCTTCCAGCCAGAACGGATAGGCTGTTGGTATTGAAACAACCGTTCTTTCCACCCGATGCAATCCATAGGAATTGGGGTAGGTAGTAGGATGCAATGAGTGCCGTTTTCTCGCTTTCGACCAGTGCAACAGGACGGCTTTTGTCTTCTATAAGCAGATGCTCACCGAAGAAACATTGTTTCAGATTATAGCCATCCTTGTGCAGTATGGAGTGTACCCACGTGACGTGATTGTACGGCTCTTTTATCCGCTTGCCTGTCGTTGGATTGTAAAGCATTATCTTACCTGTGCGAACTCTGTTCTGGTAATCCATTTGCCAAAATACGGTTGCACCGTCCCAATGCTTGGAAGTGCCGACTTTGTATTTCTCCATCAGTTTCAATGTCTCCGCTTCTCCAAATTGAGCCGATAAGAATTGGAACAGTTTGTTGTCGGGATAGCGTTGCAACGACTGATTGACTATATCCAAATCAATGTAGGAAGTGGCTTTCGGTTCGACTTCTTTTATAGTCGTATAACTCCGAAAGGTATCCTCGGATAACTTCTCCTTCTCAGACGGATTCCGTTCAAAGTAATCACGAGGCGTGAAGTGATAACCGCATTTCTGTTCATGGTCACAACGACCCACGTAATCGGGTAACTTGATTCGTTTCTCCGTATCAATGTACTTGGAAAAACATCTTTTACAGTGGCAGTTTGGGCAAGTATGCCGGGTACTGACACCTTTGTAGGGTTCTAATATGAATCTATGTGTACTCATTGTTTGTTTCTTGTTTTATGTGTCACTTTTGTCGTTATTGTCGTTTTCTCTTGGAAAGTGCCAAAACCGACAAAAATGTCATGGGTTAATCTTTGAATATTCTCCATGCTTCTTTTTGCGGAACAGAGTCCCGATATTGTCATTGAGAAAGCGTTGAAATGTTCGCTCCTTCATTCCGTTTTTTTCGGCTATCTGTATAGCTTGGGCAGTTGTAAAGGAAGGAGGCAGCAGATTGACTATCGCCTATTGCTGACTGTTGAGGGCATTCTCATTCAGAATATTTTGCACGCTCAATGCGGATTCCTTGAAATATTCTGTCAGTTTAATGGCTCTCTCCACCGTCAGCAGGTCGATACACGTCTTGTCGCACTCTCCGCAAGTCCATCGTGCCAGTTGGATAATCAGACAGAAGCGAATGATGTATATCTCCAGCTTGCAATAGATACTTACAATGGTGTCGTTTGTTTCCCGGTCGCACAATTCTGAAAAATGGTGCTGCCATTCGTAAAGCCGTTTCTTGGCATCCTCTGAGAAGAAGAGAGTTTGCGGTTCAATTTCGCTGTCTTCATTGAGGTGGCACTCTGATTGTATCAGCCTGTCAATGATAGCATTCCATTCTTGCTCTATATCTTCCGGCAGTTCTTTGTCATTCCACCGTGCCTTCTGTTGCAGATTAGGCATTACAAACAGAATGCGGTCGATAAATCCGTTACTGGAGCGTTCACCTTTAGCCAACTCGTTCAAGATTTTCTTTTGGATAGTACCAATGACCGATATATACGGACGCTTGATGAAGATGGAACTCTTGGCATTCTTACGGTCGGACATAGTGGTCTTGGCACTGAACACAGAGAGCCAGAACTGTTCTTCCGAACCGTTGTTATAGCGGTTGAAGTTCTTGAACCATGCGGATAATTCATCAGCCCACAGGCATAACCCACGTTTGTTTTGCGCATGAATGAGGCTTAACTCTTCGGGAGTTACATCCGAAACCAAGAAGCGTTTGCGGATAGGCTCTTGTGGAAATTGTTCTTCACCGCTTTCCGCACGTTCCTTGCGGCTCATGCTCATCAGTTCATCGTATTTGGCAAGAGCCTTTTCAAATTCCTGATTCTGTCGGTAGTCATAACCAAGAAACGGCTTCATTGCAAAGCTGAGCGGATGGCTTTTGTTCGCTCCCGGTCTTCCAATCAATGCCATATACAGGATGGGGCTTTCCAGCCAGCCTTGCTTGATTTGGGCAAGGTGTGTGTTGCCTATGCCGACTGCTATTGCCGTGAGGATGGCTGCGGCAATGTAGTCGGTAGGGTAGTTATGGCATTCGTGTACCTCACGGATGATGCGTTGGATTTTTGCAGGGAATATACTGATGGGGAATGCCGTACCAGACAATCTTGTGCTTAAATCAATCGCTTCATCAATGATGGATGCCGGATTAATAGAATATGTATCCATAGCCCAACCTATTAAAATTGCACTAATGATTTGGGCTTATGGCGTACACCACTCTGCATATTGGCAAGCATCTCCTCGTATGTCTGCTCGGCAGTCTTTCTCCGTCCGTTCTCAATCCAAGCAAGAAGCTCGTCCTCGTAGAAATAGAGTTTCTTCCCCTTCTTATAAGACGGAAGTAGTCCTTTGCGCACCAATGTATATATGGTAGGCTTGGCTTTACGGATGATACGGCAAGCATCCTCGATTTCCACCAATACATGTTTGTCGGATGGCTGTGGTTGGAGTTCCGCTACCATCTTTTTCAACTCGATGACCTGTTCGGTCAGATAACCTACCGCCTCGGGTAGCTTATCAAATGTTACTGTTTCTTTTTGCATACGCCAATCGTTTTTAATTGTTCGACGGCAAAGGAAACAGGTGTTTCAATGGTGGAATCATTCACCAAAATTTAACTGATGAATAACTTTTTGATGGTAATTAGTGATGATTACAAAGGATTTAGCTACCTTTGCATAAAATTTGAGTATGAAAATATAGATAAAGTATTATGTCAAAACTAAGTGAATTGGTTGGTGTTGTTGAAGAACCACATCTTGTCATTCAAGAATACTTTAAGACGCTGGATGATTGGTGTACTGAGATGGAACTGTCGGATCCCATAAAACAATCTGTAATGTCTTCGCAGTTGGTTCTTATACCAGAAGGGTTTCGTGATTGTCCAAAGGCGTTTACCAATTATGCGAGTGACTTCTATAACTACTGCAAGCATGTCAATAGTGTGAGTATCGAAATCTGTTGCAATGATGAGGAGTTTACGCAATTGGAGTTGTGCTCGGTAAAAGTTCGGTTGGGGAAAATAATTGCTACATCAAGCATATCTGGTGTTATCATTTGGAATATAGTCAGCGGTTATATAAAGGATGTTATTGATGAAGCGGTCAAGACGGAACCAGTTGTAGAACAGGTGGCAGATGTACCCTCGTTTCAGTCTGAACCAGAGTGTTCTTTCTCTGTTATTATTCGCGACTCAACAGGTAAATGCATTGAGGTGAAATACGATGGACCGGTGTCGGGTATGGAAGAAGCTGGAGAACAAATTAAGATAATAGCTGGTGATGGAAAGTAAATACATTGATATTCTGCAACATCTTTGTGATGATTCTTTTGATTACAAGGGAGCACTGAATGTTGTACGAAAAGATCTGCATAATGCAAGGAACAATCATCAAGAGCAACAAGCCAATAACTTTTGGGCAATAAAGACTGTTATTGAGATATATCAGGGGATGGTTGATGTGTATGAGTTGCTGCAACAGCACGAATACTACAAAGCGTGGTGTGAAGCGGAACAGGTGGAGATTATGTGCAACAATCTCCAACGCAATTCCCAAGATGTTTTTACTATCGTAAAAGACCTGTATGAATGTATCATCCGACTGCAGGGCTTGTATCCGTATCAGATATTCTGTAGCTATGTGATACAAATCAAGAAGGAGCGTTGCTCTATCTGCAATCAGATCCGTAACATAAGGCATGACTGTGGACACAGAAGAGGATATGTATATAATGGTCAGTTCTGTTGCAATATAATTGAGGACTTTGAACTCAAAAGCATAGATATTGTGGATAATCCAGTACATAAGTATGCTGTACTATTTACTAAGGGTAAAGATGGAAATAGCGAGGATAACTATGACTACTCGTTGGTAGAGGGATTAATGCAGTATTGGACGAAGCCATTTCAACATTGGATATATTATATCAAGCACATTCATAAGCCTTTGACTGATTATCCCGGGCTGACGGATGATGATTATTGTCCTTGCGGGTCAGGGAAAAAGTATGGTGAGTGTTGCAAGTCCGATCCTGAGGGTGTAAAGCACAAAGTGTACCAGTTTAGGGTAGAACAATGTTTATTATAAGTGTTTTAATGATATTGGTATAGTTCAATAAAATAGAAAGTTGGTTTAGGAAATTTAGATTCTCGGAATCTCGCTTACTGACAAAATCTATTTAGGCTTGTCCCGCAAAAAGAATATCAACGGTGTTGAAAATCTTTGCAGTTCAAGTGATCCGAATTTATTTAACTTTTAACCGAGTCCAATTTTTAGTGGACACATATGACATGAGTTAATAATTTACAATTCAGTTTCAAAAGAAATAAAAGGAACCCGTAAAATTAGAAAGATTGGAATTTTGGATTGATTTTTAGTTAGGCAATCTTCTTGTCTAATTTAATCTTGCATTCAGATTCAGTATGAGACATTTTGCGCTCAATGGTAGATATTTCCGAATCACGGAGAGTATGAGCGAATACCCTCTTTATGAATGTGGCAGTCTGTAAGCGTGGCTTGCCAAATGCTTTACCGATATTCCATCCAAAGTGCATGATGTCAATGGTCTTTAACTGAGAATCAACCTTTATAGGTTCAACTTTAGGCAGAGTATCTGATAAGTAATATTTTGTAACATATCTACACAAGCGATTAAGTGCAGCTTCATCAAGATAGAGAACTAAGGTTTGTTTTGTGTAAGCAATGACCTTATCAAGTTTTTCTTGTGATTCTCGTTCTTTCTCAGCCATAGCGTTTGCACGGGAAATCTCATATTCTGATGGTTGATTAAGCACATTGATAGGGATGTTGCTAATAGAGGCTGTAGGGACTTCCTCCTTTGGAAATTCTACCATGTCTTCATTGGATTCTGAAAGCGAGAGAGTAGAAACTTCTTCTGTGGTGTCAGATGTAGTTTCGATTTCTGCTTCAGATTCAGAAACGATAGGTTCTGGATCTATGGTATTTTCAATAGATTCCTGATGTTCTATTGGATTTTCAGTTACCACCGCCTTATTACGATAGCACTCAAATCTCATAAAGCTTTTTTCTATTGTTGGGGAAAGGAGTTGTCTGAATACCATTTGCAGATTGAGATAGATAGCTCCCATGATAATGGTGCATACCACCAAAATGAGGTAACTACTGAACTCGTCCCAACCATAGTGAAGTACGGTCTGGCGGGCTAAAACACCAATGATTGCGATTGTACCAAAAACAATCAGATGCAATGTTATATGTTCTATCTTTCTCTGTTCCATAGTGAGATGTATTAATCGTTTGTGTGCAAATATATAGGATTAATTTTTGAGAAAATCCATAGTTTTGCCTGTTAATGGGCTTTTGACGATATATTTCATCACTTTTCACCATGTTATACTCCTAATAATAAGCGTATTGCAAATTTCTTGCTTTTGGATGAAAATAGTTGGGTAAATAGGCTTGTGTATCTTAAAAACAAAAATTATCTGCATCATTTAAGGTAAACAATGCAGATAATCAATAGGGTATAGAGATATTGCTTATTAGCAATACAATGTATGGTTTGTATCCTTGTTAAAATATAACAGGAGGTTGTAATCTTGTTTATGAGCGACTTTGTTTATTAGCCATTTCCTAAATGCAGCGGAATGCCCGGTGTCAATCTGATAGGATAGGATTATAACCATATCGAGATTATACACATCGGCATTGTTCCCATTCTCCAATTTGATGTACTTACGAACTTCGTAGCTATTCAAAATATTGATTTTCAGTATTCTCTTAATTGCAGCGTGGATAGTACCAGCCGTTGTATAAAACAAGTCTGCCAGCTCCCAAGAGGTCATCCATACTTCGCCATCGGAAATATAGATGCCTTGTCCGTTGTTGGTTATGATTCCTCGTTTCATAGTTCTATCTATTTGAGTGATATTTTATTAGCTGTTTCTCGCTTCTTGGTATTGACCAAATCGGCATATATCTGAGTTGTGGACACGTTCTTATGCGTTAGCATCTTTGAGACCGTGTAAATATCTGTACCTAAGGATATTTGTATGACGGCATACGAGTGACGAAATCCGTGGAAGGTTATCGGTTTCGTTATCCCTGCCTTTTTGAGCCAGCTTTTCAGCGGATAATTAATCATACTCCGTTTCAACTTCTTGAATACTTTGCCTGTTCCGGGCGTACCGCATAGTTCGTAGGCTTCGTAACTGATGGGGAGTGTTGCCTCCGTTTGAGTTTTCTGTGTCCTGATACGCAGACAATAACCTTGGTCTGGAGCGATAGTAAAGTCTTCCCATTGCAGATTGAGAATATCACTGATGCGTAAGCCTGTCAGACAAGCGAACAGAGAAGCGGATTTCAATACGGGGATGTCGCAAGGAGTGGCAGCGAGTTGTTTTACTTCTTCCAACGTCAGATACTCTTTCTTTACGTCTTGTGGCTCTATCTTATCAAGGTAATCGTTAATGTTCTCCCGAAACCATTTATCCCGATAGGCAATCTTCAATAATCCTCTGAAAGTAGAGTAGTAGCCGGATGCCGAATTGAGGGATATGGAGCGGTTGCTGTGTTTGAGTTGTTTGGCGTTTAGCAGGTACTCACGGAACTTCTTGCATAAATCCACATTCACATCACCAAAGGTACATTGTCCCTTGACGAAGTTGTAGAAATGCTGATAGACGAATTGCCATTTCTGGTCTTTGTTTCGACACATCTTCTTGAAGTAGGCGAGGAAATCGGCTTTCTGCTTGGTCTTATCCAAGAAGCCAAACTCTTCGTTGATGAGCGATTGTACCCGGATGCAACGGATCGCTTCTGCTTTGTTCAACATATCGTTGTTGAACTCCCGTTCCATTTCGTTTTTGGGATGGGCATAGATGTAGATGCCAAGGTATTCCCTGCGGCTCATCTGCATCGTTTCAGGGTTACGGACTGCCGGATAATAATCCAGATACAAGGAGATACGATTGTTTCGAATCACTCTCTGACGAACTGTTACTTTTGTACACGTGTGTGACATACTGTTTAATATTTAGAGTTTTACATTTGTTTGGTGCAAAGGAATAAGGTGATTCAATGGTGGGTATATTCACCGAAAAATAACTTATTCAATCTTTGGGGCTGCAAGCAACTTATCCAGTTCTGGCTTGGAGATAAGTGTGTATTTGCCTTTCTTGACCTTAGGGATATTATGATACTTCGCATAATGATAGAGCTGGTCACGGGTGAGATTGAATTTCTCCATTGCTTCGGCTACCGTATAATATTGAGGTTCTTCGGGGGCAGCAATGCCCTTGGCTATATCCACATGCTTCTTAGAATAGTACACCATGATGCCCTCTTTCTTCTTTGGAATGGCATTCTTGGAAACGAAACAGTAGATGGCGGATAAGGTCATGCCGAACTTCTCGTGCATTTCTTGGGTACTGTACCATTCGGTAATGTCAGGATTCGGTGCTTTCTTGGCGAAGTAAGCGTCCATGTGTTTCTTACTCCAGTAGGTCTTACCACGATTGAAAGTCCGAGGGATGTTGTTCTTCTTGGCTACTAAGAATATCCATGATTCGTTTACATGATATTTCTCTTTGACTTCTGCGGTGGTGTAGAAGTCGGTGATAGGGGCTTTCTCTTTTGTTGGTGTATGGAATTCTGTTGGATTATTGAATAACACATCAATATCCTCTTTATTCAAAAGGTATTTGAAGCCCAAGCGAATGACCTTTAATTCACTACGTTTAATGTAACCGTAAACGGTTGGTCTAGTTACTCCGAGATAGATAGCCGTTTCGGTGATTGTAAGAAATGGTTTGTCTTTTATTCTTTCAATAGGCTTTTCTTCTATCTTCTTTTCTACGATTTGATTGTTTGCTTTGATTGCTTCATCACGCTTTCTCTTTTTATAGAGTGCGTTGGCACATTGCTTGGAACAACACGCAGTAGTTGTCTTTTGGGCGATAAACTCTTTACCGCACCAAGCACAAATTCGCTTAATTTTCAGGTTGCTGCTCATTTTAATTCATCTTTATTTCTCCGTTATTTTTGTAAATTCCCGTAAAACCGTGTAAAATGGCGTATAGTTTCTCTACTACCTTTCTACAGGATTTTCAGTCTTTAACAAGCGAGCAACAAATGCGGTACAAAAATGAGCTGAAAAAGCCCTATAAACGATAACCATCGCTTATAAGGCTAAAAAGAAAGGCGTTCAAAATGAACGCCTTAATAATCATTGATGATATATGCTAATCGTTGGTAATCACCACTTATTTTCCGATGCAGCATACATAGCTGCCTGAATGATAGATTATTGCAATTTAATCGGTAGAAAAGTTGTTTTTTGAGCCTCCTAGACTTGTTTTTAAGGCTGTATTACACTCTTTTCTCAATGAATCAGAACTATGAGGAAGTATTGCATCCTCAATGAAGTTCACCTGTTTCCTATCGGTTACAAAGGTACAAAATTTAGGGATGTTTTCGCCGATAATGTCAACTAAATGCAAGATATTTTCACGGATATTGTATGCTGACCAAAAGAGAAATATTCAGTTGAAGCCTTTTTTCTTTTCTTCCCCTCTGTTTGACTTGACTTTATTGCCCGTGCATATAATAACGGTCATTAAAGTCAAGTTGAGAGTGGAGTCATATCTTTTTCTTTTGGCGAGCAAAATAGTTCTTTGATATGATGAGTGTATGATGAACAATTTGCATTGTTTGTAACGAATAACATATTGTTTGTTGATAGGTGTATATGGTGCTTACAAACAACATTATAGCATTTAGTTTTTGGAAGTTTTTGCTCAAAATAGATTATGTATATGGTTAATTATGCCAAGATGTGCATTTTTCTATGTGTAATACATCATTAAATAAATAAAAAGTATTACTTTTGTATATTATATGATAGGTTGATTATGGTGAAGTCATCGACATAGTCGCTTTGCACCTTAAATTGATGTAGTAATGGCAAAGAATACAATGGGAATCAAACTTCCCTGAAAATTGGAGCAGAAGATGCAGATTGTAGGTGAGCAGATTAAGTTGGCTCGCTTACGTCGGAATCTGAGTGTGGCTCAGGTGGCAGAACGGGCTACCTGTTCTCCGTTGACCGTAGCTCGTATAGAGACAGGTGCACCGACCAGTGATTAGGTAGAGAGTAACGAAATAACAAAAAAGAAAGATAAATATGAAATACAAAAAAAGTCCTTTAGACTATTTCTTACAACAACGGATAAGTGACAATGCAAAAGAGCTAAAGAATACTCTTAATGAAACATTGCAAATGGAGCAAAATTGTCTAGAGCAAATACATCTAAGCATAAATCATTGTAAAAATAATATTGCTGTCTGTGAAGAGCAAATTAAAAAATGTAGTATGGCGTCTTTGTCTATCTATGAAGCTAAGAAATTTGCATTCAAAGACAATCTAACCATATGGAATACGATGGGACATATTCAAATGACAAGTATTGAAATGAAGGAATATTTGAAGCGCTTGTCTGTTGAAGATGTTGACGAATGGGAGCAACGAACTGTTATTAAGTCGGCATATACAGCTATATATGAAACTTCAAAAAAGTTAGTTGATACTACTGGTGATATTATTAAATTTATTAAGGATTGTTTCCCAAGTTATGACTATGGAGCATTTACTGCTGCAAGAAAAGAGCTTACCAAGTTTAGAGAGGAAAACACAGCCGAATTAACTCGTGTTAGAAAGGGAATAGATGCTCATAGGGATGTAGAAGTAAGTGCACAGATAGATATTATAGAAAGATTGCATTTGGCTGAAGCGGTGCAATTAATTACTAACTACGGAAATATTGTTAATAAGCTTGGCAATGTAACAAGTTTGATTATAGAATTGGGTGTAAAAAGATTGCAAGTATGCTTCTAAATTCTATACTTTATGGAATAAACGGTATAAGACAATATCTTCATAATGTATTATTAAATAAACAAAAAGCATTATCTTTGCATATTATATGAAGGGTTGATTATGACAAAGAATACAATGGGAACCAAACTTCCCCGAAAATTGGAGCAAAAGATGCAGATTGTAGGCGAGCAGATTAAGCTAGCTCGTTTACGTAGGAATCTGAGTGTGGCTCAGGTGGCAGAACGGGCTACCTGTTCACCGCTTACTGTGTCTCGAATTGAAAAAGGTATTCCAACTGTTGCTATAGGAATTTATATGCGTGTGCTGTATGCTTTGCAGCTCGATGATGATATTTTACTGCTTGCCAAAGAAGATAAAATGGGAAAAGCTTTGCAAGATTTGAGTTTGAAAACAAGAGAACGTGCATCCAAGAAAGAATAATCTATGAAAAAGTTGTATGTATATGCCGATTTCGATTGGCTCAAAGAAGTGGAACTCATTGGCGAATTAGGCTATGAGTCTCTTCGTGGTGCGGACAGCTATAGTTTTACGTTCAATAATGAATGGTTAAGGCAGCACAGCGATCTGTTTTTGAGTGACGACCTGAACAATTATCCCAGTCAGCAATATACACAACCGGACAAGGATATATTCGGATGTTTTTCTGATGCCTTGCCGGATCGTTGGGGACGAACTTTGTTGTTGCGTCGTGAGCAAATTGCGGCAGCGGAAGAAAAGCGACCTGTAAGAAGATTGTCTTCTTTCGATTTTTTGACTGGTATCGATGATTTCTCCCGAATGGGTGGATTCCGTTTTAAGGAAACCCCTGATAGTGAATTTATAAATGTAAGTGAATCGTTGAAAATCCCACCTCTGACAGATATTCGGGAGTTGATTGCAGCCAGTGCTGAGATTGAGAAGAGCGAAGAAAACAATATGCTCCCCGATAGGAAATGGATTGCACAACTTGTGCAACCTGGGACATCATTAGGAGGAGCAAGGCCTAAAGCTAATGTAATAGATACGGATAAAACTCTTTATGTTGCTAAGTTCCCGTCTCGTAAGGATGACTATGATGTTGGGCTTTGGGAGCATTTTAGTCACTTACTTGCTAAAAAAGCAGGGATAAACGCAGCAAAAACCAAAGTGTTGGCTACAAGAGAAAAATATCATACATTGCTGTCACAACGCTTCGATAGAACTAATGATAGCAAACGTATTCATTTTGCATCTGCCATGACCTTATTGGGGCTGAGTGATGGTGACAATGCAACTACCGGGCATGGTTATCTGGATATAGTCGACTTTATTATTCAGAGCTGTACCGATGTGGAGCGAAACCTACAGGAACTATACCGCCGTGTGGCTTTCAATATTTGTATCGGCAATACTGATGACCATTTTCGCAATCACGGTTTTCTTTTGACTGCAAAAGGTTGGACACTATCTCCTGCATATGACATGAATCCCACGCTGAGTGAGTATCAAAGTTTGCTTGTTTCATTAACTTCTAATAAAGCAGAGCTGAGTATTTTGCTGGATGCTTGCGAAGACTACATGCTAAACCGTAAAACAGCAGAAAAGATTATTTCGGAGGTTATTGAAGCTGTAAAAGGATGGCGCGAATTGGCAACACGATTAAGTATTTCCAAGAGAGAAGCGGATATGTTTGCCGGAGTGTTGGATGGGCGATATAAGGCGGAATGACTATTATAGTGTGCCAAATTACCAAGCAAAAATGCGCCAAATTGCCAAACGATACGAGATAGATGGTTGATTTGTATGTGATTGAATAATAAGATGCGATTGAAGTTTTGTGTTATGCTGAGCGAACATAATGTTTGTGTAGCATAATTTTTTGAAAGATGAAATTCATTGATGAAATAGATAAAAGCGGTAAATGTGTTTTTGTACATAGCTTGATGCCAATTGTAGTCATTCCTTTAAATGATGTTTTTGTTGCTTATATACTTGGCTATATGAAGAATTAGATGTATTTTTGTTTGTAATTTAACGAGGATAATTTAAATACTAATGTCGAATAATCAACAAATGATGCTGAATAGAATAAAAGTGGTACTTGCAGAAAAGCAAAGAACCAATAGATGGTTGGCGGAGCAAATGGGTAAGTCCGAGAATACAATTTCAAGATGGTGTTCTAATAAGTCACAACCATCCCTTGATATGTTGGTTAAAGTTGCAGAATTACTTAATGTTGACCCTCGTCAACTTATAAATGGTGAGACAAAAATTTAGTTATGGCAATAAAGAAGACTCAATTATATAGCATACTTTGGGAAAGTTGCAATATCCTACGCGGAAGCATGGACGCAAGTCAATACAAGAACTATGTATTGACTATGCTGTTCTTGAAGTATATCAGCGACAAAGTTAAATCTGATTCAGACATATTCTTTGACCTTCCTGAAGGATGCTCTTTCAATGACATCGTTACTCTTAAAGGGAAAACCAATATAGGCGAGGAGATTCAGAAGAAACTCCATGCTATAGCCCGAGCGAATCCTCGATTGGATCACATTATCAACGAAGCTGATTTTGATGACTCGACAAAACTCGGATCAGGGAAGGCTAAGGTTGATACATTGACAAGCCTCATTTCTGTTTTTCAGCGGGATTTCCTTGATTTTAGTAAGAACCGTGCAGGTGATGACGATCTTATCGGAGATGCGTATGAATATCTGATGAAAAATTTTGCCGCAGAGAGTGGTAAAAAGAAAGGTCAGTTCTATACTCCTGCTGAGGTTTCTCGCTTAATGGCTCGTCTGATAGGCATACATAAAGACAATCGACCGCAGATTTCCATATATGACCCGACTTGCGGCTCGGGATCATTGTTGCTTCGTGCTGCTGCGGAATATTCCAAGCATCGTGATGGTGTTTCTATATTTGGTCAGGAACTAGATGGGGCAACACGAGGTATGGCGGTTATGAATATGTATCTTCATGGTTATGACGACCCGGAGTTAGAAGTCGGAGATACTATTGAAAAGCCATTCTTTAAATCAACCTCAAATCAACTGGAAACATTCAACTATGTCGTTGCCAATCCTCCATTCTCTCAGAAAGGATGGATAAAGGGAGAAATTAAGACTAATGACATCTTTGGTCGATGGGGAAACTCAGACAATCTACCGCCCATTCCACCGGTTGGCTATGAAGATTACGCATTTTTGCTCCACATTATCAAGTCTATCAATTCCCAAGGACGGGGAGCTTGTATATTGCCAAACGGAGTTCTGTTTCGTGGCAATGAAGAGGAGGCTGTTAGGCGGAAAATTATTGAGAAACGGTATATTAGAGGTATCATAAGTCTGCCTACAAACTTGTTTTTTGGTACTGGAATTCCAGCTTGTATTATCATTATTGACAAAGCTAAGACTTCGACATCAAAAGGCATTTTTATGATTGATGCTCGCTCTGGATTCGCAAAAGATGGAGCAAAGAATCGACTTCGTGAACAGGATATTCGTCGTGTATTTGATGCATGGGAAACTCTTGAAAATCTCGAAGCAAATGGTAACCTTGATGATAAAGAGGAAACCATACCTCATTTTGCCCGATTCGTACCTTACACCGAAATTACCAACGAGCGAAATGATTGCAATCTCAATGTGTCACGTTATATAACACCAGTCGATACTGAAATTCAGCAAGATCTTTATGCTCACCTCAAACTAAACGGAGGATTACCTGCCAAGGATATAGAAGAAGGATTTTCTTATCTTTGGCGACACTGTCCGACACTCAAAGACGAGCTGTTTGAGCCATTGGAGGAAAATTATTATAAACTGTGCGTCGGACGCAACGAGATTCCAAACACTATTACACACAATAAGGAATTCTGTACTTTAAGTGGATTCTTTTCGGAAGCAGTAGAAAAATGGTATAAACTTGTGTCACAACAGATGTTTGCGCTTGCTCTCGGATGCCAGCCTAAAAAACTTATAGCAGACTGGAGTGAGTCACTCCTTAAAATGCTCTCCGAAATCGATGGTCTCGTTGACAAATACACGATATATGACATATTGCTAAACTATTGGAATTCTGTTATGCAAGATGATTGTTATCTGATTTCTCGCTATGGTTGGACGGTAGAATTGTCTTGTGATGTTCTTACGACCGATAAAAAATCTAAAGAGGTAAGGTTCGTTCCTAAAAAGAATCCTACCTTCAGGGATTATAATTGCGATTTGTTGCCAGTTCATGTTGTTATCAATCAATATTTCAAAGAAGAGAACAATGTGGTCAATAAAGCTGAAGAGCGTGTGTCACAACTCAAAGGTGAGATAGAACAGATGGAGGAGGAATACCCCGAGGAACTTAACGATACTGTTACCGAAATCATAAGCAAATATATCTACGCTATATGTCCTAAACCTTTGGAGGGAGAAAAAGATGTTTTAGAGACATATCTTGCTATTAACGAAAAAGGAAAGATTGGCAAAGAGAAACGCGAAGCTATAATAGCTGAAAATCGGAATGTTTTCGACCGTCTTAGTGATTTGAGTGTAAGTGCAATTAAATATCGGTTGAAGGAAGTTGTCAATTATGCGGCATTGCCAGATGAAACCATTAAGTTATATAAAAAATATATTGACTTTAACAGAGAGTTGGCTGATGCTAAGACAGATGTTAAACAAAAGATATTAAAGTTGACCAAACTTGTTGTTGAAAAATATCCAACTTTACAAGAATCGGAAATTAAGGATATGGTTGTCAACGACAAATGGCATACCGCTATAGTTGGTGGAGCCATTAGTGCGGCTTTCGATGTAACCGTGGATATTGAACAACAAGTTACTGCTCTTGCTGATCGTTACGCTCGACGTCTATCTGATATTGAGTTATCGGTACGTGGATTTGAAGAAAAGGTTAATTCTCACCTCGCTAAAATGGGTTTTGAAGTATGATTGAAACTAAATTCAAACAAACTGAGTTGTGCCAAATACCAGAGGATTGGGATATAGGCACCTTTGCTGATTTCTTAATAACTTTTTCTGCGGGGGCTACCCCTTATCGAGGTATCCCTGATAACTTTGTTGGTACAATCCCATGGATTTCAAGCGGAGAGCTAAATTATTGTGAAATTGAAAATACTCGAGAGCACATATCTTCAGACGCTCAAAAGAATACTCATCTTACGTTGCATAAACCGGGAACATTCCTTATTGCAATTACAGGGCTTGAAGCTGCGGGGACTAGAGGGCGATGTGCCTTTGTTAAAATTCCCACAACGACAAATCAGTCATGTCTTGCAATCAATAGCACTGACAAGATGACTGTGAAATATTTGTTTTGGTTTTATCGTCAATGGAGCGATTATCTTGCTTTCAATTTTAGTCAAGGTTCAAAACAGCAAAGCTTTACGGCAGAGATAGTAAAACGTCTTCCATTATATGCGCCGAAATATAAAGAGCAAGAGAGAATCGCAGAAGCATTGAGCGATTTAGATAAGTTAATTCGTGAACTTGATACTCTGATTGAAAAGAAACGGTCTATAATGCAGGGGACTATGCAAGATCTCCTAACAGTTCGTCGTCGACTTCCCGGTTTCGATGAACCATGGAAAGAAGAAACTGTAGATAATATCTGTATAAGATTTGATAATCTGCGCATTCCTGTCGCTGAAGCTCTTCGAAAAAAAGGAAATATTCCGTATTATGGAGCAAATGGAATTCAAGACTATGTTGATGGTTTTACCCATGATGGAGAATATATCCTGTTAGCAGAGGACGGTGCAAACAATCTTATAGATTATCCCATTCGATATGTTAAAGGTAAAATATGGGTTAACAATCATGCCCATGTTTTACAGGGTAAACCAAATAAAGCTGACACTCGATATTTATCATACGGCCTTAAGACCATAGATTTTGAATCTAATATAGTTGGCAATGGACGTGCAAAATTAAATGCAAAAACCTTAATGGATTTGCGTGTCGTAATTCCATCCACTACCGCAGAGCAAATTGCAATCGCAGAAGTCCTCTCAGACATGGATGCTGAGATTGAGACACTGGAGTCAAAAAGGGATAAATATATTGCAGTCCGTCAAGGCATGATGCAGCAGTTATTAACAGGAAAAATTCGTTTAATATGAACACGATACCATTAGTAGATTCGGAACGCACAACTCAAAACCGTGTTGTTAATCTCCTCCACGATTACTGTGGCTATCAGTATCTTGGATATAAACAGAATGCCGATAACCTTCCAATTATTCCTGAAATTCTCGGAAAGTTTATAAAAGATACACAACACGCCTCAAATACGGAGATTGATAAAGTTCTTCGCTTGCTCGACTTGGAAATAAGCCGATGTCATGACAAGGATACGCTGTTTCAGAGCAATCTGAACTTCTATAGTTATCTGCGCTATGGAGTAAATATTCAAGGTGATGACGGACATAGTAAAACAGTCAAAATTATTGAATGGTCCGAGGATAATGTGGCCGACAATATATTTTCTTTGGCAGAAGAGGTAACAGTCCATCGTAATATAGAGGAATATCGTACGCGGCGTCCAGACATAGTAGTATATGTCAATGGAATGGCTCTTGGAGTTATTGAATTGAAGAAATCAACTGTTAGCGTAAAGGACGGTGTACGCCAGCAAATTCGCAACAATGGTAAAGATAATGAGATATGTCATTTTTTTGTGCCTGCCCAATTTCTTTTTGCCGGAAACGATAGTGAAGGAGTGCATTATGGTACAATACTAACTCCGGAAAAGTTTTGGTTGCGTTGGAAAGAACCAACAGGTCAAAGTTATCCCAATGATACGTCCACTCCCGAACCAATTCCTGAGCTATTTCCAAGATCAGAATTTCCTAATGAGCTTGATCGTTCATTGCTTCAGATGCTTGAACCGAAAAGAATTTTGCGTCTTATTCATGACTGCGTTGTATATGACGGAGGTATTAAAAAAGTTTGTCGTCCAAACCAATATTTTGCATTCGAGGCAGCAAAACCACGCATCCGCAATAAGCAAAGTGGTATTATCTGGCACTCGCAAGGTGCCGGCAAAAGTTTGATGATGGTATGGCTGGCTCAATGGATATTGGAGAATATGCCAAATGACCCGCGTGTTGTTATTATCACCGACCGTGATGAACTCGACAAACAAATTGAGAATGGATTCAAAGATGCCGGTCATAAACCAATTCGTGCCAAAAGCGGAAATCATCTTCTTTCGATGCTGTCAGAAGTTGAACCTAATTTGATTTGTACCCTTATTCATAAATTCGGTATTGCAGGACAGGAGGACTCCGCTTTTTCTCCTGAAGAGAAGAAACTTCGAGGAAAACGCTCACCTGAGCAATATATGGCTGCACTTGCAGAAAAACTGCCGAAAGGATTCAAGGCTAAAGGCAATATATTTGTTTTTGTTGACGAATGCCATCGTACACAAGGTGGTATACTCAACAAAGCCATGAAAAAAATCATGGGCGATGATGTTATGCTCATTGGTTTTACTGGAACTCCATTGCTGAAACAACAAAAGAGTAAACTTACATCGAGAGAAAACTTTGGCAATTATATCCACACATATAAATTTAATGAGGCGGTTAAGGATCAGGTGATTCTCGATCTACGTTATGAAGCTCGCGAAATAGAGCAGAATCTTGAAAACGAACAGGCCGTTGACCAACTCTTTGAACACATTACACGCAATCTCAGTCCGAAAGCAAAAGAAGAGTTGAAAAGTCGATGGGCTGTAATGAAGAATCTTTTTTCGAGTCGTGACCGCGTGCGTAAGATTGTAGCCGACATTGTAAAGGACATGCAACTCATATCATGCCTTCGGGAAGGTTGGGGTAATGCAATGCTGGTTTGCGATAGCATTTATCAGGCTTATCGTTGTTGGGAGGTCTTTCAGGAAACACAACTTAAAGGGCATTGTGCAGTCGTTTCAAGTTTTAACGGTAAAGATGCGAGTCCAGAAGAATCATCTTCGGGCGAAACACAAAGCGAGGCTGAATATAAAGCAGAGATGGCTAAGAAGATGTTTAATGACCGCACTCCCGAGAAATTTGAGGAATGGGCTAAGACTCAATTTGTTGACCATCCAGGTGACATGAAACTATTGATTGTGGTAAGTAAACTACTTACTGGTTTTGATGCTCCATCTGCCACTTACCTATATCTTGACAAAAAAATGGAGGGGCATGATTTGTTTCAAGCCATCTGTCGCGTAAACCGTACAGATAATGAGCATGAAGAAAAAGAGTTCGGGTATATTGTCGACTACAAACAGCTTTTTAAGAATATTGAAAATGCGGTTAATGATTACACCAGTGGAGCATTTTCAGATTACGACAAGGAAGATGTGGAAGGATTGTTAACGGATCGATTTGAGAATGCCAAGCGCGATCTGGACACGGCACTTGAACGTGTAGAGCATCTTTGTGAGCCTGTTGCTCATCCAAAAACGACCAACGAATTTTTTGATTACTTTGTATTCGACCAACGCAGCACGGAGCCTGATGAAGAAGAAGCTGCAACTATCCGAAGTGCCCCCATACGCGAAGCCTTCTATAATGCTGTAAAAATTCTTGTGACTCGTTATTCTGCAATTGCGCTTGAAATGGAGAGAGCTGGTTATACGACTGAAGAGGCGCAGACTATATTTGAGCGTATCAAGAATTTTGATAATATTCGGAATGCCATAATGCGCCGTGCCGGAGATATTATCGACATGAAACTGTATGATCAGCAGATGAGGAACATACTTGATATGTATGTAGATGCCAAGCCCTCAAAGGTTTTCGCTATGCTTGAAGACTTTTCATTTCTTGATCTTGTGCTAGACGGCAACTCAGAGGAAGCAGAACAAGAGGCCGAGGAAGCACTTGGAGGAAAGGACGGTGTTGCTTCAACGATTACTGCCAATGTTCGTCGTGTAGTAAACCGTAAACGTGAGAGTAATCCAGAAGAATATAGAAAATTCTCAGAACGCATAAACCGACTGCTTGCGGAGTATCGCCAAGGAGTTCTTGAGTACAAGGAATATCTCAAAGCAATAGCGGAATTGGCTCGTGAACTGGGTAACCGTACATCAGACCCTCGGCTTGATACTCAAGGGAAACAAGCGTTGTTCGATAATCTTGGCGAAGATGTAGAGTTAGCTCTCGAAGTTTATCAACTTATAAAAGTTAATGCTAAGCAAGGATTTAGGACTAATGATGTGAAGGAAGCAAAACTTCGTAAAGCATTAGCTTCACTTGCACGCTCCAAACCATTTAATGTAGATGATATCCTGAGCATAGCAATAAAAAATCCTGAGTTTTAATGCACACCATAGTAGTAGCAGATATTGAAATCGAAGTCGAACGCAAATCCATTAAAAATTTGCATTTGGCTGTTTATCCTCCGGATGCGAGGGTACATATCTCTATGCCTAATTATCTGACTGATGATGACGCTCGGAATTTCGTATTGCAAAAACTAGAATGGCTTCACGTTCAGATTGAGGAAATACTCGCCCAACCTCGACAGACAGAACGGCAATTCGTATCGGGCGAGAGTCATTATTTATTTGGTCAACGGTATCAACTTATTGTAGAAGAGCTACCTCACTATTCAAATAGTATGGAACTTAAAGGTAACAAACTTTATATGTTTTTGAAACCTGGCACTTCTATTGAAATAAGAGCAGAACTAATGCGTATCTGGTATAGGTCGCATCTTAAAAAGGAACTGGCATCAATGCTCCAATATTGGGCTAATAAACTTGAAGAAAATCCTTTTGAATGGCAGGTCAAGCAGATGAAGACTGAATGGGGCAGTTGTATTCCTTCAAAGCGTCTCCTTATCTTTAATCTTGAACTTGCCCGAGTACCACGTGAGTGCATTGAGTTTGTAATTGTACATGAGTTCTGTCATTTTAAAGTCGATAATCATAATAAAATTTTCGAGATGTTGATGACCAAACGTCTTCCGAATTGGCGCGCTTTGCGCCAAAAACTGAATGCATTTGTAGCACTACCATACAAAGAATAACGCACACTTATGAATCGAATTATACTTATCGGCAACGGCTTTGACTTGGCACATGGGCTTCCTACTAGATATGAAGATTTCATAAACTGGTATTGGGAAAAACGAGTTGACTCTTTTACAGGAAATATTACATCTATATCAGAGGACTGTCTTTGTTCTATCAAAATTACTTCAGACAACTACAATCGCTGTTGGAATGTCTTTGCATTTTATCTTCCTAAGTATTTTAACAAACCGTCCGGTAAAGAGATAATTGATTGTATTGCCAATGATTCTAAGTCCTTTGAATTTTCATTGTCTCCATTTTTTAAGAGTATATGCACTTCTATTGAGGTCAAAGGATGGGTTGACATAGAAAAGGAATATTATGATTTATTGCGAAATTCAATTATAAATCCAGACAACTGTGATTATA
This sequence comes from uncultured Parabacteroides sp., assembly GCF_902493135.1. GTDB lineage: Bacteria > Bacteroidota > Bacteroidia > Bacteroidales > Tannerellaceae > Parabacteroides. Next base: position 22,593 of record NZ_CABUOD010000035.1, read on the forward strand.
CAATTTCTGAACTCAACAAGCAATTACATTATACTCAGGAACTTTTAGCTCAATATCTTTCTTCTATCACAACTGATAATATAAAGTGCAATAAGGAGATACAACGTCAAATTTATGGAAATATTCGTAAAGACGATGTTAGTATTTCACAATTACAGGTTTACTATGACTATGTAGATTATTTAATCCAACAAGACGATGCGTACCAACAGTTACTCTGTAGATATGGTTATGAAGGTTCCGATAGGCATTTTATGACAGAAGATATCAAACAGCTCAGAAAGCAGTTTATAGGTTCGTCAGAGATAGAAGAAATTTACCTAAAGGATTTAATAATTCCTGAGAATATTATGTTACTTAATTTTAATTATACTGAAGTAGCAGACAAATATGGGGGGCTGAAAGTTGCAGCTATAAATCATATTCATGGAGACTTGAATAATCCTAATAGCATAATATTTGGTTATGGTGATGAGCTTGATGAGGATTATAAAGATTTCCTTAAACAATCAGATAATGAGTGTTTAAGAAACATCAAATCTATAAAGTATTTAGAGTCGGGAAAATATCGTAATTTACTTCAGTTCATTGAGTCTGCTCCATATCAAGTTTATATCATGGGGCATTCTTGTGGTAACTCGGACAGAACGCTGCTAAACACCTTGTTTGAACATAAAAACTGTGTTTCAATAAAGCCACATTATTATCAAAAAGATGATGGCTCAGATAACTATCTGGAAATAGCACAAAATATATGTCGTAATTTTACGGACATGAAGCTAATGCGTGATAGGGTCGTAAATAAAATGTTTTGTGAACCATTACCACAATATATTAAATGATTTTGTTATGGCAAAGAATATAGAAATACGAAATAGTACGGCTGAGTTTCTCATCTTCATGCTTGAAGGCAAAGAGGATGGGATTCAGGTGATGTATAAGGATGAAACCATTTGGGCAACGCAAAAGGCAATGGCTCAGCTTTTTGATTGCTCAACTGACAATATTGGACTGCACTTAAAAAATATATTTGCATCTGGGGAACTTGTCAAAGATTCAGTTACCGAGAAAAACTCGGCAACTGCCGCAGACGGGAAGAATTATCAAACGATGTTCTATAATCTCGATGCCATTATTAGTGTCGGGTATCGAGTCAATTCTGTTCGTGCCACTCAGTTCCGGCAGTGGTGTACGTTTGTACTCCGGCAATTTGCCATCCGTGGTTATGTGATTGACAAGAAGCGAATGGAGAACGGTTCGTTTATTGGTGAGGATTATTTTGAGCATTTGCTTGCCGAAATAAGGGAGATAAGGCTGAGTGAACGTCGTTTTTATCAAAAACTTACAGATATTTATGCTACGGCTATAGACTACAACAAAGATGCTCCGACAACTCGTCTATTCTTCAAGAAGGTACAGAACAAAATGCACTATGCTGTGCATGGGCATACCGCAGCGGAGCTTATTGTTGAGCGTGCCAATGCAGAAAAGGAACACATGGGATTGACCACTTGGGAAAATGCTCCGAATGGAAAAATTGTCAAAACTGATGTGTCTGTTGCAAAGAACTATTTGCGAGAAAAAGAATTAGAAGAAATGGGTAGGATAGTCAATGCGTCCCTTGATATGGCAGAAAGTATGGCTATGCGTCATATACCTATGACAATGGAAGATTGGGCAAAGCGAATAGACAAATTCATTAATTTATTTGAGAGCCCGATATTGCAGGATAGCGGAAAAATTTCTGCCGAATATGCAAAAGAGTTTGCTGAATCTGAGTTTGAAAAGTACAGGATCATTCAAGATCGTCTTTTCCAATCTGACTTTGATAGATTTGAAGATAATAGTCTTCCTGCATTAGATATTGAATAATTATAATGTCATTTTGATGTTGGCAAAATCGCCTTTAGGATATGGCAGATTCATGTTGTTAAATTGGCAAGTGTTCGGACAATAGTTCTGTGTTCATCATCTAGTATCTGCATTTATGGTGACCGACGTTACTCCAGTATACCACTTAAAAGCAAGAAAAGAGTTCACATAAGAGTTCATAAAAGAACCAGTAGGGTTCATAAAAGAGTTCGTAAAAGCACTACTGAAATACGCTTGCCGATGGTAATTGTCAAACAGAGGCTACAAGGGTATTACAAGCCCATCCAAAACATGATTGCGTGGAGAGTTAAGGTATTCTATAATCGCAATAAAGTCATATCCTGCTTGCCTGGGATTGGCAACTTCTCACGAGCGATTTATTGCTTGGGGTATTGAGTTACCCTAACTCAATAGAGGTCGTATAATGGGCAAGCCCAGGGTGCAATTAAGTGTGCAAATTTCGCTTTTTGTCGAGAAAGATGAGGAAGAGGCTGGCGAAAAGAAAAAGTGCTTAAATAACGCTATTTTTCATCCAATCAGCTTGCTGGAAAATTGGCATTCTCAAACGGCCGATTGGTCGCTTGGGGTATTAGGCTCCCCATACAAGATAATGTCTGTACAACGGGCAAGCCCGTGGCTTTAAAAACAACCTATTCCAAAGGAATTATCCACAATAAATTTGCAAAATAAAATGGCAACGACCAGTTTCGAGAATTATCATGAAACCAGTCGTTGCGCTTAAACTTTAGCATACATCACAATACACGCTTTTAGAATAAAGTCAAGTGGAGAGTCAATAATGGTAATCCGGCATGAACCGATAAATGCCACGGCTGTCCTGAATCACCATCCGTTTGTTCGTGAGAAACTTAATTATCTTCACAATCTTGTTGTGATTAAATTTCGTTCCTGCCAGTTCGTAGGCAGTGGTCAGTTCTTCTTCCAAAGCCTTATATCCCGAAATAGTTTCTCTTCCCTCAAAAGCCAGTTCGAGAGCCTTGCGATGGATTGTTTCGTGGATGTCCCTATAAGGGGAGAAGGGTTCCTGTTTGGGACGACCTGCACTTTTCTTGGTCGGCACATAGTCCGGCAGAAGTTCGGGAAGTGATTGGTCATTGATGCAGAAGGCGAATGGCAGAAAGTCTTTGGAACGGGTATGCACACTTTCCACTTTGCTGATGTTGTTGTCGTCCTTGTCTTTTTCGATTTGGATGACAGTCTCAGCCTTGTTGTTAATTTCCGTGCCAATGTGTCCACGGGCATTTTCATCGCTTTTGTTCTGATGAAGGATGGTGTGAAGATGAATCTGGTATTCGTCAGTCCACTGCATGAGTTTGGAGATTACGCATGTGGCTTCACACGGTGAATTGATGTCATATACCAAGTCACGGATTCCATCAATCACCACAAAACCGAGACCTTCAATATGACTGATGGCATCGTCTATGATAGCCAAACGCTCCTTCGGATTGAACTTGCGCAAAGCGAGAAAATAGAAACGGTCGCAATCCTCATTGGCCGGCAACTCTGCCAGTTTCATTATACGATGCATTACAATCATGCAATGGTTCTGACTCTGTTCGGTGTCAATGTAAAGAATGCGGTTTTTCCCGTCAGGAAAATCCGTTGTGTAGTTAAGGATTTCTTTTCCGGACAAAGCTGCTGCCACCATAGCCGACACATTGAAAGTCTTTTTGCTTTTAGCCTTGCCTATAGATGCACTGAAATTTCCCAATGTCCCGATAGCCACTTTGCCTATTTTCAGAACTTCCGGCTCCAGTTCGTATTCCTTTTCCAAACTGAGCATTGTTTCTTGCCATCTTATAGCGACCTGAGCAAGATTTTCAATGGGTGCTGCCGTTTCCATACTCACCAGCTTTTAGGATTGGCTTTGCGACGTGTAGTTGCAAGCATTTGGGCGTGTTCTTCCTCGATGCTTATAGGCGATTCTCCTTTCCTTCCGCTTTCCAACCATTTGTCCAATTCATCACGATAGACAAACAAGTGTTTTCCTTGTTTGATGATTGGAATACCACCATGCTTGGCTTTGTAATAAAAGGATGATTTCGAGATACCTAAATATTCGCAGACTTCATCAACGGTCATTGGAACATGGGTGTCTTTTTTTACCTCGTTATGCTGCTGATGAAGTTTTTCTGTCAGCAGACTTTCCATACTTGAGATTCTCTCGCAGAGTTTGCCTACCACTTCCGGTAGGTCATTGAAGGTTAATTTGTTTCTTTGCATGATATAACATTGTTTTTGTTAAACATGCTGCAAACCAATACAATGATGTAATGCTGACAAACCTCAGAAAGCAATAATATTTCGGTCTGCGTTGAATAACCCTAATTGATTGAACCTAAGTCCGATTCAGGGTCGTTCTTCATACATTTGAAGTGATAATCTCCGGTTTTAGGGATATCAAGTGCTATTTTGCAAACTCCGCTTGTCCGAAGATTTTTAGCCAGATATTTAATCGAAGCATCTTTCAGTTCATGTGTGAACATCGAATGTATGAATGTAGCTCTGTCTATAAGGGAAATGTTCAATCTCTCTCCGATGTTCCACACAAAGTGCATCAGGTCGATAGAACGGAGGGGATTATCTAATCTTGAACGGATAGGCTTGTATAATTCAGATTGTCCGTGTGCGAAATACTCTATGTTTTCATGCAGAATTTCAAGATTTTCTTTTGAGAGAAATTCAGTCATTACAAAGGTGGTGTATTCATGAGTGACACGTTTAATGTCTGCCTGTCTTTCGGATTTTTTACGTTCAATTTCGGCGGCACGCATTTCATAATTATCCATATAGTCGTATTTTACACAGTTTTCTACAACTGGCTTTTCCAAATTTATCTTCCTACCCTCAGAATATGTGGATTCAATCTCCTTAATCTGTTCTGTCCGTTCAATATGGAACGGTTTTACTTGCTTGTCAAAAGACAAACTCAATTCATTTTTTGTAATGAATCGGAAGAAGAAATGCTTAAGTACTCCACAGGCGAGTATCATTGCCGTAATATATAGAATAACTGGAGTTGAATATTCCATCATGTCGATATGGCAATTAAGATATAAATAGGAGTCTGTTGCCCAGTAAAGGATGACACTTACTGAAAGTATGAAACTGGTTCTTTGAGGAGAGATTTTAATACTATTCGTCATAAACTGATACTGTTTGAGTTTTACAATAGGACAAATGTATGTGCAGATTTCCAAATAGTTGCAATTTGCGATGGATAATCGTTCAGAATTTAAGAAAAAATATGCTCAGAGTATGATTTTAAGCAAAATATCATACTCTGAGCGATAAAAACGAGATTATTTGTACCTTAATTCTTACTTGCGGATTAAAGAGATTCTGTTGCTGGCTTCACGCTTGTTACTGTCCACAACTTTCATGTACCGTTGTGTCGTGGTGATACTTTTATGTGCCATATTACTTTGAATGGTACGTATGTCAGTGCCGGCCGCTCCTTGAAGTGTTGCATATGTTCTTCGGTAGGAGTGGAAAGTGATATTCTTGGTGATACCGGCTTCGCGAATCCACTCTTTCATGGGTTGCTGTGTCCAACTTCGTTTCAATCCTTTAAATACTAATCCGGTTTTTTCCGGAGAATAGCCGATTAATTGCAGGGCTTCGTCACTGATAGGAATGATGTCCTCCGTCTTGGTCTTTTGGGTAATTGTGTGGACACATTTTCCTCCAGCTGCAAAGTCCACGATTTCATGCCATTGTAACGATAGTATATCGCTGATTCTGAGACTGGTCAAACATGAGAACAATGAAGCTGTCTTCAGAATCGGCTTTTTGCAAGGTGTTTCTGCCAATTTGTATAGTTCTTCCACACTTAGATACTCTTTTGGAGTATCTTCTGTTTCGATTTTATCCAAAAAGTCATTGATATTGGTCTTGATTAGCCGATTGCGATAAAGGATTTTCAAAAGTCCCCTGAATGTTGACCAATAGCCGGAAGCAGAGTTCTTTGAAATGCGACCGTCACGCCTGAGTTGCTTGGCATTTAGCAGATACTCACGAAACTTATTGCAAAGGTCAATATCAATTTCTTCAAAAGTACATTTGCCATGAACGAAGTTGTAGAAATGGTGGTACACAAATTCCCACTTTTGGTCATGCTTGCGAAGCTGCTTGCGGTAGTATTCCAGAAAATCCGCTTTGAGTTTGTGCCTGTCAAAGAAATCATACCTGTCATTAACGATAGATTCAAAGCGTCGGCATCGGATGGCTTCCGCCTTTTCCGACATAGTTGCATTGAAGTTGCGTTCACGTTCATTCTTAGGATTGGCATAAATATAAATGTTCAATCCTTCGTGACGGATGGTCTTCATTGTTTCCTGGTCACGATACCCCGGATAATAATCCAGATAGAAAGAAAGCATCCCATGTTTCAAAGGACGTGTTCTCAATGTTACTGTTTTACATTCTAACATAGTTACAATTATTATTGGTTTATACTTGATTTGCTGCAAATGTCCGTAATGGCTTGACACAGATAATGCTCATTTTTAGAATCATTTTCTGGTCTGCCTAAATTCAGACTTAGGCTTATTTTCTGACACCCATTACATGATCAAATTCCACTTTCAGGAATCTCACGAAACGACCTTTCTTCTCACGTTTGATTTCGTGGAACTGCAGAATGCCATAGACAGAATCCCGTGTGAGATTGTATTTCTTCATGGCTTCCTGCACGGTGTAGTACTCCGAAGCATTATCTTCAGCAGTCTGCTTGGATAGGTCAAAATGTAGCTTCGAGTAGAATATCTGACCGTGTTCTTTCTTGGACGGGATGTTGTTGCGATAGACATGGGAGCGGATGGCACCCCGACTCATACCATACTTTTGTTCTATCTCTTCGGGAATGTACCATTCGGTCAGATCATTATCTGTCTTGTATTTGGCAAAAGCAGCATCAATATGCTTTTTGCTGTAATAGTTGAACTGACGGATTTTTACTTTTGGCACATTATGCTCCCGTGTATAAGTCCATACCCATTTGGTGTTGACCTTGTATTTTTGGGCAATTTCTTCAGCAGTATAATATTCAGCAATATCAAATTCGACTTTTGACATCACACGTTCATAAGGTTTAGATTTAAGCAAAAGTTCTATATCAGCTCTTCGAATAAAAGACATTCGTGAACTAATCCGACTTGCTCTCAACTTATCCTCTTTAACTAATTTGTAGATGTACTGACGAGAAACTCCCATCAATTTAGCTGCTTGTGAAAAGGTAAAGTACTCTTGATTTTCCAACATCTTCTTTACCTCCAACAATTCTTGACTCTGAATGAGCTCCATTCTTCGCTCTTTCATTCGATGTTTGTAGCCTCGTTTAGAACATTGAGGACTACAATAATTGGTGGTGGTTTTCTGAGCTATAAAAGGTTTACCACACCATTGACAAATTCTTTTTACTTCCATGTTGTTTTCTCCATATTTTTAGTGAAACCATAAAGATTTAATTTCCCTTTTTGTCTCTCTACGTAAACCATTGTTCACCCATGTCGCCAAATGCGTCACTGTGACATCGGGGACAAACCCCAATTTGTTTCGCGGTAGAAATACGGTAGAAAAATATGGTGAACAACACTATCCAATCGCTATGAACTGGATTTGGGATAAATAAAAAAGCCGCTGAATTTCAGCGACTTCATTATAGTTGGTTCTAATTCGTTGCGGTTAATTGCGATATATCATTTGCCGACGCAAAACCTCTCAAATATATTCCCCAGCACTTGGTCTGTTGTGACTTCTCCGATGATATCTGAGAGGTGGAAGATGCATTCTCTTAGGTCTTGGGAGATGAAGTCGCCGGAGAGGTTGGCGGATAAGCCTTCTTGGACACGGTGGATGGATTCGAGGGCGTGGGTCAGGGCTTCGTAGTGGCGGATGTTGGTGACGATGATGTCGTTTTGGGACAAAGAGGGGATATGGGCGGCTTGGATCAGGAGATCCTGCAATTCGTCGATATGTTCTCTTTTCTTGGCGGAGATGAAGATGGATTGCACGTTTTCGGGAAGGCCGGACTCGCTTGCTATCGGTTTAAACCGACGGTCGGGGAGCAGGTCGGCTTTGTTGAAAACGAGGATGAGCTGCTTTCCTTCCGAGCGGGGCAGTATCTTTTCGGACAATTGGGCGATCTGCAAGGATGCATCGGCGGCATCTATCATCCAAAGGACAATGTCTGCCTGGTCGAGCTTCTGGAAGGTTCGCTCGATGCCGATACTTTCGATCTCATCATGCGTTTCGCGGATGCCGGCGGTGTCGATGAAACGGAAAGTGATCCCTCCGATATTGATCGTGTCTTCGATAACGTCGCGGGTCGTACCGTGGATATCGCTGACAATCGCTTTGTCCTCATTCAGCAGGACGTTCAGCAGAGTCGATTTTCCGGCATTCGTCTCACCTATGATCGCAACCGGAATACCGTTCTTGATCGCGTTTCCTACACTGAATGAGTGGGCCAGACTCGATATGACCGATTCGATATGGGCTGCTAATGAGCTAAGTTCGCTACGATCGGCGAACTCCAGTTCCTCGTGGTCGCTGAAATCCAGCTCCAGCTCCATCAAAGAAGTGATGTGCAAAAGCTGTTCGCGTAAATTCCTTAATTCATGGCTGAAACCGCCACGCATCTGGTTTAATGCCAGGCGATGTTGTCCCGCAGAGGTGGAAGCAATCAGGTCAGCGACAGCCTCAGCTTGACTTAGGTCCATCTTGCCGTTCATAAAAGCACGTTGCGTATATTCGCCGGGGAGGGCGGAGCGGCAACCGCTTTCAATTAAAAGCTGCATGATCTGCTGCTGGATGTAGACGGAACCGTGGCAAGTGATTTCTATCGTGTCTTCGCCTGTGAAGGAGTGAGGAGCACGGAAAAGAGCGACCAGCACTTCGTCTATGAGTTCCTCGCCACGGCGGATACTACCATAATGCATCGTATAGGCTTTCTGTGACAACAGGTCTTTTCCTGCTGCATGCGGTATGAATATCGTGTTACAGATCGCGATTGCTTCCGGTCCGGAAACACGGATAACAGCAATACCCCCGGCTCCGGGGGCTGTTGATACGGCACAGATAGTATCTTGATTGATCATTGTAAAAGCGAAATCATACAGTTATTAATTCATATTCTTGTCTTCCCAGGCCGATCTTTTCAGCATGTTCCAAGCCTGCTTGCCAGTTCGTTTCCGGGTGCATGATGTGGAACTTGTCGCAACCTTCCAGATGGTCGTGATGCGGAGAGTCGGAAAGCCGGTTCCCTGTTTCCAGAATGGGAGCATTGATCACGATATCGGCACAAGCCTTGTCCAAGGCTACCGGATCGAAAGAGGCGGCAATACCCAAATCGGGAACAATCGCAGCATCATTGTGGTTCCAGCAATCACATTCCGGAGATACATTCATAATAAAACTGATATGGAAATTCGGTTTGCCCGACAAGACGGCTTTGGAATATTCGGCAATCTTGTAGTTCAGGCGTTCGGACGTGTCGCCTTCACCCATGACAGCTCCATCGTATTGGCAAAGAGCGACGCACTGCCCGCAACCGACACATTTTCCGTAGTCGATTTCCGCTTTATGCGAAGCATTCAAATGAATGGCATCGTGGCGGCAATGCTTGACGCATATATTACAACCCTTACAATTTTCGATGTCGATCCTGGGTTGCGATGCCGAGTGGAGTTCAAGTTTTCCACCCACGCTGGCGCATCCCATGCCGAGGTTCTTCAAAGCGCCGCCGAATCCGGTCTGCTCGTGTCCTTTGAAGTGGTTCATGGAAATGATGATGTCTGCGTCGGCAATAGCGGAGCCGATTTTGGGAGCTTTGCAATATTCACCGTCGATTTCGATTTCACGGTATTCGGTTCCTTTCAGGCCGTCGGCGATAATCACGTCGCATTTGGCGGAAATAGGGTTGAAACCGTTTTCCATTGCACTTTCCAGATGGTCTACCGCATTGGCCCGACGGCCTGAATACAAGGTGTTGCAGTCCGTCAGGAAAGGCTTCGCCCCTAAGCTGCGAAGCAACGTGGCCATTCGGGCTGCATAATTCGGCCGGATAAAGGCCAGGTTGCCCGGTTCGCCGAAATGGATCTTGATCGCAACAAATTGATTTTGGAAATCAATGTTTGCTATGCCTGCACGTTTTACGAGGCGTTCCATCTTGTCCAACAGGTTGCTGGACGGAGTTGTACGGAGATTGGTAAAGTAAACTTTAGACGTTTCCATTTGTTTATTGGTTTTATGGGGACAAAGGTACGAAAAAAACTATTCTTCCTGTGAGTTGCCGGTTTTGTAGATTGGCTTTTATATAGTATTTTTGTGTCAAATCAGTTAAATTATGGATATGTTTCGGTTAAACCATGAGCAATTACTTAAAGGCGTAAATCTGAGTTTCCAACGTTACTTATTCCGGCAGGTCAAGTGGGACAGGAGGCTGATCGGTATCTTTGGTGCGAAAGGGGTGGGAAAAACCACGCTTTTGTTGCAGCATATCAAATCGGCATATGGCGATTCTCATGAAGCCCTGTACTTGCCACTCGATAATATATGGTTTCAGGAACGGTATATGTTGACCGAAACGGTCAGGCAATTTTATGAGGAGGGAGGCAGGCATCTTTTCCTGGATAATGTTCATCGATATGGAAACTGGATACAGGCGATAGAACGTTTGTACGACGATTATCCTGAAATGCAGATTGTGTTTGCCGCACCTCTGCTGGTCGAAGGTGAGAAGATGGAGCTGTCTTTTGGCGGGAAAGGTGATTGGCATACGTTGCATACGATGTCGTTCCGTGAATATTTGTCTTATGAAGGTGCGCTGGATCTCAAACCGGTCCCATTGGACGAGCTTTTGCTTAACCATGCGGAAGTGACGCAACAGGTGATGGACGAGATAAACATAGTCCCCATTTTCCGGAATTATCTGGAACATGGCTGCTATCCTTTTTATTGGGAAGATCCGGATGCCTTCAATTTCCGTTTGCAGGATTTGGTGCGGGATTCGGTCGATGTGGACCTGCCTGCCATTCGCCAGATGAACAATGCCATGTTCCGGAAGATGAAACAATTGCTGATTCAGCTTGCCAAAGAAGCTCCGGAGTTTCCCCGCATGCAGGCTCTGACATCCAAGTACGGGGTGGATAACACGCAAATGCACAAGCTGCTGGATTATGTCGAGGAGATAGGAGCGCTCCGCATTTTACAAGTCAGGAAAGAAGACGGCGGACCGGCCCGTTCGTACCGTTCATTCCTGGCGAACACGAATCTGATGGCAAGTCTTTTCCGGGAGATGGAGCGGATTTATTGGGGCGAGACATTCTTTGTCGATCAGATGTCTAATTGCGGGACGGTGGAACTTTTGCATAACGGAGATTATCGTGTGAATGAAAAATACACGTTCGTGATCGGTGATCCGTTGATGGACTATGAACGTATCAAGAATGCGGAAAATACGTTTGCCGCCATACACGGACAGCCCAAGAGTGTCGGAAACAAGATACCTATCTGGGCGCTTGGCCTTTGTTATTGATAGATTTTGTCATCAACTAAATATGTAAGTTATGTTGGAAAATATGAAAAACAGACGGACGATCCGTAAATATACGACTCAGGATATCCCGGATGCTTTGTTGAATGAATTGCTGGAAGTTGCCGCCCGTGCATCCAATACGGGGAATATGCAACTCTATAGCGTGGTCATTACCCGCGATAAGGCGAATAAGGAAAAGTTGGCTCCTGCTCATTTCAATCAGCCGATGATTACGGCAGCTCCGGTCGTGCTCACCTTCTGTGCCGATGCCAACCGTTTTGTCAAATGGGCGGAGCAGCGCAATGCCGTGGCTGGTTTCGACAATTTCCAGACTTTTATCGCTTCGACTATCGATGCGATGCTGTTTGCCCAGAGTTTCTGTACGGCAGCAGAAGAAAAAGGGTTGGGAATCTGTTATTTGGGAACGACGGCTTATAATGCGGATAAGATTATTGATGCCTTGTCGCTTCCCCGCCTGGTTGTCCCTATCGTGACGGTCACGGTCGGCTATCCCGACGGCATGCCCGATCAGGTGGAACGCTTGCCACTTGAAGCGGTTGTCCACCGGGAGGCTTATACGGATTATACGCCAGCTTCTATCGATGCATTGTTTCACGACAAGGAAGAACTGGAAGTAAATAAACAATTTGTACGGGAGAATGATAAGGAGACATTGGCCCAAGTATTTACGGATGTACGCTATACGAAGGCCAACAATGAATATTTCTCCGACGTATTACTGAAAGTCTTGAAGGAGCAGGGCTTTATGAAATGACATGCACGTTGTAGTGCATGAACAGTCCGCTTTCGATAACTCCGGTGATCGATTTGACCGATTCTTCCAGGTTATTGGGGATAGTATCGAACCAGGCATCGAGAATCAGGTTCCCGTTCTCCGTGATCACGGGACCGTCTTTTCCTTCGGCCATTCTTAATTTGATTTCTTTAGGATTATAAGCCCGGAGCGCTTCTTCGACGTAGGTAAGTGCTTCGGGAAATATCTCTATGGGTATCGGGAAGCGAGAACCTAATTGGGTTACCATTTTGGATGGATCGGCGATGATATAGGTACGGGGGCTGGAGCTGATCAGCAACTTTTCTTTGAACATCGCTCCTCCGCGCCCTTTGATCATATTATGTTCCGTGTCTATCTCGTCCGCCCCGTCGAATGTCCAGTCCGGCTTGTGTTCCCACAGGCTGGTGACAGGGATACCCAAACGGGCGCATGCCATACGGATTTCCTGTGAAGTCGGGATTGCGCGGATATGCAATTGTTCGTTTTTCACCCGTCCGGCGATTTTCAATAAGGCCAGATAGGCAGTCGAGCCCGAACCCATCCCGATGATTTCCCCATCCTTTACCATCGAGGAAATGATGTCCGCCACTCTTTCTTTCTCTTCTCTGTTGGAGATGTCTTTTCCCCATTCTAAAGATGATAATATTGTCTTTTCCCATTCCATGATTTATCGACTTTTGTTTTAGTAGTGCTAACCCTATGCTTTAGCTTGCGTAATGCATAGGGTTAGCACCCGTAATGCATAGCTTTAGCACCCGTAATACATAGTTTTCTTTTAGATCCGGTCCAATACTGTTTCGATCAGGCCGGTCATGGAACCTTTGTATTCGGTATTCATGTCTTGGGCCACCCGTCCGGCGATGATGCAACACACGGTCATGGCACGATGTCCCATCAAGGCGGACAGACCGGCGAGGGACGAACTTTCCATTTCGAAGTTGGTAATCCGGCTATCGTTGAACTCGAAATCTTCTATCTTCCGGTTCAACTCCGGATCGGCAAGCGGCAGGCGGAGTTGGCGGCCTTGCGGACCGTAGAAACCGTTGGCCGCAATCGTTACTCCCCGGATGATATCGTCTTGCGTGATCTGTTCGACCAGGGAAGGATCGGCGGAAACGACATAGGGCCGGATGCCGCTTAGCTTCCATTCCAATTGCCATATCAATTCCGATTCGAAAGCCTTGTCGCGCACCTTCTCGGAGCCGGCATAAAAATACAGGACTCCGTCGAATCCGATCGATTTCTCCGCCGCCACATAAGTCCCGACAGGAACAAACGGTTGCAATCCTCCTGAAGTGCCGACACGTACCATTGTCAGTTGCCGGAATTCCGTCTTGATGGTACGAGAGGCAAAGTCGATGTTTGCCAGTGCGTCCAGTTCATTCAGGACGATGTCGATATTATCGGTCCCGATACCGTGTGAGAGCGTCGTGATGCGCTTCCCTTTGTAGGTACCGGTGATGGTGTGGAATTCGCGGCTCGACACTTCGCATTCTTTCGTGTCGAAGTAGGAGGCGACGGTGTTTACACGATCAGGATCGCCGACCATGATGATCTTGTCGGCGAGTTGTTCCGGTTTCAGATGCAGGTGAAAGCAGCTGCCATCGGGATTGATGATAAGTTCGGAAGGAGCGATCATTTGATTTCTGGTTTATGATTTAAGATTTATGATTTATGTGTTGATGATAAATCATAAATCTTAAATCCTTGTTAGTCTTTTAATGGTTTCGAAGGCGCACTTGACGGTTTGGCGATTGCTTCGCGCATGCCGGTGTCTGCCTCGATATTCTTCATCTTGTAATAGTCCATGATACCCAAATTGCCGCTACGGAAAGCTTCAGCCATAGCCTTGGGCACTTCGGCTTCGGCTTCGATAACCTTCGCGCGGGCTTCTTGTGCTTTGGCTTTCATTTCCTGTTCGACGGCGACGGCCATGGCACGACGTTCTTCGGCTTTTGCCTGGGCGATATTCTTGTCGGCCTGAGCCTGGTCCATTTGCAGGTAAGCCCCGATGTTCTTGCCTATGTCGATGTCGGCGATGTCGATGGACAAGATTTCGAATGCAGTCCCGGCATCCAATCCTTTGCGGAGAACCAGCTTGGAGATGGAATCCGGGTTTTCCAGTACGCTTTTATGGTTTTCAGACGAACCGATAGAGGATACGATACCTTCGCCGACACGGGCCAGGATCGTTTCTTCGCCGGCACCTCCGACCAACTGCTTGATATTGGCACGGACCGTCACACGCGCTTTGGCGATCAGCTGGATACCGTCTTTGGCAACGGCTGTAACGGGAGGCGTGTCGATGACTTTCGGGTTTACCGACATCTGCACGGCTTCGAATACGTCACGTCCTGCCAGGTCGATAGCGGTTGCCATCTGGAAAGGGAGGTCGATATTCGCTTTCGATGCGGAAACAAGGGCATGGACAACCTTTTCGACATGTCCGCCTGCCAGATAGTGTGCTTCCAGTTCATCGCGGGTCAGCGTTTTCAGACCGGCTTTGTGGGCTTCGATCATGGCGCGTGTGATGATATAAGGCGGCACATTACGGATACGCATCAGGAAAAGTTGTATCAGCGAGATATTGACACCCGAGACTTTAGCCGATATCCACAGGAGGAACGGCACATAATAAAAGAAAATTACCAGCAGCAATATCGCTGCTCCCAAAAGGGCGAGAGGTACAAAGGTCATTTCCATGTGAGTAGAATTATGATTTATGAATTATGATTTGTTTTTCAACTTTTACTTTTCACGATTACATTGTAGCCATCGACGCGTATTACCTCGACCGGCGTGTTTTCATCGATCAGCTCGTCCATCGATTTGGCTTCTACGGTGATCCCGTTAATGCGGGCCTTCCCGATAGGGGCGAGGCGTGAAAGCGTCAACCCTTCGTCGCCCGGCACGATTCCCAAGTCGCGGCTGGACACCAGTTTGGAATCGATGTCGGTCTTCAAAGCCACCCGGTTGAAGGATTTGGAACGCAACAACCAGACGAAAGAGGCCGCGAACACAAGCAACGATACCGCCAACGTCACATTCCCGACCGGCGTACTGACCGAGTAGGCATAGATCAAGCCGCCGGCAGCAAAAAGGAATCCTCCGACACCGGCGACCGTGATACCCGGTAGCATAAATATTTCCAGCAGGATGAGCACGATGGCTACAACCATAAGGAATGCGATGATGAGCGTTTCGAATATCATATACACTTGTTTTACCGTTTGTTTTTCAGATAATTGATCTCTGCATTACGGGCTCTCTTTTCCAGTTCGCCGGGCTGTTCCAGTAAGGCGTTCAGTTGCTCTTCCGCTTGCAGGATCGCTGGCTTCAACTGTTCTTTGCGGGCCTTGTTGCCTTCGGCATAGGACGTGCGCAGGCCGTCGAGCTTTTCATTCAGCTCTTTGATCTGCTTGTTCAGGGCAACCGCCTTTTCGTAGTAGCTCCTTGCTTCCGGGCTGTTGATTTCATCGAACTTGTAATAAACGATATTATTACCGATGATGAATTCAAAATCCTTTTCGATCTTTTCTTCCCCGTAAGGAATTTCCGTATGGGCCAGGCGAATCAGGTCGGCATAGTCGGAACCTTCTTTCCAGGAATCCCGGATGGATGTGATCGCGGCACGGGCCTGTTTCACTTCGATGTCTTCGCTCTCCACCCGTTTGTGTTCCGGGTTCGGGATGAAAAGATAGACGCAGGCTTTTCCTTCCGGCTGGAAACGGTCGGAGACGAACCATCCCAATCCTTTCACTTCGTCGAAGACCATCATATAGTCGTTGTAGGGCGAGTTGAACGGCATGCCCAGTTGTTCCGGCGCCAGATACGTGTCGGAATTGATGTTGTAGCGGGTGACGAAGAGGTCGTAACCGCCTATCGAACCGTTTCCTTTGGAAGAGTAATAGATCGTGGCGCCATCGGAAAGGACGAACGGGTAGTTGTCATCGTCATTGCTGTTGATATTCATCGGCAACTGCTTTTCGTCTCCCCATTCGTCCATAAGCATGGACTGGCTGAAGAGGCAATAGTGGTCCCCGTCCGTAGAATGGGCATAATAAATCTTGTCGCCTTTCTGGTTCTTGTAGACGGTTGAACTTACAGGCTCGTTTGTCCGGAAGAAATCCTTGTAGGAATCGAGCGTACCGCTTTCTTCGCTCAGGATATAGGCGGAGAGGAAATCGTCTTTGTCCACCACCAGGCTATCGATGATCTGCACGTCTTCCACCTTTTCCATCATGCGTTGTGCATTGTTGGCCAGGTCGAGCTTGGCCTCGAAAGGTTGCGGGTCCTGTTTTTTCTTTGTCAACAGGTCGATATATTCTTCCAGCATTTCACCGGCTTCGTCGAAGCGATAGGTCTTGTAGTAGACTTCGGCCATATAGCGGTATGCTTCCTGCACTTTGCGCTTGACGGCTACTTTCAAATGCTTTTCCGCACCGGCCAGATCGCCGGTCTCGTAGCAACAAACGCCATACCAATGATTATAGGAAGAGTTGCTTGGCGCTTGTTTGACCAGCTTTTCAAAGGCAGGCTTTGCTTCCGCGTACTTTCCGTCATTGTATAATTTCTTTGCTTCGGCCAGACTTTGTGCATGTAGTCCGCCGCAGAGTAATGTAATTCCTATTGTATAAAACAGTTTATTAGATAACCAATTCATCGATTTATGATTTATGAATATGATCTATGATTCGGATTTATGGTTTATAATTCATAAATCTAAAATCATAAATCATTACTTTTGTGTCCGATTACAAAAATAGGAATTAAAATCAAGAATCAAAACCCTTATTTTTTAATTCTTACTTTTTAATTCTTAATTAGTAAAGTATGGCAAAGTTGACAGAAGAAGAACTCCTGTTTCGCAAAGTGGAAGAGAAAGTTAAAAAGGCGATATTCGACTATGGCCTGATCGGGGATGGCGACCGCATATTGATCGGCCTGTCGGGGGGAAAGGATTCCTTGGCGCTGGTGGATCTGCTCGGACGCCGTTCCAAAATCTTCCGGCCCCGGTTCGAGGTGGTCGTGGCGCATATCGTGATGTCTAATATCCCGTATCGTTCGGATATCGATTACCTGAAAAGCCGGGCCGACGAGCACGGGCTTCCTTTTTTCGTACACGAGACGAGTTTCGACGCTTCGACCGACACCCGCAAATCCCCTTGTTTCCTTTGCTCTTGGACGCGGCGGAAAGCCTTGTTCGATATCGCAAAGCTGCACGGATGCAATAAGATCGCCCTGGGACATCATCAGGATGATATTCTCGAAACACTTTTGATGAATATGATCCATCAGGGAGCGATCGGAACCATGCCGCCGCGTTTGAAGATGGATAAGTTCGAGATGGAGATTATCCGGCCTATGTGCCTGGTGGAGGAGAAAGATTTGATCCGGATTGCTGCGTGGAGGGGATACCGGAAACAGATCAAGAATTGCCCGTACGAATCCGGTTCCAGCCGTTCGGATGTGAAAGAGGTGTTGTCGCGTCTGGAGGCGATCAACCCAGAGGCACGCTATAGCCTTTGGAAGAGTATGTCGAATATTCAGGAGGATTATCTTCCTAAAATCATAAATCATAAATTATAAATCATCAATCATCTCATGCAAGGGTTTTATACTATTCTGTTATTGGTCGTATCCAATATCTTTATGACGTGTGCCTGGTACGGGCACCTGAAGATGAAGCAACAGTTCAGCTGGTTCGAGCATCTGCCGCTGATAGGTGTTGTCTTGTTCAGTTGGTTTTTAGCATTTTTCGAATATTGTTTCCAGGTGCCGGCAAACCGGATGGGCTTTCGCGATAATGGCGGGCCGTTTAACCTGATCCAGTTGAAGGTGATCCAGGAGGTGATTACGCTGGTTGTCTTTGTCGGTTTCAGTTCGATCGCTTTCAAGGGCGAGTCGTTTAAGTGGAACCATGCGCTGGCTTTCCTGTTTTTAGTGGCGGCGGTTTATCTGGTGTTCAAGAAATAAGATTTTAAGTTGTTAAATACCCCCATGTCGCCGGCCTTTATATCCGGATGTTCCGGCCCTCTCACCCGGATGTATAGGCCGGCAACATGAGGGTGTCGTCTAAATAGCACAATATCGCCTCCTCTTCATCCGGGTGGAACCACCGGATGTCGGTATCCCGTTTGAACCAGGTCATTTGTTTGCGGGCGTAAACGCGGGAGTTGCGTTTTATCTTTTCAATCGCGAAGTCTAATGTCCATTCGCCATCCAGATATTTGAACAGTTCTTTGTAGCCGACCGTGTTGAGCGAGTTTAGTTGGCGGAAGGGATAAACACGTCGCGCTTCTTCCAGCATGCCGTCGGCCATCATTTGGTCTACGCGGCGGTTAATGCGGTCGTAGAGTTCTTCACGGTCACGGGTAAGTCCTATCCGGATGATCCGGAAAGGCCGTTCTTTGCGGGTGTTGGTCCGGAAAGAAGAATAGGGTTTGCCGGTCATACGGCAGATTTCAACGGCGTGGATCACACGTTTGTGGTTGTTGCGGTCCACCTCTTCGTAATGCAAGGGATCCGCCTCTTTCAACTCGGCAAGGATAGGGGCGAGGCCTTCTTCTTCAAATTGCTTGTAGATGGCGGTTCGGATTTCGGGGGTGACGGTGGGGATATCGTCGATCCCTTTTGTGACGGCATCGATATACATCATGCTGCCACCTGTCATAACGACGGTGGGATGTGCCTGGTGGAGTTCCCTGAGCAGGGACATCACATCTTCTTCGAAATTGCTTGCGCTGTAATAATCGGTGAGTGACAAGGTGCCGACCATATAATGGCGTACACGTGCCATCTGTTCGGCCGTAGGGGCGGCCGTGCCTATCGGAAGCTCTTTGTAAAGCTGACGGGAGTCGGAAGAAATGATCGGAGAACCGAAATGCTCTGCTACACGCAGGCTCAGTTCCGTCTTGCCGACTCCTGTCGGCCCCAATAGGATGACAAGGGATTTGTCAATTGAACTCATCGTACGGATTGTCCATCGGTCCGTCGCCAAGCCCGTCGAAACCTTCTTTGTCGAGTTCGTCGATATCGTATTCGGAGTCGCCGTAGAAATCTTCACCTATTTCGGTGTTGCCTGCTTTGGTGTCCATCTCGTCGAACGACATGATCTGAACGGGTGCCTTTCCTATAGATTTGCTGCATAAGGGTTTGTCCAGATCTTTGCCTGGGATGATTTCGCGGAGTTCCATGAAGAAAGCACGTTCGGTCATATAATCGAAGACGAAAAGCAACTTCTGATGCTCGTCTTCAAGAAGCTCTTCCAGACGTGTGTCTTCCATTATATAGTTGTCCACTTCAGAAGTGGTATCCATTTCAACCAGTGTGATTTCCGTATTCTTGCTCCAGTCGTCATCACAGATGAAGAAAGAACACATCTGATCTTTTGTGTACCCAACAGAGTCCATAATGGCATTGTACAAATCCAGGAATGTCGCTTCCGAGTCGATCTTAATCTCGCGTTTGAAGTCATCAACTTCATCTGATAGAATTAGAAATCTAAATACCATAATCGTTATTAGTTTTTTGTTGGTTCAAAAGTAGTAAAATAAAAATAATGTGCCAATAAAATAATGTGCCAATATGCCAATTAAATTCATTCCCCCATTGGCATATTGGTACATTTCCCCATTGGTACATTCTTTATTCATCGATCGAACCTCTGACGATACCGCGTTGGGATGATTTGATGAAGTTCAGGATCAGATCCCGTTCTTCGCTGGGCTCGTATTCGGTTTCGATGGCTTTCAAAGCTTCCGTATTGTTGAGGCCGCGCGTATAAAGCGTACGGTAGATATCCTGGATCAGGAATACCTGGCTGTTGGTAAATCCGCGACGGCGTAACCCTACGATATTGATACCGCAGTACACGATCGGGTCACGGCCGATCAGTGTGTAAGGAGGAATATCTTTGCCGATGCGGGAACCGCCCTGCACCATGACATGCTTGGATATACGGGAGAACTGGTGGACCAGGCTACCGCCGCTGACGATGGCAAAGTCGTCGATCTCGACTTCTCCGGCTATCTGAGAAGCATTGCCGATAATGATGTTATCTTTCAGCAAGCAATCATGGGCAATATGGGAATAAGCCATAATCAGGCAATTGTTTCCGACAACGGTTTTGCCTTTCGAGGCTGTTCCGCGGTTGACGGTCACGCATTCGCGGAGAATGGTGTTGTCACCGATTTCGGCAGTTGTAATTTCTCCTTTAAACTTCAGGTCTTGAGGGATACCGGCAATGACGGCTCCGGGGAATACCTGGCAATTGTTGCCGATCCGCGCACCGTCTAAGATAGTTGCATGCGAATAGATCCGGCAGTTGTCACCGATTACGACATCTTTCTCGATTACGGCAAAAGGGTCGACTGTTGTATTCTGACCGATTTTAGCTTCGGGATGAACGACTGCTAAAGGGGATATGTTCATAATGATTTATGATTTATTATTTATGATTTCGGATTTATGGTTTATCGTATCATGTCGTTACCATAAATCATAAATCTGAAATCATAAATCATGGATTTATTTATTCTTTACGATCTGTGCCATAAACTCGGCTTCGCTAACCAGCTTGTCGCCTACGAATACGTATCCTTTCATGGTGGAGATACCACGGCGGATGGGAGCCAGCAATTCCAAACGGAGGATCAGCGTATCGCCCGGAACGACTTTCTGACGGAATTTGACGCCGTCGATCTTCATGAAATAAGTGGAATAGCGTTCCGGTTCGTCTACCGAATTCAGAACGAGCAACCCGCCGGTCTGGGCCATCGCTTCAACTTGCAGTACGCCCGGCATAACCGGTTCCTGGGGGAAATGGCCCGTAAAGAAAGGCTCGTTGCTCGTGATGTTTTTCACACCTACGATATAGTTGCCGCCGATCTCGATGATCTTGTCGACCAAGAGGAACGGGTAACGATGCGGGAGCAATTCACGGATACGGTTGATATCCATAACCGGAGTGCTGTTCGGATCATAGACGGGAGCCTGGACTTCGTTCAGTTTGATGTCCTTGCGGATCATGCGTGCCAACTGGTTGTTGATCTTATGTCCCGGACGGGTAGCGATTACACGGCCGCGGATCGGTTTGCCGATCAATGCCAGGTCGCCGATCACATCGATCAGTTTGTGACGTGCCGGCTCGTTGTCGAATACCAGCGGTTTATTGTTGATGTAACCCAAGTCCTGTACGTCCTTATGCGGGATAGACAGTTTGTCGGCGAGGTTGTCGAGCATTTCCTGCGACACTTTCTGGTCATAGATAACGATTGCATTGTCGAGGTCGCCGCCTTTGATCAGGTTGTTCTGCAACAACATCTCTACTTCGCGGACAAACACGAATGTGCGGGAAGCGGCCAGTTCCGTCGGGAATTCACTCAGGTCGTTCAGCGTGGCGAACTGGTTGGAAAGCACAGGCGAATTGAAGGAAATCAGTACATTGACGCTGAACTTGTCGTCCGGCAGGATGATGAGGGAAGAACCTGTTTCTTCATCCTTGACTTCGATCTTGTGCTTTACGATATAGTAATCTTTCGGTGCGTTTTGTTCTACGACACCGGCTTTCTGAATCTCTTCACTGAAAAAACGGGAACTGCCGTCGAGAATCGGGAATTCGGGTGCGTTCACCTCGATCAGGCAGTTGTCTATTTCGTAGGCATATAAAGCTGCCATCGCATGTTCAATGGTACTTACCTGGATACCGTTTTTGGAAAGTACGGTTCCTCTTTGGGTTCCGGCTACGTTTTCAGCAACGGCATCGATTACAGGTCCTCCTTCCAGGTCAACACGTTTGATTTTGTATCCATGATTTTCGGGTGCAGGGTGGAATGTGATTTGAATATCCAGCCCCGTATGCAACCCTTTTCCTTGCATAGAGAAACTCGTGGCAAGCGTTTTCTGTTTCTGCATACGATCTATATTGATTTATGATTTATAATTTATGATTTATTCATTGTCAATTGCCGATTTAAGTCGTTCTATCTCACGCTGCATCTGTCCCATCTGGCGGTACATGTCCGGCAGGCGGTTGAATATCGCGCTGGAGCGCATAAACGCCTTTGCGTTGATAGCCGGAGCGCCTAACAGGGTCGCCGGTTCTTTGACATCGCTGATCACGCCGCATTGTGCACCGAATACCACATGGTCCGCCACATGGATATGGCCGGATAGCCCGGCCTGGCCTCCGAACATACAATGGCTGCCGATCTTCACGGACCCGGCGATGCCTACCTGGGCTGCCATGACCGTATTTTCGCCGACTTCCACGTTGTGTGCAATCTGTACCAGATTGTCCAGTTTGACACCCCGGCGGATGATGGTCGAGTCCATGACGGCGCGGTCTATCGTGGTATTGGCTCCGATTTCGACATCGTCTTCCAGTATGACATTTCCTAATTGGGGGATCTTCTTGTAGTTATCGCCTTCGGGAGCGAAACCGAAACCGTCCGACCCGATCACGCTTCCGGCATGCAGGATGCAGTTGTTGCCGATTACGCAGCCGTTGTAGATGGTCGCGTGCGGATAGACCGTACAGTTATCGCCAACGGTCACATGGTCGCCGATGTAAGCGTGTGGATAAATACGGCTGTTCTTGCCGATCTTCACGTCTTCGCCGATATAGGCGAAGTTGCCGACATAACATCCTTCGCCGACCGTTGCCGAACCGGCGATGAACGCCGTAGCGTCTATACCCGCTTTCTTTGTTTTCGCCTGTTCCACCATATTCAACAGTATGGCGAGTGAAGCATAGGCATTGGCTACCTTGACCAAAGTGGCTTTGACCGGTTCGGCGGGAGTGAAATCACTGTTTACCAAAACAATGCTTGCTTCAGTTTTGTAGATAAAATGTTCATATTTGGGGTTTGCCAGGAAGGTCAATGTTCCCGGTTTACCTTCTTCTATCTTAGAGAAGTTGTTGACTTTCACTTCAGGGTTGCCTTCGACGGTTCCACCTAAAACGCTCGCT
This sequence comes from uncultured Parabacteroides sp., assembly GCF_902493135.1. Taxonomy (GTDB): domain Bacteria; phylum Bacteroidota; class Bacteroidia; order Bacteroidales; family Tannerellaceae; genus Parabacteroides. The sequence continues at coordinate 45,795 of NZ_CABUOD010000035.1, forward strand.
ATTTGTTGGGCTGAAAACTCCATTACTTAATCTTATTATATGTATTTCAAATGCAACTGCCCGGATTTGCATCAAGGCAGTTTGCAAAAATGGTGAAAATTATTGGGATAGCCTATGCTTTGCAGGGAATAATTCCTTTATCGTGCAGATATCCTGCCATTTCGCGTTGTACGGCCTGGGCTGCTTCACGCGCTGCATTGGCAAAATTCTCCGTTTTGTCTGCATATATGATAGCACGGGAAGAGTTTACCAGCAATCCGCACCGGTCGTTCATGCCGTACTGGGCCACTTCGGCGAGGCTTCCGCCCTGTGCGCCTACGCCCGGAACCAGCAGGAAGTGGTTGGGAGCGTGTTTGCGGATATCCAGGAACATCTTTCCCTGGGTGGCGCCTACCACATACATCATCTGTTCGTCCGTAGCCCAATCCTGTGACTTTTTCAATACTTTTTCGAACAACCGTTCGCCATCCGCATCTTCCGTCAACTGGAAATCGTGCGAGCCTTTGTTGGAAGTCAATGCCAGCAGGATCACCCAGGCTTCCGGATAGATCAGGAACGGTTTCACACTGTCTTCGCCCATATACGGGGCGACCGTTACGGCATCGACCTTGATATGGTCGAAGAAATAACGTGCATACATTTCGGAAGTGTTTCCGATGTCCCCGCGCTTTGCATCGGCAATGATAAACTGGTCGGGATAGTTTTCACGCAGGTAGGCGACTGTCTTTTCGAATGACATCATCCCTTTTACGCCCAGACTTTCATAGAAGGCCAGGTTCGGTTTATAAGCCACGCAATAGTCGGCTGTCGCGTCGATGATCGCTTTGTTGAATGCGAAGATCGGATCTTCTTCAGACAGCAGGTGCTGCGGGATCTTCTTTATATCAGTATCGAGCCCCACGCAAAGGAAGGACTGCTTTTTCTTGATGTTTTCGAATAATTGCTGCTTGTTCATGTTGTTACGTGTAAAAAATTAGTCTAAAAATGATGTTATAGTTCAGACTCTTTCAGTCGTTCAGCGTTCTCGGCCACGATCAGTTGATCGAGGCATCCTTGTATATCCCCATCCATAAAGGCTGAAAGATTGTAAATCGTGTAGTTGATACGATGGTCGGTGATGCGTCCTTGCGGATAATTGTAGGTACGGATCTTCGCCGAGCGGTCGCCGGTGGAAACCATCGTCTTACGTTTGTTAGCAATGTCATCCAGATATTTCTGGTGTTCCTTGTCATATATAAACGAACGCAGGCGCGTGAGGGCGCGTTCCTTGTTCTTCGGTTGGTCGCGTGTCTCGGTGCATTCGATCAGGATTTCTTCGCTTTCGCCTGTATTCGGATTCTTCCAGACATAGCGCAGGCGGACGCCTGATTCGACCTTGTTTACGTTCTGTCCTCCGGCTCCACCCGAACGGAACGTATCCCATTTGATTTCGCCTTCGTTGATTTCCACGTCAAACTCGTCTGCTTCGGGGAGGACGGCGACGGTCGCCGCCGATGTATGCACGCGTCCCTGTGTTTCGGTTGCCGGCACGCGTTGTACGCGATGCACGCCCGATTCGTATTTAAGGGTCCCGTACACCTTTTCTCCGCTCACGGTAAAGATGATTTCCTTGAAACCGCCGGCCGCTCCTTCGCTACAACTGGACAGGGCCACTTTCCAGCCTTTCATCTCGCAATACTTCACGTACATGCGATACAGGTCGCCGGCGAAGAGCGCGGCTTCGTCGCCACCCGTTCCGCCACGTATTTCGACAATGGCGTTTTTGTCGTCCTGCGGGTCGGCCGGCACGAGGAGCAGCTTGATCTCCTCTTCCAATTCCGGGATACGCGCTTCGCAGGCAGCCGCTTCTTCACGGGCTATCTCTTTCATCTCCGGATCGTTTTCGGCCATCATCAGACGGGCTTCCTCCAGGCCGTTGAGGCATTGCACATATTCCTTGCGGGCTTTTATGATTTCGTTCAGCTCCTTATATTCTTTCGTGAGCTTGACGTATCTTTTCTGGTCAGCGATGACATCAGGATCTGTGATGAGCGTCGAGACTTCTTCGAAGCGCGATACCAATCCGTCCAGTTTCTCTAATAGCGTATTATCCTCAGCCATATATGAACTCACCGAACTCGCTTTTAATAATCAGTTCTTTCTTGTCGCTTTCTTCTATGCGGCCGACAATCTGCGCGTCGATATTGAATGATTTGCTGATGGCAATCACCTCTTCCGCATGTTCGGGAGAAAGATAGACTTCCAGACGGTGTCCCATGTTGAACACTTTGTACATCTCGTCCCAAGCCGTGCCGCTCTGCTCCTTGATCGTCTTGAACAGCGGGGGAACGGGGAACATATTGTCCTTGACCACGCGGCAATTGTTTCCGATGAAATGCATTACCTTGGTCTGTGCACCGCCTGAGCAGTGTACCATGCCGTGGATATCCGGACGCAACGCATCCAATAGCTTTTTGACTACCGGAGCATAGGTCCGTGTAGGAGAAAGCACCAGTTTGCCTGCGTTCAACGGCGATCCCTCTACGGTGTCGGTCAGTTTCAAGCCTCCGCTGTAAACCAGTTCGTCGGGGACAGCCTTGTCGAAGCTTTCCGGGTATTTTTCCGCCAGATACTTGGCAAATACGTCGTGACGTGCACTGGTCAGCCCGTTGCTTCCCATGCCGCCGTTATATTCTTTCTCGTAGGTTGCCTGCCCGAAAGATGCCAGTCCGACGATCACGTCGCCCGGACAGATATTCGCATTGTCGATCACATCGGCGCGTTTCATGCGGCAGGTAACCGTGCTGTCGACGATGATGGTACGCACCAGGTCACCGACATCGGCCGTTTCGCCGCCTGTAGCATAACAACCCACTCCCATTTCGCGAAGTTCGGCCAATAGTTCGTCTGTCCCGTTGATGATGGCGGAGATCACTTCGCCCGGAATCAGCAACTTGTTGCGTCCGATGGTAGAGGAAACCAATATGTTGTCTACGGCGCCCACGCACAGCAGGTCGTCGATATTCATAATCAAAGCGTCTTGCGCGATACCTTTCCATACCGACAAATCTCCGGTTTCTTTCCAGTACATATAAGCCAGGGATGACTTGGTTCCGGCTCCGTCGGCATGCATGATGTTGCAATATTCGGGATCGCCTCCCAGAATGTCGGGAATGATCTTACAGAATGCTTGGGGAAAGATTCCCTTGTCGATGTTCTTTATTGCGTTGTGAACATCTTCTTTCGAAGCGGATACACCGCGTAGATTATAACGTTGGTCACTCATTGTTTTTGTGAATTTGTCTGCAAAGATACTATTTTTTGTCTTACTTATCTAAGTTTTAGCACATCTCCTTCTTCTGGGATATAATCTTTGTGCTTTTTATTCATCTTATATAAGCTTTTGATCTGTATTCCGTATTTCTGTGCGATGCTGTGCATGGATTCGCCTACCTGTACGACATGGTCATAATTCGGCTTGTCCGCTTTCTTCTTTTTCTTTTCCAGATAAACGATATCGTTTTCCTGCAACGGGAAATCTTCCGGCACCTCGTTGTATTTCTTCAGGTCTTTTACGCGGAAGCCGAGGCTGGCGGCTATGTCGTCGAAGCTGTCCTTGCCGTTGGAATAGACATACAGCAGGCCGTTTGTACGGTAGACCGTATAGCGGGAAATGCGTGCCGGTTGCCTGTTGGATTTTTTACCGCCTTTTGCCGTATCATACCGGTACAGGTCATAATCTTCGATCAACTTGATCAGCCGGTTGGCGTATGCGCGGTCGGTCGCATATCCGCATTTCTGCAAACCTCTTGCCCAGCCTTTATAGTCGGTTACTTTCAGTTTAAAGAGGGATGCGTAGCGGGGACGGTCGACCAGGAAACGGGCGTGATCTTCGTAAGACTGTTCCGGATTCTTATATTTACGGAAACATTCTCCGCGCAGGTCGTCATCGTGATAGACACGGCCACCCCTCCAATCGGAATGGCACTTGATGCCGAAATGGTTGTTCGATTTGCGTGCCAGCTCGCTTTGTCCGGCTCCGGATTCCAATAGCCCTTGCGCAAGCGTGATGCTTGCCGGGATGCGGAACTTCTTTTGATGCTGGATGGCTAAATTGCCGTATTGTTTGATATACTTTTCGTATGCCGGCACTTTCCGTTGGCCGGCTCCAAGTGCCGCTCCGGTAACGGACAGCATCAGGAGCAGGGAAAGGATTCGTAGTGTTGATCGCATGACTGATTCGTTATGTATAATTATATTTTGCACAAAGATAAGAATAAAAAATGAGAGATTGAGCAGATGAGCGCAGGAAGGTTGAAAACAAGGGGTTTAGAGGAAAACGGGCTGCAAGGACGAAGCCAAGCGAAACCGCCAAAAAGCCAACTGAAACCGGAGTTGCGTTACTATCCCGTTACTCTTTTCAAAACGGCGGCGGAGATTTTAAGAGGCTTCCAACACGCTGAATTACAAGCCCGATTCGGAGGGTTCCGACTACAAATGTAGCAGAATTTTCGGATTATGGGCTGCACACCTCGAAAAAAGTCGGTTTTCGGGCACGGCTCTTTCATTTAAAAAATAGACGAATATTGAAAATAAGGCTTATTTTATC
>NZ_CABUOD010000036.1 GCF_902493135.1 uncultured Parabacteroides sp.
CTTTTATTAATTAAATACACAAAAAGTAACCATACAGCAAAAGTGAACAAGACCCCCGTTATGTACATCCTGAAAATGCTAATAATGTAACAGCTGAAGGCAAAGAAAACTCATTCTTGTTCGAATCCAACAACTATGACGGTGAAAACATCGCTCCTGAAAATGCAGCATGGTTGAAGATCCAGAACGGTTGTGTTGTTCTGACAAAAGATCCTTCTGTGTTCTCCAATGCTAAGACCGGTGGCGACGGCGCCCTGATCTTCAACGTTGAAAACAAAGAAAACGACGAGTTGGCTACGGACAACGAAACAATCGCTACATCTGAAGTGACTGTTATCGCCGGTAACGGAAACATCCGGATCGCTGGTGCTGCCGGCAAGAAGGTTGTTATCTCTAACATCTTAGGCCAGACAATTGCCAACACGGTTATCACTTCTGACAATGCTGCAATCGCTGCTCCTCAGGGTGTAGTCGTAGTCGCTGTCGAAGGCGAAGAAGCTGTTAAGGCGATCGTTAAATAATAACGACATATTCATCATAAAGTAGAGATGCGGGTGACCGTATCTCTACTCAGATTGAAATAAAGAATTTATAATCAAAATAATGAATCATGCGTCCGGTCTTTACGACCGTTCAATTACCCCGCGAGGGCGAACAAGTGATACATTAATACTAAAGTAAAAAATAAGAATGCTGCCCGTACTTCTGTGAGGAAGGAGAGCAGACAAAAAACAAGCCCCGGTTGTATTCGTACTGCCGGGGCTTCGTTATTCTTCAATTATAGGAATATCGAAAAACTATTTCTTGTTATAATGCCGCAAACCGTTCCTCCCCTTTTGCAGTCACCGCCGTGCATTCCATTTCGATCAGCCAGCCGGTCCGGCAAACCGGAGCACGGACGATGATATAAGGAAGGGTTGGATGGTGTTCGTCTATATACTGTTTGACGCGTGCATAATCAGCCGTATCGCGGATATAGATTATCGCCTGCATGATATCGTCTAAAGTGGCCTCCGCCTCTTTCAGCAGAGCTTCGATATTCTCGATCATGCGGGAAGCCTGTTTCATGATATCGCCGGCATGCACGATTTCCCCGTACCGATCGATACTGGCCGTGCCGGAGATAAAGATATGGCGGCGGTCGCCGTAGGTGACAGCCGTTCCCCTTTCGAACGTGACGCCATATTCATACGTGCGGTTCAAGTGTTCGGGAGCGTATAGATAGCGGATTTGTTCAGGGCAAATACCGGAAACGGCATATGTGTCCATTGTCACGAACACCATCGGGTCGAAATAGCGGCCCTCGATCCCCGTACTGGCGATGAAATGAGTCTCTTCCGTCAGGTTCTGTGTCGCGAATACCTCTTTGCGGGCTTTTACCACACCCGGATAATTTACGTCTACATTCTGTACGAAGATCCACGTACGCAGGCAGTTGGCTGCCAGTGTGCAATTGGCTTCCGTCAGTTGAAGGATATAATCGCGGAAGATCAGGCGGGTCTGGTATTCCGAATTGGCTGCCCGGTTGCACTGGTTGGCGCCTAAAAATTGGCTGTATGCCCCGTGACGCGCCTCGAACAACCCGCTTGGCAATACCTGTGTCTGCACACCGGTCTGCAACCAGGCCCACAACGCGATCTTCGTCCCGTTCATCGGAGCCTGTTGCACGATTGACAGTGCGCAATAAGGGGAAAGCCGTTCCCGTTCCATCAGTTCATCCGTCTGGTTGGTTACGTCGCTCAGGAAATAACGCCGGAAGATGGCGACCGGATTGCCGGGCAACTCTTCCACCGAACGGGTGTAGGCATCTTGTATATGTTGCAACTGAGCGTGAAAATCCTCCATACAGTCCGTTTGTTGGAAGAAGAGATGGTATTCTGTTATACCTTTGGAAGATTGGAATGAGGAGATTTGCACCTCCGTCGTGCCGTATGTTTTCCTTATCAGGTTCATATCTGTATTATGTTTTGCTATAGGTTGTAAAAATAAAGCTATTTAATTGAAATTTGAAAATTGAGAGTTGAAAATTACTTAATAAAGTAAGGAACGGTATCAGGTACGGAAGTGGCGGATACTTATTCCTTAGCTCCGTTATTGATCCAATCGTCGAGCAACGTCAGGGTGCCGGACGTTGTGATGATGTTGGTATGATCGTATTTGAGAATGTTTTCGTGCAGGATGATGTGCAGGAAACTTTCTTCCGCGCTTCCCGGCTCGACCAGCTTCAGCCCCTTCTCGCTTTTATCGGCTACGACATCGACCAGAGCCTTGTGGCTTTTACCTTCCGTGAGGTACAGCCCAGCAGCCGGTGCCGTGCTTCCTCCGTGGCAAGCCGTACAGGAACGGTTGAAGATTCCGGTCTGGATGCTGTTGAACATGCCGGCATCCAGGTTCCCGGCGTCCAGCCGTATGGTGTCCGCCTGTTCCGTGTAGTCGGCGGTATAAAAGCTGGCGACCCTTTTACGCAGCTTGTCGATGACACAAACTTCGATCTGTGTCACTTCGCCGGGAATACCGGCCAAGACCATGTCTATCGTTCCGTCGGCCGACTGGCTGATCCCTTTTGCCGTTTGTGCGAAAGCATTGTCGGGAGTGAATCCGGCCAGCACGACGCTGTAACCGCCCGGCCAGGAATCGGCCCCGCTGATTCGGGCGGTCAACTTCACCGTTCCTCCCTCCCTTTCCGCTTGGTTGTTTTCATCATATATCTTGCCATCATCGCAGGAGATGGCAAGGCCGGAAAAGAACAACAGTCCGGAGATGAATGAATAAACTTTTCTGTTCATGACGTAAGGGTTAGAATGTGTACTGAAGTAAAACGGTTCCGGAATGCATGGCCAGTCCTAAGTCGTCGTTGTCGCGGTCAAGCTGCGTGTCATGTCCGGTACGTCCGATGAATTGATACATGGCTTGCAGTTTCAGGTTGCAGCCGGTGAAGAAATAGTTGAATCCGACGGCCGGCATATTCAGAAAACCGTTTGTGTCCAATCCATTGCGGTTGAAGAAGTCATAGCGGGCTGTCGCTTGCAATTTGCCGGTGACGAAATAACCGCCTTGCACGTAACCGCCTAAATAGTCATAGCTCTCGTCGATTTTCTGCCGTTTGGTAAAACCGACATTCATATAATAGATTTCAGCGCCGAGGTACAGGCGGTTCTTCAACATGGCGAATTCGGCTCCTGCCCGGAAGTCGTTCGTACTTTCGCTTTCGCTCTCCACATTCAATGAAGTGGAAAGACCGAACAGCATCTTGTCTTCCTTCAAACGGTTCGGACTGCCCTGGTTTGACGGCATGACTCCCTTCGGCATGTAAGTGACGCGGCCGGCATACAGCAATGACGGGATATGCCAGTCGTCGCTGAACGTTTTGGACGCCACATTGACGGAGCTTCCTGTTCCGTTGAAAATCCCCACCTCGTAGCCGAACTTCTCCTTTACCAATCCGTGCACTTCCACTCCGAGGTCAAAACCCATGCCGATATTCGGTGTCACGGCATTAAGGGAATAAGGCAGGATGACGGATGAGGTGAGCGATGCCGGCAATGTCGGCATTAACGTCTCACCCAGCGTAGTCAGGTAAGCGTGCGAGAACGGAGTCTTGAACTTGCCCACACGTATGGCGAAACTCCTCTTCATCTCTACGTCGAACCAAGCCTGCTGCAGGATGTTTCCCCCGCTTCCGGCGGCATTGATGGAGAGGTTGAATGTCACCCGGTCGAATGCCTTGCCCGTGAAACCAAGAATGGCGTAAGGGATCGAGAAACCGCTGTTGTGTATATTGTCCTGATTATAGGCAGGATCCAGTCCTTCATCGTCGTAGTAGTTGATGTTGGCGCTGGTCTGAACCAACATATAAGGTTTGAAAACGAAATCCCCCTTCTTGGTAGCGATCGCAAAACCTTCTTTGCCGTTTAATGAGACGACACCGTTTTCCGTCTCTTCCTCATATTGGGCCCTGACGGCCAACGGCAGGAGTAATAACGCTGCAATTATGATGATCAGTTGTTTCATTTCAGTTTGTCTTATGGATAAATTATAAGGAGTTGAGGAATGCGATCACTGCCTTACGCTCTTCCTTGCTCATTTGTTTGAATAAATTTTTAGAGGCTTCCCCTTCGCCTCCGTGCCACATGATGGCTTCGGTCAGGTTGCGGGCGCGTCCGTCGTGGAGGAAATAGGTATGGCCGTTGACTTTCTCCTGCAATCCGATGCCCCAGAGCGGCGTGGTACGCCATTCGTTTCCTCGTGCCAGGCCGCTGACATAATTGTCGTTCAGCCCGACTCCCATGATTTCCGATCCCATGTCATGCAGCAGGAAATCCGAATAAGGATGAATGGTTTGTCCGCCGAGCCACGGCAAACGCGTACCGTTGAGCAGGGTGGAACCGCCTGCCTGTGTATGCAACGTAGTGACGTGGCAAAGATGGCATTTGGCCTCGTAAAACTTTTGTTCTCCCAAAATGACCACAGGGTCGTTTAGGTTGCGTCGTGCCGGCACGCCGAGACTTTGCATATAGAGGTCCACATCTTCCATATCGGCGGTCGATATGTCGAGCTGGTCGTACGAGAGCCCCATCATACTGCCCTGGTTGATCTGGACCTGCCCTTCGCAAATCTCTTCCGGATAGCGGCTGTTGGTCACACCCATATCGCTTGAGAACCCAAGTTCGACAGTCAGGTCGAGATGCTGTGCCTTGTTGCCGGAAAGGCCGACACCGGTGACGCCTTTCTCGGTGATATAGTTGCAACGTCCGCTGATACCGTATTCCGGATAATGGCTTTTGGCTGCGAGCGCTTCGATTTCCCGGCGGTCGATCGCCATCATCTGTCCCATGCCGACGTGGCGTAGCGGGATGCGTACGGTGCAGAACAGATCTTCCGGGGCGATGCTGTCTTTATACCATTCGGTTATCGTGTAATTGGGTTTGCATAGTTCGTAAGTCTCTCCGTCGGGGAAGGAAAAAGTCTGCTTGTCATATGTGACGGACAACTTGCCTTCCGGTTTGACGCCATAGATGGCCTGGTCATGCAATACCCGCCCGTAGTCACGGAAGAAAGCGCCGTTGCGGCGGGAGATATAGACCAGCATGGAAGAGAAACCGTAGTTGCCCGAACCGCCGTTTTCCCACAATGTCGGTTTGGTCCTTCCTGCATTGCGGTGGCAACTGCCGCAGGAGTAACCGGCATAGACAGGGCCGAGTCCGCCTCCGTCACCGTTGTTGCTGGTGCGTACGTCATCGTAGAGACCGTCGCCGTTGTTGAAACGGATCGAGTTGGCTCCTGTTATCCAGTCGGCGTTCGTGTCATAGGCTACCGATGAGTTCAGGAAAATCGTTGAAGTCCCTGCCGACAGTGCGTATCCGTTCGGGACATCTATTTTATCCATATCCATTTTATCGTCCTCTTCACACGCTGCGCATGCAAAGAGGAGGAATAGCGAGGATGTTAACAGGTAAGATGGCTTCATGTTTTCAAAAGATCGTTTATTTTGCTCCGTCAACAGTGCGGGGTTGTCCGTCTTTGAATAGGAGATATTCCAATGTATGGTAACCACGTACGCTCTGTGCTGTCCCGATGGCTTCATCTTCTTCGTCGAAGTTCCCGCTCCATTCCAGGTCATCCCAATTCTGTGAGTTCAATACCTGTACGATACCGTTCTGATCCAAAGGCCAGCTGTCCATGTTCGGGTCCAGGCCTAAGTTGGCAACCGGGCCGATAAGGAAGGCTTCGCTCTTTTCCCACGGTTCGCGTGCCGCGATCCATACGTTACAGGCCTTCTCGAAGTTGTCGTCGCTTGGGTTTTGCCTGAACTGGTTCACCGCATCCAGCAAAAGTTTGTTTTTTTCCTGTAAGTCTTTATAAGTCGGAAGAACGACCGCGTCGACAAACTGTTCGGCTATTGCATCCAGGTCATCGTCGTATTGAGGATCGCCGAAAGTCCGGTTTACATACGGTTTTACTTCGTTTAACAACAGGTTGGCCAGTTCCATGCAAGTGTTCATGGCGGCAACGGCCTCTTCGCTGTCGATGTTGTTGCGGAAGGGTTGCGGAATAGCCTGGATCGTCTTTGCCGAGGCGAAAATCAGCGTTTTGATTTCTTCGTCGAGATCCGGATTGGCAGAAGCAATCAGCTTTGAAAGCGAGTGTTCTGCAATGTCGCCTTCATCGTCGAAATCCTTGTAAGAGTTGAAAGCGCTCAGATTCCCGTTCACTTTGGACACGTCGTTGTCGTCGATGCGGCCGTAGTATGTGTTACGGATGGAGAAGATGTTGTTCGTATAGTCGTCGCGCGAGTGCCAGCTATACCATGATTCGACGGCGTAAAGGCCGCCTTCCTTGTCACCGCTTGTATATTTGATGTACGGGTCCTTGATCTTGGCGTCACCCACTTCGTTGGCGATGTTCCACATGCCGCTTTCGATCATTTCCTCGATACACGAGAGCGGGCTTTGGTAAGCTCCGGCAGTCTGGTCTTTGAAGATCGTGGCATATGGGCCGTGTGAACCCTGTTCGTCGACATAGTCGGTTACCCAGGAATTGTAGAGTGTGGTCGCATCGTCGTTCAGCAGCATGGCCACGTTGTACATATAGTTGCCCCATGCACTGGCGTTCTCAGAACTGTAATCCAGGCTGACCGGATCTTTTCCGCTACCTTCTGGTTCCGGATCGTTGTTGTCGCTACATGCTCCCATCGAGAATGTCATGGCGAGCGATAGGGCTGCCAGACCGAAATAATTCTTCTTTTTCATTTTGTTGATAAGCTATTAAATTGTTTATGTTGTTTTTATTTGCTGAGGAACCAGCCGATGTAGGCGATAGCCAGGCTGAATTCGTTTTCGCTGTTGTATTTGCCGCCTCCGATTTTGCGTGTCGTGTAGTCCGCTTTCACGACAAGGTTCGGCAGGGCGTACCAGTTGGCGCCGGCCGTCCACATGCTTACTTTGTTGCGTAGATCCATCGTGTGCTTGCCTTCGCCTTTCTCCTGCGGGTTGTAGTATTCGTAGCGGACGAACGGATAGATTACGGGTACGTTCCTATTGTCTTTGCAAACCGCACGCAGGTTGAAGCCTACTTCGCCACCGTAGCTGACCGCGCGTTTGGCGATCGGGGTTGTCTGTGTGTAAGGAGAACCGCCGCTCTGGTGGTTGTTGACGTTGCTGAGGTCGTCGGCTTTGCTCAGGTTGCCGTATATCATGTTTGCGCGTGCGGTGACATATTTGTTTTTATATTGCAGGTCGGCCGTATAAATGCGTAAAGGGATGTTTCCATATTTGACGTAGGTTTCCGGTTTGTCTGAATTGGCTCCCGTATTGTGGCAATAATAGAAGGAACCGCCTATTTTCAATCCCGGTACTCCTAAATAGTTCAGGCGAGCCACGTAGCCCGGCGAGGTGAAGTTGTCTGTTTCGAACAGTCCCTGCTTGCCGCCGGCGACCCATGTGTTGCGGTCGAAACCGTTGGCGTTCAATCCGGCAACGACCAAAGCCCGGTAGTTGAAACGTGTGTAGCCCCGGCCGAACGTACCGAACACTTCGATGCCGTTTTCATGCCAGGTGGAAGGCAGCAGGGTCGTTTCGCCTTCCGGACGGGAAGTTCCGAAGAAATTGATCGGCTCGTGATGCTCGTTGGTCAAACCGACCGGGACGATCAGGTGGCCGGCACGGACATTGAAGGCCGGATGGACAAGACGTGTGATGTGGAATTGTTCCAAAGCGACTTCGCCGCCTTTTTCCACTTCCATTTCGTATTCTCCGTTTTCCGTGTTTTCTATCTCATAGGCACTTCCCGTACCTCCTGCCTCAAATTCTATTTCTGCGCCTAATACCCATTGGGAATTGAATTTGTAATCGAAAGCCAAGACAAAACGGGGGATGGAGATCGAATTGCGGTGGTCTTTCTTGCTTCCGTTGTCCGTACCCCGGAAACGGTTGATGCCATAATCCATAAAGTTCGCGAGGATTTCTCCATATCCGCCGAAGCGGAACTTGTCATAGCCGGCGGCATAAATGTCTGCAGACTGTTTCACTGCGGATTTTCCTGTCGTTGTTTCTTCTTGTTCCTGTGCAAAAGCTGTCACGCAGGAGATTAGTAGAGTGATTGCTAATAAATGAGTTAACCTTTTCATTGCGTTTTTTAATTTTTGGCAAAATTAGAGGGGTTGCGAACGGTGTGCAATCGCAATTAGTAGGTAAAAACGCTCCGAAGTTACCTATTTGTAGGTATTATACTCAAATATCACCTTGAATAGGTAGTAAAGGGCGGTTTTTTACTCACATGCAGGTATTGTAACAGACGGCATGTGCCCTTATCTTTGCAATGTCATTAAGGAAGTAACACTATTAGTATAATCGCTATATCAAAACCTTTTGTTAATTATGTAAGCATATAAGATGATTAACGATATCGGAAAGTTTTTATTGGTTATTTTCGATATAAAAAAGAAGCCTCTCTGTGAAGAAAGGCTTCTTTTTTATCATAAGGCTTCCGCCTTGTTGCCGGTTATGAGTTTTTTCTATCCCACTCTGACAGGAACCCGATCTGCGATTTCATAAATTACGTAATCATTCGGCCTGCGCCGAAATAATCAGTCCCGAAGCCATTCCGAACTTCGTCCTTTACATTTGTTTTAGGTAGGAGGAAAAGATGTGTTTTTTGCACGGCTGATCCGGTTGACTGTGCGGACGCTGTCGCTTTCAACACTGGTGACATCTCCCTCGCAGTTGGTGAAATAGATGTAATGTCCCATATCCATGAAACGATAGACCTTACACCCTTCGTGTTCGAACAGGTATTCGACTCGATAAGTGGAATTGTTTACCGGTTTTTCCCGAGTAAGGGGTATTTGTGTGACGCATGAAGAAAGCCATGTGCTGCAAACGAACGCTAAGCCCGCTGCAAATGTATACAAACTTGCTCTTCTCATTTTCGGACATTTTTAATGTTAATATCCAAAGGTAACGATTAAAGGAACACATGGTAGGATCGAAAGGTATTTTACCTACAATTAGGTATATTTTTATTGTTCCGGAAAACAAAACTTTGCTTCATATTGTCATTATAGACAAGTGTGTTTGCCGATAGAGATCCGTCTATCGGCAGATAAAAATTATCAATTTGAAAAATTCTTTCAATCAGTATCTTACGATTTACCTTTGCAGGGTAATCAAAAAATAGTAGTAACAAATTAAATAGTAAAAATCATGGAACCAATTATCAATTCACAAGTACCCGAATTCAAAGTTCAAGCTTTTCAGAATGGTAATTTCAAGACAGTAAGTAGCGAAGATATCAAGGGCAAATGGGCCATCTTTTTCTTCTATCCTGCCGACTTTACATTCGTATGCCCGACCGAATTGGTCGACATGGCTGACAAGTATGACAAATTTCAGGAAATGGGTGTCGAAGTATATTCTGTAAGTACAGACTCACACTTTGTACACAAGGCATGGCATGATGCTTCCGAAACAATTCGTAAAATCAAATATCCGATGCTGGCAGACCCGACAGGCGTTTTGAGCCGTGCGTTCGGTGTGATGATCGAAGATGAAGGTATGGCTTATCGCGGTACGTTCCTGGTAAATCCCGAAGGAAAGATCAAGATCGCCGAAATCCACGATAACGGTATCGGCCGTAACGCAGACGAATTGCTTCGTAAAGTCGAAGCTGCCCAGTTCGTTGCTTCTCACCCGAACGAAGTTTGTCCTGCAAAATGGAAAAAAGGCGAAGCAACATTGAAACCGAGCATTGACTTGGTAGGTAAGATCTAAAGGTTATGTTAGACTCAGCAATGAAAGACCAGCTTTCGGGGATTTTCTCCGGGCTGGTATCCCAATATGTATTTGATATACAAGTCGCTCCCGGTCATGAAAGCCGCCAGGAGCTGATAGACCTGCTTAGCGATGTGGCCTCTTGCTCGGATCATCTGTCATGCAACATTGCCGATGGCGAAGGTCTTCAATTTACAATAGTAAAAGACGGTATGCCTACCGGTATCCGGTTTCGGGCAGTACCCAACGGACATGAATTTACGTCCCTGCTGTTGGCTATCCTGAATAGTGATGGGAAAGGGAAAAATATACCGGACGAAAGTATCTGTGCCCGTGTCAGAGCGCTGAACGGCCCTATCAAGTTGACGACTTATGTCTCTCTTACTTGTACCAACTGTCCGGATGTGGTGCAGGCACTCAATGTCATGGCTACTCTCAACAACGGGATCACCCATGAAACGGTGGATGGCGCCATCAACCAGAAAGAAGTTGAGGCGATGAAAGTACAGGGAGTCCCTTCTGTTTTTGCCGATGGCAAACTGATCCATGTGGGCCGCAGTGATTTTGGAGAATTGCTTTCCAAACTCGAAGCCCAGTACGGGATTAGTGAAGGGGTTGTTGATAACTCTGTTGAAAAACCTGTTAAGAACTATGATGTGATAGTAGTGGGAGGTGGACCCGCCGGCGCAGCAGCGACTATCTATTCGGCACGTAAAGGCTTGAATGTAGCAGTTATAGCCGATCGTATCGGTGGACAGGTCAAGGAAACGGTCGGCATAGAGAATCTGATCTCTGTTCCGCAGACTACCGGACAGCAGTTGGCGAACGACCTTCTGGCACATATCAACGACTATCCGGTCGATATACTGGAGCATCGCCGTGTGGACAAAGTCGAACTGGACGGACCGGCGAAACTTCTGACCGCTTCTACCGGCGAACGTTTTTCGGCTCCTGCCGTTATTGTGGCGACAGGCGCGAGCTGGCGCAAGTTGAATGTACCGGGCGAAGCGGAATATATCGGAAGAGGAGTGGCTTTTTGCCCTCACTGCGACGGTCCGTTTTATAAAGATAAACACGTTGCGGTTGTCGGTGGTGGAAATTCGGGGATCGAAGCGGCTATAGACTTGGCGGGCATCTGTTCGAAAGTGACGGTCTTGGAATTTATGGATGAACTGAAGGCCGACCAAGTGTTGCAGGAAAAAGTGAAGGGTTTGCCGAATGTGGAAGTATTCCTGCATTCCCAATCTTTGGAAGTGATCGGCAACGGCGATAAGGTGACAGGCCTTCGTGTAAAAGACCGTAAGACGGAGGCGGAGCGGGTGATCGACTTGGACGGTATCTTTGTCCAGATCGGCTTGGCCGCCAACAGTGGCGTGTTCCGTGACGTTGTCGAAACGAATAAACCGGGTGAGATTGTGATCGATACGTATTGCCGGACCAATGTCCCCGGTATCTATGCGGCAGGCGACGTCTCGACCGTCCCCTATAAACAGATCATCATAGCAATGGGAGAAGGGGCAAAAGCGGCTCTGTCTGCTTTTGAAGATCGTATGAGAGGTTTAATCGGTTAATATTTCGTATTTGCTATGAATGAAGGGGGGCATTAATCTGTATATTAGAACACAGATAACACAGAGGAGATGGATTCACACAGATTGATTATAATAAAAACCTGCGGTTATCTGTTGAATCTGTGTCATCTGCGTTCTATTTTTATTTTGACACACCTTCATTGCGTATAAAGTCTTGAAAATGCAAAATAACGTCCACCCTGTTTCTTGCCCCGTTCATCATTTCCCTCGCTCCCGTCCGGTAAGACAGGGGACGGGGGTATAGTATCGGGATCCAAGCCGGTGCAAGTCATGATGGAGGCGGTGCACCAACTTTTCCATTTTACAACGACTTTTCCGGATACATGGCATTCCACCATTCCGGCTGGTCTTTGAGCCATTTGGCGAACCAGGCGTAGATGGTTTTGTTCCATTCGGCACGTTTTTTATAGTCCAGTATCTGGTGGTTCTGTCCTACGACCTGGACGAAAGCGGTCGGTTTGCCTAACAGTTTCAGCGCAGTAAACATCTGGATGCTTTCGCCGATCGGCACGTTGGTATCGACCGTCCCGTGCAGGAAAAGGATCGGGGTGTTGATCTTGTCGGCATTGAACAGCGGGCTTTGCAACGTGTACATATCCCGCGCGTTCCAGGGATAGCTGTTCGCACTTGCCAGGGCACTGTAGGAATATCCCCAGTAGCCTTCGCCCCAATAGCTGGTGATGTCGCTGATCCCGGCATGGGAGATGGCGGCGGCAAAGATATCCGTTTTTGTTTGCAGGTATTGTGTCATGAAACCGCCGTAGGACGCTCCTATGCAACCGATCTTCCGGGCATCGACAAAGTTGTGTTCGGCACAAAACTTCTTTGTCCCTTCGATGATCTCGTCTCCCGTACGCTGACCCCATGCATTCACGTGGCGGGCGGAGAACTCCTGTCCGAAGCCGGTTGCCCCGCTGGGCTGGATGATATAGACGATGTAGCCCAATGCCGCATACACGTGCGAGGGATACCGGTTTTCGAGCGAACGTTCCGTCGGGCTGGTTCCCCCGTAGTAATTCACGATCAGCGGGTATTTCTTGTTGGGATCGAAATGGGGCGGCAGATAATAGCGTCCGTAGATCGTATCACCGGCAGCCGCCTGGAAATTCCAGTCGTGCACTTCGCCGAGGGCGATATCCTTCAAGATGCCGGCAGAAAGGTCTTTCAGGCAAACAGAGGTATTCTTTTTCAGGTTGACGGAATAGAGGCGTTGCGAGTTGGAGGCGCTTTCGCCGAAGTAGACCAGTTCGGGAGTTGTTTCGGCAATCGTGAAATCCGAGAGGATGTCTTCTTTCAGCGGGATGGGGCTGATCTTCCCGGTTGCCGGATTCAGGACGTACAGGCGTACGCAATCCTTATCTTCTCCCTGTAGATAGATTTGTTTATCGCTTTTGTTCCAAACGAAGTTTTGAACCGAAGGATCGAAGTCTTTGGTGACAGGAGTCACCTGTTTACTTGCCGGATCGTAGAGGAAGAGTTGCCCGTCGCTCATGTTGGAAGTCTGTCCCGGTGCGATCTTCAAGCCTGTTTTGTCAAAAGCTTCGCCGGAGGCGGCTATAGCCAGCATCTTGCCGTCGGGTGAGAATTGGGCGTAGTTGACGAACGGGTCTTTCAGAAGGAGTTCCGTTTCCAATGTTTGCAGGTCCATCCGATAGAGCAAAGTAGTCGAAAACGGACGTCTCGTCAGCTCCCGTTCGCTGCAAGTGAAGAGCAGGTAGCGGCCGTCGTCGGAAATGTCGTTGACGGAAGTCGAAGTATGTCCGTAAGTAAGGCGTTGGAACACTCCGGTTGCCAGGTCGTACTTATGGATGAACGAACGGGTTCGCCATCCCGGCTGACGGTCGTCAGGCACAAGGATTTCCTGAAGGTCTTCTCCTTTCTTCGGCCCCTCTTCAGTGACGTTGAACAACAGGAAATCCTCTGTCGGAGCAAAGCTGAACCAGCCGTCGGGAAGGTTGCGGGCAAGGACTGTCTCTGCCCGGGTTGCAGGGTCGATCGTGACAAGCTCCTTTCCCTGCATGCCTTTGCGGGTATAATAAAGGCGATTGCTGCAGGGCATCCAGCTGTAATGATTGCTGCCGCTTTCCATTAAAACCTGCCCTGTGGCCCGGTCGGTCACTTGCTGGAACGATTCGGTGTCGCCACCGGGATAAGTCGTCTGGTAGGCGGTCAACAGGTATTTGCCGTTGGGGGAAAGGCTGACGGAGCGGAAGCGTGTGCCATCGAAGACATCGTTCAAGGTGTAGCGTTTCTCCGGATCGGTTGTCGCTGTGACAACGGCTTTACCGTCTGTCTTAAAGAGGGCTTTTGGAGTATGATTCGTTTCGCCTGAGGCAGTGAGATATTTGATTACAACTTCGTAGCGGCGGGGTTCGAGCGTAAGCTTGAGTTCGCCGTTGGCGGGTGCTTGTTTCTCGTTGTCGATATACACCTCGTAATGTTCCGGCCCGCTGATCAGAAGGCTACCGTCCGTATAGCGGTCGCTGTTCAGATAAAAGGAGGCGAGGCTGACGGAGTAGTTTTTGCTTTGTCCGGCCGGAGTTGCGGCATCCAGCGTCCGGTTGCTTTCCCGGACGTTGTTGAAGGGGATGGCGGTTTTTAATCGCTCGGCATCTGTGAATTTCTTACTGTTCACGTCAAGGCTGTCGACGATGAACGGCCCTTTTATCTCATAAGGGCCTGCATACCTGAACTGCTTAACCGGCACTTCTTCGGCAAAAAGGTTGCAACAGATGCAAAGGGCGGAAAGGATAAGTATGTTTCTTTTCATGGGGAAATGTGTTAGAATAGCAAAACTTCTTTATGTTTTTTAGGCACGGATTTCCGTGTAATCCGTGCCTAAATTTCTACTTATTGCAGATTGATCTCGTCCACAAACAAGAACGCCGGATTACCCGCACCTCCGTGCCATGCCGGAAGTTTGTCGCTCTTGATGATGACTTCGACGTAGCGGGCTTTTACCGGGCCGAAGGAGATTTCCTGCGGGTAAAGGCCGTCTTTGTCGTCTTTGCCTAAAGACGGGATAACCTTGGAAGCTACCTCCTTGAAGTTCTGTCCGTCGTCCGAGACCTTTACGGTAACGCCTGCCGCTCCCATGATCCAGTCCCCTTTCACAACATTCGTGTTGAAGGACACTTTGCTGAACTCGGTCGGTTCTTTCAGGTCGATAACGGCATCCAAGTCCTTGCCCTGGAAGCCGAGCCAGCGTCCGGTCTTGTAGTTGTCGTTGCCGCTCAGGCCGTCGGTCAGTTCCGGGCCGCCGTTGAAGTCATATCCTCTGCTGGGAGCCACCTTCAATGTGACCGGCTTGGCTGTCGCCTTGTTGAAGTCGATCTTTTCAGAGAAGATACGGCTGTTTCCGGTCGGGCGGACAGCCACGGCTTTCACTTCTGCATTTTGCTTGATGCGGAGAGGGGCTTCGTATTTCGGGCTGGTTGCCGTCGGTTCGCTGCCGTCGAGCGTATAATGGATATCGGCGTTGCCTTCGGTTTCGAGCGTCACGACGATTTCGCCTTTGTCACCGTCGGTAGCGAAGGAGGCGCGGATGTCGAAGATATGTTTGGCGTAGTTGTAGCCCAAACGGTCGTAGAGTTCGGTCATGCGGACCAAACGCGGCAGGAACGCCTTGAAATCTTTCGGAGCGTCGGTCCATTGTATTTCAGCCAATGCATCCATACGCGGCAATACCATATATTCGACCTGGCTGAATGTCGGGATATATTCTGTCCAAAGGTTCGCCTGCACGCCGGTTACATATTTCCGGTACTCTTCCGGAATTCCGGCAGTCGGTTCGAACGAATAGACGCGTTCCAACGGCAGATAGCCGCCGATGGCAAGCGGATCGTGTTCCGTGTCGGTAGACTGGTAATAGTCGAAATAGAGGTAAGAGTTGGGCGTCATGATCACATTATGTTTCTGCTTGGCAGCCTCGATGCCGCCGTCTACGCCGCGCCAGCTCATCACCGTCGCGTTCGGAGCCAGGCCACCTTCCAGGATCTCGTCCCAGCCGATGATATGGCGGCCTTTGCTTTCGACGAATTTCTCCATGCGTGAGATGACATAGCTTTGCAGGTATTCTTCGGCACTGTGCTTGCTGTCCGCCTTGATGCCTTCCGCCTTGATACGCGCCTGGCACTTCGGGCAACTCTTCCAACGCACTTTCGGGCATTCGTCCCCTCCTACGTGTATATATTCGGACGGGAAGAGGTCGATCACCTCGCCGAGCACGTCTTCGAGGAAGGTCATGGCCTTTTCATTGCCGGCACAGATCACATCGTCCGATACGCCCCACTGGGTCCATACTTCATACGGTCCGCCCGTGCAACCCAATTCCGGGTAGGTCGTGATGGCTGCCAACTGGTGTCCCGGAAGGTCTATTTCGGGGATGATCGTAATGAATCGTTCTTGGGCGTAAGCGATCACGTCGCGGATTTCATCTTGCGTATAGAACATGCCTTCGCCATACGGTTTGCCGTCATATTGGCCGGAGTTACGGCCGATGACGGTTTCCTTGCGTTGCGCCCCGATCTTGGTCAGTTCCGGATATTTCTTGATCTCGATGCGCCACCCCTGGTCGTCCGTCAGATGCCAGTGGAAACGGTTCATGTTGTGCAAGGCAAGAATATCGATAAACTTCTTGACCGAATCAACCGGGAAGAAGTGCCGGGAGACGTCTAAGTGCATACCGCGGTACGGAAAACGCGGATAGTCGTTGATACTGGCCGCCGGAAGTTCGATGTCCATCCCTTCGGCCACGGCGGGGATAGACTTGCGCAAGGTCTGCACGCCATAGAATATGCCGGCGTTGGATGCTCCGGCGATCTCGATGCCGTTCTCGCTGACCAGCAGGCGGTAGCCTTCCGGGTTCCGGATGTCGGAAGCGATCGACAGATGAATGCCTTTGTCCGCATTCCCGGCAATCACTTTCGGTTCATATCCCGTAGCCTCTTTGACATAGGAGGCAAGGAAACGGGCGGTCTGTTCCATTTCCGCATCACCTTCCTGATAAGAGATCGGGGTAGACGGTTTCAACAGGAACGGGGCGCTACCTTGTGTCACCACTTCTTGAGGAAGCGGGATAATGGCATAGTCTCCTTGTGCTTTTTTTCCTCCCGAACAAGCCACGGCTCCGGCCAGGGTTGTCAGGATACATGCATACTTTGTTAGTTTGTTCATGCGTTTAAAATGTTATAAGTGAGAAAAATAATAATTCTTATTTGGTCCAGTAGTCCACGACGGTGACGGCAGATGCCTTGTCTCCTAATACTTTCCCGAAAGCCTTATGCACCGGATGGATCAGGTAGGCGTCTCGGTCGGCATCCGAATGGAAAGTCAGGAAGAAACAGTGCGTCAATCCCTGTTGCAACCCTTCGGGACTGCAATCCGTTCCCCATTCGTACCCTTTGATCAGGTCTATCTGGGAAGGAAGTGCGCAGAAAGCATCTTCGACTTCCTTGATCTGTTGGGTGGAAACTTCGGGTTTGAAACCGAACATGACGACGTGGCGAAGCACTTTCTCCTGTTTGGGAGCATGGCAGCAACAAAGCATCAGGGCCGAGAATGCCACGATGGTCAGTGAAGCGAAGATTGTCTTTTTCATGATGATCAGGATTAATTTATGATTATATAAGGACAAAGATAAAGATAAATAGCAGACTTCCCTACCATACGACAGGCTTTTTCTTTCATCCGGCAGTTATCTTGTTTTAGTTTCATGCAAGGGAAACTTTTGTTTCCTGCCGATGAAACTTTTGTTTCACTTGCATGAAAATAAATTTTCCCGCAAGTGAAAATTTATTTTCACCCCATGGAAAAAAGTGAAACTTTTTGATCGGCCTTGAAAAAGTCGTTCACCTTTTTCACGGTAGTGCACCGGGTATAGGCATCGTGACAGTAGATGATCGCCTGCTTCTCTGCGGCCGCCTCTTCCAGCATCCGTAGTTTTTCGTTGTAGGAAACGACAGGATAGGTGTCGTATGCCGAGATCCAGAGAGGCGAAACGCTTGCCGCCAACGGGATGACGTCGCCTGCGAAGACATAAGTGCGCTCAGGCGTCGTGATGTAAGGTGCGATTTGTCCCGGCGTATGCCCGTCGAACAGCCGCAGGTCGATGCCGGGGCAGAGATCCGTGTCTCCTTCGATAAGGCGGAGCTTGCCGCTGTCGTAGGCGGCTTGCATGTTCTCGATGAAATAGGAGTCGGCTTCGAGCGCGTTCGGGTGAAGGAAATTCTCCCATTGTGCACGGCTTACCCAGTGGGTGGCGTTCGGGAAAGTCATTCTATAGGAAGGCTTTCCATCCGGTCGTTCTTCTTTTTGTGTCGTATATCCGCAATGGTCGAAGTGGAGGTGCGTGAGTATGACATCCGTAACCTCCTCACAGGCAACGCCCCGCCTTTGGAGTTCTTCCCTCAGGTCGATCAGGTCGAAGAAGTTGTAATAGCCGAGTTGTTTCAGGTGTTTGTCGCCCGCCCCGTTGTCGACGAGTACGATCTTCCCGCTTCCGTCACGAACCAACATGCTGCGCATGGCCAAGATGCATCCGTTTTGATCATCGCTTGGATAACGGCGGTTCCAGGCGGTCTTGGGGATCGCGCCGAACATGGCGCCTCCGTCCGCATGGAAAAAGCCGGTGTCTATAAGTTGAATATCCATGAATTATACTTTTTCCTACAAAGATAGGGAAGTTTTTTCTTTCGAACCCGTGCGAAGGGTAAATGAAATTGTGTACATTTGCAGGCAAAATCTGAGTGATGCGAAAAGTTCATTTAATCTCCGTAACCGAGCCTCTGTTGTTTGACTTAGCCTTGGCTATTCACCAAAAAGGATATGAAGTAAGCGTATCCGGTGCCGGACTGGTTGATACGGTTCTTGCCAGACTGGAAAAAGAAGGTTGTACTTGTCATGGAGACGGATGGTTCCCGGAGAGATTAACTAAAGATATACATTTTGTGGTATTAGGGGCCGCAGTCCGGCAGGACAACCCCGAATTGATACGCGCAAAGGAACTGGGATTATTAGTGCTTTCGATACCTGAATTCATCTTTCAGCGGACGAAAGAGAAGACGCGGGTCGTTGTTGCCGGCAGCCGGGGAAAGAAGACGATCATCTCGATGATTGTCTGCGCCCTGAAGCGGCAGAAACTTGCGTTCGACTATGCGTTGACCAGCGAAGTCCCCTTGTTGCCCGACCGTGTGCATCTGAGCTACGAAGCCCGGATCGCGATTATCGAGGGGGACGAGCATGTCACGTCTGCTTTGGAGAAACGGTTCCAGTTGGAGTTCTATCGTCCGCATATCGCTATTCTGACCAATCTGATGTGGACTTCCGCGACCGACCATGCCACGCCGGAGGCCTACCACACGACTTTCCGTACGTTCGCCTCTTCTATCGAACGCGGGGGAAAGCTGATCTATTTCGATGGTGATCCGGTTGTCAAACAGCTTGCGCAAGAGGTTCGCGAAGACATCACAGCCATGCCTTACGACCAGCATGTCGTGGTCGAGAAAGAGGGAAAGACCTATCTGCAGACTCGCTACGGGGACTTCCCCGTCTATATTCCGGACCGCTTTTTCCTGATCAATCTGAATGCTGCCCGCCTGGCTTGCCGCCAGTTAGGTGTAAAAGATGCGGACTTTTATCAGGCGTTATCCGAATATAGTGTATCTTTGCAACCATGATTATAGCAAGACAAAAAAGAAAAGAAAACATAGCCGAATATCTGTTGTACATGTGGCAGGTGGAAGACCTGATACGTGCCAACAACTTCGATATGGATTCGATCCGCCGCACGATCGTGGACCGCTACGACCAGCCGGACGATGTGAAGGAAGAGATTGCCAAGTGGTATGAGGAACTGATCGAGATGATGCGTTCCGAAGGGGTGATGGAGAAAGGACATATCCAGTTGAACAAGAATGTGATCATTGCCCTGACCGACCTGCACCTCCGTCTTCTGAAGTCGCCGAAGGAAATGGTGTACGGGGCGGCTTATTATAAGACACTCCCCTTTATCGTTCAGCTCCGTGCCAAATCGGGCGGTGAGGACTTGCCTGAGCTGGAAACCTGCTTCAACGCTATCTACGGTTTCCTGATGCTGAAGATGCAAGGGAAGGAAATCAGCCCCGAAACGATGGAGGGGATCAAACAGATCAGTTCGTTCCTGGCGCTACTGGCCGAGAAATATCGTGAAGATATGAACGGGGAACTGAAATTAGAAGAATAAGACAAGATGAAAACGATTTTAGTAACTGGTGCTAACGGGCAATTAGGCAATTCGATCCGTCAGCTGTCTGCCGGATATCCGCAATTTGCATTTGTGCTTACGGATGTCGATACGCTTGACATCTGCGATGCTCAGGCAGTGGATGCCTTTGTCAGGGAGAAGCAAGCCGACTACATATTGAACTGTGCCGCCTATACGGCTGTGGATAAGGCGGAGGAGGAGGAAGCGCTTTGTCGACGTATCAACCGGGATGCCGTACGGAACTTAGGCGAAGCGGCGCGTGCGGCAGGAGCGAGAGTGATCCATGTCTCTACCGATTATGTGTTCGACGGTACGAACTATCTTCCCTATGTGGAAACGGACAAGACTTGTCCGGCTTCTGTCTACGGGCGTACGAAACTTGCCGGTGAACAGGCTTTGCAGGAAGTTTGCCCCGATGCGGTCATCATCCGTACGGCATGGCTTTACTCCGAGTTCGGTACTAATTTTGTCAAGACGATGTTGCGGTTGGGAAATGAACGGGAGCAGTTGTCTGTCGTGTTCGACCAGATCGGTTCGCCGACGTATGCGGGGGATCTGGCGGCGGCTATCCTGGCTGTGTTGGTGCGGGCCGAGGAAGGTGCATTCGTTCCGGGTATCTACCATTTCTCCAATGAAGGCGTTTGCAGCTGGTATGACTTTGCGGTGAAGATCATGGAGTTGGGTAATGCTCCCTGCCATGTCCTCCCGATCGAGTCCAAAGATTATCCTGCAAAAGCAGCCCGCCCGCATTTCAGCGTCTTGAACAAGGCGAAGATCAAAGCAACCTATCGCATCAGCATTCCCCATTGGGAAGCGAGCCTGCGGACTTGCATCGCCCGTTTGTAAGATACGTATCTTGTTAGGCGCAGACGGGCGTCTCGTCAGGCTAAGACGTACATCTTGTTGGAACAAGATGCAAATCGACAGAAGTAAGAATAATAAAACGAAATAAGAGACATAACAATGAGTCAGTATTCAGAAGAGATTGAGAGAAGAAGAACGTTTGCTATTATCAGCCACCCGGATGCCGGTAAGACGACTCTTACCGAAAAGCTGTTGCTGTTCGGAGGCGCCATTCATGTGGCGGGGGCCGTCAAATCGAACAAGATCAAGAAGACGGCGACTTCCGACTGGATGGAGATTGAAAAGCAGCGTGGTATCTCCGTCGCAACCTCCGTGATGGCTTTCGACTATTCCGGTCATAAAATCAATATCCTCGATACGCCCGGTCACCAGGATTTCGCCGAAGATACGTTCCGTACGCTGACGGCGGTGGATAGCGTGATCATCGTGATCGATACCGCAAAAGGTGTGGAAGCCCAGACCCGTAAGCTGATGGAAGTCTGCCGTATGCGCAAGACTCCTGTGATCGTGTTCGTCAACAAGATGGACCGCGACGGTAAGGACCCGTTCGACTTGCTGGACGAGATCGAAGAGGAACTGCATATCCATGTGCGCCCGTTGAGCTGGCCGATCGACATGGGACAGCGTTTCCGCGGCGTCTATAATATATATGAACAAAAGCTGAACCTCTATACTCCGAGCAAACAGTATGTGACGGAGAACATAGAGTTTAAGGATATCAACAGCCCGGAACTGGAAAACTATATCGAGCCGGGACAGGCCGAAAAGCTACGTTCCGATATCGAACTGATCGAAGGTGTTTATCCCGAATTTGATGTCGAGACATATCTGAAAGGGGATATCGCTCCCGTATTCTTCGGTTCCGCCCTGAATAACTTCGGGGTGAAAGAGTTGCTGGATTGCTTTATCAACATCGCTCCTTCTCCCCGCCCCGTATCGGCTGTGGAACGGGTGGTCGATCCGGAAGAGGATGCTTTCTCCGGCTTCGTCTTCAAGATCCATGCCAATATGGATCCGAACCACCGCAGTTGTATTGCTTTCGTGAAGATTTGTTCCGGACGTTTCGAACGGAATGCGCCTTACAAGCATGTACGTTTTGGGAAGACATTCCGTTTCAGCAGTCCGACGGCTTTCATGGCACAGAAGAAGGAAGTGGTGGACGAGGCTTTTGCCGGCGATATCATCGGCTTGCCCGATACCGGCAACTTTAAGATCGGCGATACGTTGACTTCCGGTGAAGAGCTTCACTTCAAAGGATTGCCGAGCTTCTCGCCGGAAATGTTCAAATATATCGAGAATGCCGACCCGATGAAGGCCAAGCAGTTGAACAAGGGCATCGAGCAGTTGATGGACGAAGGCGTCGCCCAGCTCTTCACCAACCAGTTCAACGGACGTAAGATTATCGGTACGGTCGGACAGTTGCAGTTCGAAGTGATCCAGTACCGTTTGCTCCACGAATATGGCGCACAGTGTAAGTGGGAACCGATCAGCCTCTATAAGGCTTGCTGGATAGAAAGCGACAATGTCGCCGCCCTCGAAAACTTCAAACGCCGCAAGGCCCAATATATGGCGCTCGACAAAGAAGGCCGTGATGTCTATCTGGCCGATTCCGGCTATGTGCTGATGATGGCGCAACAGGATTTCCCGGATATCAGGTTCCACTTTACTTCGGAGTTTTAGTGGGAGAAGCATATAAAAAACGGGGAACCGGCTGAAGATTGATCTTCATCGGTTCCCCGTTTTCTTGTTTCTTTATGTTGTCAGTACGATTTATTCCTTATCTTCATCATCCCCTTTCAGCCATCTTCTGCCGGAGCGAGTACGTGAAGTCCACCAATACAGGATTAGTACAATAACTGTTCCTGTAATATTGATCATTGTCATCATGTCTATTTTCATTGTACTTATCGTTTTAATATATAATTAGCATATTTACTTAATGCAATAGTAAAACAAAAGCCTGAAAGAACTTTCATCCAGTTTTCCATATTACTTACATCCGAATAGAGAGGTAATATTCCTCCCAATACAATTGCGGCAAAAATAAGTTTTGCCAGATCATAGACGAACTTGCCTAAGTTCTCTATTCGTACCTTTTCCTTATACCTTAATTCTTCTCTGAATTTCTGTTGTTTGCTGAATGTTCCCATAGTTAGTTTATTTGGTTGCTATTCAAAAACGAATAGTAAGGACAAATATATAGTTTATCTTTGATAATCTGTAGATAATCTACAAAATCTTTTCGATTTCTTTTAAAGAGCCGACCGTGTAAGTCGGTATGAATCCTTTTGCCGGCAATCCTTCCGGGTTCAGCCATAGCTGGTCGATTTTGGAATTGTGGGCACCGATAATGTCGGCTTCCCAACTGTCGCCGATCATGAGGCTTTCTTTACGGCGGGAGTTGGTGTTTTTCAGGGCGAAATCGAAAATACCCTTATGAGGTTTCTGGATGCAGGCGTCCTCAGAAAGGATCATCCTTTCGAAGTAGGGGGCCAGGCCGGAATTGCTGAGTTTCTTGAACTGGACTTCCCGAAAACCGTTGGACAGGATATACATGCGATAAGAGGGACGCAGGTATTCCAATAGCTCGATCGCCCCCGGCACCAACCGCGTCTTCCGGGTGGTACGTTGCAGGAAGTCGTTGTTGATCGCCAATACCGACTGTGTGTCTTCTATTCCCAGCGGACGGAGCATATAGCGAAAACGTTCGATGATCAATGTCTGGCGGTCTATTTCATTGTTGCGGTACTGTTCCCATAGCAGGTTGTTATGCGGCCAGTAGATATCGAAGAAAGCCTCGAAGGAGGCATAATACCGGTCAAAGTGGTGAGCGGCATATACTTCTTCGAGGCATTCCTTATTATTATGGTACGTGTCCCAAAGGGTATCGTCCAAATCAATAAAAAGATTTTTATATTTCATCATCCAACTTCAATCACCAAATACTTGCCAAGACTCCAGAATGCTTTTTCATCTGTGATCTTCAACGTCATATTGCCGTCTTCGTCCTTTACAAATTCGTAAGAACCTTCCGGGTGATTGGATTTCAGTTTTGCCTTACCTGCAAACAAAGGGATTTCCTTCACTTCGCGAATATCGATAGAAATGAAATAATCTTTGTTGAAGCCGCTCTGTAACACTTTGGATTTGGCAAACAAGCCTCCGCCGGAAAGGATTTTCTGGTCTTTCAGCTCTTTAGACGTGCCGAAGCAATAGTAGGCAGTATGAAGTTTCTTGTCCTGCTCCTGCAACTTCTCGGATTGAGCCGCAGTTGTAGTGGACAAGTCTTCCACATCTTCGTTCAAAGAAGCAACCATTTCATCCAATTCCTGGATGCGAACATTCTTCTTCGCCAGGTCTTCCTGTAGCGTGACAATCATATTGGCTTTCTGGTCAAGTTCGGAGGAAAGGCGGCTGATCGTCTTCCTTAAAGCGGCAGATTGTATTCCGCTTTTTTTCAGTTTCTCTTCCAACTCACTGATCTGCTGTTTGTTCTTTTTCAGCGTTTCGCTGATCAACTGCATGTTTTCTTTGATCTGTTCGCGGCTGCTCTTGTTCAGATCCCCTTTTTGCTGCTGTATGTTGAGATAATTTTCTGCATCACGGATAGACTGGATATCAGCCTCTACGTCGTTGAGGGTACCGAGTATTTCATCCATCTCGGCATTACTTTTGGTGTTTTCGATTCTCAGAGAGTCGTTTTCTGCTTTCAGCTTCTTATATTCTGCTGAATTCTGTCCGCAGGAGGCCAGCATGGCTGTGCAAATCGTTGTTGCAATCAATACTTTCTTCATGTTCTTTCTGTTGTTACGTTAAACTTCTGTTCCTGTCTCTGTTTCTTTGTCCTTTTTATCTTTTAAGCCTGCTAATATTATAACAATTTCACCTTTCGGTTCGTTCACGGTAAAGTGAGCGATGACTTCTTCCAGCGTGCCGCGTACGGTTTCTTCGTGTATCTTCGATATTTCACGTGATACGGAAACAGGGCGGTCATTCCCGAAGAACTCGGCTAACTGTGTCAACGTTTTGACCAACCGGAAAGGTGACTCGTAGAAAATGATGGTGCGATATTCCGTCGAGAGTTCTTTCAGGCGCGTCTGCCTTCCCTTTTTCTGGGGAAGAAAACCTTCGAAGCAGAATTTCTCATTGGGCAATCCCGAAGCGACTAATGCCGGGACAAAAGCCGTGGCTCCCGGCAGGCATTCCACTTCTACACCCTGACGTACACATTCACGTACCAGCATAAATCCGGGATCGGATATCGCGGGAGTACCGGCATCCGACACCAATGCGATGTTTTCGCCGGCCTTGATACGGGCAGCCACCTGCTCGACCGTTTTATGCTCGTTGAACTTATGGTGCGACTGCATCCTGTTTTGTATTTCGAAATGTTTAAGCAGGATACCTGTAGTACGTGTATCTTCCGCCAGAATGAGATCGGCCTCTTTCAGCACGCGGATTGCCCGGAACGTCATGTCTTCCAGATTCCCGACGGGAGTAGGTACTACTGTTAATTTTGCCATACTTATTCTCCGTTCTTCAGAGAAAGCGTTTTTCAAGCAGCTTGATAAAGTCTGCTACCGCTTCATCTTCTATGTTCCACTTTAATTCGTTATTCAAATATGTGATCGAGTCTTCATACGAATGAAGATCGTTCAGGTCGTTGATCGCTTTGTTCATCCGTGCCTCATCCCCTCCGAACAGTTCGCGGCGGAAACGAAAACGGTCGTTCAAGCTGAATGCCTTACGGAAATCCGAAAGGTTTTTCTTTTCCAACAGGTCGTTGAGGAATAATCCGGGACGCTCTGCGGGGATTACTTTGCCGGGGGCTTCCACGACAGGAGCCTCCGGTTCTTCAACGGGGGTTGGCTCCGATTTGTGAGGGGCTTCTTTTTCTGCGGGAAGTTCCTGTTTGATTTCCGGTTCTTGGGCAACAGGTTCCGTTTCTGCCGGAATGGGGACGGGAGCTATGATCGGTGATTCCTGTAGCGTCTGTACCGGGACGGCAACCGATGGGGGAATTGACTGGATCAAAGCCTGATGCTCTTCCATCTGTTTGCGTAGCATTTCGATCTGGGCCGTTTCCAAAGCATGCAGATCTTTCAGGATCTTATGCGTGAGGTCGAAAGTCTGGCCGAAAAAAGACACCGGATACACTTCTGCATCCCGCATCCCGGCAACCAATGTTTCAAGCTCCCGGATATCCAGAAGCAGGTAATCTATTTTTTCTTTATTTGCCATTATCATTATTATTGCAACAAAAATAGCTATTTCTTATATACGTAACGTATTTATTGTATGAAATATTGTTATCCCTTTCGTTGCAAGGCTGCCGTCATGAAAAACGGTCATGTCCGTCTGGAGGGAAGAAGCGGCTTAATTGTGTCATACTGCTAAAGAATGACATACTAAAACTATTTTATCTCCCGTTAATTCTTTACATTTGCCACAAAATTATAGCGGTTATGACAGAATGCAAGGATGAACACATATTAAATTCCATTGATTATCCGGAGGATTTGCGCAAGTTGTCCCCCGACAAATTGGGAGAGGTATGTGCAGAGTTGCGTCAATATATAATAGATGTACTATCGGAGAACCCCGGACATCTCGGGGCAAGTCTCGGCACGGTAGAGCTGACGGTTGCACTACACTATGTTTTTAATACTCCCTACGACCGTATTGTATGGGATGTGGGGCATCAGGCGTATGGCCATAAAATACTGACCGGACGTCGGGAAGCCTTTCATACACTTCGAAAATTCAAAGGAATAAGCGGTTTCCCTAATCCCCAGGAAAGTCCCTATGACGCGTTTGTTGCCGGACATGCTTCAAATTCCATATCGGCGGCTATGGGCATGTCGGTCGCTTCTGCCCTGAAGGGGGAAAAGGACAGGCACGTGATAGCTGTGATCGGTGATGGGGCCATGACGGGTGGTTTGGCGTTCGAAGGCCTGAACAATGCGTCGGCTAATCCGAATAACCTGCTTATCATTCTCAATGATAACGATATGGCGATAGATCATGCAGTCGGTGGGCTGAGCCAGTATCTGGTGGATATCACGACCAGTCAGACGTACAATAAAATGCGTTATGACGTGTACCGGGGACTGCGCAAGATGAAGCTGATCAATAATGACCGCCGGGGAAACATCCTTCGCTTCAACAATAGCTTGAAAGCATTGCTCACGCAACAACATAATCTGTTTGAGGGATTCAGTATCCGCTACTTTGGCCCGATCGACGGACATGATGTCGATTATATGATCAAGGTGCTGAATGATATAAAAGATATGGAAGGCCCGAAGCTGTTACATATCAAAACAAAAAAAGGCAAAGGATTCAAGCCGGCTGAAAAGTCAGCGACGGAGTGGCATGCACCGGGGCTGTTCAATAAGGAAACAGGTGAGCGGATCATTGTCCATAAGCTGAATGAGCCCCAGCTTTATCAGGATGTTTTCGGGCATACCCTTGTCGAGTTGGCCGAAAAGGATGAGCGGATCGTGGGAATCACTCCAGCCATGCCGACGGGATGTTCCATGACTTATATGATGAAAGCCTTCCCGAAACGGGCCTTTGATGTCGGGATTGCCGAAGGGCATTCGGTAACCTTCTCTGCCGGACTCGCCAAAGAGGGGATGATCCCTTTCTGCAATGTCTACTCTTCTTTCATGCAGCGGGCCTACGATATGGTGATACACGATGTCGCCCTCCAGAATCTTCATATGGTGATCTGCCTGGACCGTGCCGGTTTGGTAGGCGAAGACGGGGCGACGCATCACGGGGTGTTCGACCTCGCTTATCTGCGTCCGGTCCCGAACTTGATTATCTCGTCCCCTTTGAATGAGCTGGATTTACGGAACCTGATGTACACCGGATATAAGGAAAGTAACGGCCCGTTCGTGATCCGCTATCCGCGCGGTAAAGGAGAAATGGCGGATTGGAGGAATGAGATGCGTGTGCTTCCGATCGGGAAAGGCAAGAAACTCCGTGATGGGGATGATATTGCGATCTTGTCACTCGGCCCTATCGGCAACGAAGTGATAAAAGCCATAAAGGAGGCGGGTGACGGCATATCGATCGCCCATTACGATATGATCTATTTAAAACCGATGGATGAAGAGTTGTTGCATGAAGTCGGTCAGAAGTTCAGCCGTGTAATCACTGTCGAAAACGGTGTGATCAGAGGTGGATTCGGCAGCGCTGTTCTGGAATTTATGGCGGATAACGGTTATACCCCGCAGGTGAAGCGGATCGGTGTGCCGGATGAGTTCGTCGAACACGGGCCGATTCCCGAACTGTATAAACTATGTGGCATGGATGCCAAAAGTATTGCAGGAGAAATAAGAAAGATGGTTATCGGAGGATAATATATCCTCATAATTAATCTCTATATAAAATGAAAATTATTATAGCCGGAGCCGGTGAAGTAGGAACCCACCTGGCAAAAATGTTATCACAGGAGAAGCAGGATATTATCCTGATGGATCCGAATGAGGAGCGTTTGAATTTTACGAATTCAAGCATGGAGATCCTTCCTATGGTGGGGAATCCGACATCCATTCGGGACCTGGAAGAAGCCGGTATCAGAAAGGCCGACCTGTTTATCAGTGTCACGCCGGAAGAAACGACCAATGTGGCAGCCAGCATTCTGGCGTCTAAATTAGGGGCGCGTAAGACGTTGACACGTATCAACAATTACGAATACCTGCTCCCTAAAAACAAGGAACTGTTCGAAAAGATGGGGATCGATTCCATGATCTACCCGGAAATGCTGGCAGCTAAAGAAATTGTCACGGCCGTCAAACGCCCGTGGACCCGTCAATACTGGGAGTTGTTCGGAGGCGCCCTGATCCTGATCGGTGTAAAGGTGCGCGATAATTCCCGGCTTGTGAACAAACATCTGTCCGAGCTGCTGAACGAACAGAAACTCTATCATATCGTTGCCATCAAACGGCAGAACGAGACCATTATCCCCCGTGGCACGGACCGTATAGAATCGGGAGATATCGTTTTCTTCACAACGACCAAAGGCCATATCGAAGATGTCCGGCTGCATGCGGGCAAGCGGGATCCCGAAGTGAAGAAAGTCATCATTATGGGAGGCAGCCGTATCGCGATCCGTACCTGCCAGTATCTCCCGAACAATATCCGTGTAAAAGTAATCGAGACAAACAAAGACAAGAGCCACCGCATAGCCGAGGTCGTTCCCGGAAATGTCTTGATCATCAACGGAGACGGACGTGATACCGACCTGTTGATGCAGGAGGGGATCAAAGACGCACAGGCATTTATCGCACTGACGGATAATTCGAGCACGAACATCCTGGCCTGCCTGGCCGCCAAACGTGCCGGAGTATTCAAGACCATTGCCAAGATCGAGAATATCGACTACATACCTTTGGCGGAAAGCATGGATATCGGTTCGGTGATCAATAAGAAACTGATCGCCGCCAGCCATATCTACCAATTCCTGTTGGATGCAGACGTGTCGAACGTGAAATGCCTTACTTTTGCCAATGCAGATGTGGCGGAACTTGTCGCCCGTCCCGATTCGAGGATTACCCGTAAGCAGGTAAAAGACCTGAACCTTCCGAAAGACTTGACGCTGGGCGGATTGATCCGTGACGGCGAGCCGATGATGATCAAAGGTGATACACATATCCAGGCCTACGACCACGTCGTGGTGTTCTGCCTGGATACGGCCATGCGTAAATTGGAGGACTACTTTAATTAATTGACAAGGGGCAATTGACAATTGTTATATGCTGAACATTCGTTTTATAATTAAGATGTTAGGGATGATGTTCATCCTGGAGACGTTGTTTATGCTGGCAGCGACGGCAGTCGCTTTCCTATATGAAGGAAACGACTTCTATCCGCTCCTCCAGTCGAGCGGTATCATGTTCGGAACGGGAGTCCTTTTTACGCTGATCGGGCTACGGGCCAACGAACATACGGCCGGGCGGCGTGAGGGGATGCTGACCGTCACTTTGACTTGGGCTCTCTTCTCCCTCTTAGGGATGCTGCCATTCTATTTAGGCGGGTATATAGATAATGTGACGGATGCCTATTTCGAAACGATGTCCGGTTTCACGACGACAGGCTCTACCATATTGACCGACATCGAAGCGCTTCCGCACGGGATCTTGTTCTGGCGAAGCCTCACGCAATGGCAGGGCGGTATCGGGATGATCGTGTTTACCGTAGCCTTGATGCCGATTCTCGGCGGCGGGGCCACCCAGATGTTCAATGCCGAGACTCCGGGGATCACGCACGAACGTTTCCGCCCGCGTGTCACCCAGGTTGCCAAGCGCCTGTGGGGCGTCTACCTGTTCCTGACCATTGTCCTTATCGGCCTCTTGTGGGCGGGGCCGATGAACCTGTACGACGCCGTCAATCATGCACTCACCTGCATTTCTACCGGCGGCTATTCGACGAAGAATGCCAGTATCGCCTACTGGGACTCTGCCTATATCGAATATGTCATTACGATCTTCATGTTTATCGGGGCGACCAATATCACCCTGATCTATTTCTTCTTCAACGGGAAGCCCAAGAAACTGTTTACGGATGAAGAGACACGCTGGTTCTTCTGGTTCGTGCTGATTATCACGGCGATGTCGACGGCCTGGATCATGTATAAGGGCATCGTGGACGATTTCGGCACGGCTTTCAGGGAGGCGGTATTCCAGGTTGTGACATTGGTGTCTACCTGCGGTTTCGCAACGACCGACTACATCCCGTGGGGACCGTTCTTCTGGCTGCTGGCACTGGTTCTGATGGTGGTATGCGGTTGCGCGGGTTCTACCTGCGGAGGGTTGAAGATGGGACGTTTCGTGATCCTGACCAAGAACCTCTTCAATGAGTTCAAGAAACAGACCCATCCTCATGCCATCATCCCGGTGCGGATGAACGGGCATGCCATATCCGGCGATGTCGTCCACCGGGTGCTGGCTTTTGCCTTTGCTTATATAGCGTTGATCTTTGTCAGTTGCATGGCACTGATGATCGACGGGATGGGGTTTGAAGAAACAATAGGCGCTGCCGTATCCTCGATCAGCAACGTCGGGCCTGGCCTGGGAAGTCTCGGCCCTGTCGGCAATTATGCCGAAGTGCCGACCGTATCGAAGTGGTTCTTGTCTTTCCTGATGATGGTAGGCCGTTTGGAGATATTCACGGTGCTGACGATCTTGTTGCCGGGGTTCTGGAAACAGTGAAAGAGGCTGTGTCAAAAGCCTCTTTCTATATGTTACTCTATATGGATCTGCCTGGTCTGCTTTATTTTATTCATACTGGATGCGGCATGGATAATGTCTAACACCTCAATACGCTTTTCACAAATACGGTAGATAATCAAGTGAGAATCCAGAATAATGTTCCGATACATACGGCTTTTCGTGGCAAGGTGGCGGCATTCGGGATAATAGGGATAAGCCGTTTTTAAATCGCGAACGGCATGCTCTATCGTATCTAAATAACGGTGAGCCTGGAAATAGCCAAACCGTTCGAGTCCCTCCTCCATCACATGAATAATACTTGCCTGAAATTTGATGGAGGTTATTACAGGTTTCTCCCTTGTTCTCTCATCCATCCCCGTATGTTATTGAAACATTCTTCAACGGAGATGAACGGGCCTCGTTCGATCTCATGGATATGTTCCCAGAATTCATCCTGGGTAGCATGGGTTGGTCTGTTGGGATTCCACTTGCTTTCATTAGGCAAGGCTTGGCTTCTCCGCAGTCTGCCGGGGATGGCTGGCTGGTTGGCTTTGGATGAAAGGTTACTTAATTTTGTCATAGTTGTAATTTGTTATAAATTAATACTGTGGCAAATATATACAATAAATCGGGAAGGACCTAATAAACCGAGAGGGTGTATCAAATTTGTTTTCATTTATAAGTAACCAGGCCTTTGGATAATTGGTATGCCAATGCTTAGCTTAATTGGCATATCCATGCTCAAGTGAATTGGTATACCAATGCTTGGTTAGATTGATATACCAATTCAGGTAATATATTGACGAGCGGTTATAATTCACCCGGACGTTCCTCTTCTCCCCCATTCGGGACCGGGGTCCCGTCGGTACATTTCAGTTGTTTGTCGCTGAAAGCCATACGTGGCGCTTTCAACAGTTGTGTCGTATTACCGCTTGAGCTTGCCTGCGTGACATGCACCAACCGATACATCTTCCCGATCACAAGCCCCGCCGGGACCATAAACATCAGGCGTTTCGGTTCGTTGTTGAGGATGATGGAGGCCTTGATGCGGGTATCGTCCGAAGCGCCTGCTTCCTGGAGGTAGATGCCGACCGAAGGGTCGTCACCCTTGATGGAGAGGTTCACGCCTTTGACTTCGAGCACCTGTGCGGAGGTGACGCTGAGGTTCACTTCGCCGTTCACGGTGTTGATGATGGTGTCCATCTGGGCGAAGTGCTGGGCGGGGCCCATGTTTTCGACCATTGTTTCCAACATCGCCTTGCGCACTTCGGGGCCTACCGCCATCGAGGCGGTCACCTCATGCTTCGGACGCGTGAAAGGCTCGTTTGCGGAGTTGAACACGCCCTTCGTGCCGAAGCGGAGGGTGAAGTAGTCGTAGTTGATGTTGTTGCCTTGCAGCCCCATCTCGACGCCTTTTTCGGCGATGAGGCGGAAGTTTTCGATCAGTTTCTCTTTCGAGTCGGTCGTCACGCCGCCGTTGACGACGAGTTGCGCCAGGTCGTCCAAAGAATAACTCATGCCGCCGATTATATTGAGCGTATAATCGTTCTCATCGGCAGTCAGGCTGTTGGGGACTGTGTTGCCTCTGAGTTTGCCCGGTTTTACTTTTTTAGCCATAATGATTAGCTTTAATGTTAATACTTGATGCTTCCACTTGATGAAACGACTGGTGGAAACGTTGTTTTTCCAGTCATTTGCAAAGATAAGATTTTTAATATAAGATCAAAGCTATTTTTTCCCTTTTACATATATACGCTTTTATGTATTTTTGCGTTATAATAGGTACGAATCATTAATAAGACCAGACAAAAGATGATAGAATACATAAAGGGGGAAATCGTTGAACTGACGCCTGCCGGCATGATAATCGAATGTGCCGGGATCGGCTATGAACTCTCCATATCCCTGAATACATATAGCTTTTTCAATGGGAAACAAAACGGGAAGGTCTACGTCTACGAGGTGATACGCGAAGACGCCCACCTGCTGTTCGGATTTGCCGGACGGGAGGAACGCGAACTGTTCCTGATGCTTACCAGCGTTTCAGGCGTAGGGCCCAATTCGGCACGGATGATCCTCTCCTCCCTGTCGACTGCCGAACTGGTCCGGGTGATCGCCGACAAAGACGAGGCGACCCTGACCACGGTCAAGGGGATCGGCACGAAGACGGCCCAGCGCATACTGGTCGACCTGAAAAACAAGGTGAAGCCTCTCGAAGGGCTGGCAGCGGCAAAAGGCACGCCGGCTGCCGTAGCCGGCGGAGCGGTGGCCGAAGAAGCGGTGGCGGCATTGGTGATGCTCGGATTCCAGAAGGCCGCCTCGCAGAAGGCTGTCCATACGATCCTCAAAGGCTCGCCCGCCCTGGCTGTCGAACAAGTGATAAAAACGGCATTGCGGATGCTTTAAATATTGACAATTGGCAATAGGCAATTGACAATCCTGATGAGAAAAATACTAAAATACATACTGGTAACAATTCTACTTTTCAGTGCGGGGCTTTATTCGTTGAATGCAGGCTACCTGTCCTACGCGATGTCGTTGCCGGACCCCGACCCCGAGCTGCCGGTCGTGCCGGACGATACGGTCCCGAAGGTGCGGACCCGTTTCCCGGTAGCCAAGACCGTGCCGGAAGAATACCGGGACCTGACCAAGCAGTCGCCTGCCGACCTGAAGACGCCGGACAATGTGAAGTCGGTGGTCGAATACGATATCAGGACCGGGACGTACGTGGTCCGTACCAAGTTAGGCGATGCCGACCTGACCACCCCCATCTCGTTGACTCCCGAAGAATACCAGGACTATAGTTTCCAGAAATCCGTCCAGTCCTACTATCGCCGGAAAAACGAGGAGGAGTTCCAGAAAGCGGCCAACAAGCAGTTCAGCCTGACCGACATGCAGTTCAATATCGGTGCGGCGGAGCGTATCTTCGGGCCGGGGGGCGTCCGGGTGAAAACGCAAGGATCGGCCGAAGTGGAATTAGGCTTGAAGCAGAATAAGACCAAGAACCCGTCTCTGCCGGAACGCGCCCGCAACCGTACCTTCTTCAATTTCGACGAGAGCGTGCAGTTGAATGTGCAGGCATCGGTCGGCAGCAAGGTCAATTTCGATATGAACTATAATACCGAAACCTCTTTCGACTTCGACTCCAAGAAGTTGAAATTGGCTTATACGGGTGAGGAAGACGAAATCATCAAGTCGCTCGAAGCCGGTAACGTGAGCATGACGACCAGCAACTCCCTGATCAACGGGGGAGCCGCCCTGTTCGGTATGAAAGCGGACCTACAGTTCGGGAAGCTGCGGGTCAACGCCTTGTTTGCCCAGCAGGAGTCGGAATCGAAGACGGTCAGCTCAAAGGGGGGCGTGCAGACGAAGCCTTTCGAACTGACGATCGACCAGTATGACGAGAACCGCCATTTCTTCCTGTCGCACTATTTCCGTGACCGCTATGACGAGGCGGTGAAGAACCTGAATACGATTTCTTCTCCCGTCACGATCAGCAGGGTGGAAGTTTGGGTGACAAACAAACGGGCGACTTACGACCAGGCGCGTAACGTGGTCGCTTTTGCCGATCTGGCCGAACATGCCAATATCTCGAATACGGCCCTCGTTTCTCCTTCAGGGGCGCTGTCTGTTCCCTATAATAATACGAATACATTATATAATACGCTTAACCAGCAATTTACCGGCGCCCGTGATATCAGCACGGTGAATCAGGCATTGGGGGGAACCTTCGTCAACGGCACGGAGTATGAAGAAGTCGAAAGCGCCCGTTTGCTGGATGCATCCGAATATACGGTCAATACGAAATTGGGATATATCTCGCTGAAAACACAGTTGCAGGCGGACGAGGTGCTGGCCGTCGCTTACAATTATACCTATTCGGACGGGAAGACCTACCAGGTGGGCGAGTTCTCGACCGACAATCCTTCTTCGGCAGCCTCCTGCCTGTATGTGAAGTTGCTGAAAGGGATCACCATGTCGCCCGATATGCCTTTCTGGGACCTGATGATGAAAAACATCTATTCGTTAGGAGCCTATTCCGTCCAGAAGGAGAAGTTCAAGCTGAATATCATGTACCAGAGCGATACGACCGGTACGTATGTCAACTATTTGCCGGAAGGGGCGATTGCCAACCAGATCCTGCTCAGGGTGCTGAACCTGGATAGCTACGATTCCAACAATCAGCCGCATCCGGATGGTATATACGACTTTATCGAAGGGGTGACCGTCCTCTCCGATAACGGCAAGATCATCTTTCCGAGCGTGGAACCGTTCGGCTCCTATCTGCGTAAGAAGATCAACAATGATGCGATTGCCGACAAATATGTGTTCCAGGAACTCTACGACTCGACATTGACCGTCGCCCGGCAGATTGCTGAAAAGAACAAGTTCAAACTGGAAGGGGAATACAAAGCCTCTTCGGGCGCCGAGATACAGTTGGGCGCTTCCAACGTGGCGCGGGGTTCGGTCAAGGTAACGGCCGGTGGGGCGATATTGACCGAGAATGTGGATTATACCGTCGACTATACTTCCGGCGTGGTGACGATCCTGAACGAAAGCATCATTTCCGCCGGTACGCCGGTCAGCGTCTCGCTGGAAAACCAGACGGCCTATAATATGCAACGCAAGACCATGATGGGATTGGACCTGAACTACCAGTTCAATCCGAACCTGATGATAGGCGCCACCATCATGCACATGTCCGAAATGCCGTTGACCACCAAGACGACGATGGGCGACGAAGCGATCAAGAATACGCTTTGGGGTGTCAATATGGCTTATAAGGGCGAGAGCCAGTGGCTTACCAACATGTTCGACAAGCTGCCGTTGCTGAACCTGAGCAAACCGAGCCAGATATCTTTCAATGCGGAGTTCGCTCATTTGATCGCCGGGCATTACGAAAACAAGAACACGGGCGGATACTCGTATCTGGATGACTTCGAGTCGACACAGAGCAATTTCGACCTCTCCGACCCTTACCCCTGGCAGTTGTCCAGCGTGCCTTATGACGACGGTACGCCCCAGCTGTTCCCGGAAGCCGGGCTGACCAATAATATCGATTACGGGAAAAGCCGCGCATTGCTTGCCTGGTACACGATCGACGGATTGTTCACGCGCAAGAATTCCTCTTTGCGTCCGAAGTATATCACGACAAAAGATCTGTCCAACCATTATGTCCGTGCCATCGAGACGAGAGAGTTGTTCCCGCAACGGCAGCAAAGCATGAGTGAAAGCAATACGCTGACGGTCTTGAATATGGCTTACTATCCGCAGGAACGCGGTCCGTATAACCTGGATGCCGATAACATCAATCCGGACGGGACATTGCAGAACCCGGAAAAGCGTTTCGGTGGTATGATGCGCAAGATAGACCAGAGCGACTTCGAGACGGCGAATGTCGAATATATCGAATTCTGGATGCTCGACCCGTTCATCTATGACCAACAGGCCGCAGGCGGCGACCTGTATTTTAACTTGGGTGAGATATCGGAAGACATATTGAAGGATGAAAAGAAGTTCTTCGAGAACGGATTGCCCATCGATGGCGATACGTCGAAGGTCGATTATACGGTTTGGGGTAAGGTTCCCAAGCAGCAGAGTACGGTCTATGCATTCGACAATACGGCAGGTGCACGCCTGTTGCAGGATGTCGGCCTGAACGGTTTATCCTCGGAAGAAGAAAAGGAATATCCGGCTTACCGGGAGTATCTGGACAAACTGCGCCAGAAACTGAATGCGGCAACCCTTGCCGAGATGGAAGGAGAAGACCCGTTCGGATTGTCACCGTTCAACGATCCGGCAGGTGACAAGTTCCACTATTTCCGTGGTTCGGACTATGATGATCATCACGTTGATATCTTAACCCGTTACAAACGTTACAACGGGACGGAAGGGAACTCGAAAGATATCAACGATTCGGGCGAGCGCTACAGCACTTCTTCCAAGACTGTGCCCGATGTGGAAGACATCAATCAGGACAATACGCTGAATAAGAACGAAAAGTATTTCGAATACAAGGTCAGGATCACTCCGCAGGATACGGTTGTCGGTGAAAACTTTATTGCGGATAAACGTACCTCATCGGTAAGACTGGCGGATGGTACGACTGAATCCGTCACTTGGTATCAGTTTAAGATTCCGGTGAAGCAATACCAGCGTCGTGTGGGAGCGATCAATGATTTCAAGACGATTCGTTTCATGCGTATGTATATGACCGGATTTAAGGAATCGGTCGTATTGCGTTTCGGTACGTTGCAACTGGTACGTGGCGAATGGCGATCCTATGAACAGGATTTGTCCGATCCGAAGATGCCGCCCGCAGTGAAGGGCAAATTGGAAGTCTCGACTGTCAATATCGAGGAAAACAGTGACAGGGATCCGGTCAGCTATACATTGCCTCCTGGGGTCAGCCGCGTACTGGACCCGAGCCAGCCGCAGATCCGTCAGGAGAACGAACAGGCGCTTTCTTTGAAGATAACGGACCTTGCCGCTCAGGATGCACGTGCCGTGTATAAGAATACGAATTACGATTTGCGCCAGTACAAGCGCTTGCAACTCTTTACACATGCAGAGGCGCCGAAATTGGATATATATGATTTGAAGAATGGGGATCTTTCGGTCTTTATCCGTTTGGGTTCGGACTACAAGAACAACTATTACGAGTATGAAATCCCGTTGAAGTTGACTCCGCATGGGGAGTATAACTATAATAATACGGAACACCAGGAGACCGTCTGGCCGGCGGAAAACATGTTTAATTTCCGTTTGGAGGTATTGACCGATTTAAAACTGGAACGTAACCGGCAGAAGCGTTCCGGAGAGAACGGCGTATCCTTCCAGACCGTCTTTATGGGGAGAGATCCTGATTACGATAATAAGGGAGAAGGTTCAAGGATCATCCGTGTCAAGGGGAATCCGAGCCTTGCCGAAGTGAAAACAATTATGATCGGTGTGCGTAATACCCGGAACGAAATAAAGAGCGGGGAAGTTTGGGTGAACGAATTGCGCCTGACCGACTTCAATGAAGAAGGCGGATGGGCAGCCAATGCGAATCTGAATGTCGCACTTTCCGACTTGGGCACAGTGAATGTGGGCGGGCGTATCGAGACGGCCGGTTTCGGCGCTCTCGATCAGTCGTTGAACGAACGCCGGATGGAGGATTTCAAGCAATATAACGTGGCGACCTCTATCGAATTGGGTAAGCTGTTCCCTGAAAAGGCGCAGGTCAGCATCCCGTTCTATTATGCCTATTCGAAGGAGACATACGATCCGAAGTACAATCCGCTGGATCAGGATATCAAACTGAAGGATGCGATCGATAAGGCGGAAACGAAAGTAGAGAAGGACTCGATCCGCAGCTATTCGCAGGACAGGACGGTTATCAAGAGCGTTTCGTTCAATAACGTGCGTGTGAATATCAAGAGTAAGAACCCGATGCCTTACGATCCGGCAAACTTCACGCTCGGATATTCATACAGTATTAATGATAAGAAAAATCCGGAGACGGAATATGAGACGACAAAGGACTACCGCGCCAATTTTGCCTATAGCTATATGCCTTATGTCAAGCCGATCAAGCCGTTCGACAAGTTGTTGAAGAAAAACAATGGCTATACGCGCTATGCCAAGCAGTTGGCGTTCAACGTGGCTCCGTCTATCAACTTCCAGACAGCCATGATGCGTAATTATTACGAAATAAAATTACGCGACCTGACAGGGGCGGCAACCGGTGTCACCAACGATATCCCCGTGACGTTCAGCCAGAACTTCTATTGGGATCGCGCTTTCAGCTTGAACTGGGCTTTTACGAATAACCTGAATATAACGTTCAGTTCCGGAACGAACGCCCGTATCGAAGAACCGTATGTGCAGGTGAATAAGGAGTTGAATCCGGACGGTTACCAGCTATGGAAAGATTCCGTAAAGAAGAGCATCGCCGACCTGGGAACGCCGATGAAGTATGACCAGCAGTTTATGGCGACCTGGCAGTTGCCGTTGCAGCTGATCCCGGTTCTGGATTGGACCAATGCTTCCTTGAGCTACAATGCTACTTATAACTGGGACCGTGGGGCGACGGTTAGCGAAGATATCGAGATGGGTAACACGATCAAGAACCAGCGTCAGTTCGATTTGCAAGCGAACCTGAACCTGTTATCCCTCTACAACAAAAACAAATATCTGAAGAAGATCAACCAGAAGTTCAACAATACCCGGGCTACGGCTAAAAAGCCGGAGAAGAAGAAAAAGCCGAAGCTGGAGAAGGAGGTTGTCCTGAGCCCGGATAGTGCTACGGTTGTCGAGCATGGTATGTTTACAAAGAAAGTGCAAATCACGGCCAGAAGGACAGACGGGCGTGTGTACAGAGTCAAGTTCAAGCCGATCAACTTTGCGCAGGTCAAGATTTTGAACCAGGACACGGTACGCCTGAAGCTGACGATCGTACCGGGGCCGGCTCCTACCGAGGATTTCCTTTACAAGGCTTTAGAACACAGTGCCCGTTTCCTGATGATGGTCCGCCGTTTCAATATCCAGTTTACGAACTCTGCCGGCATGATGTTGCCCGGTTTCCGTCCGGAGATCGGTGATATCTTTGGACAGGGACGTTCTTCATTCGGACTGTCTCCGGGGATCGGTTTTGCTTTTGGTGACGTGCGCCGCAGTTATATCGACGAGGCGTATGAAAAAGGCTGGCTGATTACGGATACCGAAAGGGACGTAAATGCCGCCGTCATGACCAGTACGAAGAATCTGAATATACGGGCGAGCCTCGAACCGATCGCTGGATTGAAGATCGACTTGACGGCTCTTCGCAACGATACGCGTAATACGGAAATACAATTTATGTATGAAGGCATGCCGGAAATTATGGGAGGTAACTTCACCATGACGACGATCGCGCTGGGAAGTACCTTCGGAGGCAGTGGCAATGCCATGAACAACTATTCTTCGAAATCCTTTGAGAAGTTGTTGGCAAACCGCGAGATCATCGCCCAGCGTATCGAAGGCAAATATTCGGGCTTGAAATATCCGGATGTGGGCTTTATCCATGACAAAGGTCTGGGAGGAATGCCGTATAATCCGGGAACCGACAATGTGAACGGCGTCAACCGGAATTCGGCGGATGTCCTGATCCCTGCATTCCTGGCCGCTTATACCGGTAAGAACCCGAAGAAGGTCGGCCTATCGGCTTTTCCCTCCTTGAGGAGCATGTTGCCGAACTGGCGCGTTACTTACGACGGGTTGATTAAGATTCCGACTGTCAAGAAATATTTCAAGAACGTGACGTTGAGCCATCAGTACCGTTGTTCCTATTCGGTAGGCGCTTTCACTTCCTTCCTGAACTGGGTGGATGCCGGACAGGACGGATTGGGATATATCCAGTCGATCCTGAACGATAACCCGACACCGTCGTCTCCTTATTCGATTTCGTCTGTCAGCCTTACCGAAGCATTTAGTCCTTTGTTGGGTGCGGATGCAACCTTGTTAAACAACGTGACGGTTCGGGCGGACTATTCGACTACCCGCAATTTGAGTTTGAATACGACATCCTACCAGTTGGTTGAAGCGCTTTCTAAGAAAGTGACGATCGGTC
Source organism: uncultured Parabacteroides sp. (assembly GCF_902493135.1). Lineage (GTDB taxonomy): Bacteria > Bacteroidota > Bacteroidia > Bacteroidales > Tannerellaceae > Parabacteroides. Next base: position 40,278 of record NZ_CABUOD010000036.1, read on the forward strand.
TGGGTTACAAATATGCCGAGTTTAACAAGCTATTGAAGATGAAGAAGACGCGTGATTTCAGCAATGACCTCACCGTCCGTCTGGATTTTTCATACAACAAGATGCAGTCGTTGATCCGTAAAATCGACACGCAGCTGACGCAGGCTACCAGCGGTAACATAGCAAAGACCATCTCGTTCTCGGCTGATTACGGTTTGAGCCGTGCGTTGACGGTCCGTGCATTCTATGATATCCAGATCAACGAACCGTTGATATCGAGTGCTTCTTATCCGACTTCAAACTCAAACTATGGTATCAGCCTGAGATTCTCCCTTGCACAGTAGTCCAGACTGGTAAATCGTCATTTGATTAGTTCAGTTTTTCTTAAATATGAACTATTTTTTGAAATACAAACGCAACGACATCGTAACACCTCATTCACCTCCATGTAATCACTTCGTAATACCTGTTTCGTTCCTTTGCAGGTAGAATAAAAAGGTAAACAAAGTGAGAAAGTTTTTCGAAAAGAGTATTGAAGGAGGATTGCTTATCAGCGGAAGCATCAGCAGTTTTGCTATTTTGCTGATCGTGTTCTTCCTGTTTAAAGAGGCCGGCGGCCTTTTCAATGCTCCGGCCACAGAAGAAGGGTATGTTCTTGCCGTAAATAAAAACAACGATGTCGGAAAATTATCACCAGAGAAGATCATGGATATCTTCGACGGCAATATAACCAACTGGAAAGATATCAACGGGATGGATCAGGAGATCCTGATATTCCGCTTCTCCGATCTGACCAACTATTATCCGGAGGAAGAACTGGGCGACGAGTTCCAATATGTCCCACAGAAGATCAGTGAACTGGTGGCGAAAGAGCCCGGTATCATCGCATTCTTCCCTAAACAATATTTATTGGAAAACGATTTCCAAGGAAAAGTCCTGCCCGAAGAGAAGATCACATGGGGGGAATTCTTCGGAGGGACGAAATGGTATCCGACCTCCACACCCGCCCCGATATTCGGATTGATCCCCTTGCTGTTAGGGACTTTGCTGGTCAGTATCGGTGCAATCGTCCTTTCACTTCCTTTCGGAATCGCGGTAGCCATTTACATGGCCGAAATAGCGAATAAGCGGACACGCGACCTCCTGAAACCGGTCATCGAGTTGCTCGCGGGCATCCCGTCTGTCGTCTATGGTTTCTTCGGCCTGGTGGTGATCGTACCGCTTATCCAGAAAACCTTCAACCTGCCTGTCGGCGAGACGGCATTTGCCGGCAGCGTGGTCCTGGCGATCATGGCGCTCCCTACGATCATCACCGTTGCCGAAGATGCCATGCGGACGACACCCCGCGCCATGAAGGAAGCAAGCCTCGCCTTGGGGGCGACCCAATGGCAGACGATCTATAAAGTAATCATCCCGTACTCCATTTCCGGTATTACATCCGCAGTCGTGTTAGGTATCGGACGTGCGATAGGCGAGACGATGGCCGTCCTGATGGTAACCGGAAACGCGGCTGTCATCCCAACTTCCTTCTTCGAGCCGGTGCGGACCATTCCCGCGACGATCGCCGCCGAATTAGGTGAAGCTCCCGCCGGAGGCGCACACTACGAGGCCTTGTTCCTGCTCGGCGCCGTCCTCTTCCTGATCACGTTGATATTGAGTATCTCCGTCGAGTATATTTCATCTAAAAGAAAAATCTGATTAGCATTATGGCACCTGTACAAAAGTTAGGAAATATAGACTTGAAGAAACGGACCTCACAGAGGTTTGCATTTAGCTTCTTCACCCTGTTGAGTTATCTGGTCGTGGCGATCCTGTTCGTGATCTTAGGGTTCATCATCATGAAAGGAGCCAGCGTGATCAGCTGGGACTTCCTGACGAAAGCACCGGAAGACGGCATGACGAAGGGAGGAATCTTCCCGGCGATCGTCGGGACTTTCTACCTGATCCTCGGAAGCAGTATCATCAGTTTCCCGATCGGGATCATGAGTGGCATCTACATGAACGAATATGCGGCCAACGGCAAGCTGGTCCGCTTCATCCGCATCATGACAAACAATCTGAGCGGAGTCCCGTCGGTCGTATTCGGCTTGTTCGGTATGTCGCTGTTCGTCAATACGCTGGGTTGGGGCGACTCGATCATAGCCGGTTCGTTTACGTTGGCATTGATGTCGCTGCCCCTGATTATCCGCACGACGGAAGAGGCCCTGAAAAGTATCGACGACTCGTTCCGGCACGGCAGCCTGGCTTTGGGCGCAACGAAGTTACAGACCATCCGCCGGGTCGTGCTCCCGATGGCTTTCCCGAATATCATCACCGGCCTGATCTTGTCGGTCGGACGCGTATCGGGCGAGACGGCGCCGATCCTGTTCACCGTGGCGGCCTATTTCCTTCCCCAATTGCCGGGAAGCATCTTCGACCAGTGCATGGCATTGCCTTACCATTTGTATGTCATTTCGACCAGCGGAACGGACATCGAAGCTTCGCGCGGCATGGCATACGGAACGGCTTTGGTCTTGATCGCGATCGTCCTGGTCGTCAACCTGCTGGCGAACCTATTGCGTAACTATTTTGCCAAGAAAGTAAAAATGAATTAATGGATAATTATTTATGATAAAGATTGATGCTCAAAACGTAGACTTCTACTATGGCGACTTTCATGCTTTGAAGAATATTTCAATGCAGATAGAAGCGAATACCTCGGTTGCCTTCATCGGCCCGTCGGGGTGTGGAAAGTCTACCTTCCTCCGCTTGTTCAACCGCATGAACGACCTCATCCCCGACACACGTCTGGAAGGTAAGATATTCATCGACGGACGAAACATATACGACAAGGGGGAAAAAGTCGATACGCTCCGTAAGAATGTCGGGATGGTGTTCCAGAAACCGAACCCGTTCCCGAAAACGATCTTCGAAAATGTGGCATACGGCCTCCGGGTAAATGGTGTCAAGGATCATGAATATATCGAAGAGACCGTTGTCAGAAGCCTGAAACAAGTGGTTCTCTGGGACGAGGTGAAGGATAAGTTGAAGGACTCTGCTTTCGCCCTTTCCGGCGGCCAGCAGCAACGCCTTTGCATCGCACGGGCTTTGGCTGTCTCGCCTTCCATCTTGCTGATGGACGAGCCGACTTCTGCCCTCGACCCGATCTCCACAAGCAAGATCGAAGATTTGATTCATGAACTGAAAAAGGAATACACGATCGTGATCGTCACACACAATATGCAGCAGGCTGCCCGTGTAAGCGACAAGACGGGATATTTCTATTTAGGCGAACTGATCGAATACGGCGAGACCCGTAAGATCTTCACCAATCCGGAGAAAGAATCGACGCAGAATTATATTACAGGGAGATTCGGGTGATTGGGAATTAAGAATTAAGAATTAAAAATTAAGAATTGATGAAGGTTATTGAACAAGAGATTGCGACGCTAAAGAATACGATCAACGAGATGTGGGCACTGGTCCACCAGCAGATATACAATGCCGGCGAAGCCATGCTGACCGGAGACAAGGAGCTTGCCTATAAAGTCCTCAGCCGTGAACGTCGCGTGAATGCATTCGAGTTGAAAATCGACAGTGATTGCGAGGATATCATCGCTTTGTACGCACCGGTGGCCATCGACCTGCGCTTCGTACTTGCCATGTACAAGATCAATACGAACCTGGAACGCCTCGGCGACTTCGCCGAAAGCATCGCACGCTTCTCCGTGAACCTGCCGGAAGGAGAGCCGATCGACCCGGAACTGGTGAAGATCACCCGCGTGGAAAAGATGTTGCAGGAACTGCTCACCATGATATCACTGGCGCAGGAAGCCTTCGAAAAGGAAAACTCCGAGATCGCATCCCGTATCTTCCTGAAAGATACTATCATCGACAAGATCAATCACGATTCGACTCCCCTCATCGCCCAATATATCGAAGCGCATCCGGGCAGCGCCCTTGCCGGCCTTTACATGGCAGGCGTCATCCGCAAGATGGAACGTTTCGGCGACCATTGCACCAATATCGCAGAAGAACTGATCTTCTTCTTAGATGCAAAGGTGATGAAGCACATGGGGAAAACCGAGAATTGAATTTCGGCGCCTTCCTTGGCGCTGTTTAGCGCTGCCTAAGGCGCGGAACAGCGCCAGGGAAGGCGCGGAACAGCGCGCGAGGGGGCGCCAAACAGCGCCAACGGTGTCGCCGAACTGCGACAACCGCCCCCCAGTTCAACTCTTTTTAATATCTTTGTGCCTTGAATCAAAAACTATCAGTATCGACAATGAAACGACTCACGGCATTCCGGCTGTCAGCCCTCCTTTTATGGACTATTTCCGTACAGGCGCAATCCTTCATTCCCGAACGGGATTCATCGGACATCTCCCTCTTTGAATACGCGACGAAGATTCCCAAGCGCACGAATGTATTCAACCTGGACCTGGAGATGCACGCTTCTTTCAACACATTCTTCACCGGAAAGAAACTGGACGAGGCCGCTTTCCGTTTCAACCACATCAAGGTCGAAGCGACCGGAGAGGTTAACGACCGGCTTTTCTACTGGTACCGCCAAAACCTCAACCAGGGGAATGAAGGCATGGATCTGGAGAACCTGCCGGAATCGATCGAATATGCCCTGATCGGCTACCGTCTCAACGATCAGTTCACGGTTACTTTAGGGAAACAGGATGCTGCCTGGGGCGGATTCGAATATGACCTCGACCCGTATGCGATATATGAATACAGCGACATGAACGAATACATGGATTGCTATTTCACCGGGGTCACACTGGGTTATCAGCCGGTCCCTTCACAGGAACTTCGCTTACAGGTCACGGACAACCGCATCGGGAGCATGGAGGACGCTTACGGCACGCTTCCTGCCGGAATCGAAAAACCCCGCGCCCCGCTTTTCTACACCTTCAATTGGAACAGCAGCTATCTGGACGAAGTCCTGAACCTCCGTTATTCGGCCACCGCCGGCGAACAGGCAAAAGGGAAATGGATGTATATGGCATGGGCCGGGCACAACGTTTGCACGGGGCCGTTCGACGGGTATCTGGATGTGATGTACACGCGCGGTCCGCTCGATCCGTCAGGCATCCTGACGGAACTGGTTCCGCCGTCCGGTGAGAATGAGGAAGAAGCTGTCTGCCTGCGTAATGTCCAGTATCTTTCACTCGTGGCGGAGATGAATTACCGCTTTCATCCGAAATGGAACGCCTTTGCCAAAGGGATGTACGAAACCGGCTCGGTCTATAAGGCCGGAGATGGAGAAGGAGAACTCCCCAAAGGCAAATACCGTACGGCATGGGGCTATCAGGCCGGTATCGAATTCTATCCGATGGCGGATGAGAACCTGCATATCTTCCTGACCGGAACAGCCCGCTCTTACCACCTGACGGAAAAAGCAAAAGCGCTGGGCGCTTCGATTGAAAACACACAGCGCTTGTCGGTGGGGTTCATCTATAAATTACCGCTTTATTAATTTTTTCATTTATCTTCCGTATGTATCAAAACATCAGTCCCAACTGATCCCCGGCCTGCAATTCCACCGCCAACATGCCATCAACAACCGGGAGAGAGACGGCTTTTTGGTTGATCTTGATGCTCATATTCGCCGAATCGGCCGGGAGCTTGATACGGAACGAACCGGGAACCAAGGCTTTCAAACCGGCTTCCGTCAACCGGCCTTCTTTCCATTTGGCAGACACTTCACCGCCTCCACGGACTTTCAGGCCTTTGAAGCTGCCGCTTTTCCAGGCGGAAGGCAAGGCGGGAAGCAGTTCGATTTCTCCCGTCTGGCTCTGTACCAGCATTTCGGCAATACCGGCACAACCGCCAAAGTTACCGTCTATCTGGAAAGGAGGATGCGCACAGAACAGGTTCGGATAGGTCCCGCCGCCATTCGTCATATTCGTCTTACGGTCCACACACGGACGGAGCAGGTCAACAAGCAACTTATAAGCATGGTCGCCATCGTGCAAACGCGCCCAGAAATTGATCTTCCAGGCCATCGACCATCCCGTGCTCTTATCGCCACGGGCCACAAGCGATTTGCGGGCGGCCTCGGCAAGCTCAGGCGTACGCTTCATCGATATCTCATTGCCCGGATACAAACCGTAAAGATGGGAGACATGGCGATGATGCGGTTCTACCTCTTCAAACGGTTCGAGCCATTCCATGACACGGCCGTCCTTGCCGATTATCGTCGGCATCAGGCGGGCACGTTTATCTGCCAGTTCGCCGGCGAAGGCGGAATCGATCCCTAAGATACCGGCAGCCTCGATCGTATTGGTGAACAGTTCGCGGACGATCTGGTTGTCCATCGTCGAACCGGCACAGATATGCGCCGTCTTGCCGTTCGGCAACTTATACCCGTTTTCAGGCGAAGTGGTCGGAGCCGTCACCAGATATTTGTTACGGGGATCTTCCACCAGCATATCCACAAAGAACCGGGAAGCCCCTTTCAACACAGGATACACATCTTTCAGATATTCCTTATCCAAGGTATAGAGATAATGCATGTACAGATGCTCGCAAAGCCAAGCGGCAGAAGTATTGGTCGCTCCCCATGACGGATGTTCGCCCGGTGCGGTGAACTCCCAGACATTTCCCAGGATATGCGTCACCCATCCACCGGCATTATAATAGGCTTTAGCCGTCCGTTCGCCACTGGCAACCTGCTGTTTCGTCCATTCCACAAGCGGAAGATGGAGCTCGGAAAGGTTCGCCACCTCAGCCGGCCAATGGTTCATCTGAAGATTGATATTCAAATGATAGTCGCCGTTCCAGGGCGTATTAATCGTATTGCACCACAATCCCTGCAAGTTGGGCGGCAACAGCCCTACACGTGTGGAAGAGATCAGCAGATAGCGGCCGAACTGGAAATAGAGCGCACATAAGGAAGGATCGTCCGGATCGGCATTGAAAGCGGCGAGGCGCTCGTCTATCGGCAGATCCTCACGGGAAGAATGCCCCAAATCCAGGTCCGCACGACCGAACAGGGAACGGTAGGCTGCAATATGCCCTTTCTTCAAAGAGGCGAAATCTTTCTTTTCGGCATTCGCCAACAGGGAAGCGATCTTCCCCTCCAAGTCCTTATCAAAATAATCGGTCGCCATGCTTACCAGCAGAATCGCTTCGGAGGCATTCCGCACGGAAACAGTCGAATCGCCCGGAGTCACATTTCCCCCTTTCGGCAGGATGACGCGAACGCGCGACGCATAGCGGAGACCTTTCATCTCCAGCGTATCGACACCGTCAGGCATTTGCCCTTGCATCAGAAGGTCATGGCCGTCGGCCGTCACCTTATAGTGTTCCGGACGGTTCATGCCAAACGAGAAATTCAATGCCCTATCCGCATCGGCAGTCAGATGGATCACTCCCAAATCATCGGCAAAAGAGGTAAAGACTTCACGCTCATACGCCACCTTTCCCCTTCTAAAAGAAGCTGTTGCAATCGCGTTGTCAAGGTTCAATTCACGCCTGTATCCGGAAATCGAATCGGAGTTGCCTTGATAATCGTAATTCAGGATGAGGTTGCCCAACAGTTGGTAACTGCCATACGGGACATTCGCCCCTTGGCCCTGCCCGCTCCCCTCGCCTTTGCAGACGAAAGTATTGTACATCAATTCCTGTGCCTCGTCGTTACGTCCTTCGAACAGAAGTTTGCGGATCGTCCCCAACGAGTAATATGCCTGCGGGTTATCTGTATCCTGCTTACTGCCCGACCACATGGAGATCTCGTTCAAGACAATCTTTTCCGTATCGACCCCTCCGTCCGGCATCAATCCGAGGCGTCCGTTGCCCAGAGGAAACGTCTCTTCCCATATCTCGGCCGGAGCATCGAAATGATAAGACAACGGTTTGCCCGTTTTCACTTCCGGCATACTGCATCCTGCGAGGATCAGCAATACGAATGATAGACATTTTAGTTTCATAGTATTAAAATATTTAATAATTATATTTTCTCTCTTACTTTTCTCTTGAAAGAAAAGTAAGCAAAAGTTCAAGGCTGAACCGTCCAGGCTACTCCGGGCAAAGGCTACGCTGTCGTCTGCGAAACTCGCTTCGCTCAAACAGCGCAGGCTCCTACCGCTCCGCCTTTCCCCTCCGCTTTACGCCTGTCCGCTTAGGCCTTTCATAGAAAGCTACGCTTTCTCTTGGGATAGCCGATACTGCCTGCTACATAGGTGTCGGTATCGGCCATCCCCAAAGAGCCGTCA
>NZ_CABUOD010000037.1 GCF_902493135.1 uncultured Parabacteroides sp.
TAGGCAAATATTATATATAGGAAAGGCGAAAACAAATTTATTTTCACAAGATTCAGTTTTTCTTAAATTATCCTCTAAATCCTCCCAGGTTATTTTATGTAATTAGGGTTCACACTGTTTGGAGACTCGATTTTGAAACCTATATGTTTTGTAATCATAAGAATATCCGACCGTTCTGTTTCCTTCAACTTAAATGGAAAAGTTTCAGTTGAAAAAAAGTTTGAAACTAAAGTTTCATACATTCGCTTGCTTTGAAACTTCAGTTTCACTTAAGGGAAACTTTAGTTTCATCGGTCGAAACTAAAGTTTCAAGCCGTGAAACAAAAGTTTCGACCGTGGAGACTTTTGTTTCGCGGTAGGAAACAATGTCGTTTCACTTATCTTCCTTTTTATCCCCGGAACCTGGGGGATATGTTGCATAAACGGCATTGTTTTGTTCTGTAACCCATATATTTTGGAAAATAGTGGGCATTTTTTCTTGTTGATTCGGAAAACCTATTTACCTTTGCAACGATTCCGTAGTGGGCAGCGGCTCACAGAGCGCGGGATCGTTTACATATTGTAAGCATTTTACGAAGATTATTCCTAATTGAAAATCTGGTAAATTTTTAAGTGTTGCGGAATAATAGACAGTAAATGCTTGCGCTGATTACGTATAAATTCTTCTACCATTATTATGGGAAGAGTATGTTATATCGTATAGGCGCGGGCTATTGTTCTATTATTGCAACACGGGCTTACCAGAGCCTTCAATTAAATAATAGACAATAGACCCGCGTTTTTTTATGCCCGTTCATAATCATTCGCGGGGAGTTGCTCTCCCCTTCGTGAAATTAGTTGTTGGATTTTTAAACACTATTTTATTAACAATTAATTTTTAATGATTATGAACAAGAGATTTTCTACTCTTTTGGCTGCCGTTCTGGTAGCCGGTGGATTGTCTGCTGTAAACGCAAGTCCAGCGGATTTATCTGCAAAGAAGTATTATCATTTGAAGGAAGCGACATCTAACAAGTATGTTGGCCTGTCTGATGAGACTCTAAAGGCCGATAGCTTGTGCCTGTATGACCCTGCAACTTTAACAGTAAAGCAGGTTGATCAGCTGTTGTGGAGCGTTTCAGAGAAACGTGTTGCTACTGCAAACGGTGGTGTAGTTTATCAGTATGAGTTTACAAACAAATATACTGGTGAAAAACTCTCTATGGACCCGAGTCGTGCTAATCACAACTTAGATGCTACAGCTGCAATGGGTGTTCGTCCGGGTAGTGTAAAGGTTTGGTCACAAAGTACTCAGATTACACAAACAGAAACGAGTTTCAATTTGACTTATACTGTAAAAGCAGATAAGGCTGCAAAAGACTCTGTTCTGTGGTTGGCAACAGGCGATAACACAATCAAGTTGATGTCTGTTGTAGGTGCTGGTGCAACTGCCACTTCCCCAGCTAATTTCCAATTAGTCTCTCCGGCTCCGGTAGCTTTGGATGCCACTGCTTTGGCTGCAGTTATGTCTTCTGAAGGCTTTAAACTGAACTTCAAGACAAATGCAACTTCGGACGCTTATGAAAATCCGTTTACGAAGTATACGTTGAAGGCTGTGGCTGCTACTGAAATAAATGGTACTCATCCGATTCATGCATTATTGAATCCTGACCCAAGTTTTGATGCTGCAAGAAATGCTGCACTTGAAAAAATGAATACAGCAAAAACTACTGTGGAAGCTGCTATTTTACTATTAGATCAACGTCTTAAATCGTTTATTGATGGTGCACCTTATAACGCAGGTAGTGGTGCTGCAGTTACATTTGGAACGGCAAATGCTGCTGAAGGATATTCTACTGAAAATGCTGATGCAGATAAAGCAGCTCTTGATGCTTTAAAAACCAGTGGCTCTGCCTATGCATTATTGGGGTCTGGTGATCAGACAAAAATAGACGCTGTTACAACTTTGGCTGCTGCTGTTAAAACGCAAGCCGATGGAACTTTGCTTGGAACAGAGTTGGGCACTTACACTGCTGCCGCTGCAAAAATCGCAATAATAACTGCTGATGCTGCAACTTTGACTACTACTACGGCTGACTGTTTATCTTTAGGCGCTTTATTTGCTGGCCCTGAAGTTGAAACAAGCTTTGATGCATTTAATAATGCTATTTGGGCCTGGAATCCTACTGCTACAACGGGCAATTTAACAACAGCGAATCCAACTAATTTTGTAGGATCAACTCAATATTCTGCTGCCGCTTCTGCTTTAAATGCATTGTTTGATGCAGCGTTGGCTACAGCAGATGCAACGATAGCAAAAGCATATACTACTGCCGCAGGCAAAACGACTTGTACTCGTGGAGCAACTACATCTACTATTTCAAATGCTGTTTACTTGGAGGCTGTAGGACAGAAATCATCTGATGCAGATGCTGTTCGTCCTCAGATGTATGTAGTAGCTGATACGGTTCGTTTAACACCGACTCAGGATTATGTACGTTTTTCTGTGGATACATTGGCTTATGCCTCTTATGGAACGACGAACACTGGTAATGCTGCTGCAAAAGGAAGAAACAGTTTGTTACCTTATGCATTCAAATTTACAAAGTATGTAGATAATGTAAATGGTGACTCTTTAGCAATTGAAACTTGGGCTCCTAAAGCTCCTTATAATGACCAGTTGTGGCGTGAAGTCTATTTTAATGATTTTGCAATAATAGATCAGGCAGCCGTTGTCGGTTACCGCAAATCTCAGAACCAGATCCAGATCACTCCGATTTTGAAGAGCTCTTCTGATTATAATCCTGATAATGTTGCAAACTTCACAACCGTAATCTCTTTCAACATGGGTGATGCAAAAACAGATCTGGACACAAAAGCTTACTACTTCATTATTTCTAAGAATAATGCAGACAAGGCTGATGCAAGCAAGTTGAATGCTAATAGAGACAAAGCATTCTATACTACAACTGCATTTGGTGATTCTTCTGTTTTGGTCTCTCGTTCACAGTGGACTGTTGAACAAGAAGTTGCCGGTACAAACAATTATGTATTTATGAACCGTGAAACAGGTGTGACATTAGGTGGCAAGCTGTTTACTGTAGATGCCGATAATAATATCTATGCGATGGGTTCGGATACGATCCAGTTGGCAGTTGTCGCTCTTCCGGAGGGTGAAGCCGGTAAATATGTTGGTTACAAACATATTACTGATTTCAACCAGGTAAATACAAAATATGCATTGCAGGTTAAATCATTCCTGAGCGGTGATGCTGCCGGCTATATGGTCATGAAGAAAGATTCTTCTTTGGCATTCGTTAAGGGTGAAATTGAAGATGCACAGATGGTTAAGATGACACAGGAATCTATAGAAGCTATGGCAGACGATTCTTCTCATATCGCTTCTTACAGCTTGATGGCTGACGAAAAGTATTATCTGGTTAAAAACACATCGAATCAGCTTGTATTTACAACTGTAAAACCGACTGCTGCTACAGTATTCGCACTGCGTGCAACAAAGAATGAAGGTCAGTATGAAGTATTGGTTGGTGCTGTCGCTGCTAAGAAATTTACTCCTGCAAATCAGCTGACAGTTGATCAGAACGGTAACGTTTCATTGGTTGCTACAACTGCTACGAACGCTTATGTATTCGACATGGTTGAAGAACCGTCTCCTGCTTCTTTGATCACGCTGCCGAAGCATGTAACTATCAAAACATCTACAGGCGACAATTTCGCAATGGACGCTAAGAATAATGGTGTTGCTGTTCGCGAAGGCGACTTGAAGGCTGCATACGCTGAATCTGACTTCGTTTTCTGGTTGGATACTGCAAAATATGAAGACCAGGCTGTTCCTTCTTATTATCTTACAAAGGGTGTTGCTGCTACCGAAGGTGTTGAAGCAAGCCGTCTGTTCATGTACAACGCAAAAGATTCAGCAGCTGTTACAGCTTTGAAGGATAAATATACGGCTTATAGCGCAACTCGTTTTGTATTCCGCGAAGCTAAGACTTATGGCGCCGATTCTCTGATTGTCATGAATTATGACAGCAAGTTGAAAGAAATGGCTCCTGATACTGTAACAATCGATTCTAAAGCAGGTGCCGGTAAGGGTGCAAACAAGACTACATTGCTGAAGGGTATCAATAACTTCCGTTTCGAATTTGTACAGGCTAAGGATGAAGCTGAAGGTGTATACAACGTGAAGAATGTAGCTTCTTCTGATTACGTTCGTAATTTGAATGGTGTTCTGGTTGTAAGTTCTGCTGCAGAAGGTGTAAAAGTAACTGTAGAAAATGCTTCTGCTCCTACTTCAAACGAAGCAATCAACGCATCTGAAGTAGCTGTAATCACTCAGAAGGGCGCTGTAAGAATCGTTAACGCTGAAGGCAAGAAAGTTGTTATCACTAACATCTTAGGCCAGGAAGTAGCTAACACAGTTATCACTTCAAGCAACGCAACAATCGCTGCTCCGGCAGGTGTGGTAGTAGTAGCTGTCGAAGGTGAAGCAGCTGTCAAGGCAATTGTAAAATAATAGAAACAAACAAATATCCCTTGCCGGGGGATGAATCCCCCGGCAACAGGAAGATTTTTATAATCAAATAATTCTAAAGTGTTTGGCCGTGTGCCCGTTAAACGGCAACTACCCTGCGATAGGCGAACAGGCGGCCGGATTTAATATTAATAATACTAAAGTATATTGAATTGAAAAGTTCAATGTAGCCTTTCCCCTGTGAAGGATGAAGGCGTACACAAAACAAGCCTCGGAGGTGGAAACGCTTTCGGGGCTTCGTCGTTTATTTCTCCTCGAACTCTTCCGGCAGATTCACCAGGTAGAGGCGGTGGGTTGCGCGTGTAAAGGCGGTGTAAAGCCAGCGGTAGAAATCTTCACCAAGCATTTTTTCCGTGATATAGCCGATATCCAGAAAGACATTCATCCACTGTCCGCCCTGTGCCTTGTGGCAGGTGACGGCATAGGCAAATTTGACTTGCAGGACGTTGTAGTGCGGATCGGCTTTCATCTTTTTCATTTTCCCGGCCTTTGTCGGTATGTCGTCGTAATCTTCGAGGATGGTATAGAAGAGCTTGTCGTTCAGCTCTTTAGGCAGTGCGGGGGCATCTGTCTGCAAGGTGTCGAGGAGGATCTTGACCTCCATTTCGAGATCGTAATCTTGGAAACGGACCGATACGTCGGCAAAACGGAAACCGTAGAGCTCGTAAGTCCTTCGTACACGCAGCACTTGTATGATTTCGCCGTTTGCGATGAAGTCCATCTCCTTATTATCGGCAGTCCAGAAATAGTTATTCTTGGCAACCATCAGCCTGTCGCCGGACGAAAGTTCTTCTTCCCGATACAGGATGCGGTTGCGGATACCATTATTATAGATGGTAGCCCGCTTGTTGGAACGCGAAATGATCATGGTCTCTTCGATCCCGTCCCGGCTGTAGGCCGAGGAGATCTCTTCGATCAGTTCGTCCCCGTTTACCTTCCTGAAGTCGGTGAAGCCTTTCAGCCTTAGTTTGGGGAAAATCTCGACCGTCTCGTTTCGCAAAGCATCCCGTAGGCGGGTAGCGTTGAACAAGATCCCGGAGTCTTCGCTTTGGCGTACCACCTGGGTAAGCGTGATTTCCTGTACCTTCAGATTATATCCCCGCAGTATTTCCGGGTTGAGAGCCGGGCTTTCGGATTGCATGACGGGAGGCAGCTGTGCCACATCGCCCATCAGGATCAGGCGGCAGTTTTCACCGGAATAGACATACTGGATCAGGTCGTCCAACAGGCGTCCGGTACCGAAAACGAACGAGTCCAACCCTTCGTTGGCGATCATCGAGGCTTCGTCCACTATAAAAAGCGTGTCTTTATGCAGATTATCGGCCGGATGAAAACCTGTCGGTTCGTTGGAAAAGGCTTTCTGGCGATATATCTTCTTGTGTATCGTGAACGCTTTTTGCCCGGCATAGCCGGAAAATACCTTTGCCGCCCGTCCGGTCGGGGCGAGCAGGATGCTTTTCTGTTTTAGCTCCGCCATCGTCTTCACCAAGGCTCCGACCAGCGACGTTTTGCCCGTTCCGGCATATCCTTTCAGTAATAAAACCGAATCCGGTTCTTCCGAAAGCAGGAAACCGGATAGGACATTTAATGCTAAAACCTGGTCTTCGGTCGGATTATATGGGAAATTTTGTGTAATTTGGCGGCTTAAATAACTATTTATCATTTTGATCGTAATAATTTTCGCGATAAAGGTAGTGTATTAAATATTCTTTTTTAAATTTGCCGAACGAAATAAATTCAAAAAACATATAAACCATGAAAGTTACATTAAAGATTTTATTGGCTGTGGCAGTATTACTGCTTGCGTACATGTGCTACAGAAGTATTATGACACCGAAGGAGTTTGATGCTGAAAAGGAACGGCGCGAGACTTTGATCAAACAACGTTTGATTGATATCCGTAAAGCTCAGATCGAGTACAAGAACATTCACAAGGTGCATGCCGCTAATTTCGATGAACTGTGTAAGTTCTTAAAGGACGAAAAATTGCCGTTCCTTATCAAGGAGGGTGTGTTGACGGACGAACAGCTTGAAAAAGGTATGACTGAAAAGGAAGCTGTCAAGAAAGGATTGATCAGACGTGACACTATTTGGGTGACAGCTGTAGATACATTGTTCGGCAAAGGCTATAACGTAGACGATTTGCGTAACGTGCCGGAAACAAATGTACAGTTCACTATGGATACGGCTACTTTGACTTCCGGTTCCGGCTATACGGTGAAAGTCTTCCAGTGTGGCGTTTTGTATGATGATTATTTGGGCGACCTGAACAAGCAGTTGGAGTACAACTTGAAGGATAAGGCTGAAAAGATGAACAAATATCCGGGTCTGCGCGTAGGTTCCGTAGAAGAAATCAATAACAACGCAGGTAACTGGGAAGATTAATGATTGCCTATGGCTATTAACCTGTCTGATAAGTTAACAGCTGATAATTCGGAAAATTACATAATGTCCATCCGGCTCCGGTCGGGTGGACTTTCTTTTTCCGCATACAGCCCTTCGGTGAACGAGAGTTTCTTCTATAGAGACGTCGAGTTCGACCGGACAAAACCTTATGTCTCTTCCTTGAAAGAATGTTTCTTCGAAAATGATTTCCTGACCTGGTTCTACAAACAGGTCAATCTGGTTTGTGTCACTCCTCAGTACACGCTTGTGCCGAAAGATGTTTTTCAGGAGAAACAGAAGGCCGAGCTGCTCGCCTTCGCGTTTTCTTCCCCCGAAGGACGTTGCCTGAGCAATGAACTGAAGGATGAACAGGCGGAATTGATATTCGGGGTGGAGGAGGAAGTCTATGAGTTTTGTTCCCGTTCGCTGGTCAATCCCCGTTTTGTCCATCATGTCAGTCCGCTGCTTTCGTTGTGGAAGAAGCAGAGCCGTGCACGTTTGCCCCGCCAGCTATATGTCGTGCTGCATCGGCGGAGGATGGACGTGGCGTGCTATGCGCAGGGAAACCTGCTTTTCGTGAACTCGTTCGAGTATGAACATACGGACGATATTTTGTATTATATATTATATGTATGGAAGCAGGCCGGAATGGATCAACAGAAAGACCAGTTGCGTCTTTTCGGCGATGTGCCTTTACGGAGTGCTATAACAAGCACGTTGCGGAATTATTTACAATACATCGATCCGCTGGAGATCCCTTCCGAAGCCTATCTGCTGGGGCCGGAAGTGTTGCAGGCTCCGCTGGATCTTATAGCTTTATCATTATGCGAATTATAAGTGGAATATACGGACGGCGACGTTTTGACGTCCCGTCTACCTTTAGCGCCCGCCCGACGACGGACTTTGCGAAGGAAAATATCTTCAATGTGATCTCCAACCATATCGATTTTGAGGGATTGGACGCGCTCGACTTGTTTGCCGGGACGGGAAGCATCTCTTTCGAACTGCTCTCACGCGAATGCCGGAGCGTGACGGCTGTCGAGAAGAATAATGCGCATGCTTCTTTTATCGCCAAAGTCGCCAAGGAACTGAAAACGGATTCGCTGACGCTGATCCGCGGCGATGTCTTCCGTTATCTCTATTCGGCTCCGGCTCAGCGTTTCGATTTCATCTTTGCCGATCCTCCTTATGCCCTGAAAGAGTTGCCCGAAGTGCCGGAACTGGTTTTCGAACGCGACCTGTTGCGGGATGGGGGAATCTTTGTGATGGAACATCCGAAGACAAATGATTTCTCCGGGTTGCCCTATTTCTACCAGCACCGCGTCTACGGTTCGGTGAACTTTTCCATCTTTATCAAAGAAGGGGAGAAAAGAGGCGCATGAACGATTCGGCTATGCGCTGCTTGACCGGGCGCTTCAGCCAGCGTGACGGGACCAGCCGTTCGCAACTGTGCATGTCGTGCAGGAACACCTTCTTCATCTGCTGGGCGAAAGAAGGCTGGTAGACAAACGCGTTGATCTCGAAATTATGCTCGAAGCTGCGGAAGTCCATATTGGCGGAACCGATGCAGGTCAGTTCGTCGTCCGCCACCATCAGTTTCGAGTGCAGGAATCCCGGTTTATAGAAATAGACCTTGACGCCCGCCTTTACCATTTCATCAATGAAAGAGTGGGTCGCCATGTTCGCCGTACGGGTGTCCGAACGCTTGGGAAGCATCAGCCGCACGTCGACGCCTCCCAAAGCCGCTATCTGCAAAGCCTGGTTCAGTCCTTCGGTCGGAAGGAAGTAAGGAGTCTGGATAAATACATATTTCTTGGCGTTGGCAACCGTGAAGATGGCCGCTTGCAAGAGCGTACGCCATTGTCCGACGGGCCCGCTGGTGCAGATCTGCATGATGTTATCGTCCGAATAGACCGGAAGCGGCGGATAATAGATCTTCTCGTTCAGGAGTTTCTTGCTGACTACATACCAGTCGATCAGGAAAGCGGCCTGTAAACCGTGCACCCCTTTTCCGATGATCTTGAAATGCGTGTCCCGCCAGGTCCCCCAGCTGGTCCCTTTCGTATAGCGGTCTGCAATGTTCATGCCGCCCATAAAACCGACTTTACCGTCTATGACCACTATTTTCCGGTGGTTCCGGTAGTTTACCTTGCTGGTGAAGACCGGGAATGCTACTTTCAGGAAAGCATGGACTTCGATGCCGGTATCCGACATTTCCTTGAAGAACTTGTCTTTCACGTTCCAGCAGCCCACATCGTCGTAAAGGACACGGACTTCGACGCCTTCTTGGGCTTTCCTTATCAAAAGTTCTTTGACCTTGTTGCCGACTTCGTCGTCGCAGAAGATATAATATTGAATATGGATATGATGGGTTGCTTGGGCAATCTCTTCCAGCAGATCGTGGAACTTGTCTGCCCCGTTTGTGTAGATCGTAATGTCGCTTCCGTAGAGCAGGGACGACTGGTTGCTGTTGGTCAACAGTGTGACCAATGGCTGGTAGTGGGCCGGGACGGAACAGGTGTCTTGCGGGAGCTTTCCTGCCTGCAGACGTTTCATGATGCGTTTGTAGGTGCGCCGGGAGATGATCCGTTGCTTCCGGTTATCCTGCCCGAAGAAGAAATAGAACAGGAGCCCGATACCGGGGGCAAGCAGCAACACGATCACCCAGGGGATCGTTTTCAACGGATTCCGGTTCTCCGTGATGATAACCAGCACCAATCCTAAAATGGTGACGCAGTATAATATGATGAATATTATACCTACTATCCACTGTATATGTATGTGTATGAGTGCCAGCATTCCGGATGTTTTTTATATCTGTCAGTATGTTGTAATTCGTAAAGATAGGAAGCTAAAACGGAAATAGCAAATGCAAAAGCTTTGTTTTTGTAAACCATATAAGGGAAACATTGTTCAATCTTTACTACATTTGACGTCATTAATTAGAGAATAGACTATGATTACTTATGTTATTATCGGGATCACGGTTATCGTGTCCTATATCTGTTTCGGCAACCATGAGTTGTTCCGGAAGTTGGCTTTCATACCGTATCGTACCGTTCATAATAAGGAATGGTACCGGTTGGTCACGCATGGTTTCGTACATGCCGACATGACGCACCTGCTTGTGAATATGTTCACTTTCTGGTCGTTCGGGACGTATATGGAGCGTGCTTTCGGCTATTTGGGGTTCGGTACGGGCAGCTATTTAGGATTGTATTTCGGCGGGATGGTCGCCGCTTCGCTGTATGACCTGATCCGCAGGCGGAATGATCCTTATTATGTATCGATAGGTGCTTCGGGAGCTGTATCGGCTGTCTTGTTCACTTCCATCTTCCTGGACCCGTGGGGAAAGATTCTGTTTTTTGCCGTACTGCCGATTCCGGGGATTGTCTTTGGCGTGATCTACTTGGCCTATTGCCAGTATATGGCGAAAAAGGCGGGGGATAATGTCAATCATAACGCCCACTTCTACGGAGCGCTTTACGGTTTGATTTATCCGGCGATATTGGAGCCTTCGTTGATCAAAAGGTTTTATTTGTCACTTTTCTCTTGAAAGAAAAGTAACCAAAAGTTCAAGGCTGAATCTGCCTCGCTACTCCGTTTCCTTCGTTCGCTGTCGCGTCTGAAACTCGCTTCGCTTGGGACAGCAGACGCTCCGGGCGCTCACTCCGGTCACTTCGCTTAACGCTCGCCAGCTTAGGCCGGAAGTAGAGCCTGACGGCTCTTTGGGGATGGCCGATACCGACACCTATGTAGCAGGCAGTATCGGCCATCCCAAGAGAAAGCGGAGCTTTCTAAGAAAGGCCTAAGCGGACGGTCGTCAAGCGTAGCCTTTCCCCGGAGTAGCCTGGACGGTTCAGCCTTGATCTTTTGGTTACTTTTGGATCAAGCCAAAAGTAACGGATAAATCATTAGAATCTTCCACCCGGAGGCGGCCCCATCGGACCGCCATGTCTCGGCCCTCTTCCGCCCGGTCCGGGCACATCGTTCATGCTGGCTCCTCCTTTAAAGATACTGAAGCGGTAGATGAAGTGTACCATGAAGTAGCTACCCAATGTGTTGTATTCGGAATCCTGTGTATAACTGGCGGTCACGCTGCGGGAGATGTTGCTGCGTTGTTTCAGGATATCGTATATCTTGAAACGGAGTGTCGCCTGGTTCCCTTTCAGGAAAGATTTGGATGCAGAGGCGTTCCATAGTACTTCGTTTTGTTTGAACCCGTCTGAATAGCCGGAGTTGGTCGACCAGTTGATGTCGCTTTCCACCTTGAAGTCGAGAGGGAGATAGATCGTTGTCGTTCCGCCCACGCCGTAGTTGAAAGCGTTCAGTTCGCTCTGTCCCTGGAGTGAGTTCTGCGTCCCGTTGTAACGGATGTTACCGTTGAGTCCGAGGTCCAGGTAGTCGGAACGGAAATCGATTCCGGCGCGTTCCATCAGAATCAGGTTCTTGTTCGTATTCTTCTCCTCATTGATAAAACCGTTTTTGTTGGCATAAGAGGCCATTGTCATGGAGTTGATTGAGAACTTCCGGTTTTTGAACGGTGTGTTGAACAGGACGCGGATGTTCCCGTTGTAGTTCCCGTTTACGTTGTCGTAGGTTGTCATCTTCTTACCGGTATTGCCGATATAGGCGGACTTGTTGACGATGTCGTTGATTATATAGTTGAAATTCAACATCACCATCAAAGCCGTTTGTTTGTCCGGCACGAATTTCTGGAAACGGACGAACAGATCGTTCGTATAAGTCGGCTTCAAATCCGGATTACCCATTGTCGTATTTAGCGGGTCGGAGATGTCGGCCACGGGTTGCAGTTGCGTCATGCTGGGCTGGCTGGTACGTCCGCGATAGTTGATGCGGAGGTTTGTCCGCTTGTCGAATTTATAGTTGAAGCGGACCATCGGTGAAAGGTTCACCACGTTGCGCGACAGTTTGGAAAGGACCGTGTCGCCCACGAAGTTCTCGCTCGTGCTATGGGACGGGTCTACCGTCAAACCGACCGTGTAATCATATTTTGCCCGGACAGCTTTGAAGGCGAGGCTGACCTGCTGGTTGATGAAGTTGTTGCGGTAGCTCTTGCTGTAAGCCGTGTCCAATACATTATACTCTTCGTTTCCTTCTTCACGGGTGTAAGAGTTTTTCAGAGATTCCTGTTTGTTTTGCCGGATGCTGTAGGTGGCCTGGATGAAGTTGTTGTGGCCGATCGGTTCTACCCAGGACAGATAAGCCCGGTAGTTGAACCCTTTGTTGTCGTAACGGAAACGCTGGTCCACCAGTTCGTTGTCCATGCCGTCCGCCATCATCAGGTATTCTGTGTTCGAATAGTTCAGTCCTTTATTATAGGAATCGCTTAGTCCTCCCGACAAAGATCCGCTGAAAACACGCCCTTCGCTGTTCAGCTTCCGGCTGAATTCCAGGCGGGCGTTGAGGTTGTACCCGCTTCCGTCGGAGAGATAGTCGGATTCGCCGATGTTGACCGTGTCGCGGTTTCCGCTCAGCGTGTTGAAGGTGCTCCCTTCGCGGCTATGGCTGTCGCTATAGCTGAAACTCGGACGGAAGATGATCTGGGTGAGCGAGTCCGGTTTCCATTCCATACGAAGGTCGGCAGCCACATTGTCGCTGCGCGTGTTGCTGTTGTTGTTTTCGTTGTAGAAGGAGGTGCTGTCGCCCGGTAGGATATTCTGCCTGTTGCTCTTGCTGATCGCGTCGTTGTCGGAATGAGAATAACGGAGGTTGCCCCCGACCGTCAGCTTCGGGTTAAACTCCTTACTGAAGTTCAGGCCGATGTTGCCGGATGTCGTGATCCCGTTGCCGGCTCCTCCGCCCCGGCGTCCGCGTGGTCCGCCCATCCCTGAGAACATGCTGGAGGCAAGGTCCGAGAACCCCATATTGTTCGTGTTGTTGACGCCTCCCATCAAGGTCAGCTGGTCGTTGTTGATGAAGCGGTTCACCATGAAGTTCCCTTCGTACCGGTCTTCGCTGCCGTAGCCGGCAAAAGCGTTCCCGAACCAGCCCTGCTTCATGCCGGGCTTGACGGTCAGGTTGATGACAGTCTCCTCTTCCCCGTCATCGAAGCCGGTCATCTTGGCCATATCGCTCAGCTTGTCCAACACCTGTACTTTGTCGATCATTTTCGACGGCAGGTTCTTGGAGGCCACTTTCGGGTCGTCGGAGAAGAACTCTTTTCCGTCGATCAGTACCTTTTTGATCTCTTTTCCGTTGACCGTGATCTTCCCTTCGCTGTCCACTTCCACACCGGGCATCTTTTTCAGCAGGTCTTCCAGCGTGGAACCTTCCGTGGTCTTATAGGAATCGGCGTTGTACTCCATCGTATCGTTGCGCACGGTTACTTCCGGCGCTTTCCCGACCACGACAGCTTCGCCCAATAGGATCGATCCGTCGGCAAGTGCGAGTTTGCCTAATTTGACAGGATTGGTTTTCCCTGTGATGCGCAGGGGTTGGTAGAGCGGATCGAATCCGACAAACGACACGTGCAGCAAGTAGCTGCCGTTCTTAATGTTCTTGAGTACGAAACCTCCGTTGCGCGATGTGGCGACTCCTCCGATCATGGAGCTGTCTTTGACGCTTAGCAAACGGACCGTTGCTTGTTCGATCGGTTCATTGGTCCCCTCCTCAATCACCGTTCCGGTGATGTCTACACCTTTTTGTGCATATGCAGGCATAGTCAACAGAATTAAAAACAGAATAAAAAAATACCTTCCCGATTTCATAACTTTTGTTTTATCTTATCTGATATTAAGTACGAAAAGATAGACGCGGAAGTTTTCGGGAAGTTTAATAAGGTTTGGTGTGATTTTAATTTATTAACGAATTTGGAAATGCGCTTTTATCCCAGGATGTTTATCAGAAGCGGGAGATAATCTTTCAGTTTAAGGCGGAGTATCTTAAGTGCCTGCGATATCCTGTACTCGACGGTTTTTACCGATATTCCGAGCTTTTCGGCAATCTGCACATTCGTCTTTTCCCCGAATCGGCTCATGGCAAATGTTTCCCGATAGGTTTCGGGCAGGTTCTCGATCGCTTTCTGTATGTTTTCCGTCAGTTCATTCACGAAATAGTAGTCCGGATCTTCAAACTGGTCTTTTATCTTCTCATAGATCTGGTTATGGATACGTTCGTGATACAGGTTTTTCCTGATCGCATTGAGGCAACGGTGCTTGGTGGAGATAAACAGATAAGATTTCAAGGACGTCTCGATCACAAGATTTTCCCGTGTCTCCCAGAGAAAAAGCATCAACTCCTGCACAAGCTCTTCCGAATCATCATCGGAAATATACTGGGACGCATATTCGCAAAGGGGGGAGTAATACTTGATAAACAGTTGTTTGTAAGCATTTTTGTCTCCTTGTTGTAGTTGGGTTATTAAGTTGTTATCGTCCATACCCTTTCCTTTTAGATTTTTTATCTCTTTGCACAAAGGTAAAAAATAATAAAACTATTTTGAACCTATGAGCAGGTTCTTTCCTGAAAACTTTAGCAAAAGTATCATTGACATATATTTTTTTTGCAAAAACTGTATTTTTTGTTTAGGGTATGGTTTATGCGGGTTTGTCGTATATATAGAATGGAAATCGGTAAAGAACATATAAACGGAATAAATCCTGATTTTACTTTGCTCTTCAAATACTTTAGAGGTTGGGCGACGGGAGAGGAAGGAAAGCGTGTGGTAGATTGGATGCGGGTTTCAGAAGAAAATGAGAAAACCGCATTACAGACAGCCCGTATTTTTTATACATCTCAGACACGTGAACGAATTCTTTCCCGAAATTCTATCGAGGCTTACAAGATGGTTCAAAAGCGTATAGATAAACGTAAGAAAAATAGAAGGTTATACCGAATTTCTATTGTTGCGGCGTGTTTTATAGGACTTTTGGTTATGTCGACGGCTATTTCTTTTTCGTTGTGGAAGTCTTCTGTATTGGTTCCGCAGCAGATAACGGTCTGTGCAAATAGAGGTGTGCGGACAAGTCTTGATTTACCGGATGGTTCGATTGCCTATTTGAATTCGGGCAGTACGCTATCTTATCCTTCTTCGTATGATGAAAAGGAGAGGAAGGTGATGCTTGTCGGTGAAGCTTATTTCTCAGTAAAACATGATCCGGAACGCCCGTTTATTGTGAGTGTCTCTCATGACCGCTTGAAAGTGAAGGTGCTCGGGACGGAATTTAATGTTCGGGCTTATGAGAAAGAGGAGGTTGTACAAACGACTTTGGTTTCCGGTGCTGTTGATATAGTAATGGAAGAAGAGGAGGGAAAAACAAGTGAAAGAAATTTGTATCCGTCGGAAAAAGCTGTTTATGATTTAACGGATAAGACTTTGGAAGTTATGAATGTTGATGTTGAAAATGAGATTGCTTGGAAGGATGGACGTTTGGTATTTAAAGAAACGCCTTTGCCCGAAGTCTTGAGGTGTTTGGCTAATTTTTATAATGTCGATTTTAAGGTGATGGATCCGGTGCTTGATTCGTATCGCTTTACCGGTACTTTTAATAATCGGCAGTTACCGCAGGTTTTAGATTATCTTAGGATTTCTTCCCGGATTGATTATTCGATAAAACGAATGGAAATGGATGACAGTCTGTCCGAGCAACGGGAACAGGTTGTGCTTCGCAGGATAAAATGATAATATGATGTTTAACTTAAATTTAATGCTTATGAAATAAATGAACTGATAATGAATGAGAGAACGGCAGAAAAATAGATATGGATTTTTCTCGTCAAATTAATTAATAATCTGGATCTCCGGATTTAATTTAATCTTAAATCAATAATTACAAGTATGGTTAAAAATAATGATGGTCGATTGGATCACTGTGATCCAATACCAGATTTCATGAAATCTGGTATTTATCGAGTATTTAATTTTATTTTTTTATTTCTGTTCCTTTGCGTGGGAACAGTATTTGCATCCAATTTTTATGCCTCAAATACGATACTGTCTATTAATGCAGAGAGGAAGAGTATAGCAGAGGTATTAAACGTTATAGAAAATAAATCGGAGTATCATTTTTTCTATAACAGTAAATTGGTCAATGTCGATCGTAAAGTAACGCTTGCCGTAGATAACAAGGATATCTTTACAGTATTAGACATTTTGTTTAAAAACAGTAATATAGCCTATAAGGTCGTAGATAAAGACATTATTCTGACTGAATCTGCCATCCCTTCGAAAAATGAAAAATACCAGGCAAATAAACGAATCACCGGTATTATAAAGGATCAAACAGGAGAACCCGTCATCGGTGCGAATGTCGTGCTTAAGGGAGATAATGGGACGGGTACGATCACTGACATAAATGGGCGGTACAGTCTGGATGTGCCAGACAATGCGGTTTTGATTATTTCTTATATCGGGTATACTTCCATCGAGATTCCGGTAAAGGGGCAATCGGAAATAAATGTGACATTGAAAGAAGATTCTCAAGCAATTGAGGAAGTTGTCGTTGTCGGTTATGGTACTCAAAAAAAGGTCAATTTGGTTGGAGCGGTAGCCGCAGTCACTGTTGATGAAAAAATATCGAGCCGCTCAATATCCAATGTGTCTTCCGGACTTTCCGGTTTGGTTCCTGGTTTACAGGTTGCCCAAACAACCAGTATGGCGGGGAATGATGGGGCATCTTTGATGATTCGTGGTATGGGTACGGTAAACAATACCAGTCCGTTAGTAGTCGTTGATGGTATGCCGGATGTCGATATCAACCGTATCAATATGGCTGATGTTGAGAGTATTTCCGTATTGAAAGATGCGGCATCTGCTTCTATTTACGGATCCCGTGCTGCCAATGGGGTTATTTTGATAACGACTCGTACAGGTAAAAAGGGAAAGACGAGTATCAATTTTACGGGGTCTTATGCGATAGAAAAACCATCACGTTCTTATGACTTTATGGATGATTACCCGCGTGCCTTGACATTGCAACAATTCAGGGCAGCATCAGGCACTAAGCGTGAAAGCTACAATTTCAAAGACGGAACGATCGATCAATGGATGGCGTTAGGAATGATCGATCCGCTACGCTATCCGAATACGGATTGGTTTGATACCTTCATGCGTACCGGTACCCTTCAAAACTATACGCTTTCTGCAACCGGTGGAAATGACAAGTCTAATTTTTACATTTCTATCGGTATGATGGACAAAGAGGGGGTGCAGATGAAAAACGATTTCAAGCGCTATAATACCCGTTTTAATTATGACTATAATATGTTCAATAATGTAAAAGTAGGGGCTCGTTTTGATGGTAACTGGTCTGAATTTACGTATAGCGGTTATGCCGATGGCATCACGAACAACGATACCAGCGATTCCGGAGGTGGTGATATGCAATATGCAGTTGCGGGTGTGACTCCTTATGATCCTGTGACCGGCCGTTATGGAGGTGTTATGGCGTATGGCGAAGATATCCAGGCATACAACCCGTACGCCTTTTTTGACACTCGTAATCCGAAGCAGACTCGTCAGCAATTGAACGGAAGTATCTATTTGGACTGGAATGTCTTTAAGGGCTTTACTGCCCATGTCGATTATGCTCTGAGCTTTAGCAACTATTTTCAGAAAAGGGCTGATGTCCCGACGGGAGCAGCTTATGATTTTCAGACAGGAAAGGATATCGGACGTTACTATGTTGCCGATAATGTGGGTGTCAGCGACAATAATACTACCAACTACAAGACGCAGTTGAACGGTCGTTTGCAATATGAAACGACTCTTGCGCAGAATCATAATATCGGTGCAATGTTTGTCTATAGCGAAGAGTATTGGCATACCCGTTCGACGGGGGCGTCTCGTAATGATCGTATCCATCCGTCGACCAGTGAAATCAATTCTGCGCTGACAAACGTCCAAAGCAATTCGGGTAGTTCTGCTTCTGAAGGGTTGAGATCGTATATTGGTCGTTTGAACTATAGTGCTTACGACAAATACTTATTGGAATTTAGTTTCCGTTTGGATGGCTCTTCTAAGTTTGTCAAAGGTCATCAGTATGGCTTTTTCCCAACAGTAGCAGTTGGTTGGCGCTTTACAGAAGAAGAGTTCCTGAAGAAATATTTTTCCTCTTGGTTATCAAGTGGTAAACTCCGTGCTTCTTGGGGTAAGTTAGGAGACAATTCGGGAGTAGGACGTTTCGAACAGTTGGAAACTTTGACCGCGATGAATTATATGTCGAGTGATGTTGTTAAAGGGTTCGTGAACAAGAAAATGATCAACAAGGACCTTTCTTGGGAAGTCTCTACGGATATTAATGTGGGCTTGGATTTGAGCTTTTTGGATAATCGTTTACGTACGGAAATCGATTTTTATAACCGCTTGCGTACAGGCATGAATCGTCCGTCTCAAATGTCAATCCATCTGACCGGGGCATATAGTGCTCCTCGCGCCAATATCGGTGATTTGCTGAATAGAGGGTTGGAATTGAATTTGACGTGGAAAGATAAAATCGGCAATGTGGAATATTCTGTTAATCTGAACGGAGCTTATACCCGGACAGTATTGAAAGAGTGGAACGAGTTCCTCAGTCGTGGTTGGATCTATTTGGATATGCCTTATCATTTCCTATATATTTATGAAAATAATGGTATAGCACAAACTTGGCAGGATATTTACAACAATACGCCTCAAAGTTTATCGCCGGGCGATGTGATCCGTAAAGACTTGAACGGGGATGGCATAATCGATGGCAAAGATAAAAAGGCTTATCCGAATATCCAGCGGGACCGTCCGACAACTACTTACGGCATTACCCTGCAGGCGGCTTGGAAAGGATTTGATATATCTATGCTGTTTAACGGAGGTCTGGGACGTAAGGATTTCTGGCTTACTGACTTTAATAATACGGCTTTTGCCGACAGGCGTTATGCTTCCACCTGGGATCACTGGACCGAACCCTGGTCTTTGGAGAATAGAGGTGGAGAATGGCCGAGATTAGGAACAAGTACGGATAGAAGCGATAACAGTTATTGGCTTTATAATATGAATTACTTGCGAATGAAAAATATCATGTTGGGATATAACCTGCCGAAAAAGCTTTTGTCCAAAATTTCAATGACGAATTTGAGGATTTATGCTTCTGCCGAAAACTTGTTTACCGTGACGCAATATCCGGGTCTGGACCCTGAAAAGAAAAACAGTGCCCGTGACTTGTATCCGATCAACCGGTCTTTCTCAATCGGTCTTAATGTTAGTTTTTAAACAGTAATGGTATGAAAAAAAGTGGATTGAAAATATTAACGATCGCATGTGCTGTGGGAGCTAATCTGACGTTCTCTTCATGCGTTGACAATTTATTGAACCAGACTCCGGGGGGAGAACTGGCCTCTTCCTTGTATTGGAAAACAGAAAGTGATGCGGAATATGCTATCAATGGTGTTTATAGCCAGGCGAGGGCTATGTTCAATCGTGATTATGTGTTCGATGGAAATACGGAATACCTGAGGTTCAGAGGAAATGTCGGGACTTCTCAGGCAACCGGAGACCGGAGTATCGCTTATCGTAGCGGCTCTTATAACAATCCTTCTTCCACCTACGGTAGCAGTTTTGACAATTACTATCAGTATGCTTATGCGACAGTCAATCGTGCCAACTATGCTATTCAGAATATAGAAAAAATGCTTCCCGATGTAAAGACGGAAGAATCCAAAGCAAAGTTGGAAGCCTTTATTGGCGAAGCTAAGATGTTGAGAGGAATGGCTTATTTCCGCCTGATTTCCATGTGGGGAGATGTACCTTATTTCGATAAGATAATAGAGAGTAATGATGAGGTTGCTAACATTTCCCGTACTTCTATTACGGAAATAAAGCAGCATATTTATGATGACTTTACTTATGCTTGGGAAAAATTACCGGCGAAACCAGTGGCATTAGGACGTTTTACTAAATGGGGGGCTTTGGCATTCCGTGGCAAATTACAACTTTTTTGGGCTTGCTGGAACCGTACTTCTTGGCCGTGGGATACTCCAGTCTCTCCTGATGGAGGTTGGCCGGAATTGGATACATTTACGCCTAATGCGTCTGAATCGGCACAAGCCTATAAAGATGCTGCCGCCGATTTTAAGAAGGTGATCGAGGAATCAGGTATTAACTTGTTCCGTAACGGCGAACCTGGCGATTGGGGAGAAATGGGAGGATGTGAAGTCTTGCCTAATTATTTCTATCTCTTTTTGCCGACAGCCAATACGGACCCTGAACTGATGGTCGGGTTTACACATGGTGGAACCGGAACCGGACAGGGAGAAGAGTTGATGAGGGACTTCGGTACTCGTGCTACAGAAGGTAGCCAAGGTTGGGGGCAACCACGTGCTGAATTGGCTGACCGTTATCAGTCTACAGTCACCGGTGATTTTTGCGAGAAGCTGATCCCGAAGAATCCGGCTGATGCAGATGCCCGTACGGCTGTTAATTCTGCGTTAAATCCGGAATCTTATAAAAACCGTGATTACCGTATGAAATCGACTTTATTATGGGATGGAGAAACGATGGTGACTATGTTAAGCCTTTCTTTTGATCAGATTCGAAAATATCAGTATAAGACATTGAAAGGTACAGTAGATGGGTATGGGGCTATCAATGCCGATGGAGATCAGACCGGTTACATTATGAGAAAGTTTGTCCGCAATTATGCGGGACAGGGACGTTCGGATGGTGATTACCATATGCCGGTAATGCGTCTGGCCGATGTCTATTTGATGTATGCGGAAGCGGCCAATGAGGCGTATGGCCCTACTGGTGATGGAGGTTTGGCACTCGATGTGGTTAACCGGGTTCGGCATCGTGGTAATTTGCCAGACTTGAAGCCTGAGAAATATGCCGATAAGTTGACTTTCTTTTATGCGATCGAGCAGGAGAGAATCGTAGAGCTGTTTGCGGAAGGACAACGTTTCTTTGATCTTCGTCGTTGGCGCTCCATTGAACGGGTATTCTTACCCCCGCAGACGTCTCCGGGAGTCAGGATGTATGACACACACGGTGCTTTGAGGCAGACTGTTTTTAATAATACTGCCTTATTGAATTACCAACGAAACTATATCTTCCGGATTCCGCCTTCTGAAAGGAATAAGAATCCGAATTTGACACAGAATACACCATGGTTGTAATTAAAAAATTGGATGATATGAAAAAGATGATTAATAAAATTTGCTTGTTTTTGTTCATTGCCTTGATTGCCGCATCATGTGAAGATTTTCCTGTAGATGAAGACGGTTTGCTGATCACGACAAGGGCAGAGTGCTATGTGAGTAATTTCGATTTGTGGGATACGGACTATCAGACAGTTAAGTTAGGTAATGCCTATATAGATACGACTGCTCAGGTGGCTGTCATGTATGTTAAGTTTGGTACGCCCCTTAATAATTTGTGGCCGCGTATATCTCTTTGTGAAGATGCAAAACTGGCTCCTAAAATTACGGAGTGGATGGATTTCTCCGGTTCCAAAATGAATATGGAATTCATCGAAGGTGATTGGAAGTCCGGGAATCCGTCGGATCAGTTAGGTGAACGTATTGTAAATAATCCGTCGGCATTTCCTTCGACGGCCAAACGGTTCACTGTCATCGCCGGTAATCGTGAAATTAAAAAGGAATACATATTCCTTATAGTAGAAAGACCATTGCAATAATAAAAGATGAAAAGTATGAAATTGAAATATTATTATTTTGTATTGTTGTCATTTGCTTTAACTTTGGTTGCATGTGATGATGATCCTGTGTTATTGAAGGATCCGGTCTCTGCATTAAGCAATGATTGTATCAAACGCAGTCTGCCTGTTGCGCCGAATATCGTAGGCAATGAAATAGAATTTGCCTATGCGATGGCTATTCCTAATGAACTTGGGAAACTGTCGTCTGCTCAGGTTGTGAGCAGCATTGCAGGTGCTGCCGGTACTTACTTTGATCCGAATTCGTATTATACCAATTCGTCCGGTCAGGATATTCCGGTAAAAGTTTGTTCTGATTCGCAAACGAACGGGACAACAACTGCTATAGACTTTACAGTTGATACCTGTGCGGCAACTCTTCGTTATTATTATATTATTCCGGAAGAAGCTCGTGGCAAAGATGTACAGTTCTCATTTTCGGTTAAAGCCAGTAACGGTCAAGTTGCGGAATACAAATTAGGTCCGTATAAGATTTCAAAAATGGATATGGTCAAAAATTTGTCAGTGACTAATGATAAATGTTATCTTTCCTTCTCGAATGAAGGAGAGGCCTTGCATATTTATTCAAAGGCAGATTTGCTGGCTGACCCTTCGTTGGCTGCGAAGATTGATATCATGTATGCGTACAGTGAAAAATCGGATTTGTCACATGCCTTTTATACACCCTCTTCTCCAAAGGAATATATGGGTGGAACGGAACTTCCTTCCGGTTTTGTCAATAATACCAAGATGATCAAAATTTATGGTCTGCAAGATCGGCAACTGTCCGACTTGCAATACAGCAAATTTGTTGATGACTTGGATTTGGAGACAATCGATATGTCTAAAGGTTCGAACTATATCTTAGGATTAAAAGAAGAGGCCGGTGCATGGGTTGAGACGGCCGACGGTAAATATAGGGCATATGTTTATATTAACAAGGCATCCGCGAGTGAGGTGACTGTTAGTGCCAAAAGGTATAAAATGTAAGTTTTGTTGATGAGTTGAAAGGTTGGTAAGTTGCAGAATTTATATTCTTCGACTTACCAACTGATTACCTCGTTTTATTTTTAGTCTATCCTATTATATAAACCAATATATCATGAGACACAACATGCGATTTTTATTGTTAGTGACTGCGTTTTTGCTGATGACCGGTATCGGGACGGCCCAACAGTTCGTGCATCCTGGAATAGATATGAACCAAGCAGACTTGGAGTATATGCGTAAGCAAGTTCTGGCGGGAGAACAACCTTGGAAAGATGCTTATGATTTGTTGAAGGAAAAAACACCATTGGATTTTCAAGTAAAACCTTTTGCTCATGTGATCAGTGGACCCTATTCCAAACCTGATATCGGAGGTAAGGATTTGTCACAATCTGCACGTATGGCGTATAGTTGTGCGGTCTTATGGTATATTTCAAGAGAAGATCGCTATGCGGAAATGGTGGTCGATATTATTGAAAAGTGGGCCAATACTTTACGCAGTTTCGATGAGAATAACGCCAAATTGCTTGTAGCATTGACCGGTTATGAGTTTTGTAATGCTGCCGAGATTTTGCGCTATACTTATCCTGGGTGGAAAAAGAAAGATACGGAAAATATGACACGATTGATGATGTCGGCTTTCTATCCGACTATTCGTTACTATTTTCCTGTTGCAAACGGCAATTGGGATGGAGCGATCATGCATACCTTGTTGGCCATTGCTGTTTTTACGGATAATAGGGAATTATTCGATAATGCTGTTTACCATTATTTGCATGCTAATGCGAATGGTAGTCTGATTAAATATATTTATCCTACCGGCCAATGTCAGGAGACCCGTCGGGATCAGGGACATGTTCAAATGGGGCTTTATGAATTTTCAGGAGCGGCACGTATCGCCTATACACAGGGGGTGGACCTGTTCAGTGCTGCGGATAACAGGTTGGCTTTAGGTTTGGAGTATTCTGCACGTTTTATATGCGGTGATTCTGTTTATGCTTATGGCGTGCCTTCGCAACGGGAACGGTTTAAATATCGTGCAGGATTTGAATATTGCATCGATCATTTTACGGCAAAGGGAGTCAACATGCCTTACCTGAGAGAATTATGTGGTCGTACTAAAATGAACCATCCGGCAAATGCCCTATGGAAGCTGACCGCATTTCGTGAAGAGTTCCGGCAGAAACCTTCTGAACTTGTTGATATTCAGGAAAGCAAGATCGCCTATCATGCAGGTGCGACATTGGAACAGGTTCAGCCGATGGGGCATTCTGTGATCGAAGTAAATAACCGGGAAGATCTTCAAGCAGTATTGAATGCGAATGCCGGTTCTGGCAAAACGCTTTTTTTACGTGCCGGTGAATATCGCTTGAAACAATCCTTGACCATTCCTTCTGATATACATATCTGTGGCGAAGGGCGGAGCACAGTCTTGATTTGTGAACCGACGGTCCGGACGGCAGCTGTCTTATTGGGCGATTTGGATGCGAAAAATATTACGATAGAGAATCTTGTAGTGGATGGTTCCAAAGAACATCAGGAAGCTTATGATCCGAATTCCGGACGTTTTTACAGAACCGGGCGTTATAGTAATGCTTTGGCGGGAATTTCCATGAGAGGAGAAGCTGGACATGCTTTCGGCAATATTAAATTGAAAAATCTGACTGTGATCAACTTTTCCAGATCAGGTGTTTATATATCGGATGCGGAAGGAATCGAGATCGACCATTGTGATTTTACCGAAAATGGCGCACATGTCGTTCCCGGTCCAAGGTTACAACATAACCTGATGATCCAACACTCCTCCAATATTATGATAAAGGATTCACGATTCGATACATCCATACGTGGTTGCGGATTGGTTCTTGATCATTGTAAGTCATTAAAGGTAGAAAATTGCGAAATTGCCAGAAATGGTTGGCATGGCCTGATGATGGCCGAATGTCATAACGGCAAAATCGAAAATTGTCTGGTTGAAGGGAATGACGGATGTGGTTTTATGGGGGAATATCTGCATGATGGCTCCAGCTTGATTCAAATCAGGCATAATAAGATTCAGTATAATAATGAGTATGGTATTCGGGCATTTGGCATGAAAGAAACAGATATAAAAGATAATCTTTATAGATGGAACGGTAAAGAAAAGCGGCAGGAATGGCTTTCTTCTGAGAAAAAACTGCAATTGGAACAATTATAATGAACAAATGATGAAAACGATATATATTGTAATTTTAGTCTTGTTTGCCGGCTTACCGGTTCGGGCAGAGAAATATCCGCATATCCTTGTCAAAGATGAGGATAAAGTGGCTGTGTTGGATAAAATAGAGAAACAGGCTTGGGCGAAACATATTTTCAATCGGACAAAGGAACGGTTGGCTGTCTATGTGGAAAGGCATCAGGCAGAACCGGATTGGATTTTGGACCGATATTTGATGAACAGGATTCCCGGAAAACGTTATACCCGTTTTATATCAGATAAAGAAGGTACACGATTGATTGGTTACGAAGGTGACGCTCCGGTTCCGACAGTACGGGTATCGCCGCATAAACGTTCTCCGATCACACCGCAAGGCCGGGCTTATGTTGTTCCTGAAATGGAGGATATTGTCCCGAATGACACGTCTATGACAATGAATTTGCTGAATCCGGACACTCAGGAATATGAATGTGTGGATCCGCAGGCATATGTGGCCGCTATTAACGGTAGGATCAATGCATTGGCTTATGAGGCTTCTGTCATTTATTGGCTGACAGGAGAAGAAAAATATGCTAAGTTTGCTGCCGATATTTTGAACCAGTGGGTAAGTGGAGTTGTCTATCAGGAACCAATTGACGGCCCGGGACGTACCGGCTTTTTAGATATCCAGACGTTGGGGGATGAGAAAGAGAAACCGTTGATTTTGGCTTATGATTTCTTGTATCCTTATCTGGTAAAATATAAGTATCCTTTGGGAAATTATGACAAGGCTTTTGAAAAGGTCGCTTGGACGTTGTCGTTTAGAGGATATACTGGGAATAACTGGTTTGCCGCTGAAAGTTCGACTTTGGTCGCAGCAGCGTTATCATTAAAAGATGCACGGAAAAGGAATTATTATTTGGATTTTTATTTGAATCGGGATACGGTTGTGGACGGTTGCGGACAACTAAGCTTACCTTCCGCATCCAAGTTGTGGTTTACACCGGATGGACATTGGAAAGAGCCGGGAGGTTATCATAATTATCCGGTATCGAAGTTAATGGAAGCTGCACTCATGCTTGAAAATAATGGGTATCGGATTTTTAATCAATATCCGATTTTGTTGAATGCTTCTTATGTTATGTTGAAGTATTCGTTTCCCGACTTAACCGCTTCGGCTTTTGGCGATACGGGTAGGCCGCGTCAGAGCATGGAGTGCTTGGAGAGTGCTATTCTGATGGCCGACAAATATCAGCTACCGATTCTTCCGGATTTGTTGAATGCAGCCATGATTTTGGAACAGGCAGGACAATATGACCGTTCAAAATCCGGACTGACCGGATTGCTATGTTATTTGCCTGAATTACCGAAGGCAAAGAGTGGGGACAATCATCTTTGGAATAGATCGGAGAAGTTGGATTTTGCATCTTGTTATCTTCAGAGAAATGGATTAGATCCGCAGTACGGGCTGATGTGTGTAGTGCAGGGAGCTACTTATAATCATAATCATTCCAATGGCATGAGCATGGAGTTATATGGAGCCGGAACTGTTCAAGGGATCGATCCGGGTAATGGACCTACCTATGAACATCCGATGCATGTTAATTATTATACGCAATGGGCGGCTCATAATACGGTTGTAGCAGCAGGAGCCTCTACTTCGGTAACTCCGTTTAGAGGTGGAGGTGGAACGAAAAGGATAGGGCAGGTAGAGTTGGTATCAATGGAACCATTAGCGGGTAAAAAGGCCATCTCTGATGAGTTTTCTTATACATTGACAAACTATTATGATGGCTCGACAAAGACCCATCAAGATCGTTTATTATCGATTCTTCGTATTGATGAGAAACATGGTTTTTATGTGGATTTTTATCGTTCCGATAATGCGGTCAGTAATGATTATTTGTATCATAATATAGGGGATAGTGTGATTCTTTATACACAAGACGGAAAGGTTTTGAAACAAGAAGGGCTTCCGTCTTATCCTTGTGTTGGAGAGGACCGTCCGGGGTTACGATATTTCCGTTCGGTACGGACAACCGGACTCAATGAAAATACGGTTGTCGCTTTATTTTCTGCAAGACTATTAAATACGGGAACAAGTTACATGAAGATGTGGATGCCGGCCTCTTCAGATGTCTCTTATTTTACGGCTTTAGCACCAAGTGCGAAAACCGCTTCGTCTCCTTATCAAAACAAACCTTCTCTTGTCGTTACGATGCGGAAAGAGAAACCTGCTGTAGAAGAACCGTTTGTCGCTGTTTACGAACCTATATCAGATAAGGTATCCGCCGGTTTAATCGAATCTGTTGACCGGGTTAAATTGGATCCTCAGGGAAAAGAAGGTTGTGCTATTAAAGTAAATACAAAAGAAGGTGATACTTTTACATTGGTTAATATTTTGAAAGATGGGCCTGTTATATTGGATAATCAGAAATGTTGTGCTGATTTTGCTATTTTTGCAAAGCGGAAAGGAAAAAATAGTGTGTATGTAGGAAATGGATCTTTTGTAGAAAACAAGGAATTTAAGGTTGAATCGGAGAATCGAGGTAGTTTTTATATGGAATATGATCAAACCTCACTTCTTGTCCGTTCTAATTGTCCGATAAAAATACAAGCGAAAAATGGGATGTTGAAAGAACCTTTCTACTTGACTGGAGGCGAGAGAGTCTTTAAGATGAAGTGATTGAAAATAGTACCATGAAATAATAGGAATGTTATGAGAAAAGTAATTATTGGGATATTGATGTCTTTTTGTTTGTTTGGCATGTACCAATCGCTATGGGCGAACCATAGCATGCATCCATTAAAACAAATAGCCTTTGTAAAAAAAATGATAGGACGGAAACAGGAACCGTATCATACGGCGTATGTGCAATTGATCCGTTATGCAGATTCCATTCAGCAGGTCACTCACCATGCACGAAATGACTTTGCTGTTCCCGGCTACTATGTGAAACCCGAAGAGCACCGGGCCAATTCGTTGGCGTTGCAACAGGATGCTTTTGCCGCTTATTGTTCTGCACTGGCTTACCGGTTGTCGGGAAAGAAAAGGTATGGAGAAAAAGCGTGTTATTTTATGAATGCATGGGCTACCATTAATAAGAAATATTCGGAACCGGATGGACCATTGGTGATGAGCTACTCCGGGTCGGCATTTTTAATGGCAGCTGAGTTAATGGATGATACCTCGGTATGGGACGCCGATGAGAAGCGGCTTTTTAAGGATTGGGTGATGTCCGTTTATCGGAAAGCGACAAATGAAATTCGTGAACGGAAGAATAATTGGGCTGATTGGGGACGTCTGGGCTCTTTGTTAGCCGCTTCTTTTTTGGATGATAAAGAGGAAATCGAACGTAATATCAAGTTGATTAAAGGTGATTTGGGTGATAAGATCGCAAGTGACGGTCACATGCCGGCAGAAGTGGTTCGCGAGAAGAATGGTATTTGGTATACCTATTTCTCGTTGGCTCCTATGACTGCTTCTTTTTGGGTCGCCTATAATTTGACGGGTGAGAATCTGTTCTTATGGGAACAGGAGGGAAAGTCGGTCAAAAAGGCATTGGACTATCTGCTTCGCTATCAAAAATCTCCATCTGAATGGAAGTGGTATGAAGGACCGAATGTTGGGACGCATGCCACTTGGCCGGACAATTTGCTGGAGGCTATGGCGGGTATATATGGGGAGTCTGCATATGGGGAATATGTTGAAAATAGCCGCCCTCATATTTATCCGGTACACCATTTTGCATGGGTTTTCCCGACATTGATGCCGCTCTCTTTAAATGGGTATAATGAGGGAGGGCAATCGTCTGTGGCTAAAAAAGATGCCGATATAGAGAAACTCAGAAAACGTTTTGCCATGCAATTATTAGGCGCTCCGGTTTCTGACGGCCGGATCAAGACATTGGTGGAAACGCTTCAGCCGGATGGCAGGTGGCCGGGGATAGACTATGTCGATACCACCCGTACGGCTTTCCAACACGAACGGCATCTCAGCAATATGTTGGCGTTAAGCATCGCTTATCAAAAGAAAGGATCCCCTTACAAAGGAAATAAACAGGTAAGGAAAGCCGTTCATCAGGCATTGGCTTTCTGGTTGGAAAATGATTTCATTTGTGAGAATTGGTGGTGGAACCAAATTGGTACGCCTAATACGATGGTGAGCATGTTATTGATACTCGACCGGGATTTGTCCCCGGAAGAATCGGGCCGGATGTTGGAAATAGCGGGCCGTGGGAATATCAATGCTTGGGGAGCACGTCCCAGCGGTGATCGCATAAAGATCGCAGGTCTGCAAGCGAAAGCGGCTCTTTTTAAAAGAGATGCCCAAGAGGTTGCCATGCTGATGAAAATTATAGAGGGGGAAATCAAATTCTCGACCGAAAAAGGCATGCAACATGATTTTAGCTTCCATCACCGGACAGATTGGGTGAACAACACGCTCTCTTATGGTTCCGGTTATGCCAGCGCTTTTATAGAGTGGGCTTCGAATGTGGCGGATACGAAATTCCGTTTTTCGGAACAAGCTGTCCGGTTATTGATTGACTATTATTTAGACGGCATTTGCAAACAGATGGTTTATGGAAGGATTTCGGATCCGGGTATCTTGAACCGGGACATCACCCGGCCGGGTGAAGAAAGGGTGTGGAGCCCTTCCGATCCTGAAAAGTTGAGAAACCTGACTGATTACAGGCAAGCGGAATTGGATAATATCATCTGTTTAAGAAAAGGGGATTCCTCCTGCCGGCCGGGCTCTTTTGCCAAATTCTTTTGGAGAACGGATCATTTTGTGTTCCAACGTCCTGACTTTTATACTTCTGTCAGAATGTATTCTACCCGCAATGCCAATATGGAAGAACCGTATAATGGGGAAGGGTTGATGAATCATTTTAGAGGCGACGGGACAAATTATCTTTCTGTCAGGGGAGATGAATATAAAAGATTGACTCCTGTTTATGATTGGATGAAGATACCAGGGGCAACGATTGTGCAATTGGATAAGATGCCGGGTGAGAATGAAATTCAGAAATGGGGATTGACTGATTATGTCGGGGCGGTTACAGATGGAACATATGGGGCGGTTGGTTTCGATTTCAAAAGTCCGCACACAGGTTTAGCGGCCAAGAAAGCATGGTTCTTCTTCGATAAAACATACGTTTGTTTGGGGACGGACATATCCAGCCGGATGAAGAACCAGGTTTTGACAACAGTCAATCAATGTCTCTTAAAGGGAGAGGTGACCGTAAGCGATGCTGACGGCATTCATCCGCAAGAACGGGGTTCTCGTATGAAAAAAGAGGTACGATGGGTGGTGCATGACAAAGTGGGGTATTATTTCCTCAATAAAGAGAATGTCATATTGTCCAATCAGCGTACGGAAGGAAGCTGGAAGATTGCTAACCGGCAGACTACTACACCTACAGACATTATTCAGCAAGATGTGTTCACCCTTTCTGTCGATCACGGTAGCTATCCGAATAATGAAGGTTATGCCTATATGGTCGTTCCTTCCGCCGATCCGTTGTCTATCGAGAAACAGGTAGAAGAGGAAGGAGTGGTTGTTTTGGCGAATTGTCCTGATGTGCAGGCTGTCCGGCATGACGGATTAAATATGGCTTATGCGGTCTTTTATAAAGGTGGAACGCTTCGGATCCATGACAAGATCGTGGTGGAGATGGATGCTCCCGGAATGTTGATGGTGAAATATAACGATGCCGGTGAAATACTTACATTGGGCGTTTCTGATCCGACCCGTTTCATGAAGAAACTCCATCTGTCTGTCAATCAGAGAATCGTTGGGACGGCACAAGAAAATATACAAACCGAATGGGACGGAAAACAGGCTTTAACCCGGATTTCCGTAGATCTGCCTCAAAATGAATATGCAGGAAAGAGTGTGATATATAATAAGTAACTTAAATTTAAGAAGGATGAAAGCACGTATTTTGGTATGGTTAGTGGCCTTACTTTGTTGCCACAATGCATCATTTGCACAAAAAGAGTTTGTGAATGCTTCTGCCCGCTTGTCCGGTCATCCCCGGATTCTATTACAGAAGGGGGAAGAAAAAGCGTTGAAAAAAGTGATAATGAAGGATGCTGTTTGGAAAGATATTCATCTGTCATTAGTGGACGAAGCGGGAGAAATCGTAAAACTGCCCTTGAATGAACGGATAAAGACCGGCAGACGCTTATTGAGTGTATCGAGAGAAAATCTACGCCGCATTTTCATTCTGAGTTATGCCTATAGAATGACTGGGAAGAATGAGTTTCTGAAACGGGCGGAGAGCGAGATGTTGAAAGCGGCCTCTTTTTCTGACTGGAATCCTTCCCATTTCCTGGATGTGGGGGAAATGACGATGGCTTTGGCGATCGGATATGATTGGCTTTATCCTCAATTGTCGGTACAGACAAAGGAGGTAATAGAAAAAGCGATTGTCGAAAAAGGTCTGAAACCTTCCTTCGATGAACGATACAATTGGTTTGTCAATGCTGTCCACAATTGGAGCCAGGTTTGTCATGCAGGCGTTACTTATGGTGCTTTGGCTATATGGGAGAAAGAACCGGAGTTGTCACGGACTGTCATAAACCGGGCTATCGATAAAATCTCGATTCCTATGGGGCACTATGCCCCTGACGGAGCTTATCCGGAAGGTATTGGTTATTGGGATTATGGAACATCATTCAATGCCATGTTTCTTAGTGCTATAGAAAAGGCCTTTGGAACGGATTATGGATTAAGTGAGTTACCCGGTTTCTTAAAGACAGGTGAATATATCTTACATGCCGTTACTCCAAATCTGAAAAACTTTGCCTATTCTGACAATGGAGGAAATGCCTTTTTAGCACCGACTATGTTTTGGTTTTATGATAAGACAAAAGATGCCTCTATCTTATATAACCAGGTACAACTATATAAAAAAGACGGACAAAAACGGATCAAGAAGAATCGTTTGGCTCCGGCCATGTTGATTTGGGGCGCTTCTGCTTCATTGGCGAATCCACAGAAACCTGCTCGACTATCATGGATGGCGCAAGGGGATAATCCGGTTTGTTTCATGCGTTCTTCCTGGAATGATTCGTCTGCCGTTTATGTCGGTATGAAAATGGGGTCGCCTTCTGTCAATCACGGACATATGGATGTCGGTAGTTTTTTATTGGAAGCGGATGGTGTCCTTTGGGGAATGGATATGGGAGGAGAAGAGTACAACAGATTGGAAACGAGAGGGGTTGAACTGTGGAATTCGCGCCAGAATTCTCAACGTTGGGATGTTTACCGTTATAATAATTTTGTCCATAACACATTATCATTTAATCATAAATACCAGGATGTAAAGGGCAAAGCTCAGATTGACGGTTATTCGGATCAGGAAAATAACATGTATGTTATTTCGGATTTGACCCCGGTGTATAAGGATCAGGTAAAAAGTGCAAAACGGGCTGTTTCCTTAGTCGATAAAGAATATGTGGTGGTGGAAGATGTGATTGAGGCAACCAAGCGGTTTACGATGATGACGTGGACGATGGTAACTCCGGCTTCTGCTAAGATTGTAGCTGATAATGTCATGTTATTGGAGAAAAATGGCAAGAAGTTGTATATAAAGGTGGAAGGTCCTAAAAAAGTCCGCTGGCATATTTCACCTGCCCAATCTGAATTTAGCTATGATTCACCGAATCCGGGTATTTCAATTATAGGATTTGATACGGATTTGGAGTTGTCTGCCAAACAGAGTATTAGAGTATTCCTTTTACCGGGAGAAAATAAAAATGTCACATATAAATCGGTATTATGAAGATGAAAAAAGCATTCTCTTTTATATGTGTCGGTTTGATGGCTCTTTCCTGTACAGGAGAAAGAGCGGGTGATTGGGTCAGTCAGGATTTTGCTTTTGCAGACCAGCAACTGCGCTATGCTTTGACAGAAACGGAAAATGTCCGGAATTCTCTGGGCAAGACGCCGGAAGAACTGCCATCTCCACGTAATATCCAGTCTGACGGCTCCCTGCGATTGGTTCGTGCCAGGGACTGGTGTAGTGGCTTTTTCCCCGGTGAACTTTGGTATATGTATGAATATACAAAAGATGATTTCTGGAAAAAAAAGGCGGAGTTTCAAACTGAATTGTTGGAGCCTTTAAAATCATATAGGGGCACTCATGATTTGGGCTTTATGCTCTATTGCAGCTATGGCAACGGATACCGCATGGGGCAATCGGATAAATATAAACAGGTATTGCTGGAGGGAGCGAACTCTTTGGCCTCTCGTTTTAACCCGGCGGTCGGTTGTATTCGTTCCTGGGACCATAATGGAGACAAATGGCAATATCCGGTTATCATAGATAATATGATGAACCTTGAATTCCTGTTTTGGGCAACCAGAGCATCGGGTGATTCTACATTCTACAAAATTGCGGTGACTCATGCCGATAATACGATGAAGAATCATTTCAGGAAAGATTATAGTTCTTACCATGTGATTGATTACGATACGATAACCGGTAATGTCCGAAACAAACATACCCATCAGGGATATGCTCATGAGTCTGCTTGGGCGCGTGGACAGGCATGGGGTTTATATGGCTATACGATGTGTTATCGGGAGACTGGAGACAGGAGATATTTGAATCAGGCGGAACAAATCGCTTCTTTTATCTTTCATCATCCCAATCTTCCGTCGGATCTGATCCCTTATTGGGACTATAATGACCCAGAGATCCCAGCCTCTCCCCGGGATGTGTCGGCTGCTACGATAACCGCATCTGCTTTATATGAATTGTCGGCTTATTCGGATAAGGGTGGACAATATAAAAAATGGGCTGATACCATTTTGGAAAATCTGACGGAATCCTATAGGGTTCCCTTGAATCGGATGCATGGTTTTTTATTGCGTTCCAGCACTGGCCACAAACCGGCAGGGACAGAGATAGACGTACCGATCGTTTATGCTGATTATTATTTTCTGGAAGCGCTTATTCGGAAAATGAATTTGGAAAAGTAGTTTTTAATCTGGCGATAAGGTTGTTTTATAGCCCATTTCGGCATATTGCTGCAATGGGCTATTTGGTTTGGATATTTAGGATGGAGTTATATACAGTATTAAAGTTGTTTTATATAAAATCTTCCATTTAAATTTGCTTTCTTGCTAAAAAGAGTACATTTGCAGACGGAAC
Source organism: uncultured Parabacteroides sp. (assembly GCF_902493135.1). Lineage (GTDB taxonomy): Bacteria > Bacteroidota > Bacteroidia > Bacteroidales > Tannerellaceae > Parabacteroides. The sequence continues at coordinate 33,895 of NZ_CABUOD010000037.1, forward strand.
ATTTTGGAGATCTGTCAGAAAAATGAGTACCATTAGTTTTAGTGATATATATACCAATTATTACAAGCGGTCGTTTCTGTTTGTGAAATCGTATGTCAGAGACGATATGATCGCTGAAGACATTGTTTCGGAAGCTCTGATCGGCTTTTGGGAAACCACTAAAAAAGAAACGGTAGAACATCCGATGTCATTGCTATTAGCGATTTTAAAGAATGGGGCGCTGAACTATTTGAAACATCAGACTGTAAAAGAATCCGTGACAGAATCTATCTTTTCTAAGATGATCCGTGATCTGAATTACCGGATTACAACTTTGCAAGCCTGCGACCCGGAAGAAATTTTCTCTTCGGAAATAACTCAGATTGTAGATAAAACATTACAATCTTTACCGGAACAAACTCGGCGTGTTTTTGAGATGAGTCGTTATGAGTCTTTATCCGTGAAAGAAATAGCCCATGAACTTTCTTTAAGTACTAAAAGCGTAGAATATCACATAACAAAATCATTAAAGCTATTGCGTATTGCCTTAAAAGAATACCTCCCGATTTTCTATTTTTTGTTTATGCGATAAAATATTTCAAGAAAAAGCAATTTTGTTTTAGGGATTCTTCTTTATGTGTTGTCTCTTTAAGTAAGAGATAATAAATATGGATAAGAAGATATTGCAAAAATACGTGGAGGGCAGTATTACGGCTGAGGAAGTTGAAACAGTCGTTGACTGGTTGGATGCAGATGAAAAGCATGTAAAAGAATTTATGACTTTGCATAAATTATATGATATTTCTATTCTTAATCAGTCAACAAAAGAACGAAAGAAAGAAAAAGTAGCTCGCACCGTCTTTCGCCGTATCGTAATAGAATTGCTAAAAGTTGCAGCCATCGCACTGATTTTGCTCAGCGGAAATTTCTTGTTGCAAAAAGATGATCAAATGGAATCTCTTCCTTCGTTTCAGACTCTATATGTTCCAGCTGGGCAACGTGCAGAATTGATTTTGCCTGATAGTACGAAAGTCTGGCTGAATGCAAACTCGAAACTGGTCTATCCGAGCAGTTTTAAAGAAGGTATTCGGCAGGTTGAATTGGATGGAGAGGCTTATTTTGATGTTAGGCATAATAGAGATAATCCTTTTGTTGTCAGAACTAAATCAATGAACGTGACGGTGCTGGGAACGGAATTTAATGTGTCTGCTTATTCTGGTATCGAGGAATTCAATATTGCATTATTGAGAGGGAGTGTCGAGTTGAATTCACCGGATCGTTCCAGAAAATATAGAATGACGGCTGGTGAGCAGGTTCTTTATAGAGATGGCAAATATGTTTCGGCCCAGATCGGTAGTATGGACTATTTTAAGTGGAAAGAAGGGCTCCTCAGTTTTAGTAACCAGCCGATAGATGTGATAATCGAAAAATTGCGCTTATATTATGATATCAAAATAGAAGTAGCGGATTTACCTTTCTTGAAAGAACGTTATTCCGGTAAATTCCGCGTAAAGGATGGAATTGAACAAGTGCTGAAAGTTTTGCAGTTAGAGCATAAATTTACCTATGTGAAAGATAATGAATTGAATCTGATAACTATAAAATGAATTGCCTATGGAATAAGGAATATAGATAAAATGAAAACCGGATTATGGTTCCAGCATAATCCGGTGAAAATGTCAGCCTGTTGACATAACCAGTAATTAAATCGAGTACTAACATTTTGATACTACAAAGTTATGAAAAAAAAGTGTACGGGGACAGACTATACCCTGTTATTAAGTGAATTTAAACATACATGTAGAGTAATGAAGTTAATCTTAAGTTTTTTGTTATTATGTGTGTCGGTCGTCTTTTCTGAAAACGTGAGTTCCCAGACAGCCCGTGTCAATATTGTGGCAAACAAGTTGTCAGTGAAAGAAATTATCAGACAGATAGAAGACCAGACCGATTATCTTTTCGTGTACAGCAATGAAAAGGTGAATTTGAGCCAACGAATTTCTCTCAATGCTTCGGATATTTCCGTTATTAATGTCTTGAACCGAATTTTTGAGAACTCGGATATCGGATATGCAGTGGAAGGGAATAATATCTTGTTGATGAAGAAAGAGGATCTTCCACAACAAAAAGGAAAAGTGTTGAAGGGTACTGTGAAAGATCAGAGCGGCGAACCGGTGATAGGTGCTAATGTTGTTGTAAAAGGAACGACGAATGGCACTGTTACGGATGTGGATGGAAATTTTATATTGGAAGTTTCCAATACGGATGTTTTACAGGTTTCATTCATTGGATATATGACGCGTGAAGTCTCCGTAAAAGATAGGAATATGTTGAATGTAAATCTGATTGAAGATACGAAAAGTCTGGATGAGGTCGTGGTCGTAGGTTACGGAACCCAGAAAAAGGTAAATCTGACAGGTGCCGTAAATGTGATTTCTAATGAAGATTTTGAAAATCGTCAGGCTTCGACAGTTTCCCAATTGCTACAGGGTGCTGCACCCGGATTTAATTTTGATATCGGTACACAGGATGGATTTGAACCTGGAGCAACCATGAATATTTCGATTCGTGGTATGGGATCGTTGAATGGGGGATCACCTTATGTCGTGATCGATGGTTTTCCTGGTGACTTGAATAATTTGAATCCGGAAGATATCGAATCGGTTTCCGTTTTGAAAGATGCTGCTGCTTCTGCCATTTATGGTGCAAGAGCTCCGTATGGTGTTATCTTGGTTACAACGAAAAAAGGAAAGAAGAATGAGAAAGTCAGTGTCTCTTATACTGGTAATTTGATTGTAAAGACTGCTCAGAAACTTCCGGAAAGCTTGGACTCTTATACTTGGACCCGAATCTTGAATGAGGCGGGAGATAATATGGGGGGACATCCGTTTAGCAACGAGACCATTGACCGTGTTATAGCCTATCAAAAAGGAGATTTTGAATATATTAAAAATTCAATCCCTGGTTGGCCGGAAGGCGCTACGATCTTTGGAGCAATGCCGGAAGGAAATGTTTGGAATAATGCCAACTTGAATTATGCCAATACGGATTGGTGGGATATCTATTTTGGTAATAGCGTGAATCAGAAGCATGATATCTCTTTGCATGGAGGTATGGATAAGGTTTCATATTATTTCTCTGCCGGTTATATGGACGACAGCAGTGTGTTGAATTACGGAACGGACTACTTTAAAAGAATGAACACATTGGGAAAAATCAGTGTGGCTATTACCGATTGGTGGGATTTCGGATATGAAACACGTTTTGCAAAGAAGATCAGGGAAAAACCGAATATGACGAATGAGGGAGACTATTCTTTCTTATATCGTCATATCTCTCGCAATTATCCTATTACACCATTATATGATGGATTTGGCAATTATATGTTTGAGTCTCATATTCCTTCTATGTCGGCAGGGACAGACAAACAGGATGACATTGATTTTTGGAATAATTTTCGGATGGAACTTCGCCCGTTGAAAGGCTGGAAGATTAATGCGGATTTCGCTTATAATGTGTATAACCAGGAAATTTCGGAAGTGGAAAAGTATATATATACATATGATATAAATAATCAACCATATGAAAACGGCATAAGCATCCCGAATAATCTGACTCGGAAAAAATACATAAAAAAGTATTGGACGACAAATATTTATACTTCATACGATTTTGATATCAATGAAGAACATAACTTTACAATTTTAGCGGGTATGCAGTTTGAACGAGGAGATGAATCATGGGTTCAAGGTTATAAAACTGATTTAATTTCAGAAAAAGTGCCTTCATTCCCGACTGCAACCGGTGATGCTCTTCTGTCAGAAGCTTTGGCTCATAATGCTACGGAGAGTTATTTTGCGAGATTGAATTATAATTATAAAGAGAAATATTTATTTGAAGCGAATGTCCGTTATGATGGGTCTTACGTTTTCCGTAATGGGAAAAGGTGGGGAACCTTCCCGTCTTTCTCTGTCGGGTGGAATTTATATAATGAATCGTTTTGGAAAAATATCGAGCCTTATGTCAATACGCTGAAAGTTCGAGCTTCTTGGGGACAATTAGGAAATCAGAATATTTCTCCTTATAGCGATTTGGAATTAATTCCGATATCAGCTGGTAAATTGAACTGGATCTTTAATTATGGTTCAACGAGGCCGGTAGGCTATACTTCTGGACCTAATTTAGTGAATAGAAATTTGACATGGGAAACGGCTACTACTACTAATTTCGGGATGGATTTGTCTTTTTTGAATAATCGATTGTCGGCTACTGCAGATTGGTTTGAAAGACGGACTATTGATATGGTCGGACCGTCTCAGGCGATGCCAGGTGTATTGGGTACGAGTGTCCCTAAAGAGAATAATTCGACTTTGCGAACCCGCGGTTGGGAAATTAGTTTGAATTGGAAACATGCTTTGGAAAATGGATTGTCGTATAATATAGGTGTAAGTTTGTATGACTATAAATCTGTTGTCACAAAATATTTTAATCCGACAGGGACATTGTCTACCTGGTATGAAGGAGCGGAGGTCGGTGATATATGGGGATATACCGTGAATGATTTGTTTCGCTCGCAAGAGGATCTGGATTCATATTTGTCAAAAGTCGATATGACTCATATTGCTGCTAATTGGAATACCGGAGATTTAAAATATGAAGATATAAATCATGACGGTAAGGTCAATAACGGAACGAATACGATTGGAAATCATGGTGATTTATCGGTTATCGGTAATGATCAACCTCATTATCAATATACGATAAACGGAGGCGTGTCTTATAAAGGTTTTGATTTCTCTATGCTTTGGAGAGGCGTTGCTAAAAAGGATATGTATTTCTACCGCGGATCCAATATATATTGGGGATTTATGGGCGGTTGGTGGGAGTCTTGTCTGACTCCTGAACATCTGGATTATTTTAGAGATCAGCCGGGTTCTAAATATAGCGGATTGTATGAAGGGGATGCCAATATAAATACGGATGCTTATTGGCCCAGACCTTATCTGAATAATACGGAAGAAGCGAAAAATAAAAATCATGCGAATACGCGCTATTTGCAGAATGCGGCTTATTTACGTTTGCAAAATGTTCAGTTAGGCTATAGTTTCCCTCGTAGTATTACTTCAAAGATGCATTTGGAAAAGCTTCGGATCTATTTCTCAGGTGAGAATTTATTGACATTTTCGAAGTTGCCGAACGGGATAGACCCGGTTGCTCCGGTCGGTTTTCCTACAGGAGGTGAGTTTTTTGGCACTGCCGGTTCGGGACGCTTGACTTATGGTGCTGATAGAATCTATTCTATTGGTTTGACTGTAACTTATTAAGTTTAATTTATTAAGGAGAAAAGATTATGAAACGATTCATATTGACAGCAGTCTCATTTATGACATTATTGTGTTCGTGTGAGAATTTTATTGATTTGCAGCCGATGGATAAAATTACGATGGATGATTATTGGAGTACTTCGACTGAGTTGGAATATTATATGCGGCAATTTTATCCATCATTTTGTCCATGGACACAGATGGTTGCGGAGATGGCAACGGATAATGACGATATGATAACCGGAAGTCCGAGCGTAGTCATGAATGGGGTCCGTTCAAAAACTACCGGCAATTGGACTGGAGAATGGACAAGCATCCGTAATGTAAATATCTTCTTTGAACATTATACGAAATGTCAAAGTGGATATGACGCATATAAGCAGTATTTGGGAGAGGCCTATTTCTTCCGTGCTTGGTTCTATTTTAATTTATTGAAGAAATACGGGGATGTTCCCTGGTATTCACATGTGATACAAATGGACGATGCCGAAGAGTTGATGCGTCCGAGGGATTCTCGTTTGTTGATAGCCGATTCGATATTGGCAGACCTCGATAATGCCATTACACATCTTGAGTTGAGAAAAGATGTCGGGAATAACCGGATTAATAAAGAAGCAGCGTTGGCGTTTAAGACCCGTGTCGCTTTATTTGAAGGTTCTTGGCAAAAATACCATGCAAGTACGGATTTCGGAACTGCCGGAGCTGATCCGTCCAAGTACTTTGAGATTTGTGTGGAAGCGGCGGAAGAACTGATGAAGGGAGATTATAAAGTCGGCATTTATAGTACGGGAAATCCGGATGAAGACTATTATAAATTGTTTGGTTTCGATAATATGTCGGATGTAAATGAAGTGCTTCTCTATCGCGCTTTCAATGCTGCGGAAGGGGCTGGCAATTCGACCCAAGGATTTATTACCTATAACAGTAACTCGAAGGGTATCACTTGGGAACTCGTTTCCTCCTATTTAGGTAAAAATGGCAAGCCGTATGACTATTTGAACACGGCGGCAGCGAATAAGGGAAATGCATTTTTGACGAAGATCGCAGAAGATTGTGACGTCCGTTTAAAATCGACCGTTTGGATTCCCGGCGATTTGATGTCAGTAGGAGAGAATGCCTATTTTAATGGACCGGCCATTGAAGGTGGTGCCTTACAATTATGTCCGACAGGTTTCCAGGTAAAAAAGACCGCAAACCCCAATTCCCCGGCTGCCGGAAAATCCTGGGAAACACAGGCAGAAACTGGGCTTATCCTGTTGCGTTATGGTGAAGTTTTGCTCAATTATGCAGAAGCCAAATGTGAATTGGATAATTCGGTTGCATACGAAGCTTTGAATTTATTGAGACAACGTGCCGGAATGCCTGATTTTACCGTGAATGCACAAAGTCTGGACAAGAATAAGGTGGACTATGGGTATTCCATTACGGATGAATTATATGAGATCCGGAGGGAAAGGAGAGTGGAGATGGCTTTGGAAGGACAACGGGATGAAGATTATATGAGATGGGCGGCAAGTACGCTCTTTAAGAATAAACGGCCGAAAGGATATCCCGTTGATTTGGCTCAAAATCCGAATTTCAGTTCAAAGGTAGACGAAAATGGATTGATTGACTATTATAAAGGAGTAATGCCTGATGGTTATCAATTTAGAGATAAACAGGATTATTTGTATTCTATTCCGCAGGATGAATTAACATTGAATCCTAATCTGAGACAAAATCCAGGATGGAATTAATCATTAAATTGTCATATTATGAGAATCAAATCGAGTTGGTTGGTGTTTTGCACTATGTGCATGGGTTTATTGATGGGTGCCTGCCTGAATGTGCAGGCGGAGAAAAATGGGGAAAAGAAGGTTCATGCCAATGCCGTCCCAGAGTATTATGTGGCTGCTTATATTTGGCCTTCTTGCCATGACGATCCGATGGGAAATAAAGTGCTATGGCCGGAAGGAACCGGAGAGTGGGAAATTATTAAAAAGGGAAATCCTCGTTTTGAAGGACATTATCAACCGAAAGTGCCTTTGTGGGGATACGAGTTGGACAATGATCGTAAAGTAATGGAGAAATGGATCGATGCAGCTACCGACCACGGTGTGAATACGTTTATATTCGATTGGTACTGGTTCAATAACGGTCCGTTTCTGGAAGGCTGCTTAAATGATGGTTTTTTGAAAGCCCAGAATAATCATAAAATGAATTTCTATATCATGTGGGCTGACCATGATGTGGCACGAAATTATTGGAATGTACACCGTTATAAAGAAGATAACTCTCGTTTGTGGGATGGGGCTATCGATTGGGAGAATTTCCGTATAGTTGTAAAACGCGTGATCGACCAGTATTTTAAACAACCGAATTATTTGAAATTGGATGGTAAGCCGGTCTTTTCTGTTTTTAGTTTGGATAATCTGATTAAAACTTTCGGAAGTGTGGAAGAAACTCGTAAAGGCCTGGAGTATTTTAAGGAAGAAGTAAAAAAGGCAGGATTTCCTGGGTTACATGTCCAATTGATGGCTGGTGGTGTACCGAATGAAGGTTTGCTTGAAAAGATCAAAGCGTTAGATGTTAATAGTTTGACACAATACAATTGGGGCGGTCCGATCTATGAAGATTATGTCCGTTGGGGTACGGAAGCGTTGGAACGTCTTCAGAAATGGGATGAAGCAGTTTCTATCCCTTATTTTCCGAATGCCTCTATCGGTTGGGATGATACGCCTCGTTTCCCTCATAAGACACAGAAAGATGTGGTTCATTTGAACCAATCTCCACAAAGCTTTGCCGCTTTTTTGCAAAAGGCAAAAGAGTATTGTGATGAACATCCTGATCAACCAAAGTTGATTACACTTTATGCCTGGAATGAATGGGTGGAAGGTGCTTATCTGTTACCGGATATGAAATATGGTTTTGATTATCTGAATGTGGTAAAAGATGTGATGGTTGATGGTAAATATGGGAAATACACCAAATAGTTGATATTTGGATAATTATTTTTTGCCCTTACAGATATTCGGTTTTGGGGACGGTATTTGTAAGGGCTATCATTCGTGATATTGCGGTTCTATTCGGTTCAATCTACTTCCTTATTGTAAAACAAGAACTTTTGGAAAATGTCTTCGGCAATAAAACCTTTGCTTTTGATTGGATTTATGTCAAAGAAAAGATGGCTGATTAGTCAATTTGACATTAAGACATTAAAGTGTTGTTTTTTAGATATAGCACTTCGACTATTAGATAAAAAGATTAATTTTGTAGTTCAGTGTGATACAGTTATCATATTGAGCTAACTTTAAATTCAGATATCTATGAAGTCAAGTATTCTTATTTCCCTTTGTTTGGCATTTCTTTGTTCTTGTCAGGAACCTCCGGTAGAAGAATATGCCGTGATTCCCCAACCGGCGGAAATCGCCTACACTTCCGGGTTTGTCAAATTGAAAAGTCAGCCGGTTGTCGCTTATCCTTCAGAACTGGCGAATGAAGCTCAACTTCTTCAATCCTATTTGTCTTCCGACTTTTCAGTCGAAGCCGTATTGAAAGATGGTGGTGGAAAGGCAGATATAACCTTACAGTTGGATCCTGCGGTTTTGCCGGATAAAAAGGAAGGCTACGTGTTGGACGCTATATCCGGAAAGATCATGATAAAAGCCAATTCACCGGCCGGTATTCTGAATGGTGTCCAGACTTTACGGCAGGTGATCAAGGAAAAAGACGGCAAGTTGATGGTACAGAAAGCGACCGTTACGGATTATCCTGCTTTTTCCTGGCGTGCCTTTATGTTGGATGAAGGACGTTATTTCAAAGGCAAAGAGGTGGTGAAGCAATTGCTGGATGACATGGCAGACCTGAAAATGAATGTTTTCCATTGGCATCTGACGAATGATCAGGGATGGCGTATCGAGATAAAGAAATATCCGAAACTCACGGAAATAGGAGCTTTCAGGGACTCTTCCGAGATTAATCATTTTGGGAGTGACGTATATGACGGTAAACGTCATGGCGGTTTTTATACGCAGGAAGATTTAAAAGAGATTGTGGAGTATGCGGCTAAACGTCACATCACGATAGTGCCGGAGGTAAGTATGCCGGGACATGCCAGTGCGGCAATCGCTTCTTATCCTTGGCTCGGTACAAGCGGGAAGCAGATCAAAGTGCCGGGTAAATTCGGCGTGCATTATGAAGTTTTTAATGTGGCCGATCCTAAAGTAATGCAATTTTTGGACAATGTGACGGATGAGGTGATTGCGATCTTCCCCGGAGCCGTGTTCCATATCGGAGGCGATGAAGTAAAGTACGACCAATGGAAAAACTCCCCTGTGGTCCGTGCTTATATGGCCAAACATAACCTGAAGACTCCGGCTGAGCTCCAGGTCTATTTTACGAATGAGATATCCAATATGTTGGCAGCAAAAGGCAAGAGAATGATGGGATGGAATGAAATTACCGGAGATAAATTGCATGAATATCAATCGGATGCCGATACGGAAGGTGTAAAACAAGAGTTGGCTTCCGGCACGGTTGTCCATTTCTGGAAAGGAGACACGGCTCTTGTTAGGAAAACAATAGAAAAAGGATATGATGTCGTGAATTCTTATCATGAATATACCTATCTGGATTATTCATACGAGTCGATTCCTATGGAAAAAGCTTACTCGTTCAATCCTGTACCGGAAGGCCTGACGGATGATCAGAAAAGTAAAGTGTTGGGATTGGGATGCCAGATGTGGGGAGAATTTATTCCGACAGTCGAGAGCATGAATCTGAAAGTCTACCCCCGCCTGGCCGCTTATGCGGAAACAGGGTGGACAGATGCTTCGAACAAGGACTATCAACGTTTCCTGAACAAGTTGGATTTCTTCCTGCAAAAATGGAATGCAGAAGGAATTACCTGTGGGCCGGTTCAATAGTAAATCATTGTTAAATAATAAAATAACATTGATCCGGGTTAAACCTTTCGTCCGTCTCCAAGTCTATTATCCAGAAGCGCTTCAAAAACAAATAAGTTTAATATTAATAACAGGTAATTAGTTTATGAAGAAGGTAATAGGATTGTGTTTGGTTCTCTTGATCAGTTCGGTTTCAGTTTTTGCCCAGGGTGGCAAACGAAGTGCAAAAAAAGGAGGTGATCCGGCACAACGTTGTGAAAAGATGATTGCCGATCTGAAATTGAATGAGAAACAGGCGGCAGATTTCCGCAAAGTAGAAGCTGAGTTCAGAGATAAGATGAAAGCGGAAAGAAAACAGGCTGATTCGGATCGCCGGAAGATGCGCGAAAAGATGATTACCATGCGGAATGAGCGGGATGCGGAGATGAAAAAGATATTGACGGAAGATCAGTATAAACAATATCTCGAAAAGCAACGTTCCCAGTCTCCTCGTAAAGGACATGGTCGCAAGGGATGAAAAAACGACTCCCGTCTCATATAGTTTGGGACGGGAGTTGTTTTTTACGGGACAAGAACTTATAATGTTTTTACTTTCAGGTTTCTCCAGAGAACCTTGATACCGCCTCCATCATGAATTTGCAGAGCAATGCGTCCCTGTCCGGCTCCGATCTTTTCGTCGTTGATATTGACCATCTCTTGACCGTTCAACCAAGTCTGGACATTGTCTCCTTGTACTTTGATACGCATGGTGTTCCAGTCGCCTTCTTTCAGGATATTTTCTTTTTCATCCGGGATTTGGATCAGCCAGCCGCGTCCGTATGATTCGTAGATGCCGCCTGTGTCATGGCCCTTGGGAGCTACTTCTACCTGCCAGCCGTTTACTTTTACATCTTCTTCTATAAAAGAACGGATAAATACGCCGGAGTTTCCGTCGGCTTCTTGTTTGAATTCTACCGTCAGGTCGAAATCGTCATAATAATCGCGTGTAGCCAGATAGCCGTATTTTTTATCAGGGCCGCTTTCGCAGATCAGCATGCCGTCCTTAACGTACCATTTCTCTGTGCCGTAAGCTTCCCAGCCTTTCAGGTCTGTTCCGTTGAATAAGGTCACTTCTCGTGTTTTGCGGGGTAGTTCTTTAATCTTGATATTACGGAAAGAAGCAGGATATCCGTGGTCTTGCAGACAAAGGACACCTTTTTTTGCCAAACCGTATTCCGGAGCATTCGCCCATTTGCCGCTGTTCTTTTTGGCATGCCAGTCGTCTGTCCAGGCTTCGAATTCCAGAATTTTGACTCCGTTCAGCCAATGTTCTACATGCCCGTTGTCGAATACAATCTTTGAATTGTTCCATTTTCCTTGCGGGTTTACTTTCATTTTCGACTTATCGGGAAGATGCATAGCATAATCCACGCCTAACTTTTGCCATTCTTCCAGCGGTTCCGGGAAGTTCGGTTCGTCTATTAACTGGTATTCCGGGCCTGTGACATAAGGAACGGCAAACTGAGGACGTTCGACTACGTGGTATAGCATACCGCTGTTACCTCCTTTGGATAATTTCCAGTCCCAGGATAATTCGAAGTTCTCATACTGTTTGTCGGTTACGATATAACCACTCGCATCGCTGCCGTCTCCTTTAGCCTGGATGCATCCGTCGACCACGTGCCAGGGTTGCGTCAGGGTGGTTCCGTTGTAGTCTTTCCAACCGTTCAATGTGTTTCCGTCGAAGAGGAGTTGCCAGCCGTCTGCGATTTCTTCGGGCGTAAGCGTATTGGGTTCTACGCCGGTGCACGAAGAAAATAGGGCCAACGATATGGCACAAGTGGCCAAAAAGCCGGTGGCTGTCGTTCTTTTCATTACTGATTCCATTCTTGAATTAAGTTTTTTAGGTGAATAATTGATATGGTGACAAAGATACATCATAGTAATGAGTTCCCCAATTCATACCTATGATTTGAGATACTCAAAAGTATAGTATCTCTTTTGCCTGTAGGCTGTTTTTCTTGTACATTATAATACGCATTAAACGCCGTGTGTAAAGCCTGAAAATAGAGATGTGGATAAAGATGAAAAAAAGT
>NZ_CABUOD010000038.1 GCF_902493135.1 uncultured Parabacteroides sp.
TTCTATCCGAACCGGGTAAGGGAACTATATCTCTATTTTTCAGTTAAATGAAAGAACCGTGCCGAAACATCAATGTTTGTATCAAACACACAAGAAGATGCCGGACAAGATACGCCCGCTCTTGATTCCTAAGCGGCGGGCGGAGAAGAACTCGTCGGGATGGGTGTAGGTGCAGATGCCGGCGAGTTCGATATTTCCGGCAGAGAGGCCCGCGGCTAATAGTTGCAGGCGGTTGGCCTCCCATAAATCGATATGGGCTTTTCCGGTATCGGCATTACGCTTCAGGATACGCGGCATTTCAAAACCGGCCTCCCGAAAGGCGTCGACCACCTCCTCGCCGACTTCGAAGGCATCGGGACCGATGGAAGGAGCAATACCGGCTTTCATGAGGCAAGGATCGGCTCCATATTCATCCATGAGGAAACGGACGGTTTTTGCAGCGATACTCTGTACGGTCCCCCGCCAACCGGCATGAACGGCAGCTACCGCCTTCACATCGGGAGCGTACAGCAGGACAGGGACACAATCGGCTGTCGAGACGGCGATGCAAACGCCCGGCACATCCGTCACCAACGCATCTACACCGTGCAGATAAACCCGCTGTTCATCCAAAGGAAGGGAAAGGGAAAAAGGTTCGATCGAACGGATCTCCGTCCCGTGGACCTGAAAAGGCGCGAAAATACGTTCGGATGGTATCCCGATTGCATCCGAAAGAAGTTTCCGGTTCGCCCGGACGGCTTCCGGATTGTCCCCGCTGTATTCACCGGGGTTAAAGGAGGCATACGCACCTTCGCTCGCACCTCCCTGACGGGTCGTCACAAAATGAGAGATGTTGCAATCCTCGCTTAATACGGGAAATTGCAACATCTTCACTTTATCATTTGGAAGTATCTTCATCTTCTTCGTCGTCCCAATCTTCATATTCTTCATACTCTTCATCATCGTCGGGATCCTCTTCCTCAAGAGGAATGACAAAATCGTCATCGTCAAGCGAAAGTGTGCTTACATCGATGTTCTTATGGACGATACGCTCTACCTCGTGGAACGTTTCCTTATTCAGCTCCTTCCACAACAGGTCTTTCAGTTCGGTGATCCCCATTCCGGTAACGGAAGAGATAAAGACATGCGGAACGCCTTCCGGAAGATCTTCGGACAACGCCTCGATCAACTCCTCATCCAGCATATCGCTCTTGGTGATAGCCAGAACACGGCTTTTACCCTGCAAATCCGGGTTATACTTGACCAGTTCGCCCAAAAGGATTTCATATTCTTTCTTGATATCATCCGCATCGGCAGGCACCATAAACAGGAGCAACGAATTGCGTTCGATATGGCGCAAGAACCGCAATCCCAGACCTTTACCTTCGCTGGCGCCCTCGATAATACCGGGAATATCGGCCATAACGAACGAACGGTTGTCGCGATAGCTCACGATACCCAAGTTCGGTTCGAGCGTCGTAAACGGATAATTGGCGATCTTCGGTTTGGCAGCCGAAACAACCGACAGCAACGTCGACTTTCCGGCATTCGGGAAACCGACCAGGCCGACATCGGCCAACAGTTTCAATTGCAGGATCACCATGCGTTCCTGTGCCGGTTCGCCGGGTTGCGCATAACGGGGCGCCTGGTTGGTCGACGTCTTGAAGTGACAGTTGCCCAATCCTCCGCGTCCGCCTTTCAACAGCATTACCTGCTGACCGTCTTCGGTCACGTCACAGATAAACTCTCCCGTATCGGCATCGTACACGACTGTTCCGCAAGGAACCTCTATCACACGATCCTCACCGTCTTTTCCGAAACTGCGCTTGGCACCGCCGCCTTCGCCATTCGTCGCCATGATATGACGCTCATACTTCAGGTGGAGAAGTGTCCAGTAATTCCTGTTTCCACGAAGATACACATGGCCTCCTCGCCCTCCATCGCCTCCGTCGGGACCTCCTTTCGGAATGTATTTCTCGCGGCGAAAGTGAGAAGACCCTCTCCCGCCCTTACCAGAGCGGCAATAGATCTTTACATAATCTACAAAGTTCGATTCAGCCACTTTTACTTTTTAATTTATGATTTACAAACTATTTACCGCATCCTTGATACGGCCGAAAATTTCTTCGATTGTACCCATACCTTTGATGGCGACATGTTTGCCTTCACCGATATAGTAATCAGCCAGAGGAGCAGTCTGTTTGTGATAAACGTCCAGTCTTGACTTGATTGTTTCCAGATTATCATCCGAACGGCCTGAGACCTTCCCGCGTTCCAACAGGCGGTTGATCAGTTCTTCTTCTTCTACCTGAAGGTTCAACATAACTGAAACATCGGTTCCGCGCTTGTTCAACATTTCTTTCAGTGCTTTTGCCTGCGGGATCGTGCGGGGAAAACCGTCGAAGATAACGCCCTTGGAGTTCACTTTGCTGTCCAAAACCTTAGCCAGCATGTCAACGATCAGTTCATCCGGGACCAGTTGTCCTTTTTCGATGTAATCTTTAGCAATCTTACCCAGCTCTGTCTCGTTCTTCATTTCAGAACGCAAAACATCACCTGTAGAAATATGGTCCAAACCATATTCTTTAATAATCAATTCGCTCTGTGTTCCCTTTCCTGAACCGGGAGCACCAAAAATAACAATGTTCAACATAAAAAGTTTACCTTTTAATTGACAATTGGCAATAGACAATCACATCAACGCCCAATCACCGATCATCGCTTATTATACATTAATCTAATAAATTCCCCCTCTTTAACCGGCCTGCGACCATTTATCAGCTCTCGACTATTTTATAGATGTTTCTGTAAGCCCGTCCCATCTCATCATAATCCAATCCGTAACCGACAATAAAGTCACTCGGAATCCGGATGCCGATATAATCAGGTTTCAGACTGCACTTCAACGAATCGGGCTTGAACAACATAGTCGCCAGTTTGACATCGGCCGCCCCGTCCTTGCGAAGTTTATCCATCACATACTGCATCGTAAATCCGGTATCGATAATATCCTCGATCAAGATCAAAGTCCTCCCTTTCACATCGGCCTGTACCGGCATGATCTCACGGACCACACCGGTCGTACTGGTCCCTTTATAGGATGAATAGCGGGCAAAAGTAATTTCATACGGTTCGTTCAACTGCCGCATCAGCTCCGCCGTGAACATAAAAGCCCCGTTCAGAATTCCCACGAACAACGGATGCGTGCCTTTCACATCGGCGCGAATACGTTCCGCCACTTTCGCAATCGCTTCTTTTATCTCCTCTTCCGGGATAAAGAGTTCAAATTCTTTGTCTTTTAATCGGATCCTATCCATATTCCGTTCGATTTTCGAGGGGACAAAGGTACAACTTTTTCGGGTAAGCGCAAACTTATCCGTAACCGTTTCCATCCGATAGGCAATACAGACAAATCAGGAGAAAGGCAGATTTGACACATTGCCACTTTTATACCGGTAAGACAGTCCACTTTGTTATGTTAAAAAATATTACCCGCCAGTGTAATTCCAACTATATGGGGTAGAAATTCTATTTTGACAGGGTGGTAGTGACATTTTGATACCACGCAAATCCGTTTTTTCCCTTATTTTATTTTCTACTCTCTGTCAAAATATTGCCATCCATCATACGGATCAGCCGACCGGCCATCCGGGCATTTTCCTCGGAGTGGGTAACCATCACGACGGTCGTTCCTTCACGATTCAGTTCAGTCAGGAGGTTCATCACTTCATTGCCGTTGACGGAATCCAGGTTTCCGGTCGGCTCATCCGCCAAGACGATATGCGGATTCGTGACGATGGCGCGGGCAATCGCCACACGTTGTTGCTGACCACCGGACAATTGTTGGGGGAAATGTTCCGAACGGTGGGCGATCTGCATCCGGTCGAGGGCAGCATTCACCCTTTCAACCCGTTCCTTCATAGAAACACCGGCATAGAGCAAGGGAAGTTCCACATTCTCAAAGACCGTCAATTCGTCTATCAGGTTAAAACTCTGAAAGACAAAACCGATATTTCCGTTCCGCAGGTCCGTACGGCTATTTTCCGTATATCGGGAAACTTCCTGCCCGAGAAACCACAGTTCGCCGTCCGTCGGGTTATCCAACAGCCCCAAGAGATTCAGCAATGTCGATTTGCCACAACCGGAAGGTCCCATGATTGCCAGGAATTCTCCTTCGTTTATTTCCAGATTAATGCCATTCAAGGCTGTCGTCTCCACACTTTCCGTGCGGAATACTTTCGTCAGGTTAATTGCTCGTATCATACTTATCTGTTTTTTATTTCATACTTATCATTTCATTTACTCATAACGTAGTGATGTCACCGGATTACGGGAGGCGGCACGCCAAGTCTGGACAACAACCGTCAACATCGTTATCAGCAAGATGATACAACCGGCCAGCGGAAACAGCCACCAACTGACGGCTGTATGATAAGCGAAATTGCTTATCCAGCGAAGCATCAACAGATAGCTCAACGGGCAGGCGATTAGAAACGCAATTCCGACCCCAACCATATATTCCCGGCAGAACATCCACACGATCCGGCGGGAATGTGCTCCGTTCACCTTCCTGACGCCGATCTCTTTCGTACGTTGCACCGTCGACAAAGCGACCAAGCCGAACACCCCCATCATGGCGACAATGATAGCCAGCACCGTAAAGACCAGGAACATCCGGCCAAGCTGCCGCTCATGAGCATAATTCAAATTCAAAGCGTCCGAGAAAAAACGATAGGTAAAGACGTTATCCGGACGCATCTTCTCATACTCGTCTTTCAGGAACTTCAATGTCTCTACTCTATTCTCAGGAGAGATCTTTATATATAATGTATTCAACAGACGGCGGGAATAATACAGATAAGCCGGTTTCACTTTCTCACGCAATGGCTGGAAGTTAAAATCCTTCACGATACCGACGATCCGCGATGCCTCTCCGTACCACCCTTTATTCTGTAAAAGCATACCGACCGGATCTTCCACATTCATCATTTTCCAGGCCGTTTCATTAATGACAATCGGCAACTCTTTTTCATAGGCACCGTCCATATAGGCCTTTTTATCAGCTCCAAACGGCATTCCTTTCAACAGGGTCAAGCCCAACGTCTCCATAAAATCACCATCACCGGCCACTCCGACCATTTTCAGCGAATCGACCTGTCCGGCTTCGTTCATCCAGCTGAACGAGTTCTCCTCCGTTCGATGTCCCTGAAGATAATCCGAAAGCTCCACTCCTCCGGTCACAGACCTGACATTCGGGTTCTTCAACACCTCCTGTTTATAATCATCAATTCCATAACCGCCCATGTAGGACATAAAGTCGAAAAGGCCGCAATCGGCAACCACCATGTCTTCCTTGTCCAGTCCCAAATCCGCATTTTGCAGATAATGAAGTTGTTTGAATACGACAGAAGTACAAAAGATCATTACTATGGCGATAACAAACTGCACACACACCAGACCTTTGACCAACGCGCCTTTTTTCCCGGCGGGATTTCCTCCCCTAAAAGATTGCAGCGGATTAAACCGCGACATATAAAAAGCGGGAAACGCTCCCGCCAAGCAGCCGACTCCGATAATCCCAAACAGGACAAACAATAGGGTCTGCCAACTGGCCGTCAGCACAATATCCTTTTCCACAAACCGGTTGAAAAGCGGCAACAGCAATTCCGTCAACGCCAATGCCAGTATCAACGACAGGAACGCCTGTACCAGACTCTCCGACAGAAATTGCATCACCAGGACCTTCCGCTTGGCTCCTGTCACTTTCCGGACGCCGATTTCCTTAAAACGTTGGGAGGCGCGTGCCGTAGACAAAGTTGTGAAATTGAATGCTCCCATAAAAACGATCAGGACAGCCAAAGCCGTAAACAGATAAATCTGCGACATATTCCCGTGATTGCCGACTTCCGGATCTTTAAATGAAGTATGCAGATGGATATCTTTCAGCGGTTGGAAATCCAAAAGCATTCCTTTCTCCTTATGGTTTAACCAGACACGGCTCATCTTCCGCCAATCCGCTTCTGATAAAACCGCACCTTTTCTTAACTGGATATAAACGTTTGTCCCCTCGACAAAATCCCAATTCATCGGTTCGTAATAGGCCTGTTCGCTCAACAGGACCTCAAACTTGATATGGCTTTTACGCGGGACTTTCAGGACTGCCGCCACTTTATAACGAAAAGTCTGCCCGAAAAACTGGCAGGTAACTTCTCTCCCGACAACCGAAGCCCCGCCAAACAATTTCTTTGCTGCCGACTCCGCCAGCACGATTTGTTGCGGATCTTTCTTTATCAGACCGGGATCGCCGGCGATAACAGGAAAACTGAATACATCGAAAAAAGTCGTATCGACATACTTATAGGCAGCTTCGATCAGATCGGTGCCCGAATGCAGGTTCAAAGTTCCGAAATTCAACATAAAAGTAGCATTCTCCACCTGTGGGAATTCTTCCCGGAATGCCTTGCTCAACGGCGCCACCGTATAGGCTGACTTCTTCACTTGTCCGCTTGCCTCCTGTTCTACCGCAATTATCCGGTAGATCGAATCCCGGTTAATTTGAAAATCCTCAAAGGCCGATTCATCCACAATCCAGAGATAGATCAGGAAAGCAGCCGTCATACCTAACACGAACCCCAGCATATTGATGGAAGAAAACAGGAAACTCCGCTTGATCAGCCGGAGCGCGACTTTAACATAGTGTTTAAACATAGGACTGTTTTTTATAAATTACCCAACATAAAGCAAATGCCATGCCATTTCCAGAACCGACTTATTCACAACCACATACAGAGGTTCATCTTTTTGCCGACTGTCCACTTCCGTACACACTACGTGCAAAAACGCACGAAAGTATCCCTTTCACTGCTTGTCTTGACAGATTTTGATACGGTTATCTCAGATAAAATTAGTCTATCTCGGAACTTTTGACTAATTTCGCACCAATATTTTAAATGAATGTAAAAAAGATACGACGATGGTGAAGAGATCTGTTTTAGCGTTATTTATTGTATTGTCATTCAGCAGTAATCGGGTAGAGGCACAAGATGTTAATATAATCAGCGGGAATCAGTTGAACAAAACGGTCCAGACTGCTGTTCCCGATACATTTCCTTTATTAGACTTGGAAGAAACGGAACTGGATAAAATTCCTGATCTCAGGGCACAGTTCGAAAAACTCAATAGCAGCTACTCATCTCCCGCCACACCGAGTGAAAACTTGCTCCGTTTTTTAAAGAAAGACGAGATAGAGTTATCGCCGGAGGCACAATATTGGGTAAATTGGGTACGTGACCCGTCTACCATCATCAGCCCGTGGGCAACCTTGCGGGATACGACAATCGTCAATCCGCTGTTCACTCCTATTCTGTTCAAGGGAGGGCTTATCCCGAAAGACCTGCAATTGTATGACAAGGACTTTATTGCAAAACAACGTCCCGACTTTCCATTGTTCAAGCCGGATACTACTTTATTCCAAGACGAAACATTGAAGAACAAGTTGCAGAATACCGCATATAATTATGTACGTGTAAACTACCCGGAATATTTCCGCTATTCGGAACGTGACCTGCCGACAGATGTCGTTAAAACGCATGTTATCAAGAAAGTGACATACGAACCGGAACTGATCAAAATAGAAAGTGATCCGAATGCATTCAGCGATGTGGATGCTCCGGTAAAATTCATTCCGGAACGTCGCTACTGGACTTCCCATTTCGAAAGTGCCATCCAGTTTGCCCAGAATTATATTTCCCCAAACTGGCATAAGGGAGGCGTGAGCACTTTGAACCTGACCAACCGCCAATATTTCGTGTACAATTATAATAAGGACAAAGTGCAGTTCACTAACGAACTGGAATGGAAAACGAATGTCTATACGGCTCCAAAAGACACGTTGCGCGATTACAAGATCGGTGACGATGTGTTGCGGCTCCACAGTAACATCGGTTATAAAGCCTTCAATAAGTGGTTCTATACATTCGATGCCACTTTCCAGACACAGCTTTTCAGCAACTATGCCGAAAATACCGACAACAAACTGGCCGGCTTCCTTTCGCCGTTCAACATCAACCTCGGTGTCGGTATGAAATATGACCTGAACAAGAAATTTCCCAATAGCCGACATAAGAAATTGACATTGTCTGCCAACCTCGCTCCGCTCTCTTATACATTTATGTATAGCACGAACAAGGACATCGATTTGGGACGTCACGGTTTCAAAAAAGATGAAGCCACAGGCAAATACGAACGCAAATTAAGCCAATTCGGTTCCACGATAAACGCAACCATGACATTCCAGTTCAACCGGAATGTAAGCTGGTATTCGCGTTTCTACTATTTTACCAGTTACGACCGCATGTTGGGTGAATTCGAAAACCGCCTGACAATGGCTATCAGCCGTTTCTTCTCGACCACCATATCGTTGAACTTACGTTACGATGACGCAGTCACCAAGAAAGAAGATTTCGACAGTTATCTTCAGATCAACGAGCTGTTGAGCTTCGGGTTTAATTACAAATGGTAAGACAAAGTCTATTATTTCCATAATAAACTTTGTTAATCGTGACATAATTTCCAAATAATACGTACTTTTGCCTCGGTTTTGCAATGTCGAGATTACAAATATGAGCGAAAGTATCAATCACAATGGGGTTATAGAGAAGATCGACGGCGGTACGGTCTATGTCAGGATCATCCAGCAATCGGCTTGCTCCGGGTGCCATGCGCGAAGCATGTGCGCGGCATCCGAGAGTAAAGTAAAGATTATCGAGGTTCCGGACAACTCTGGACAATTCCATGTAAATGAAGAAGTCCAGTTATGCGGACAAAGTTCACTGGGCCTGCAGGCCGTACTTCTTGCATTTATATTTCCGCTAATAATAGTTCTTGCGGCTATTGTAACAGGTACAAGTATGCAATGGGAAGAAACCACAAGCGGGTTAACCGGATTACTGCTCTTAGTTCCTTATTATTGCATATTATACATTTTACGCGACAAACTAAAAAGGCGATTCATTTTTACTTTGAAAAAACTTAATTGACAAACATATCATGATTTTAATTGCCGTTATTTCATTAGGAGCGATTGGAGCCATCGGCGCAGTTTTTCTATACGCCGCCTCCAAGAAGTTTGAAGTATACGAAGATCCTCGTATCGCACAAGTCCAGGAGGTATTGCCCGGAGCCAATTGCGGAGGTTGTGGATACCCCGGATGCGGTGGTTTTGCTACGGCTTGTGTAAAGGCCGACACATTGGACGGCCTGTTATGTCCCGTAGGCGGAGCGCCGGTAATGGGTAAAGTAGCCACGATCCTCGGAAAGGAAGCTGCCAGTGCTGAGCCGATGGTTGCCGTTGTGCGTTGCAACGGAACCTGTGCAGCCCGTCCGCGCACCAATCAATACGACGGTGTGCAGAGTTGTGCGATTGCTTCTACCCTGTATGGCGGAGAGACCGGCTGTTCATTCGGTTGCCTGGGTTATGGCGACTGTGTGGCTGCATGTAACTTCGACGCCATCCACATCAACCTGGAGACAGGACTTCCGGAAGTGGACGAAGACAAATGTACTTCATGCGGAGCTTGCGTAAAAGCTTGCCCGAAAAACATCATCGAACTGCGTAAGAAAGGGCCCAAGTCACGCCGTATCTTCGTTAGCTGTGTAAACAAAGACAAAGGCGGAGTAGCCAAGAAAGCATGTGCCAACGCTTGTATCGGTTGTGGCAAATGTGCAAAGGAATGCCCGTTCGAAGCAATTACGGTGGAAAACAACGTGGCCTACATCGATTACACCAAATGCCGTTTATGCCGCAAATGTGTAGCCGTATGTCCGACCGGAGCCATCCACGAATTGAACTTCCCGCCGCGTAAAGAAGCAGCTCCGGCTGTGGACGCCGACAAAGTAAAACCGGCAATAGCTCCGAAACCTGCTGCGCCAAAGGCTGAAGTTCCGAAAGCAGAAGCAAAACCGGAGGGACCAAAGGCAGAAGCCCCGGCTACAAACGCTACGCCAAAAGCAGAAACTCCCAAAGTTGAAACAAAAGAAGAAACAAATCAAAAATAAAATCTAATAGTATGCTAAGGACATTTCGAATCGGAGGTATACATCCGCCCGAAAATAAATTGTCTGCCGGTAAGAAGATTACCGCGTTAGCTGCTCCTAAGCAGGTAATCATACCGCTCAGTCAGCACATCGGGGCCCCGGCCCAGGCAGTGGTCAAGAAGGGTGATCTGGTTAAAGTTGGAACACTTGTCGCCAAGGCAGGAGGTTTCGTCTCCGCCAACATCCACTCGTCGGTATCCGGTAAAGTAAACAAAATAGATAACGCTCTCGACTCAAGCGGCTACAAACGCCCCGCCATCTACATCGACGTGGAAGGAGACGAATGGGAAGAAACGATCGACCGTAGCGACGCCTTGGTAAAAGACTGTACGTTGTCCTCTAAAGAGATCGTCGACAAGATTGCAGCAGCCGGTATCGTAGGTCTGGGTGGCGCCACTTTCCCGACACAGGTGAAGTTGATGCCGCCTCCGGGAAGCAAAGCGGAGATTATCATTATCAACGCTGTAGAGTGTGAACCGTATCTGACTTCCGACCATTCCCTGATGATGGAGAAAGGCGAACAAATCTTGGTGGGCGTTACATTGCTCATGAAGGCGGTAAACGTAAACAAAGCCGTTATCGGCATTGAAAACAATAAACCCGACGCAATCGCCCATTTGACGAAACTGGCGGCCGCTTATCCCGGTATCGAGATCATGCCGTTGAAAGTGCAATATCCGCAGGGAGGTGAAAAGCAGTTGATCGATGCCGTGATCCGTCGCCAGGTAAAGAGCGGCGCACTGCCTATCTCGGCCGGAGCCGTCGTACAGAACGTAGGAACAGCCTACGCTGTCTATGAAGCCGTCCAGAAGAACAAACCGTTGTTCGAACGTGTCGTGACCGTAACCGGGAAGGCTGTAGCCAATCCGTCGAACTTCCTGGTCCGTATGGGTACGCCTATCAACACGCTGATCGAAGCAGCCGGCGGCATCCCTGAGAACACGGGTAAGATTATCGGTGGAGGCCCGATGATGGGTAAAGCATTGGTCAGCGCCGAAGTGCCGGTAACCAAAGGCAGTTCCGGCGTATTGCTCCTGACTAAGGAAGAATCCGTCCGTAAACCGATGCAGGACTGTATCCGTTGCGCCAAATGCGTGAACGTTTGCCCGATGGGTCTGAACCCGGCCTTCCTGATGAAGTTCACCGTCTATAAAGACTGGGAAAAAGCCGAGGCAGGCTACATTCAGGATTGCATCGAATGCGGTTCCTGTAGCTATACTTGCCCAGCCAACCGCCCGCTGTTAGACCAGATCCGGTTGGGAAAAGGCAAAGTAATGGGTATTATTCGTGCAAGAAAGTCATAAAACAAGAGCAATATGGAAAACAAATTATACGTATCTCCCTCGCCCCACATTCATGGCGGCGACAGCATAAGCAAAAATATGTACGGTGTACTGATTGCCCTTGTTCCGGCTTTCCTGGTATCACTCTACTTTTTCGGACTGGGTGCGCTGATCGTAACCGTAGCTTCGGTTTTCTTCTGTGTCCTGTTCGAATATCTGATTCAGAAGTTCCTGATGAAAAAGGAACCGACCATTTACGACGGTTCGGCCATCCTGACCGGCGTTTTGCTGGCGTTCAACCTGCCGTCTAACCTGCCGGTCTGGATCATCGCCATCGGCGCGCTGGCTGCCATCGGTATCGGTAAGATGTCGTTCGGCGGCCTGGGTAACAATATCTTCAACCCGGCACTGACAGGACGTATCTTCCTGCTGATCTCCTTCCCGGCACAGATGACCACCTGGCCCGTTGTCGGACAGTTGACATCTTATGCAGATGCGACGACTGGCGCAACCGTTCTTTCCCTGATGAACGAGGGTGCGCTCGACAAGATGCCGACACTCAGCGACATGCTGGTCGGTAACATGGGCGGTAGCCTTGGTGAAGTCAGCGCATTCGCACTGCTGTTAGGTATGTTCTATATGTTATGGAAGAAGATTATCACCTGGCAGGTTCCGGTTTCCATCTTCGTCACGGTATTTATCTTTACAGGTATCATGCACCTGGTGAATCCGGTCCAATACGCAAGCCCGTTCGTTCATCTGTTATCCGGAGGCCTGATGCTCGGAGCCATCTTCATGGCGACCGACTATGTGACTTCGCCGATGAGCAAGAGCGGCATGATTGTCTACGGTGTCGGCATTGGTATCCTGACAACGGTGATCCGTCTGTTCGGTTCTTATCCCGAAGGCATGTCATTTGCCATCTTCATCATGAATGGAGTTACTCCGCTAATCAACAGTTATATGAAACCTAAACATTTCGGAGGAAAATAAGCATGGCAAAACTAAAATCAACATTACCCAATATGTTCCTTTCACTCACCATCATCTGTGTAGTGGCAGGAGCAATATTAGCAGGTGTGAACATGTACACCACCGGCCCGATTGCCGCCACCAAAGCCGCTGCGCTGGAAGAGGCGATCAAAGCGGTGACGCCGGATTTCGATAACAAGCCGACCGAGCAGGCTTATATGGCTGTTACGGCAGACGGCGATTCGCTGAAGATCTATCCGGCCACCAAAGGCGGCCAATTCGTTGGCGCAGCCGTAGAAAGTAATACGAAGAAAGGGTTCAGCGGCGAAATCAAAGTGATCGTAGGCTTCGATGCCGAGGGCAAACTATTGAACTACTCCGTGCTGCAACATGCCGAGACTCCGGGCTTAGGCGCCAAGATGCAGGAATGGTTCCGCGCTGACAAGAACAAACAGAGCGTATTAGGACGTAACCTGGCAGACGGCGAACTGAAAGTATCCAAAGACGGTGGCGATGTAGACGCGATCACAGCGGCAACCATCACCAGCCGCGCATTCCTGAACGCGGTGAACCGCGCTTACAGCGCATTCGCCGGTGCCGACGGAATGACCGGGGCAACCACATCATCCGATAACACAACTAAAGAGGGAGGAAACGACAATGAGTAACCTGAAAATATTGATGAATGGTGTCATCAAAGAGAACCCGACATTCGTATTGCTATTAGGTATGTGCCCGACATTAGGTACGACCTCTTCCGCTCTCAACGGTATGAGTATGGGACTTGCAACCATGTTTGTATTGATCTGCTCCAACATCGTGATTTCGGCCTTGAAGAACCTGATCCCCGACATGGTGCGTATTCCGGCTTTCATTGTCGTGATCGCAACCTTCGTGACGGTTGTCCAGATGTGTATGGAGGCTTTCGTACCGGCTTTGTATGCGAGCTTGGGCTTGTTTATCCCGTTGATCGTTGTAAACTGTATCGTGCTGGGACGTGCCGAAGCATTCGCCGCCAAGAATGGCATCATCCCTTCCGCTTTCGATGGACTGGGTATGGGACTGGGCTTCACGATGGCCTTGACATTGTTAGGGGCTGTCCGCGAGTTGCTGGGAACCGGCAAGTTGTTCAACCTGACATTGATGCCCGAACAATACGGTTCACTGATTTTCGTACTGGCTCCGGGTGCTTTCATCGCGCTGGGATATCTGGTTGCTATTGTAAACAAACTGCGTAAAGCTTAAAAACGAACGATATGGAATATATATTGATCTTTATTGCCGCCGTATTCGTAAACAACGTTGTACTGGCACAGTTCCTGGGTATCTGTCCGTTCCTGGGCGTATCCAAGAAGGTGGAAACGGCAGCCGGCATGGGCGCCGCCGTGACTTTCGTATTGACGATCGCTACTGTCGTAACGTTCCTCGTACAAAAATATATTCTGGATGCTTTTGGATTGGGCTTTATGCAGACCATCAGCTTCATCCTGATCATTGCCGCATTGGTACAGATGGTGGAAATCATCCTGAAGAAAGTCTCTCCGGCCCTTTATCAGGCGCTTGGCGTGTTTCTTCCTCTGATCACGACAAACTGTTGTATCCTGGGTGTAGCCATCCTCGTAATACAAAAAGAATATAATTTATTGGAATCCGTTGTATATGCAATCTCTACAGCTATTGGATTTGCGTTAGCTTTGATTATCTTTGCAGGTGTCAGAGAACAATTAGCAATGACAAATGTTCCCGATGGCATGAAAGGAACCCCGATCGCCCTTATCACAGCAGGTCTGTTGGCTATGGCTTTCATGGGTTTTTCAGGGATTGTGTAATTACTAATCTAAATAAACACTAAGATGAAACAAAAGATTTTAGTAGCAGGTGGAACTGGTTACATCGGATCACACACCACAGTAGAACTGCAGAACGCAGGTTATGAAGTAGTCATCATCGACGACCTGTCTAACTCCAATATAGAAGTATTGGACGGTATCGAACGCATCACAGGCATCCGTCCTGAATTCATCCAGCTGGACCTGAAAGACAAGGAAGCAACCCGCGAAGCGTTGAAAGCTCATCCGGGAATCAAAGGCATCATCCTGTTCGCCGCCAGCAAAGCAGTAGGCGAATCCGTACAGCAGCCGTTGAAATACTACCGAAACAACGTCGTTACACTGGTAAACCTGTTGGAACTGATGCCGGAATTCGATATCGAAGGTATCGTGTTCTCATCTTCCTGCACCGTTTACGGACAGCCTGACCCTGAAAACCTGCCTGTAACCGAGAACGCACCGATCAAACCGGCCACTTCTCCTTACGGAAACACGAAGCAGATCAACGAAGAGATCATCCGCGACACGATCCACGCCGGCGCTCCTTTCAAGAGCATCATCCTGCGCTACTTCAACCCGATCGGAGCACATCCGACAGCAGAGATCGGCGAATTGCCTAACGGGGTTCCTCAAAACCTGATCCCTTACCTGACTCAGACGGCTATGGGCATACGCAAGGAGTTGAGCGTGTTCGGCGACGATTATGACACGCCTGACGGTTCCTGCATCCGCGACTATATCAACGTCGTAGACCTGGCTAAGGCTCACGTGATCGCCATGGACCGTATGTTGGGTGGCAAGTCTCTGGAAAATGTGGAAATCTTCAACCTCGGAACCGGCAACGGTGTTTCCGTATTGGAGCTGATCAACACGTTCGAAGCTGCAACAGGCGTTAAAGTCCCGCACAAGATCGTAGGCCGCCGCGAAGGCGATATCGAAAAGGTTTGGGCCAATCCCGAACGCGCCAATAAAGTCTTAGGCTGGAAAGCTACAGAAACATTGGCCGATACATTGGCTTCCGCCTGGAAATGGCAGGAGAGACTGCGCGAACGCGGTATCATGTAATCGGGAACATCCTCTTTATTGATAAAAAGGGAAGCATCAGCCGATGTTTCCCTTTTTACATTTCACATTCACACACCTCCTAAACCCCTATCAATCAAAATCTTCTTGTGAACCCTCATCCTTTGACCAAGATTGAAATAACTTTTCTGATTTTAATAGGATATTTCAGGTATTCTTGCTACATTGCGACATATGTTACATTTTTATTATCAATCAATAATAATATATAGTTATGAAAAAAATCACAAATTTATTGCTTATCTGTTGCAGTCTACTCTCGTGCAGCAATGAAGAAAAGATTCTAACATTCCCTGAGATGTGGGAATCCGGGAATCCAACCAAACAAAGTTTTGTATCCAAAAATACAGCTCAAGAAATCGCAAATATTTTCTTTGCCGATTTTCAGAACGGTAAACAAACAAAGAGCAGCAAATCCATAGGTTCGATTGAACTTATCAACAGCAATACAAATACCCCGCTTGCCTATGTTGTCAACTACGAAGAAGGCGGTTGGGCAATTATGAGTGCCACCAAAGACTACTACCCTATTCTGGCTTACTCAAACGAAAGCCAATTTGTCCTCGATACTACAGACATGAATGGAGGTCTGAAAGTATGGCTTGACGAAACAATTCAAGCTATTGAGTCAAGTGAAAATCTTGATCCGCAAATCACTTCACGAATTGCGCTTGAATGGCTTAAGTACACCCCTCAAGTGGCAGAACTTCAACGATCAAACATACCTGGAGGTAACTCCACCGAAGCTATCATGTGTCGCAACCGACTCAAACAATTGAATGAAACTTATTATTCTGAGGGATGGTCATTTACCACTCTTTCATCCCAGTCAAACGTTAATCTGCCAAGTAAGGTTTACAGCACAGCCGATCAATGCGGATCTCCTTATGAATATACAATTGTAGGAATCAGAGATGTAAGCATTCACACCTCAATAGAACCATTGGTTGTAACACAATGGGATCAAGGTTCACCCTACAATGCATTATGTCCAAATCAAGCGCAGGCTGGCTGCGTAGCAATTGCGATGGCACAAATCATGAAATTTCATAGATTTCCGACATATTTCAATTGGAACGATATGCCAAATACAGGGGCAACATATGCAAATCAATTTTTAATTGCTGAAGTGGGAAAAGCAATCGATACTGATTATGGGGAAGATTCCTCTGGGGCAAAACCCAAAAACGCAGTTAAGCAGTTTGACAATTATGGATATAATGCCATATTAAAAGACCATAAACCAAGCGAGGTTGCATTTGAGATAAGAAATTTCAACAGGCCAGTATTTATGTGCGGAGATAGAAATTTAACAAAAGGGCATGCTTGGATATGTGATGGTCTAATAAGTAATTCTTCTGAATATGAATATTATGTAGAATATCTTTATAATGGTTCGTATGATAATTTCGGAGAAACTTTGCTTGATTTGCCTGGTGGTTTCGGTGGAATTTCCTATACAACTTTCCACATGAATTGGGGATGGGGAGGCCGTCATGACGGTTGGTACACAGGAGCTAACCCGACAAGTGATAAAGATTATAAATATCGCAGACAAAATATTTATGTAAGTCCCAAATAAAAACAACAATCTTCATGAAAACAACAAATTTATTATGCCTATTGACACTATTAGTCATGCTATTCAGTCGATGTAACCATGGTAACGACGCACCTCCTTATACATATCATCTTAAACTGCAATTCGAGGATAGCTCCGGCAAGAATTTAGTAAACGGGCTAAAGTATCAACAGGAAAGCGGCGGCTATTCGTTCCAAGTCACAGATGCGTATAAACTGCAGGTCTCATCAACCGATGTATCAGACCAAAAAGAAATACTCTATGTCGAGGTTGAGAACGACCAAGCTGAATACTTGTATTTTTCATACAGCACTTTCGATTATGTGGCATCTGCCATCACATGGAAATTAGTATGCCCACATATATTCGGGGATAACGAAGAACATATCATTACTTCTTATTGGAAAGAAGAAGACCACATGGCCTCTTGCTTGAAAATCAGCTGCGATGACAAGGATTTTCAATTTACACAAAAACAGGGATCAAATGCATATACGGTTCTTATAACCCTTACCAAATAAAGAAGGAAAGAGAATAACAAAAACTTTCCCGAAACCAAGCACAAAGTAAGTAACCATCAAAGAGAAACTAATCGTTCCACCCGTGTGAGCCGATCGGCTCACACGGGTGGAACGTACGGCTCACAAACGTGGAAAGTACGGCTCACAGCTGTGGGCCGATAAATAAGAATGCACTCGGCGACTAAAAAGAGCAGGCCGGAAGATTACTTTTCCAGTATATCCAGAACAGCTTCCCGCCAATCCTCCCCGTTTTCCGGCTGATAGGTATGAAAACCGAGCTCTTGCCCGACCTCTATATTCGATTTGGCATCGTCGACAAACAACGTTTCTGCCGGAATAAGCGGAGCATCTTCTATCATCCGATTGAAGATAGCGGCATCCGGCTTCGTCACCCCAACTTCATAGGAAGTGTACATTTTGTCGAAATAAGCAGATATCGGGCGACCGGCGGGAGTGAACGCCTCGCTCCTCGCCCACGACTGGACAATCGGGTTCGTATTGCTCAACAAATAAACCTTATACTTCTTACGAAGCTCCAGCAGGAAATCCAACTTATATTGAGGGACACCGGCGATAAAGCCCATCCAGGCATATTTGATTTCATCATAAGAAAGTTGCTTGCCGGTATGCTCGCGCAACTTCCGGCAGAAGGTATCGACATCGATCTTTCCATTTTCCACTTCCAGAAAAAAACCTTTCTGCTCGTATGGATCGAGCAACTGTTTTGCATCCTTCACTCCTATCTCTTCAAAACGGCTCATAGCCTGGTGATGATCCAGGTCGATCAAGACGCCTCCCAAGTCAAATACTATATTTCTGATTCTTTCCATATTCTTCTTTATGTTATACTCACAAACTTACATAAAAGTGTCCGAACAACCAAATAAAAAAAGTGAAGACCGTATGCGGCAGGTGAAACTACCTCTACATACAGCCTTCACAGTAAATCGTTATTATACAGGCCTAAAGCAGGCTTGTGAATGTGAAATCATTCTATTCGAGTTTGTGGATAACCAGGCCGGAACGCAGTTTCGGTTCGAACCAGGTTGTCTTGGGAGGCATGATATTACCGGTATCGGCAATATCCATCAGTTGCTTCATGGTGACAGGATAAAGCGCCAGCGCCACCTTCATCTCGCCACTGTCCACACGACGTTTCAATTCTCCCAGTCCACGGATACCGCCTACGAAATCAATACGCTTGTCCGAACGGAGGTCTTTAATACCCAAGACTTCATCCAGAATGAGGTTGGAAGAGATCGTCACATCCAGGACACCGATCGGGTCGTTATCGTCGTATGTTCCCGGCTTGGCAGTCAACGAATACCATTTTCCATCTAAATAGAGGGAGAAGTTATGCAAAGCTGCCGGTTTATAAATATCAGTACCTTTTTCTTCTACTATAAAATTCTTCCCTAACTTAGCCAGAAATTCTTCTTCCGACAGGCCGTTCAGATCTTTCACCACCCGGTTATAGTCGATAATGGTCAACTGGTTTGCAGGGAAACAGACTGCCATAAAATAGTTATATTCTTCGTCACCTTTATGATCGGCGTTCTGTTTTGCCTTTTCCGCACCAACCAAGGCGGCGGCGGCAGAACGGTGATGGCCGTCGGCAATATACAAGGAAGGCATTTCGCCGAACAACTCCGTGATACGGGCAATATCGGCTGCCTCATCGATAATCCAGAACGTATGGCCGAAACCATCATCCTTCGCTACAAAGTCATACTCAGGATTGCGGGATGTATATTTGGCGACAATCTTGTCCAACTCCGCATTATCGGGATAGGCAAAGAAGACCGGTTCGATGTTGGCATTGTTCACCCTGACATGTTTCATGCGATCTTCTTCCTTGTCACGGCGTGTCAGCTCATGTTTCTTGATAACGCCATTCATATAATCGGGCACGTACGCACCGACAACCAGGCCGTACTGCGTCTTGCCGTTCATAGTCTGGGCATACACATAGTAACATTCTTCCTTATCCTGCACCAGCCAGCCCTTTTCCTGGAACATCCGGAAATTGGCGGCAGCCTTCAAATAAACAGCCGGATCGTGTTCATCCGTCCCGACCGGGAAGTCGATCTCCGGCTTAATGATGTGATAAAGAGATTTATCATTGCCTTTTGCTTCTTCACGCGCCTCCTCGGAATTTAATACATCGTATGGACGGGAAGCCACTTGTTCGATCAAATCCTTAGGAGGACGGATTCCTTTGAAAGGTTTAATTTGTGCCATGATATTTTCGATTTATGATTTATGATTTATGATTTATGGAGCTTCCTTTTAGAGGTAAGGATTATGGATACGAGGATTTTCCTCAATTTCGCAAACAACAAAGCTTTCTCATAGGTCGGGTTTTGCTCCATAAATCATAAATTATAAATCTATTTGTTTACTCTGAATTTTTCACATCCTTCTTTCAGGAAACCTTCGATCTGCTTGGCAGCGGCAATACCGGCATTGATATTGGCTTCGGCAGTCTGTGCCCCCATCTTTTTGGGAGTGGAGAAATAGCGGCCGGCAAACTTGGCTGCAAACTCTTCGTTGGCAGCAGGCATGATGTCGGTTACATATTTCAGGTCCGCACGTTCTTCCATCAACTTGATAAGTTCTGCTTCATTAATAACTTCCTTGCGGGCCGTATTGACCAGCAAGCCGCCTTTCGGCATCTTGCCGACCAGAGCATAATTGATGGAGTTCTTTGTTTCGGCAGTTGCCGGGATATGCAAGGAAACGACATCGCAGGTAGCATAAAGCTCTTCCGGTGAAGCAACCGGTTTCACACCATCCGCCTCAATGGCCGAAGCCGGGCAGAAAGCGTCGAATGCATAGATTTCCATTCCGAAACCTTTCGCGATACGAGCCACATTACGGCCTACATTGCCATAGGCATGGATACCCAGTTTCTTTCCTTTCAGTTCCGTACCGGAAGTGCCGTTATAGAAGTTACGGACAGCCATTACCATCATACCGAAAGCCAATTCGGCAACGGCATTGGAGTTCTGCCCCGGTGTATTCATCACACAGACATTATGCGCTGTCGCAGCAGCCAGATCAACGTTATCGTAACCGGCTCCGGCACGTACCACGATCTTCAACTGTTTAGCGGCATCCAACACTTCGGCATCGATAATGTCACTACGGATAATGATGGCATCCACATCCTTGACGGCTTCCAGCAGTTTAGCCTTTTCACCGTATTTCTCCAACAGGACCAGTTCATCACCTGCACTTTCCACGACTTCGCGGATACCTTTCACTGCTATCGCAGCGAAAGGTTTATCTGTTGCTACTAATATCTTTGCCATAATCAATGCTGCTTTTCAAATTCTTTCATACATGCAACCAAAGCCTCAACGCTACTCTTAGGCATTGCGTTGTACAGAGAAGCACGGAAACCACCGACAGAACGGTGTCCCTTGATACCTACCATACCGGCAGCCGCAGCGAATTTGCTGAATTCGTCTTCCAGTTCCTTATATTCGTCATTCATCACGAAACAAACATTCATGATAGAACGGTCTTCCGTTGCAACTGTTCCTTTAAACAACTTGTTGCGATCGATTTCATCATACAGGATAGCTGCGTTTTCCAGGTCTTTCTTTTCCATAGCAGCAATACCGCCCTGTTCCTTATACCATTTCAATGTCTGCAGAGCTGCATAGATAGGCAGTACGGGAGGCGTGTTGAACATAGAGTCTTTCTTGATATGCGTGTTATAATTCAACATAGTGGGAATAGGACGGTCCACATGCCCCAATGCATCCTGACGCACAATCGCGAGTGTCACACCGGCAGGAGCCAGATTCTTCTGTGCACCGGCATAAATAATGTCATATTTGGAAATATCGATCGGACGGGAGAAGATATCGGAAGACATATCGCAAACCAAACGAACATTCATATCCGGATCTTTACGCATTTCGGTTCCGTAGATCGTATTGTTGGAGGTAAAATGGAAATAATCCGAATCTTCAGCTACCTTATAATCTTTAGGGATATAAGTATAGTTTGCATCTTTGGAGGAAGCAACCACATCTACTTCACCAAACAACTTGGCTTCCTTAATCGCATTAGATGCCCATGTACCTGTATCCAGATAAGAAGCTTTCTTATTCAACAGGTTATAAGGGACCATACAGAACTGCATGCTTGCACCGCCTCCCATAAAGACAACTTCATAACCGGCAGGAACATCCAGTAACTCTTTGATCAATGCACGTGCCTCATCATTCACAGCTACAAATTCTTTACTTCTGTGGGAGATTTCAAGAAGAGATAAACCCATACCGGCAAAACTTTCTACCGCAGCAGCCGTATTTTTAATTGTATACTCGCTCAAGATAGAGGGACCTGCATAAAAATTGTGCTTCTTCATACCAATGTCTTTTTAATGTTAAATATAATTCAAGTAACTAATTTTCCAAAAACAGGCGGCTAATGTACGAATTAAATCGAGAAATGAAAACTAAAAGCCGAAAAATATCAGCAAAACGTCGCAACTACAGCCATTCCGTTTACATTTATCTTTCATTTTCCACTTTCAATTATCAATTATCAATTCCTAAAATCGTCCTCCCCACAAACGTCTCATTTGTTCAATAAGTTTGTGTTCGGATGGATTTTCCTGTCCTTTCCACAGCCGTTCATTCAAAACTTCCTTAGGAAGGAACTCTTGCTTGACAAAATGATTTTCATAATCGTGCGCATATTTGTAATCTTTTCCGTAATTCAACTCCGCCATCAATTTTGTCGGTGCATTCCGCAAATGAAGGGGAACAGGCAAGTTACCTGTACGATTCACTAACTCCAACGCATCGTTAATCGCCATATAAGCCGAATTACTTTTGGGACTGCATGCCAGATAAACGGTCGTTTCCGCCAAAATGATCCGTCCTTCCGGCCAGCCGATTTTCTTCAAGGCATCAAAACAAGCATTTGCCAGCAATAGAGCATTCGGATTCGCTAACCCGATATCTTCCGATGCTGAAATAACCAGACGGCGGGCTATGAATTCCGGGTCTTCGCCACCGGCAACCATACGCGCCAGCCAATAGATAGCGGCATCCGGATCACTTCCGCGAATGGATTTGATGAAAGCGGATATAATGTCATAATGCATCTCTCCTCCTTTATCATACGCCGCCGGATTTTCCTGCAAGCGCTCTACCACCTTTTCATCTGTTATTTCAATCTTTTCATTTCCTTCTTCTGCAGCTACAACAAGCTCCAGGATATTCAGCAGTTTCCGTGCATCGCCACCGGAATAACGCAACATGGCGTCCGTCTCGGTCAGCACGATATTCATATCCTTCAATACGATATCTTCCGTAACCGCCTTATTCAACAAGGTCAACAGATCCGCTTTCTCCAACGACTTCAAGACATATACCTGGCAACGGGAAAGCAACGGACGGATGACCTCGAACGAGGGATTCTCCGTCGTGGCACCGATCAAGGTTACCACACCTGTCTCTACTGCATTGAGCAGAGAGTCCTGCTGCGACTTGCTAAAGCGATGTATTTCGTCAATAAACAGGATCGGTGAAACGGTATTGAAAAAGCGGTTGCTTTTTGCCTTTTCTATTACCTCCCGCACATCTTTCACTCCTGAACTGATTGCGCTCAACGTATAAAACGGAGCTTCCAGTTTATTCGAAATAATCTGCGCCAGCGTAGTCTTTCCTACTCCCGGAGGTCCCCACAATATAAAAGAAGGGACTCGGCCCGCATCAATCATCTTTCTAAGGACAGCACCCGGACCTACCAGGTGTTTCTGCCCGATATAGTCGTCCAACGTTTTCGGACGTAATCTCTCTGCTAACGGTTGACTCATCATGCCAACAAAAGTCGCATATTTTATTTACTTTTCAAAGCATAAACACCGTAAAAATTCGAGCCTATTTTAATGTTTGACAACAGGAAAATATAATAAAAAGTAAGCACACATAGCAGCACACCTCTTTCGGCGGCATAAAAAGATAACATTTTGTCATATTTACAATTCTCGGCGGCTAAATAAAATCATGAAAGATCAGGCCGTATCAAACCCCGTCCAATACAGCCTGTCCTCCTGCATCCATTGCTCTGTTTTATTTCAACGTGATATTTTCCAGATCCCGTATAACAGTCATATCCATAATATCACTATAGATTTCCGTTGTCCGTACGCTTTTATGCCCTAACAGCTTCTGGACTGTCGTGATATTCGCCCCATTATATAACAATAAGGTAGCATTGGTATGGCGGGCCATGTGGAAAGACAGCCTTTTATCTATTTCCGCCAGCCGGCAAATTCTTTTCAGCTGTTTATTCACGTTCGAGTTTGCCGAGACAGAGACTCCAAACAGCGTTCTTGAATAACGCTTTCGATAACGCTCATAGACAGCAAGGGCTTTCCCGTCGAACAACAGGAATAAAGGAAGCCTGACGTTGACATCCGTCTTGACCGATGAATAGACCAGCCATAACTTATCATCGATCAAATGGAAATTATCCGGCCGTATATTTACAATGTCGGAAAAACGAAGCCCGGTATAGCAGCTGAAGAGGAACATATCGAGTGTCCGTCTGAGCGTCCGTTGCAATTTAGGAGCGACTTTCTCCAGCCTATCCAATTCTTCCGGCGTCAGATGACCACGCTTGCTTTCCATATATTTAATCTTATACTTGCGAAAAGGATATTTCTGCAATTCAAACAAATCCTTATTAATCGCCAGGTTGACATATCTTTTCAGATGCTTCATATGCTTGGCAATCGTATTCCGGTGATACTTTTGCTCAAGAAGAAAACGTTCAAAATCACAAAGGAAATTAAAAGTGAGATCTTCAAAAGAGACTTGTGGCTGATACTGGCACAAAACCTGCAAAGTGGATAAGTGGTTTTTCAACGTGGAAAGTCTTAAATTACTATGCTCGATCTCATTTTTCATAAAAGAGACAAAAGAAGAAGAGACGGATTCAAAATCTCCCTTCTCTCTCAAATCCCTCAAAGAGAACGGACGTCCGCTCTGAACCATATCCAATTCGATCCGTTCCAAATAAGAAATATAATCCTCAATGTACTGATTGAGTTCATCCATGTTGGGATGATTCCTCACAGCCTTCTTCTTGCTATCCCACTGCGTGGGTTTAACATAGATTTTCGTTGAGAAATACTTCTTTTGCCTATTCAGGTAGGCCTCTACCTGAATCAAAGCCTTTCCTTCTGCATTCAACCGCTTCTTCCGATTGAACACCAGATTGTAAATAACTTTTTCCATGATATACATTATTTTCTGAATGAGAACACGAAGGAACAATAATAAGTTCTTTGTTCCGTATGAGACAAACTAAAAGTTTGTTATATTTCATGTTTCAATAGAAGAACAACTATCCTCAGAGCGATCCCGCAAAAGCCTGGACAGAGACAAAAAAAGAGACGTGTTCACAAAAACACGCCTCTTTATTCCTTTTCCGGATGTAAACTTTTTCCTTCTTGTTTTAATTATTTTATTCTATATCAGGAACAGGAGAAGGAACAGGTACGGCTTCATTATTGTCACTGTTAGACAAAGCCGGATTTGCCTGGATTTCTTTTTCCGGCAAACGCCACAATAAGATCGGATCTCCGGGTTGGATATTAAAGACGGATGATGCATTTGGATAACCAGCGCCACGACGATCAACGCCTTTGTTCAAACGCATAATATCAAACCAGCTCATACCTTCACCCCAAAGTTCAATACGGCGTTGATGATAGATTTCTTCTTGCATAGCTTCAGGTGTCGAAGCAGTACATGAATACTCCGGATCACGATAATCACGCAAGAAAGACTCAAGAGTCGTCTTAGCCCCGGCTACGTTTCCACTCATAGCCTCACCTTCAGCTTTGATCAAGTACATTTCTTCTATACGCATTAAAGGTATATCGCTTGCATTCGTAGAAGTTTCCAATTCGTCATTATATGGAGCAAACTTTACCTGTGTATAAGCACCATAATAATAATAGACCAGATCTTGTTCTTCTTCTGTCAGAATCGGAGAAACAGTATCTTCATTCAGCCACCATCCCTTACGAACATCTGTATCCGGAATTGAATTATACAAATTCTTATTAATCTGACGGCCGCCACTATACCAGCAATATCCATAGTTTAATGATCCCATGTGAGACGGGAAATTACAGATACCGGTCGTTACAACACGATCAGATTCCGCAACCTTGATTGCCCACATCCAAGAATTATCATCAGCAGTATTGAACGCCGGTCTTTTCATTTCATCAATAGAATAGGGTGTTGCAGATGATAGGTTGATCGCACTTTCCGCATCTTTTGCCGCATCAGCCCAATTCCCCATTGTTAAATTGATACGAGCACGCAAACCATAAGCCACAGTTATGTCAATGTAGCGTTTGTCTCTCCTCTTGATGGTTGAGTTTTCCAAATATTCGATTGCCTTATTGATGTCGTTCATAATCTGAGTATAAACTTCCTCGACCGTTGAACGGGCACAGCCTTCCGTTGAGGCAGTGGCAGCATTCTGTTCGGTAATGATAGGGACGCAAGGCGATGTTTTGTGAGTTCTATAGTTGAATTGGTAGTTTTGTGCCAATACCCAATAGTTAAAAGCCCGGGTTGCCAATGCTTGTGCAAGATAGTTTTGCAAAGTCGGATCATCCGGATTTTCGCCAACCGAAGCTACGACATTGTTAGCAGCATAAATTTGGTTATACATCACTCCCCACATCATCCGGCATTCATAAGCTGTAAAAATACGGTCTTCATAAGTCAAGCTATTGCCCATCCAGTTATAACCGTTATCTTTACTTACAAAGTCTGCACCATTCGTATCCATGAACAACATCAAGCCCGGATAGCCGATATCATTATGCCGTTCTGTTTCAGTAATGATGGAGCCATAAGAACTGAATTGTGTAAACACCGCATTGACACCGGCTTCAGCTTTGGAAGGATCGCTTTCTGCCACTTCTTCTTTCTGGTCGGATGTAATAATTTTATCTTCAGGATATGTGTCCAAATCTACACAACTGTTCAAGGCTAATGTAGAAAGAGCGCATACAGATAATATATATTTAGCTTTCATATATTTATAACTTTATTCGTTTATTAATTAGAATGTAACGCTAATACCTCCTGAAACTGTACGGATCGGAGTATAAAGTGCAGTTGTGGCGCTGGTATAACTCTGACGTGGATCAAGACCTTTGCGAGCAGAAAGCAATGCAACATTATCAGCAGCGAAATAAACACGCAGTCTGTCCACCAAGAATTTAGTCGTCAATGATTTAGGCAAAGTATAACCGATTGTG
This sequence comes from uncultured Parabacteroides sp., assembly GCF_902493135.1. GTDB lineage: Bacteria > Bacteroidota > Bacteroidia > Bacteroidales > Tannerellaceae > Parabacteroides. The sequence goes on from NZ_CABUOD010000038.1 coordinate 26,664, forward strand.
ATATTGTTCAAAGAAAGATAGTTTGATTTCGTTAACCAACGATCTGACTGTGAACTTGCATATTTGTCTTCTGCATCCAGACGCGGAACATCGGTATTTTTGTTTGTTTCGGTCCATGCATTGTAAATATCTTTATGCCAGTTTGTTCCTGCATAGGTAGCGGCCCCTCCATGCATAAATCGTGCGTAACCAGAATCATAAATCTTACCGCCTAACTGATAAGACAGCTGAACAGAAGCGTCGAATCCATACAAGCTCAAAGAAGTCCCGAAACCACCATAAACAGTCGGCAACAAATCATCAGTCGCTTCTTTGTAGTTGACCGCACTTGAATAGTCTGAGGTCTTAATAGGATTTCCGTCTTTATCTTTCGCCCAATACAACGCCATACCGGTTTCAGGATCGACACCTGCATATTTGACCAGATACATACGATACATAGATTCTCCTTCTGTATAGATACGCGTATCGTTGATCAATTCGCCGTTCAAGTCCGGATGCAATTCAATAATTTCATTTTTAATGAATGATGCATTTAAATTGACATCCCAACTGATATCTTTATTTTTGATAATAGCATAGCTGAAATCTAATTCCAAACCAGAGTTACGCATAGCACCGACGTTCATAGGAATTTCCTGATAGCCAGAAATCGGTCCAACCGGTTTGTAATACAGCATATCACTGGATTGGCGCAAGAAATATTCGATACTACCATTGAAACGATTATTGAACATGCTAAAATCAAAACCCGTGTTGAAAGAGGTCGATGTTTCCCATGTCAAATCAGGATTTCCTTTATAATCCAATGCACCATCAGAAAAAATACCGTTGGCGCCAGTCATTTTGAACTGATCGATATAAGCATAATAATTACCAATCATATCATTACCCTGCTGCCCAAAAGAAGCTTTGAATTTTAATAAATCAATCCATTTCACATCTTCGAGGAAACTTTCTTTAGACAATATCCAGGCAGCACTTGCCGACCAGAAATTACCCCAACGGTGATCCGGATGGAATCGGGAAGAGCCGTCACGGCGGAAAGATGCACTTACATAATATGTGTTCTGATAATCATAGTTTACGCGAGCGATATAACCTTCTGTAGCGTATGAGTTTCCATATCCATATCCAATAAGTTGATCGATCGCATTATTAACATGGAAATTTTCAGGGTTATACAAGTTCTGTCCGGAAGCCTCCACAACCTCTTCATTCCATTTATATCCATCGTATCCGATCATTACATCGAGGTTATGATCATCGTTGAACGTCTTTTGATAAGTTGCAATATACTGTTGGTCGAATCCCCAAGTACGTGAATGTCCTTGATAGGCTGTACCTCCATAAGAAGCGCTCTGGCCCGAATAGGCATTACCCAACAAATTATACCGCTGGCTGTCCAAATTCATACCATAACGAGCGGTAACAGTCAATCCTTCTATAGGAGTAAAGTCAGCATACCAGTTAGCATTCACGATATCGTGCAGATATTCGTCTTTATTATAAATCAAGTCACCGGCAGGATTGGAAATAGCCATAAATGAACGAGAGAATTTAGTGCTTACCCCGTCACCGTAATCGTAAACTTTACGTCCGCCATTCATTTTAATAGAACCGTCCGCATTACGCACGTATAAAGGATAAACCGGAGCAATCATATTTGCCATCAAGAAAGCATTTCCTGAAGAAGCTGTTGCAGTCTGGTCTCCCGGATAGCGGCTGTTTGAATAAGTATAACTGAGGTTTGCACCAACTTTCAACCATTCTTTCACCTGATAATCACCTTTGGCACGGGTTGAATATCTTGTGAAGCCAGAGCCATCGATAATACCTTGATCATCCAAATAGCCAAAAGACACATAATAATTGGCTTTCTCTGAAGAACCGGAAACATTCAGATTATATTCCTGACGGCCTTTATTGCTGAATATTTCATTTGCCCAATTATCCGGAGTATAATAATAGGAGCCATCCGTATATCCCAATTTGGCATTTGGATTCATTTTACCATCTAATCCGTATAAAGATTCTCCATCAGGAACAGTAAAGATTTGACAGCCTAAACCGCCTTTACTATTAATAGGCAGCCAAGTGTTGGCATAGCTATTTGATTTAGCTGCATCATACCCCAAATTATATGTACCAGCATTATATAAAGCCTGATAAGCATGGTCCATATAATCCGTTACGTCTGTCATAACATCATAGTTTTTTATCATCCGGGAATTTACACCCCATTTAGCGTCGAAATTAATGGATGCCTTGCCACTTTTACCTTTTTTGGTTGTGATCATAATCACACCATTTGCACCACGTGCACCGTACAAAGCGGTCGAAGCTGCATCCTTCAATACGGTCATTGATTCAATATCCTGCGAGTTAATAGAAGAGATATCGCCATCATAAGGAATACCATCTACCACATATAGAGGATCGGATTTGGCATTTATAGAGCCTACACCACGGATTTTAACGGTTGCTGAGGTTCCCGGCTGTCCGTTCGCACTTTGAATTTGCACACCGGCAACAGCACCGGCTAATGCATTTGTAACATCTGAAACCTGGCGCTTTTCAATTTGTTCGGTCTTTACAACACCGGCTGATCCAGTAAAAGCGGCTTTTTTCGCAGTACCATACGCCACCACGACCACTTCGTCAATCATTTGGTTATCAGGTTCCAATACCAAACGAAGATTCGGTTTCACTCCGATTTCCTGGGCCTTCATACCCACAAAAGAAACTACCAGAGTCTTTGCAGAACTTGGTACATTTGTAATATACTGATTGTTAGTGGATTAATTATTTATGTAGTCTAAGCTATTATCTATTTATAAGAAATAATACATCGAATATGATTTATGTACATGTATTTGATATACAGAATATTAATATATATACTCTAAATAATGGTTTTTTCAAAGATGATCGTAAATTGGGACTATGGTTCTACCTTAGTTGCTGAGTATAATATGGATGATTTTTCATTTTGTCGGCAATCATACTACCGGATCATTCATCCGATATTCGCTTTCCGGTATCAGTAAAATTCCGATCATCGGCAATACGTCCGTAAACGAATGGTGCTTCCATAGAACAATCTTTTTATTATAAACAAACGTAGTGACAATAGTTGAATGCCATAAATATGAAACCGACTAATTTGAAATCAACTCATTTCAAATTAATCGGTTTCATGTATATTGCTTAAAAGAATGCGCTCCCGGATCAAGTCCGGGATTACAGGATAGTGAATTATGACACGACCCTTTTCATTCAGATTCTATTTTTTAGAAGTACCCTTCGTTCTGTTTGATATTAGGATTAACATCTATTTCAGCCTGTGGTATTGCCAAAATCGTGCGATAATCCTGATAACTCGGAGATATAAGATCGGTATTGTTCAGGAAGTGATATCCTCCCTTACGAGTCACCGTGATTCCCAAACGCATGATGTCATAAAAACGATGACCTTCCATTACCAATTCCTTACGTCTTTCTTTCAAGACCAATGCTTCGGTGGCAGTCACATCTGAAGCGGAAGGAATAGCGCGTTTGATAATCGCATTCAAATATTTATTTGCACTTGCCTGATCTGCAGAAGATTTTTTTAATGCAGCCTCGGCAGCAATCAGATAAATATCGGACAGACGAATTACACGGATATTGTTTACAGCACTTTTGCCATTGATGCCCGGATATTTATTCATGTAAGTACGGCCTTCGACAGATGTCGCAGCCAACAAATTACGGCGGATGTCATCCGGATTCTCATTGATAAGATCTTCAAATTCTTTCGTGTTGGAGACTGCCGCATATCCTTTAGGATCGACCACATATCCAAACATTTCACGATTACCAGCATCCAAGTCCGATATTTCCAGATCGAATACAGATTCCGAAGAATATCTTCCTGACCATGCCGCTACATAATCTTCTGTTTTCAGCAAAGAATACGGAGAATTGTTAATGACGTCTTCAGCATAAGAAAAAGCCTTGTCCCAATCTCGTTTATATAGATTGACACGTGCCAGCAAACCTTTTACAGCCCAACTATTGAAACGTCCGTCTTTTACTTCTGTTCCGATATATTTCAAAGCTTCTTCCAAATCGTTGATGACCATTTCATATCCTTCTGCTACGGTTGAACGGCCGGGAAGATCGTCTGCGCCCAAAACTTCTTTTACCAATATGACGCCCGGAGTGGCTCCATTTTCTACAAAATAAGGCTTTCCGTATGTGATCAGGAGGTTAAAATGGCATAAAGCACGAAGAGCCAAAGCTTCTCCTTTTGCATTATTGAGTTCATCTCCGGCAGGAAGATCACCTGTTTCAATTGCGTTTAGCAATACATTGGCGCGATTAATGATCTTATACGGAAAACTCCACAGATCTTCCGGCGAGTTATTCTGACGATGCGTGAAACGGTAATAAGTATCTGTTCTTAAACCGCCGGAAGAAATTGTCTGCACATCTTCACCTCCGACTTCGGCACGTGAAACAAAGTCACAACCGTAATAGCTGTCGTCTTTTAAACTGTAGTATGTACCGTTCAATGCTGTTTCTACATCTTGCAAAGATGTGATAGCATCTGTACTGACCAATGAATCTGAAGGGAGAGTTTCCAGATATCCATCACAAGATGTAAATGTAACTGAAGCTATTGCAGCAGCAACAAATATAGATTTTATATTTAGTCTATTCATCATTGTTATTATTTATAGTAAAACGAATTCCGGATTACAATCCGATTTCAATACCAAATGTTACTGATTTCAAGTTAGGCAATGCCCAAGTAGCTACACCTTTAACCGGTTGTTCAGGATCAATATTCTTATAAGCAGCCCATGTCAACAGGTTATTACCGGATGCAAAGATTCTGACATTTCTCATTCCGGCAGCCTGCATCCATTTTGAAGGCAAATTATAAGATAATGTCACGGTTTTCAGACGAAGATGATTGGAGCTTTTCATATGGCGGGAACTTCCGTAACGAGCATATTGGTAGCTATTGATACGTCTCGGCACATCTGTGATATCGCCGGGCTTCTGCCATCTGTCCAACTGCTGGATACCGATGGATTGATATGCTGTTTCACCATCCGTATCAGTGTACAGCAACGCAGGATCATCCATGATATGACCACCTAAAGAGAATGAAAATAAAGCATTTAAATCCAATCCTTTCCAAGAAAGAGTATTTCTCCATCCCCCGGTTATTTTAGGGTCCGGTTTTCCAACGATAACACGTTGAGCCTGTGACGGGTCTTTAGTCAATTCACGATTGATTGTTCCATCTTCATTCTCTGTGTTCAATACCCATTGCTCTTCACCTGTTTGCGGATCGACGCCGGCCCATTCACGACTCCACCAGGAATAATAAGATTCACCTTCTCTTAAAATGGTAGTTCCGTCAATGATGTCTTTTCCTCCATACAGTTTGCTGACCTTATTTTTATTGTGAGACAAAACAATACCGGTAGACCATTTTAGAGCAGTTTCGTTGAATACGTCATAGTTTACATCCAATTCTATACCGCGGTTATTCATAGCACCTACATTTTTCAATGTGTTATTGAAACCAGTGGTCATAGATACCGGAACATCCTGCAGCAAGTCTTTTGTTTCACGATTATAGAAATCGAATGCGACGCTTAAACGGCCGAACAGTCTGGCATCAAAACCGATGTTGAAGTTTTCATTCTTTTCCCATCCCAAATCAGGGTTAGGGATAGTCGTAGGAGCAGATCCCGGTTGATCCTGATAGTTATAACCATAACCGAACAGACTTAAATGGGAATAAAATTTGGAAGGCAAAGTACCATTTATACCGTATGAAATTCTCAGTTTTAAATCATCGACATAGGTCAAATCCTTCATGAAAGCTTCCTGGCTCAATCTCCAAGCCCCTGAAACAGACCAGAAGTTACCCCAACGTTTGTTTGCTCCTAATCTCGAACTACCGTCACGACGGTAATTTGCTGAAATATAATACTTGTTATCGTAGTCATAGTTGATACGGGAGAGCAAAGACAACAGGTGGTCTTCCTTATATCCGGACGCTGCCGTCATCGGTTCCGAAGTGTTCTCCAGCTCCGGCAGTTTATCGTGCGGATAGTTAGCTCCGACAGCCTGGACATATTGTTCTTTTCTATCATCGACATCCCAACCGACCAAAACATCCAAATTATGTTTGTCGGCAAATGTATTGGTATAATTCAATACTGTTGATGAATAGATATTGTGATGCTGATACGGATATTTGATCATCAAGCCTTTGTAAGCCTCACCGTTATTTGAATTCATCGGCCAATAAGTCGTAGACTGGTTGTCGATAAAGTCATAACTTATTGTTTCCTTGATTGTCAGACCTTCGATTATTTTATAAGAAGCCCACAGGGAGTTGGTGCTTCTCAATACTTCCGAAGTGTTTTTATCCAACCCCTGGTCTTTTAATGGGTTAGGCACATTTAACTGGGCCAATGGGAAACCGTCGTAAAACGATCCATCTTCATTATAGATAGGAATGTTAGGAATGGCATACCAGTTTTTAACGAAATAGGCATTGGCATAAGCTGTACCTTCCGAAGCCATTTCTGATTTTTGTTTTGAGAATGAGATGTTTGCTCCCATCTGCATCTTCCCATCTTTTGATCTGTGGGTAACGTTAGCTCTACCGGTAAAGCCTTCCATACCGGTCGTATTGATCATACCGTCTTCTGTTTTGTAGTTTAATGAAGCAAAGAAACTGGTCTGCTCGCTACCTCCTTGTGCCGAAAATTCATAATTCTGGTTGAATGCCGTTTTCTTGAACAATGCATCTTCCCAGTTTGAATAGTGATCTCTCAGAGGGGCGAAAGTATCTGCACCATCCTGCGCATAAGCTCTTGCTTCCTCATCTGACATATCCTTGTACAGGATACCTTCATTGTAATAAGCTTCATAGGTAAGTTCATGTTGCTGTTCCCCGGAAACAGTTTCTCTGTTTTTAACAGCCCAGTCGGAAAAGCCCCAGTTCGCTTTAAAATTGATTTGGGTCTTACCTTCCTTACCTCTTTTCGTCGTAATAAGGATTACACCATTTGCTGCACGTGAACCGTACAAGGAAGCAGCTGCCGCATCTTTCAAAACCGTAATGTTTTCGATATCGCTCGGATTGATTGAAGACATAATATTGAATGCTTTTGAATCATTGCTTACTCCAGATACGGCAATATCACCGGAAACAACGGGTACTCCGTCAATTACATAGAGAGGTTCATTTGTGGCGTTCATGGAACCTGTACCACGAATACGAATACTTAAACCTGCACCTGGCTGTCCACTGCTCGAATTTACGGTCAGACCTGTTGTTGCGCCTTGCAAGGCTTGCTCAAAAGATGTAACAGGTACATCTTTTAATATTTTCTCTGTATTCACAGATGAAGCTGCTCCGGTAAATGATGACTTTTTAGCAGTACCATAAGCGACAACCATAACTTCGTCAAGCATTTGATTGTCTGATGCCAACAAGACATGTAACGTCGGTTTCACCCCGACTTCCTGGGACTTCATACCTACAAAAGAAACAATCAGAGTCTTTGCAGAACTTGGTGCATTTGTAACATCCTGATTGTTAATTGGTTAATTATTTATGTAGTCTAAGCTATTATCTATTTATAAGAAATTACGCATCGAATATAATCCATATACATACTATTGATATTCAGAGTATTAATATATATACTCTAAATAATGGTTCCTTCAAAGATAATCGTAAATAGGACTACTGTTCTACCAGTTTTATCCTGATTCTTTAGCGGTACAATTGGTCTATTATTATAGAAACTTATTATTGATTGCGAAAACAACTGTCATATTATCATGCTTTGCTTAAAGCAAACTTTTTGTTATTTCTTACTTATTGTACGATTTTCCAAAATACCCGTTGGTCTGAATCGAAACAGTAGCGCATGAAATTTGATTTTATACCCCATATATTTCAAATTTCCCGCAAGGGTAATATTTTTTAAGAAACAAGAAATTTGGCAAGAGTTTGAATATTAACAATATATGGATATCCGCCTTTTGGGGAGGGGTTCTTGTATTTTTTATCATATATAAATCCGTTTAGAACAGGTTCATTTCTTGGAAGTGAATGATGATTTACCGGTGTGTTTCATGTTTGTGATTATAGTGTCGATATCTTAGGGCTGTGCTCTGGGCTATGTCCTGTCGGGCAGCCTTAAGGCGAGGCTTTCCTCATACCGCAGGCTCTCTTTTGCGGCACAAGGCGTAGTCTTGTTTTAGGGCTTAAAGAAGAGGATTGTTTTGATTTGACTTTTTGATAGCCGGAAAAAGATAACTGATTTGTCTAACTTATACCAAGATCGGAGTGTATTGCAATATCATACCATAATATTTGTCAGTTTTTGATTATTTTCTACCCTTGTAGACCTGAGCTCTTTTTTGACCCCTCAGAATCGCCCAAAAACGATGCTTGGGCGAGAGGTTAAAAATAGATAATTTTAAAGGAGGCGGAATTAAGAGGAATGTCATGAGAATTCAATCCAAAATATCGATTTTGCATGATCTTTTGTTAATTATCATCCCCATTTTTGTAAAATCCTATTAGTTTTTAGTTGTTATAATAAATTTATTATTACATTTGCCCTCTCTTAGGAATATTTATACATTACATGATGTGTAAAAAAACAGATAGTGCAAATTAGTTATTTATAAGTTAAACAAAAAAAGTGTGTCTATGAAAAGGTTAACTTTCCTTTTATTCTGCCTATTATTAGGCATTGGGATGGCCAACGCTCAGACGACGAAAGTAACAGGTACTGTTATTTCGGCGGAAGACAACGAGCCCATCATTGGTGCATCTATAGTTGTTAAAGGTACGACTATAGGTACGGTAACAGATTTTAACGGTGCATTTTCTCTGGATGTACCAAGTTCTGCAAAGACTCTGGTAGTTTCCTTCGTGGGTATGAAGGCCCAGGAAATCGGAGTGAAACCGAATTTGAAAATTACTTTGGAATCTGATAATCAGATGCTTGATGAAGTAATGGTTGTCGCTTATGGAACTGCGAAAAAAAGTTCTTTTACTGGATCGGCCTCTACGATTAGTAATGAAAAGTTAGAACTTCGCCCTATCACGAACTTAACGAAAGGATTGGAAGGACAGGCTACAGGTTTGTTAACAACTTCCGGATCCGGACAGCCTGGCGAAGATGCTTCCATTGTGATCCGCGGTTACGGTTCAATTAACGCATCACAAGACCCACTGTACGTTGTCGATGGCATTCCGTTCGATGGATCTTTAAGCTCTATCAATCCGTCTGACATTGAGTCCATGACTGTATTGAAAGACGCTTCCGCCGGTGCTTTGTATGGTGCACGTGGTGCAAATGGTGTCGTCATGATCACGACCAAACAGGGTAGAGAAGGGAAAGCCCAGGTTACATGGCGCTCTACCGTAGGATGGGCTTCACGTGCCATCCAACCGTATGATATGGTTGATCAGAAAGAATTCGTCCAATTGACTTATGAAGCTCTTCGTAACGGTTATGCATTCAACTCCGGTTATTCATGGGAACAAGCACAACAGATGGCAAGAGCCGGTTTAAGTGCCAATTTAGGCGGTGAATTATACAACCCGTTTAAGAACTATACTTGGGACAATTTGATCAATCCTGAAACCGGAATGGTACAGGCTGATGCAGCCTCAGCTTGGGATGAACGATGGATGGACGCTGTTCAGCGTGATAATGCATTCAGACAAGAACACCAGTTATCCGTAAACGGAGGTTCTGACAAAACGAAGTATATGTTTTCACTCGGATATTTGAATGAAGATGGTATTCTTATCAATACGGGCTTTCAACGTTATAATGCCCGCGTAAACGTTAATTCAAATGTAACGGATTGGTTCAAAGCCAATGTTAACGCCTCTTTATCGAACTCTGTGCAGGATTATAGCGACTACGATGGTTCTTCGACATCAAATGTATGGTATTCGGCTCAATTCGTTTCACCGTTATTCCCTGTTTATGTAAAGGGTTTGGATGGAAAGAATGTGTTGGGTGAAAATGGCAAGCCTCAGTTGGATTATGGTGAGAACGGACGTCCGGGAAGTTATACGGATTACAACCCTGTTGGCGGTTTGACTGACGACAAATCAAACAAAAAAAATGACGTGGCAAGTCTTCGTACAGGTATGACTTTTGGTTCGGACAAGGATAATTTCGGAATTTTCAAGGGGATCAAACTGAATATTAATTTCGGTCTTGACTATCGTAACCAGTCACGAATGAGCTACATGAATATGTATCACGGTAACCAGGCTACTGCCGGCGGTTTGCTGACAAAATACAACACGCGCATGCAGAGTTATACGTTCAATCAATTACTGTCATGGGATCGTTCTTTCGGATTACATTCTTTTGATGTTTTGGTCGGACACGAATTTTATGCTTACAGCTATGAATACCTTAAAGCCGGAAAGACAAACTTAGTCGATGGTATCCTTGAATTGCGTCCGGGAACGACTTTGTATGCAGCCGACTCTTATACCGATAATTATCGTATTGAATCCTGGTTGGGACGTTTCAACTACAACTATGATGAAAAATATTATTTCTCCGCTTCATTGCGTACGGATGGTTCTTCCCGTTTCCATAAAGACCATCGTTGGGGAACATTCTGGTCTATAGGTGGTAACTGGCGTATTTCCAAGGAAGCGTTTATGGAAGATGTTGATTGGGTCGACAACTTGTCTTTAAAGTTGAGCTATGGTCAACAAGGTAACGACAATATCCTGAATTCGGATCAGACAAGCAATTATTACTTATGGCAGAGCCTGTACGATTTGGGATGGCCGAATGCAAATCAGATCGGAGGCTTGGTGACTTCATTGGAAAACCAAAAAGTGTCTTGGGAAAAAAATGGTAATTTGAATGTCGGCATCGAAGCGACATTACTGGGAAGCCGTTTATCTGTCAACGCTGAATATTATAACCGCAAGACAGTCGATATGCTGTTAAGTTATCCGATGGCCACTTCTACCGGATTCAACGGCTACAATGCCAATGTCGGAGACATGAGAAACTCAGGTTTCGAATTTGAGGTAAGAGGTACTGCTATCAAAACGGACGATTTCGTCTGGAATATAAGCTTGATGGGATCGACTGTAAAAAATAAGGTCCTGAAACTGACAAGCACTGCACCTGAAATCATTAAAGGTGTTTACAGTATTAAAGAGGATATGCCTATCAATACGTTCTATATGGCAAAATCAGCCGGGGTAGACCCTGCCACAGGAGCTCAACTCTATTGGGTGTACGACAAGGATGAAAACGGAAACATCATTAACGAACGTATCAGCGACGACTACTCAAAAGCATCGACCAGTAAGTATTATCAGGGCAACCGTATTCCGGATCTTTACGGAAGTATCGGAACCGACTTTTCTTACAAAGGCATCGACTTGTCAGTCCTGACTTCGTATTCAATTGGCGGTAAGATTTATGACGGCCTGTATATGGGTGCCATGAATGCCCAATATGCAACAAACACATGGAATAAACATCAGTTACGCCGTTGGCAGAAGCCAGGTGATATAACGGATGTTCCTCGCGTGGAAATCAATGGTTCTTATACAACGACAGATCGTTTCTTGATCAATGCATCTTATTTTGCAATCAAAAATATCACATTAGGTTATTCCTTGCCTAAAGACTGGATGAGAAAGGCAAAGCTGGGAAATGTCCGTGTCTTCGGTTCCATTGACAATCTGGCGTTATTTTCCCATTTGAAAGGTATGGACCCTCAATATAATTTTAAGGGTGAAACCGATTATTCATACGCACCAAACAAAACATATTCTTTTGGTGTAGAAATTAATTTCTAAAGTAGAATCATTATTTTATAAGAAACAAGATGAAAAAGATATTCAAATATATGATTGTCGGTCTGGTGGCTTGTACGACTCTGTCGTCCTGCTTAGAGAGTTCTCTTGACACCAATCCGACCGATTCAATGTCCGGAAGCGGACTGCTGGCTAATGCAAACGCAGCTTTGGTACCACTGAACGGTCTTTATCGCTCCATGTATTCGGCATGGTCTCCGACAGGCAATACACATCAATGCTTCGGTATCAGCGCCTACAACCTGATGGCCGACGTAATGGGCGAAGACATGATTATGTCTGCATCAGGTAGCGGTTGGTTCTGGTACGATTGCTTGTATAACGTAAAAAGTAGATATACCACTACCACTTGGCGTTCATACGATTTATGGAATTGCTATTACACTTGGATCTCCAATGCAAACTATATCCTTGCGGCTGAAGAAACGATGGCCGGTACGGAAACGGAAGTAAACTACATCATGGGACAAGCTTACGCAATACGCGCTTATTCCTATTTCATGTTGGCACAGAGTTTCGCCCGGACCTATAAAGGCCATGAGTCCGAACCCTGTTGCCCGTTATACACCGAACCGACAGTCGCCGGTACGGAAGGCAAACCGCGTTCCACGGTACAAGAGACATACGACCAGATCGTAAGTGATATCAGCAAAGCGGTCGAACGGTTAAACGGCACGACGCGCAAACATATTTCGCATATCGACTATGCCACGGCATTAGGTTTGCAAGCACGTATCGCATTAGTGATGGAAGACTGGGCGACTGCCAAAAAAGCGTCAGAAGATGCAATTGCCGCAAGTAATTGCACGATTGCTAAAGTTTCAGAATTCAAAGGCTTGAACAACGTAAGCGCACCTAACGTCATGTGGGGAGCTGAAATCATATCCGACCAGAGCGGTATGTATGCAAGTTTGTTCTCACACATGGATGCTACAGCCGATAAATATGGAGCAACAGCCCGTAAACAGATCAACAAAGACCTATATGGAAAAATAGGCACGGAAGACGATCGTTTGGCATGGTGGAATCCCAAAGATGCCAACAATAAAGAAGGTGGCTATCAACAGGAAAAATTCAAATTTTCCGATATCCAGACTTGGATGGGAGACTATGTATGGATGCGTATAGAAGAAATGTATCTGATTGCAGCAGAAGCTGAATGCCGCTTAGGAAATGACGCCGGCGCACGCGAATACTTAATGGATTTGATGAGCAAACGTGACGCGTCTTACAGTTGCGCCCAAAAATCCGGTACGTCCATGGGAAAATTGACCACTGATTATACAGGTTCATTATTGGAAGAAATCATTATACAACGCCGAATTGAACTTTGGGGTGAAGCCGGACGTATTTATGATATTCGCCGTTTGAAACAAGGATTCAAACGAACTGCAGAGATGGGTTGGCCGACCGATGCTTTGCTTGTCAATCGCAACGCAAATGATCCGGAAAGCTACATGTGGGTATTGACAATTCCACAAACAGAGTTTGATGGAAATGTTAATATGGATCCGGAAAAAGATCAAAATCCGGTAGGTGATACTAAATAAATTCTATCCACAGATAAAAAGATTAAAGCGATGAAATATATCTCAAAAATTTCAACATTAATAGCTCTTCTTCTGGCTACACTAAGTTTCACGGCTTGTGACAGTGAACAAGAATGTGCTATCTATAAAGAAGCAACAAATGGAGCTACTTTCATAAACGCTTCTTTAGCAAATATTACAGTTTCGCCATCTGATCCGACTTTCACGGTAGATGTCGTTCGCGCAAAAGCTGATAGCGAATTAAGCGGGGCAGTTACATTGACAGCAACAATCGGCAAAGAACCATTGGCCGGCTGTACCGTCTCCGGTTATACCTTTGCTGCGGGTGAAAATATCACTAAAATCACTGTAAACGTTTCTCCTTTGGAAATTGGCAAGGAATTGAATGTCACACTGACATTGGATAATACTGAAGAACCTCTTAGTGGCAGTAATACGATCTCGGTGACAGTGAACAAAGATTACAATTGGGTATCTTTGGGTACAGGTACATTTGCAGATGTTTTGGCTTTCACTGAAAAGCCTTATAATGTGGAAATTCAAAAAGCGGACGGTTTCGACCGTTATCGCGTAATGAAACCGTATGAACAAGGCTTGAAGAATGATGACGGCCAATGGGGAAATGCTGTAGCCGCAACTTCATGTGACTATATCGAATTCTGGATTAAGGATGGCATTATTTATTATAATAAGTTCTTCATCGGAATCAACTATGACGGGAGCGCTTCAAATGCAATCTATGCACACCATCCAAGTGATTTTGACGGAATCACCTTAGCAAATAATAAACAGCTTGATGACAAGACATTCCAATTAGCTCCTTATTACTATATTGAAGCCTTACAAGGAGGTTTTGACTATACAGGAGAAGGAGGTTCCATCCTTATTACTCTTCCATAAAGAAGAAATTGCCCATTAACAATAGAGGCTGGTTCTAAAGAATAGGACTCAGCCTCTATTTTTTTGTCCGGTCTTATTATTGGGCAAACCCGACGTCCGTCCCCTTATCTTCTTTCGCCTTAATGGCCAGGACCCGGCCTTTCACTTTTACCTTTCCGGTTATAAATTCCGGAATATTGAAGGATTTCATAAAGGCCTGATAGAAACCGGCATCTTTCTGAGGCAACAGGAACGGTTTGCCGACTTTGCCGTCTTCGCCTACATAAGCAATATACGGACGCGTATATAAACCGTCTATCCGCCTGCTGCTGAAAACAAACCAACGACTGTTGCTGCTCCAGGAATGATAGCTTTCCACATCGTCACTATTCACTTCCGCCAACGGACGGCTCGTACCTGTCTGAAGGTCCGCCATGTATAAATCCGCATCTTTATGCCAGATTGAAAAGTTTCCATAACCGGATAGCGTATATAAAAGGTAACGTCCGTCAGGCGAAACGCGCGGGAAAGAAGCACTCATTCCGCCGCTCTTCGCATTATAAAGCGTATCGACCTGTGTCCCGAAAGCACGTGTCTTCGGATCAAAGGAGACAGAACATAAGTTATATTTGACTTCCGAATATTCTTGCGGAATCGGCCGTGCCTCCGCAGTACAGAAATAAAGTGTCTTTCCGTCGGGAGAGAAAGTCGGAAATGTTTCAAAAGCATCTTTCGAGAAAATATTCGAGGCCGTTACAATCTCGTGTTTTTCCACATCGTACACCACAACATCGGAAGCCTCGTCATATACCTCCACCCTATTCTTGTCATTCAGATGAAAGGCCTGCTTGGTCGTATTCACGGAGAAAGCCACATATTTGCCCGAAGGATGCCAAGATGGATAGACCAAAGAAGAAATCGTTTTCTTCGTTTTGGTATTCAGCTTTTCAATCTTGTCGCCATCGACCAAAATCGTTCCCGGAAAAGTTTCACGCATATGGAACAGCATCTTATCCGGATTCTGCATGCAAAACGAATGGCAATTCACACAATTGTTTCCACTCATCTTATTTTCAATAATGGGAGTTTGCGTATGGCTCTCCAAATCCCGCTGATAAATGCCCATCTTGTTCCATAACTCATATCCGGGATCGATCAGGCGATAAGCCAAATAAGAGTCTACTTTTTCCGGAGCCACCTGAATTGAAAATGGGGCATACGCCATCCACTCGCCTCCTCGCCTTGCCTGGACCGTCACTTGAATAGATTTCCCGGTAGCGGCATCCAACATTTTTTTCCATTTCGTATCCGGAATAACGAAGCCTCGCTTTCCACCTTTCACAACAAAGCATTGTTCTCCTGACGAAAAAACCGCCCGTGTCTCATCGGCAGAGTCTTTCAAAGCGAAATTCAACGGAGCGATATTAGGCGGTATGACCACACCGGCATAATCCGGAAAAATATTCGGCATATGTTCTGCCGTCCAACTCATTTTCACCGAGTCGGAACAGGACAACAAAGCTGCCAGCATACATAAATATAGATTCTTTCTTTCCATGTTCCTACGCATCATTTAAACATAAAATAAAACCAGTAGGTGTTTCCGTACGACCGGTTCAATAATCCAGCTATGGCACTGTTATTACGGTTCGCAAGCACCTGTTTTTTATAATCGGCAAAGCGGGCTACAGTCGTTTCGGAGATATTGAAACGTTTCCAATAATCCGGTTCTTTTTCAGACATCACAATGACGGCTTCCTGGAAATGCACGGGCAATGCGGGCAAAAACTCCGTTCCGTAATATTTCTCCATCAAGGCTTTAAACCCTTCCAGGTCTTTGGCCAACAAATACATAGCACCCAAATATTGCAATGCGGCAGAATTGGCCGGTCCCTTTTCCAGGAAAAGCCCCAGGTCTCCCGCCAATCCATCGATCATTGCCAATGAATTCCGGTCCGGCAACATCCGCCTGCGAGTTCCCAATACGGAATCGTTTTCGACAGCATCGTCATTATAAAGAAATTTGCGCTGTGATTGAGCCCAATCCCGGTATGCATACGTCTTCTCAAGTATCGAGATATATTTTTCGGCTATGGGATACGTGCCGTAAATCAGATTCGTCTGCACCAGCCTTTTCAACATACGCGGATTACCATCCTCCATAGCACTCACATAACCTTCAAAAGCCATTTCCTGCGATGAAGCGGTTGCTCCCATCGTAAAATAGATATCACTGAGCATGCAAGAGATATTTTCCGATTTATTCCATTGTACAAGCAATCCCTGAGGTCCCCGCTGGTCGAAGCAGAACATTCTATCCGAAAGTTCCCCCTTATTGGCCAATGCCATATTCAGATGGCACATATATAAGAAGTTAGTCAGTTTTCCTTTACACTCTTCTATCGTCTTGTCCCATTGTTCCGTACGGGCAAAATAATCCAGTTTTTTCAACTTCAACGTTTTAGCATCGCTATACTTGGGAATCCCCCACCACAAGACGGCACCGATCACTGCCAACTGAGCGATACAACTGATACCCGCCCGCCACTTCTTCCCGGACAAACTATTTTTATTCCGGAAAAAGAAAGCGACGAGAAAAACCAGAGGCAGGCAAATCCAAGAATAATAAATGATTTCTTTAGGATGGAGCGTATAATGATAATACAGATCCGGCCCGAAAACCCACCGGTATTCACCCATCAAAGAGAAATAAACCGTTCCGATGCCCAATAGGATAACTTCCGCAACCCCGATCAACGAGATATACCATTTAGGAGTCTTTTGCAACCCTTCGGACAGGCAAACCATTCCGGCGAACAAGACGGCAATCGATCCTGCCAGCCAGAACAAGACCGGAACCAGCACACAGCCTGCAACCAAACGGAAAAGATCATTCCTTAACCGCATATACCCGCAGAGCGAAGCCGTCATCATCAGATAGCAAACAGTACCCTGCACCCGGTAATTGAAATCGAAATGCATGAACAATAAAGCCAACATCGGCAGCACATAGAGGATAAAAAGCCCCGAAGCAGGCGCGAGCCGTTTCACAATGCCAGCCGTACAAATCCCGACACCTGTCAATAAGGCCGCAGTGACCAACGCCCCGACATAGGGCCGGATAAAAAACTGCACCAAGAATTCCGCCACCAACATGGAAAAGCCACCCGGAAGAACCAGTTTATCCATTATATACGACTCGGAGAACAGAAACAGCTGGCTCTGTTCTATATAATAAAAGTGATACTCGAAACTCATTTGCAAAAAAGCGAACAAAGCTCCGAAAACGATCAACCAAAAGGCTACAAGTTTGTATTTCATCAGACAAATCCTTAAGCGTGTTTAACCAATTCAAAACGTTTATCCACACAAGCCGGCAATTCATGCGGATAGTGCGTGACATAGATCAGCGTCTTCCCCGGACGCGAACAGAACTGCTCGATAATGGCAGCCGCCTTTTTCTTATTACTCACATCCAGACCGTGCAACGGTTCATCCAGGATAATCAGATCCGGATCTTTGACAAACGCACGCGCCAAAAGCGCCAACCGCTGTTCGCCGGAAGAAAGCGTAAGGAAAGAACGGTCTTTCAACTCTCCGATACCGAATACACGCATCCAGGCCAAAGCTACCTGTTGCTGCTGTTCCGTACATTTCCTAAACAGCCCGATCGAGTCAAAAAAGCCGGAACCGACGATATTCAATACCGGCACATTCTCCATATAGAAGAGATGCATCTCAGGGGAAACATATCCGATGCGTTTCTTTATATCCCAGATACTTTCTCCCGAACCACGCTTCCGGTCAAAAAGATAAAGCGTGTTGGCATACGATTGCGGATTATCGGCATAAATCAAACTCAACAAAGTCGATTTGCCGGCCCCGTTCGGACCGAACAACGCCCATTTCTCCCCGTTTTTCACCTCCCAATCCAGCTCCTTCAGGATCGTACGGCTACCGTATTTGATCGAAACGTGTTCCATCCTGAAAGTAACGAGATGGGCGGAAGGTTCTTTCCGCTCCTCAACCGGAAGGGAAAAGGATCCGCTCCGAACGGGATCATCCTTTCCCTCAGACGGGAACAAATCGGCTATCAACTCCGTATCCTTCAGAAATTCATTGCGGCTGCAAACCGGAAGGCATCTGCGCTGCTTGACCGGCAAGACATGCGTAATCATCTCAGGTATATCGTCCGGATTGGAAAGCAATAAGACCACCTGCACGCCTTTCAACTTTGCCATTTGCTGCAACATCTCCACCAGGACCCCTCTCGAAGGAGCATCCAGCCCGATAAACGGATTATCCAATATCAAGACACGGGGACGCTTCAACAACGTACGGACAATCAAGAACTTCCTCAATTCACCACTGGAAAGGAAGATCAGTTTCTTCGGCAAAAACTCTGCTATGCCGAACAAAGATAACACTTTATGATAATCTTCCGACCCCGCATCTTCATTTAATATATCTTCTATTGTAGGGACTTCGTCCGTTTCAGTCGAATGCCAACGTTGCTGATAATAAGAATTACGACAATCGGCCAAGGAGTAAATATCTTTAAACGCAATACTTTTCACCAGGGTACCGACATTCCCCTCGTATCCGAAAGTAACTTCGCCTTCCTTCAATGCAAATTTACGCTGCATGACGTCGGCAATCAACGTTTTGCCTGCACCGTTCGGCCCCATGACAGCCCATTGTTGTCCCTCTTCTATTATCCAGTTAAGAGGTTCTTCAAAACGCAGTTCCGGCAAGCGGGTCACGACGTTCCGAATATTCACCATTATTTTCCTATTTTCCATCGCCTTTTTATTACACGAAGCAAAGGTAACAGAAAAGGGGAAACTCTCCCAAGCTCCCCCTTCTATTTTGTACAGGTATATTGTTATATATTCCTTCGCAAATTAGTTACCAAAAACAGACCTGTACAATACCCCAACGTTCGTTTCAGAAATACACTTAAACTATTTACTCCACAAATATAGTAAATAATTTCACTTATTATCATTTAAAGACTTAAATTTGTTGCAAAACACACGGCTCTTTCATTTAAAAAATAGACGAATATTGAAAATAAGGCTTATTTTATC
>NZ_CABUOD010000039.1 GCF_902493135.1 uncultured Parabacteroides sp.
TGACGAGCTTCTACCACTTCTGATGAATGGTCAGGTGTCGGTAAATTCTGATTTATCGCTCGATTAAGTTCAATTTTACGGTCAATATTGGATAATACTAATGCAATCCGTTTTTGGCAAACAACTTCTTTGTGAAATGGAACAACCAAAGAATGAACTACTTTTCTATCAAGAGAGGGAACTACACTACTTCCTTTTACGAACATTTCATCCAAATGAAGATTCTTAAGGAAGTAGTACAGATATTGGGGATTATTCCCTTTAAAATCTTTTACAAACAAGGCTGTATTATGCGCCCAAGTGGGTTGTTCATAATAATGAACCTTTCCTACACTGCCGCTCCGTCCTACTGTAATGCATGGATGATTACCGCGTATTTCGTTATGATAACCTATTATACCATTCGATCCTGCTACAAGCACATTTCCCGCTTTCTGTTGGGAAGATGGTAAATCATATCCCCTTTGCAACTCAAGTATTTCTCCCAGTTTATATCTTTTCAATTCCATTACTCCAATCCTATTACTTATCCAACATTCCTTTAATCTGTTTATCAAAATCAGAATCAATACGTTGGGTTCTATTAAAAATGTCGTATTCGCTTTCAGCCTTTGCCTTGGCTTGTGCCGCAGAAATGCGTCCTTTGTCCGGTAATATCTGATATTTGCGGAAGGTCAAGAACTCGTTGACGCTGGCTGCAAACTGCTCCATATTGAACGTATTTTCTCGCTCTATGAGGTCTTCAATATAATCGAAATATCCCGTAACGGCACGCTCTAACCTACGAATTTCATTTTCCTGCAAATAGTTCTTAGCTATTGAGACATCCGATTTCAAGATACGACCATCAGGTGCATTTTTCCATGTGGTCAGCCCCATGTGGTCTTTTGTATGGTCAGCCTTAGTGTAGATAATTTCTGCAGCTGTCTGCCCTGTAATGGCATAATGAAAACGGTTCTGTATCATGGCATAGAAATCGTGTGTTGTAGTCGAGTTCTTGTCATAGTCGATACTACACTCTGCATATATGTCGGTAATCTGCTGCCAGATACGCCGTTCACTGGCACGGATAGAGCGTACCCTTTCAAGCAATTCTCGGAAATAGTCTTTCCCGAATCCTGCCGTTCCCTGTTTTAAGCGTTCATCGTCAAGTACAAAGCCCTTCTTGATATACTCGTTGAGAATCTTGGTCGCCCACTGGCGAAACTTGGTAGCTTTGGGTGAAGAAACACGATAGCCAACTGCGATAATCATATCAAGATTATAGAAATCTACCAACTCTTCAACCTCACCTCGTATGCCTCGATTTACGACAGTTGCAATTTTTGCAACTGTCGTGTCTTGCCGTAGTTCTTCATCCTTGAAGATATTAGCTATATGTCGGCTGATACCCGATTTGTCAATACCAAAAAGCTCTGCCATAGCCTTTTGCGTGCACCAAATGGTCTCGTCTTTTATTACCACCTGCACCTTACCCTCTTTATCGGGAAGGCTGTATAGCAAAAACTGGATTTCATTACTCATTGTTGCCTACATTTGCGTTGAACTGCAAAGCATCCAACTGTTTCATTATTTCCTCTTCCAAACGATGGCTCTCTGCAAATTGCTCGAAAAGGATTTGCTTGTAGTCCGCCATTCGGGAATTAAACTCTTCTTCCGTTATATCTACATAATCAATCTTGATGTCGAAATATTGCCCGGCAGAGAGAGAATATCCCTTTTCCTTTATTTCATCGTAAGTAACAGCTACAGAGAAATTTTCTACAGCTTCTTTGTTGCGGAACGTATTGACTATTAAGTCTATCTCCTTATCACGTAAACGTCGTTTCTGGTTATTGCCTTCTTTATATTCTTCACCTAATTTGCTTGCATCAATCAAAATTACTTTATCTGCTGTTGCCGACTTATCAAAGAATATAACGGAAACATTTGTTCCTGTAGTGGCAAACACATTGCTTGGCATAGATACACAGCCATAAACCCAATGTTCATCTACCACACGTTGTAAGATTTTCTTTTCAACACCACTTTTGGCTGTAATAAATCCTGTAGGAATGACTATTGCACCTTTCCCTGTTGTCTTTAGCGAATTTAAGACGTGCTGGATGAAACAGGTGTAAATCGCCATTTTAGGTTTCATCGGATCTACTTTTTTAACCGCATTCGGAACTCCTGCCCAAAAACGAATCGTATCAGCAGCCAATGTATCACGATACTCAGGAAAATCAAGTTTAAATGGAGGATTTGAAACGATAAAATCAAATTTCTTTAATGCGCCATTTGATTCAGTGTGCGATGGTTCTGTCAATGTATTGCCCTGTACAACATTTGGCAGAGAAGCAGACAAACTATTTAAAATAAGGTTCAGACGCAACATTTCGCTCGACTTCTCTGATATATCCTGACTGAAAATCGAGCATCTATCCTCTCCTATCTGATGAGCAAGAGCCATGAGCAATGTACCTGTTCCAGCCGATGGGTCGTAACAAGTCACACCTCGTAAATCCGCATTGTCCCCTACCAATAATCTCGCCATAACTTGTGCTATGGCACGTGGTGTATAATATTCGGCATATTTGCCACCTCCGGCATTATTAAATCCTTTCAGCAAATGCTCGAATATTCTTGAAAAGAAGTCATACTTCTCGATAAATACGTGTTCGAAATTGAATGAGGCGACATTGCGCATCAGCGATTTTGCAAATTCATCACGCTTTTGTGTATCAGTTACAAATGTTGTTATGGCACTAAAGATATTTACCTTACTTTTCCCGGAAGTTGTTACAGAAAAAGTATCGGCATTGATATTGGCTATATCTATTAATATAGCATCCAACAATGTAGAGAAATCTCCCTTCCCTGTGGAATTATATAGATGTGACAACGTATGTTCCGGTTTAAGTCTCGGCACAGAAGCTGGCAAATAACTGAAAAGGTCTTCTACCTCATCATCCGTAAATGTATCATATTCGGCATCCCACTTTTCTGCTTTGCTTAGCCGTTCACCGTACATTTTATCTCGTTTAGCTTCATAGCCGAACTTATCATTAAAGAACTTGTACAGAAACATTTCCGTGACGATTTTATACTCGCTTCCTGTTCCTGCCAAGCCAAACGCTCCAGTTGTACTTTTCAAAGAATCAATCAGGGCTATCGTTGATTCTGTTATATTTATATCGCTCATAATCAATATGCAAAATTACGTTGTTGGAAATATTCTGTTGTGATAAGATTGTTGATATATTTACGGTCTGTCAAATTTGCCTTAATTCCAAGGTCTATTAATTTACGACCAATAATAGCCAATACATCACGCTTAAAGGCATCTTCATTATCCAAAACATTGATATTCAAGAATAACATATTGTCTATTTGAGACTTCATCTGTGACAGATTCTCGGCTATTTCATATTCGTGTGCAGATATAATAGGCTGTTCACGTTTTTGATTTTCCTCCTCAATCCGCTTGTGAATACGAACAAAACGCTCATCACCCTTATATTTTTTCTTCAAGATATTATTCCGTCTGTTTATTTCCCGAATCTTTTTCATTACATTATCCATGTAATCAATGCTGTCTTTTGCATCTTGAGTGTTTTGCGGAACAAAACCTTTTTTACGGAAATATGCCCGGAACTCATCTGCAAGGATTACATATTTTTCTTCATTCCTATCAAAATTGGCTTCAAATTCGGCTTGTACCTTTTCGCAACGCTCACGAATGTCATTGACAACAATTCTTAGTTCTTCAGACATTCCCTTTTTGAACTCAAACTCCAATTCTGACAGAGCCACATTGATTATTCCGGAAACATCTGCCTTATGCTCTGTACTTTCAAACAGATTCATCCTCTCAATACGATGTGTAACCTCTGTAATCAAAGTAGGGATGCCACCAAAAGCCAAAGACTCTATTTTTTCTTTCAATTCATCATCGCCAAAAGCTCTGACTTGATTCAGAATAGCTTTGGCATCATTCAATACCGACCGTAATTCATAGAGTCTATCTTTATCCTCTATTTCATCAATTTCCTGTCTGAACTCTTCCGGATTATCGCAAGTGAAATTAAAGAGAACACTCTTGATTCCTTTCATTTTCGCTATTATCTCTTCCTTATCTTCGATAACAGCATTGCCAACAGGCTCATCCTGTTTGGTCTCCTTAATATCAGCTGTACGGTTTAATTCTCTCAGGTAGCGGTCATTTGTCGAATCAAAATTTTCTTTTATATCTACAAAATCAACTACATAGCCATATTTAAAATCTTTATACGGACGATTTACACGAGTCAGTGCCTGTAACAAATCATGACCGTCAAGACTACGTCCCAAATATAGTTTTTTCAATCTGGGAGCATCAAATCCAGTAAGCAACATTTGATTGACAATCAGTACATCTACAGTCTGCTGCTTCTTATATTCTTCAATGTATGCTTTTCGTTCTAATTTGTCTCCCTCATCATGCAATATCAGAGAGGCACGCAATGGTTTGGCATGACCATACGAAACCATTGGCTCTGCCACCATTCCCAACTGCTCTTCCCATTTATCTTCAATCTGCTGTGCGAATCTGAAACGCTGCTGCCATAAACGGAACATTTCACGAGCCTGTGGATTGGTTTTGCACACAATCATTGCACCGATGGAATCATCTGCTTGTTCTTTTCTGAATCTGCGCAAATCAGAAATAATATAATCAAGCAAAGCGTTCAGATAACTTTCATGCTCAATTATTTTATTCTTGTCTATATCGCTTTTCTTGACTTCTACGTTTCCTGCCAATTTATCAAGAATACTCTCAATACGCTCTTTATATATGGTTTCTATCGGTTCACGCATCAGTTTTAACGTGTAACCATCCGCTATCGATTTGTCATAATAGTAGGTATCAATATAATCGCCGAAAACACGCCAAGATTCTTTTTCTTCCCTCAACAAAGGAGTTCCTGTCAATGCAATTTTTACAGCATCCTTATCCGCTTCTAAAAGATTAGCGAGAAAACTACCCTGTGGGCTATATCCTCTATGCGCTTCATCTATAAAAAATACACGCTGGAGATTAGTGTTATAGCCAGACTCTATCTGTATTTTAGTGGAGTCTTCCTTAAATTTCTGTATGTTTACAACCATTATTTCCGCTTTACCTTCACTGTTCACTACAGGGGTGGTATCACGGATGTCTTTCATTAAATCATCTCTGCTATTAACTGTCCTTACAACCAAACCACGTGCAACAAACTCATCGCTCGCTTGCTCCATCAGCGCAATACGATCTACTATAAAATAGAATTTAACAGCTGTCTCACGTTTTGCATAATAATCGGTCAGACTACGAACTGAATAATACGCCAATGCCGTCTTGCCACTGCCTTGCGTATGCCAAATTATTCCACTCTTGACACCTTTAGATAGTTTCTTGCGAATAGCCAATGAAGCGAACAATTGCTGATAGCGCATCACATGTTTTTCGAGAGTTGTGATTTTACTGCCATCTTCCAACTCTACAGTTCGGTTGACATACGCAAAGCCATATCTTAACAGAAACAAGAACCTCTCCCGGCAAAGCATTGATGTCAAGACACGATTCGTAGGAGTATCTACCTTTTTATTTGTTTCATAATCTGGCAGGTTTTTAATAACTACACAGTTCCTATGTTTGAGAACCTGTTTTTCTGTATCTTCCGTCAACGCTATATATTGATATTTCGACACGAAAGTAGCATCAGCCTCTCTAAACACATTAAAGAAAGCTTTTTCTTTTGATGCACAGCAATAAAACGCCCCTTGGATCGGAACCCTGTTTTCATTATCGTATTCCTGATTATTGGAAAAAATCATCAACTGGGTAAGATTGATAAAGCGACGAAAACTTTTATTCCGCATCCGCTTATTAATTCTATCCCGCTCTGCTAAGATTCCATCGTGATTATTAGGCTTCTTGACTTCGATAAAAGCTAAAGGCAAGCCGTTTATAAAACACGTAATATCTGGACGGAAGCTATCACCGGATTCAACATTTTCGCATGTAAACTCTGTCGTAACGTGCCATTCATTATTGTTCGCATCAGCGAAATCTATCAACTTCACGCCACTATTGGAGGAAAGCATAGTATAGAATTCCTTGCCCAAATCATCGTTATTCAAGATTCCGATAATTTTATCCAGCAACTGGCTGCATTCCAAGTCAGTCAAAGCAGGATTCAGACGTTTTACTGAGCGGATAAAAATATCCGTTAAAATATTCGTCTGGGGATTGTACGATGTTATATCATCCAAATATGTATAACCGAGCTTGCAAAGATGCAATGCAGCCGGGACTTGTACTCTTGTATTCTCCGTAAAGTTTTTCATTGCATTTTACCTTTCCTCTTTATCTGTTATCAAATCCTTTAAATCCACCTGTAAAATCTCAGCAATCCGCTGAAGTGTTTCCAAATTCGGCTGAATTCTATTGCACGCATAAGCATTGACCATGCTAAAACTTTTATCAAGTTGCTTGGCTAACCATGTCTGGGAGATGCCTTTATCCGACAAAACAGTCTTTATTTTATTTAGCTTCATTGTTTAATGCGATTTTATAGCGCAAATATAGCGAATTATATTCGATAAACAGGGATTATTTTGTACTTTTGTCCTTCAAATAAAATCAATATGGATACAGTTAGAAAAAGAGGCGAAATAATTAGCATTGAACAGCGTTCGTTGGTATCTCAGAGATATAGACGCATAACAAGAGCGGTTAATTCAGAATTTTGGGGTAGCACTAGCGAAACTGCTCATAGTTTATATGTTGGCTCTTATGGAAGAGGTACTGCTATTGACACAAGTGACATTGATATACTTGTCGAATTACCAAGAGAGGAATATAATAAATATGATGCACTAAGGGGAAATGGTCAGTCCAGATTACTGCAAGCATTGAAGAATGCAATTTTACAAACCTATCCAAGGAGTGATATTCATGGAGATGGGCAAGTCGTAGTAATCAATTTTACTGACGGTATGAAATTCGAGGTACTACCAGCTTTTTGTCAATTAGATTGGCTGGGTAATTGGAATGGGACATACGACTATCCTGATTCAAATATGGGTGGCAACTGGTTAACAACAGATCCAAAAATTGAACAGCAAGCAATGAAGGAAAGAAATGTAGCAAGCAATGGTTTGTTATTCGACACATGTAAACATATACGAGAAATTCGTGACAACTACTTCAGCAGTTACCATCTTCCTGGCATTGTGATTGACAGTTTTGTTTACCATCATATTGCTGATTGGCACTGGCTAAGAGAAGGAGAACAAAGCTCCAATCAGCCAAGAGGAACTTACGAAAAAAGGCTTTATGATTCATGCCCTGTTTGGAGCTTTAATCTGACAGCTCCAGGAAGCAACATGCCAGTAGATACATATAAATGCATTGATGTATTAATCAAAGTTTTAAAATACATGTCAGAAGATAATGTCATTTAGAAAATATTAACAAAGCATTTAAAGCCTATAATATGACGAAGACCGAAGCGTTCGATAAATTTCTCAATAATATCAAAGTTGACAATCCAGATATTTTCTGCGGTCGCTACAAAGAAATAACCAAGAAATTGAACAAAACATTTAGAGACACGGACTCTGAAACTGCCAACTGTCTTCAGGTTGGTTCATATGGACGATATACCGGAATTAAAGGTATTTCCGACCTTGATATGTTGTATATTATGCCTAAATCAACATGGGATACATACAAAGATACTCCCAGTGAACTACTACGCAAGACAAGAGACGCTTTGCTAGATAGATATCCTCAAACTACAATCAAAGTAGATCGGCTGGTTGTGGATGTATTCTTCGGTAATTTCACGTTCGAGGTACAACCTGTTTATGAAGAAAGAGATGGGGAAGAAATTAACTATAAATATCCCGACACTAAGACATGCACATACAAAATTACGAAACCTCGACAAGAACAAAATGAGATGATTAACTTTAAGCAGAATCATGGAGAAGCGCATCGGCATCTCTGTAAAATGCTTAGAGCATGGAAGAACAATGTTGGTGTAGGTATGGGTGGATTGCTAATAGATACGCTAACACATCGTTTTTTGTCTAATCATTCTGAATATGACAACGCTAACAAATCTCAATATGGAGAGATGTGTAGGGATTTTTTTGAGTATCTAAAGGATGAGCCTAAGCATACCCATTATCAAGCATTAGGAAGCGATCAAGATGTGAAGGTAAAACACCCATTTAGATCCAAAGCTAAAATTGCATATAAAAAAGCCAATGAAGCTATTAAAGAGAATGACGAATCTAAACGTCATGATATATGGCGTGAAATTTTTGGACGTCAATTTCCTAAATCAGTATCAAGTGTAGTTGAAAATAAAATGTTTTCTTCTGATAATCCCTCTGATCATGAAGAGTTCATTGAAGATAAATACCCTATAGATGTTAAATACGATTTGAAACTTGATTGTATCATTATGCGCGATGGATTTAGGGAACACCTTCTGAGTGAACTATTATTAAAAGGCCAACGAATTTCTAGAGTCCGAAGCTTAGATTTCACTATCAAGACCGATGCTCCGTTACCATATGAAGTAAAATGGAAAGCTAGGAATGTAGGAACAGAAGCCATAAAAAGAAACTGCCTAAGAGGAGAAATAATAGACTCAAATAGGAAAAATAATGTGCGACATGAGAGTGCAGATTTCTTTGGTCCACACTATATGGAAGCGTATATAATAAAAAATGGTATTGTCGTTGCCCGAGATAGAATTGAAGTACCAATACAATAATACATACGTATGAACAGTGAGTTACTCATAAAAATTGCCCAAAAGGGTTATAATGTTGCCTATGGTGCCAATATAAATTTTGCCACTTACGATATCGTCAAGAAAATACCAGGATACGTTAGTTTTTTATCAATCATTGTAGGTATTCTGGGATTGGTCTACCCTCCCTTTGCTGAAAAATATGTATCGGTATTCATACTGATTCTTGGTATTGCAAGTGTCTATATCGAACGCTTTACTCCTAATATTGATAGTTATAGCAATAGAGGCATTGCCAATACTGATCAACTCAACAAGTTGAAAAACCTCTATTTTGAAGTAAAAAGAATGTCTGATAGTGCGGACTTTTCCACAATAGAAACTCGTTATACAGCGATAGAGGATGAATTTAATGCTAGTTCACAACCAGACCAAATTGTGTTCGCCAATTGGCTCGCACATTATAAGATGTTTTGCGAAAAGGATATGAGCTGGATGGACGAGCAACTACATTTCCATTGGTGGAAAGACAAAATACCAATGACCGCACATATAGTGATATATATATTGTTGCTGTCAATATTTGTGTATTACTGTGTAAAAATTCCAGTATTAAACGAATTCTTCTGCAAAATCTTTTATCTACAATAAAAATGGCTACATTACAGCTGTTCAGCAATCGGTAGCTAATAAGAATATCTTCAAATGAAACCATACAAAAATCTTGTGCCAAATGATTGAAGTGTTAATATATCACCGTAAAAATAGATGGCTGAACTGTGCAATAATACATAGATTCTGTTATCTATTTTTTGTACTCCATTGATTCCCTAATAATCTGTAGAGTTTCTTTTTTGTACTCCTTACGGTCATATTCCATACCTCTGCACATCCAACAACTACACGGTGTCCCGGTAGTCTTGTAAACTTGTGCACATTTCTCTTTGGCCAACTCAAACCAATGAGGATGTTCATAATGACTTCCATCCTCACGGATGATACAATGCCCGTAAGCAGCATAAAGAATCATGCGAGCCTTAAATATACGTGCCATTTGTTGGCGTCTCCAAAATTTGTTTCTTTTGTCCATCGTCTCTTTCTATTAAAGTTAGGATGAACAATGATGTTACTTTTGAAAGACCTAATGTATCCATAATATTGTATATTTATCGTTTTGTAGCATTTGTGTAAAGCCTCGCTATTCGCCCTCTCAACAATTCGCTATACTTTTCTTTCAAATCAGCATTTAGGAAAGAGTTTTGAATAACAGTCTCGAACTTGGGCAATAGTTTGATATACTTGTTTATCAGTCGTTCTACAATCACATTCTCTATACCCAAAGTAGCTGCCGATTTGATAAAATCCTCTCTTTGAAGCTTTTTCTTACGCCCGTTCAAGGTCAATGCCAGTTCTTCATCATCCTTTGGATTGATGATAGCCGCATTTAGCAAATCGTAAGCAGGGGTTAAACGTATCTTATCCGCAGTCTCATACAATGAAAAGTTTTTCAAGTGCATATCGTTATTTCCTGTCAGCCAAGAAAAAAGCACCAACTCTAAAAAATTGGTAACATCCATTTTAGGCATAGACGAATATTTCAAAACCGCCTTCCCGATACGCTCATAACTGCTCTTGTATTTATGCTCCGTTTGCCTTTCCGTCAATTGGCACATATCTTCCATCGCAATCTTCCCTCCGGCAGGAGTCCTGTCAATCCGACGAGTAAGATAGCATAGAGTATCATCTGCCATCCGCATCAGCGTGTGAGGAACGACCTCGATACGTGCCACCTCTGCAAGGTGCATGGTTAAATCCTCGACCTCCGGCATCATTTCATATTGCGAGGCCTGAGGTTTACAGATATAACCACCCCAAAGCCCGACAATGGTCAATCGTTTGCTGCCCTCATGCTCATTCAAATGCAAGGATAGCTTCGGCTGAACGCCAGTCAAGGAAGTTTGGTCTTGAATAATCTGCAAAGCAAGCTGGTCTAATTGCTCCGTCGTATAATCAAGAACAGGCAATGTTGTTGTTCCGAAGAACTTCTTTATGCAAGCCGTGTGCATATCCTTTTCTCCCTTTAGTAGCGGACGATAACAATACAGACAATTACACATGGTTCACCTCCTTTTCTTCCATTGGAATAATGCTTACTGCTCCGATACAATCCTTACAGCATGTCAGCAACAACGACATCCGGTCAAGAATACTGATGTCTGTATTCCGCAATGCAACATCCAGCAGCCATCCTTCAGGTATCAAACCGTCGAAGAACGGAAACAGCACAGAACTTGTATATGTTTCTTCCTGTAAAGGCAATGTCAGACTGACAGCCTTTGCCGTTTCCGAAGAGAGATATTCCGGCAAATAACGGAACTCATATCCTGCATCGTTTTCAGTCAGAATCCCCGCCAATTGGTCTTTGTAAAATATATGAGCTTGCCTCATTGATTATCAGTTTTAGAAGTTGCAACCATTTCATAATTGAAGAAGTCAAGAAGCTGATTCACCTTATCAAGACGCAGCGTTTCCTTTCCCTGTTCGAGGTCTCGCACAAAGCGCAATCCTACCCCCGACTTCAACGAAAGTTCTTCTTGCGTCAGGTTATACTGCTTTCGCAACATCTTGACCGTAGTAGAGAGATTATTCATAAGCATCCTACTTTATACCTTTTCGGGTACAAAGTTAATATAAATATCTCACATTATACCACAAAGGGTATAATTTATTTTATTATCAGCATTATTATATCAGATAAGGTATAATATAGTAAGATTCAAAACCACAAATTAAAGTACACAAGCACTGCTCTACACTTTTTCAAGCGAATAATCCAGTTTCGCTACACTTTTTCCAACGAATCAAATATTTCATTGCACTGGACTAATAAAAATTCCACTGCAAACCACAGAAATTCCAAGAAAACCACTACCTTTGTATTCAGCAAGCGTTCTGTAACATCCATGCGGAAATATCCTATCATTCAACATGTTGAATCTGATAGCCAACATTCCACAAAATGGCTAAAAGAAGGCGGTACAACACGTATATGCAAAGCGGTGAAATACAACGATTTGCATTTGTCCCCACATTCTGTGTACTTGTAAAAACAGAGGTTGTACCGATTAAAATGAATGGTCACTGATAATTAGTGATGTAAATATGCTGCGTCGAGAGGAAAAAGATTTAGATTTATGGACATATACTTACTTGATGAAGAAAGATTTTAGCGGTTATAAAAGTGTCGTAACCACATTTGTCAGATTTAAACCGTAAAAAGTAGGGGGTTATTGTATAATATTGTTTTGTTAACAATAAAGCACATTCTTTGCAAATAGCTGTAAATTCAAGTTCTTCATAGGGGATAAAGGGCTTTTCGCCATGAAGTGCGCGGTTTTTTACCACGAAGACGGTCGCCATCACCGTGAACTGCCGGGACCATGTACCACGAAGACGGTCGTCATGGCAACGAAGACGGTCATCGCCACGATGAAGACGGTCGTCATGCCGGTAAAAAGGCAAATTTCTTTTGGGATATTCAGGCCTGCGGTAAGATTCGTTTGCTACAGACAACTCTCCGGGAGTTTAGTTTTTCCACAATGTCAGGATTTTCTGCTTTTCGGTAACAAAGGAACTTTGTTTTTCGACTTCCTGCCGTACTTGTTTTACAGGCTGATTATTAATTCCAATCTGAAGAAGGAAAACGTCAAACATGGATCGTCCGGAATTACATCTCAAATAGAAAAACGTCCTAATAAGGGTTATTGTATTTTAGCACGGCCTTCCTGTGGAACGTGTAAAATGAATGACGAATCGAATTATTGTCCTATCTTTGTGCCGTCAATAAACAGGGATACTTATGAATTGGTTACAAGAGGCTTTTTTAGAGCCTACGATGGTTCAGGCAGTTATCATTATCTCGCTGGTCTCAGCACTCGGACTGTATTTGGGACGGATCAAGATATTCGGTATATCACTGGGTATCACATTCGTATTCTTTGCCGGCATCTTAGCGGGGCATTTAGGAATCGTCGTAAATAAGGATATGCTTTATTTTGCGCAAAGTTTCGGCCTGATCCTTTTCGTCTATGCACTGGGGTTGCAGGTAGGTCCCGGTTTTTTCTCTTCGTTGAAGAAGGGAGGCGTAGAAATGAATATGATGGGGATGGGCGTTATCCTGCTCGGACTGATAATGACGGTCGGACTGCACTGGACAACAGGAGTTTCCCTTTCCAATATGGTCGGTTTGCTTTGCGGGGCCGTCACCAACACGCCAGCTTTGGGAGCTGCCCAACAGGCCCTATTGCAAATAGACCCGGCCAATACCAAAGGGGTGACGGACATGGCTTTGGCGTGCGCTGTCGCTTATCCGCTCGGTGTGGTGGGCGTGATCTTAGCGATTATTGTCCTAAGGGCCTTGTTTGCCGACAAGAAACAGGCGGACCGGAATGAACAACGCGACACGACCACCTACGTCGCCGAATTCCACGTCAGTAATCCGGGTATTTATGAGAAGAGTATCAAGGACGTAATGAAGCTGACGGAAAAACATTTCGTCATTTCACGCGTGTGGAGGAACGGAAAGGTGAGTATCCCGACTTCGGATACCTTGCTGCACGAGCATGACCATCTTTTGATTATCTCCGTCAAATCGGATGTCGAAAATATCAAAGTCCTCTTCGGCGAACAGGAGAATGTAGACTGGAACAAGGAGGATATCGATTGGAACGCCATCGACAGCCAATTGATTTCGCGCCGCATCGCGGTGACCCGCAACCGGGTGAACGGTGTGAAACTGGGTTCCCTCCGCCTCCGCAATCTCTACGGCATCAATATCACACGCGTGAACCGTGCCGGCATAGATCTGCTGGCCTCTCCCGACCTGCGCCTGCAAATCGGCGACCGGCTGACAATCGTGGGAGAAGCGAATGCGGTGAACACGGTCGGAAAGATTTTAGGAGACGAGATCAAACGGCTCAATAACCCGAACCTCCTGGCAGTCTTTATCGGTATCTCGCTGGGGATGCTGTTGGGGGCATTGCCGGTCACGCTACCAGGGATGAGTACGCCGGTCAAGTTGGGGATCGCCGGAGGGCCGATCATCGTCGGAATCCTGATGGGCGCATTCGGCCCGCGTTTCCACCTGACAACCTACACGACGATGAGCGCCAACCTGATGCTCCGCCAATTGGGAATTATCATTTACTTAGCAGGATTGGGAATCGATTCGGGGGCGCATTTCTTCGAGACGGTTTTCCGTGCCGAGGGATTGCTCTGGATCGGGCTTGGATTCCTGCTAACGATCGTACCGGTGCTAATCGTCGGTTTCACGGCTTCGCGATTCTTCAAGCTCGACTATGCACACAATGTGGGGATGCTTTGCGGGAGCATGGCAAACCCGATGGCTTTGAACTATGCCAACACGACTGTCGAAGGTGACGAGCCTTCCGTTTCATACGCCACCGTCTATCCTCTTTCGATGTTTATCCGCGTGATTTCGGCACAGTTGGTGCTGATGCTGTTCACCTGATCAGGCTTTGGAGCATCTGACCAGTACCTTTTCGCTATCTGCCAAGGTGGTTGCAAAGAGGTAGACGGAGCCACCGTCGGCAATCTTCGTCCGCTTGCGCAGTTCTTCGACGGAGAGAGGGAAATTGCGTACGGTCATATTCGCTTGAGGGATTGTTTTTGAAAGTCCCTTACAGAGTTTTCCTGTAAAAGGCAATACTTCGTCTACCCGGAACCTGCGGCCTGGAAAATCGGAGACGAATCGATCCGATGTATATAAATGGCTGCTCGCCTGCAGCTTCTCGACTCCCGTCCGGAGGGCTATCTGCTTGAATGCGCCGGCTTTTAGAACCGAAGCATTCGGTTCATATAAATAAGCGCCGACCTGACCGGCCGGAACCAATACAGTGTTGCGTTCCTCTTCCAATGTAAAAAAGAAAGATTGCATTCCGTCCGGTCCGAAATTGATGCACCGGATCGACGGTTCCGCGCCATGTGCCCCGCGCTCCATCACGAAAAGCAGTTCTTTGCATTCGTTCCTGACGGAAAGGACATGTACGGATGTCGTCTCCGGCAACAGGTCCAAAGTCATTTGTATATCCGCCATCGGCGAGAGTTTTGCGATGACGCGCGGAGAGCGTTTCAGGAGTTCCGGCAGGAGTCCGGGCAAATCCGGTTCGCAATCCTGCAAGGCAAAAACCCGCTTGTTTGATTCTCCTCGGCGAGCCGGGTCGATATAGAAGGCATCAACCTCTGGAAGGGTATCGACTGATTGGGCGGCATCGGCATTCACGACCGTTATGTTGTTGGCTTCCAAGATAGAAAAATTGTGTTTTGATGCTTCACAATAAACCGGAAAACGTTCTATGTAAGTCAAATGTTTCGCCTTGCGGGAAAGGAAATAGCTATCGATTCCCAGACCTCCCGTCAAGTCGCAGATTGTCCAGCTTTCACCGATCAGTTCCTGCTTATAGGCAGCCGTCTGTTCGGAAGAACATTGTTCCGCCGCAATTTTAGCCGGAAAAACCAACTGTCCGTTCTTATACCATGATGGCAATTTCTCCCGGATCTGCCTCCGGGCGGCGATCTGATCGACCAAAAAAGGGATATCCATTCCGGGATACTTGGCGGCGGAAAGCAGCAGGCGGGCCAGATCGTCGGCGGCATGTTCCTTAATAAACTGTATCTCTGAGGTTGTTAAAAGCATATAGACGACAACTATAAGATTAAAAGACCATACGAATAAGAATATGATGATTTAAAGATACCATTTACTTTCCAATTAGCAAATCTTTCGGCAAAGTAAACAGACGGTAGCAGGGCGCTTTTCCACTATTCTCCGTATAACACAGTATTGGTAATCCATGCAAAAACATTGGCTATCAGCTTGGAAGCATCATTATTAATTATTCCCGAAGTATTGTTTATCCGATTATTATTTGTACTTTCGATATTTGATGAAGTGCTACCCAAATCTAAATCTCCTATATAGACGATCCGCCTCGAATAGTCTACTCCCAACACGATGCCGCCAGCCTTTCCGATGAGGATCGGCGTGATTCCTTTTGCCGACTCTGTGTTCAAAAGTATTTCACCGTGATAGGCATCGTAGTTTCGGAATGAGAAATCCGATGCAATCGGAGTGTACGTACCGGTTGTAAAAGGGCCTGTGGCAGTGAAATAGTTATTGTCCGCACTTGAAGGGGCTAAGGAAAACTCTTTATTATTGGTGACCAGATACTGTATATTGCTACTTCCGCCTAATAATTCATTTACCAGATATTTGCTTACATCCGCCGCATCATAGGAAGCGATCAGGACACGATTTTTCCTTGCTTTTAACCAATTATGCACCTTCAACGCGTCTTCATTACCAAACGAGCCATTAGACATATAATGAACATAGATGACATCAAATGCTGCAAAAAGAGCGTCTGTCAATTTATTGTTGTTCACATTCGTCCGCATCAGATTATAACCAGCGCATTCGACGGTCCCGTCCGGTCCAAAATTATCCGGATTGTCCAAAATCCCTCTCAAACCGTCTGAACGACTTTCCGGATTGACAGAAGCGATGATGTTTGAACCCAGATTGCCCAAGCCGGCATTAAACGTAAGAAGATTGATCACTCGGTAAGCCGCTACGTCATACTTTTGCTTTATGACGATTGCAACTTTCCACCGGTTGGCGGTAATGACAAAGTTCTGGATACGGCCGTCATGGCCCGACGGATTATTTTGCAGCGCCTTGATGATCAGTTGACTGCCATCCGGGTTCTTCTCCACGGTAAAATAGTCATTCGCCAATGACTGGCTTTCGGGGCCTGACGGCATGCCGTCTGTATCCGCCCACTGCAATGTGTAGTCGGGCAGGTCGGTGGACACATTGATTGTGCTTTTGGAACCGGCTTTGTTCTTCAGCATGATTTCGCGGGTGGAAACACCGAAATGATGTTCGCCGTCAAAAGACATATCGATCGTGTTGTCATCCCATTGCTGCACTTCCGCCACGATATGGGCGGACCGGTTGTTCGCCGCATCGTCCGGGTTATCCCAGCCGGGTGCGGAAATTTTCTTTACATTAAATATATATTTATGGTTGCGCAAGATTTGCCCGAAAGAATTTGTCAGGTTATCAGGATCAAAATCCATGCGGTAATAACTCATCTTGGCACTTCCGCCATAGTAACCGCCAACAACGATGCAGGTCGCACCGCTTATCCGGTCGCTCTCGGCCGGCGAATTTGCCTCAGGCAAATAAAGCCGTGCGGAAAATTCATTCGAATCTTCCTCTGCCACAGGATACATCGGACTGTTTACATTTGTCGCACTTCCGCCGGGAACACTTGGCATCGTTACTTTCATGTTGCCTGCTTCATCGGGAATGACTTGCAGGGAATGATTGGCACGATAGGCTTTTACTCCCGCCAGTTTGAAATTTGCGACTTCGGTGGCCACGACATCCACACGGGCGATGGAACGCAACATCTTTATTCCGGCAATTTCCTGCTTTCCGGCAACCGGTAGTCCGGATGGGAACTCATATTCACCGTACATCGGGAAATTGGAGACCAAATTATCAAACTCAAGGTTCACCTTCTTTTTCACAGCCTCCTTGCTATCGCCCGGCGATGGCTCATTTGAAACGACGGCTTCGTTGGCATTTGCCAGAATGAGCAATTCGACAGGCGAGCGAGTCGATTCCAGAAGGGCTGCGAATGTAGTTTGAGACGTGTTGCTGCTAATGGATATGCCGGGTACCCGATACCGATATTTCCGGTCTTCGAATACCAATACCTGTATTTCACTGATCAAGGATTCATGGGCGGGTTGGCCGATCGCAGCTTTCGTCCCGGAATAAAGGGCAGAAGAGGGAACGGTTATGACTAATCTCATTGTTACGCCATTTCCGGCCGGTATTTCTGTTTCGTCGTTGCAAGACAGGAGTAAGAGGGAAACTATCAAGATGGATATGAACTGTCTCATGATGTATTTTTCAGATAAAACATGAATCGTCTTACATT
This sequence comes from uncultured Parabacteroides sp., assembly GCF_902493135.1. Taxonomy (GTDB): domain Bacteria; phylum Bacteroidota; class Bacteroidia; order Bacteroidales; family Tannerellaceae; genus Parabacteroides. Next base: position 17,807 of record NZ_CABUOD010000039.1, read on the forward strand.
TGTTTCATGAATGCGAACGAACTGTTTTTTAATAGATTCCCTTTTTCAAAAAAATATAACTATTTGATCCGGAAAGTTGTTATGTAGGACAACCCTGTCAAATCAGACGAAATAAAAAATCAATATAAATATTCACTTAAAAAATAAACGTATGAAAACAAGCAATTTGTGTATAACACTATTTACGGCATTAGCTGTCACGGCATGCAGTAAAGATAACGAACTTTCGAAAGGATCTGCCGATGACCCGAATGCTGGTGCGCCGGATGCCTATGCCTCTATCGCTATCACGATTCCCCACACGACTATGACGAAGGCCGCTTCGAGCCGTGCCGTAGATCCGGGAACTTCGGATGAAAACAAGGTCAAGACCTTGCATGTTTTTATTTATGATGCCGATTCCCCAAATACTCCGACAGTTGCCGAATTTACAGTAGACGACGGCTCTCTTGCCCCAAAATCTTCCGGCAGCTCCACATGGGTGACAAACAAACCCATCAAAACCAAGAAAGCCGATAAATATATTTTTGCCGCCGTGAACTTAAACACGGATATGGCAAACTATATCACAGCAAACGGATTTGGGGCATTCAGCTATCATGAATTTGCCCAGGAAATCTCGCAACTGGCAGACCAAACAGATGGCTTCGTCATGTTCAACGCGAATTACCCGGAAAATACACCCGCCGCAAACTTGTACGACAATGAGAGTCTTGCGCAGGCAAACCACATGTCCATTCCCGTTTCCCGCGTCGTGGCAAAAGCAGCGGTATTCAGAGCGAATGATTTCAAAGTCAACGGGGGAGGCAATATGGAAGATATAAAATTCGGTTGGAGAAATCTGAATAAAAAGTTCTATTTCATACAGGATGAAAGGGATGAGTTTATCAAAGACTATAACTGGTCAAGTTTTTCCGCATCGGATTTCAACAGGGGAGCGGATGCCATAAATACTTATAATTCGACCGATGTCCCGGTCTCTTTTTCTTATGCGCCGGAAAACTCATTCCAATACGGCTTAGGCCAATCAGAAGTAGACGGAGCCACCTTTATCAGCGTCAGCGGGGTGTTTACACCTGATAAAGTGATATCGACTTCTAATTCGTCTCCTTCAGGGTCAGGAGACTTTACAATCATCGATAATCCTAATAACCCCGACAAAACGTTCTATGTAGTCAGAACGGCCGACGGCATCGCTAACTATTTCGTAAACGGTACCATAGCGCAACAATATGCTGATCTTTGTATAAAAGGTACCCCCGGAATGCCTTCCTATAGCGACGGGACGTATATTTTGGATAAAAACACGTTTACAAACGGAATCTGCTACTTCCATATTTTCGTCAATGCCAATGCCGCCTCTCCGCAAGCTCCTTATAATGTCTATCGGAATCAGTATTTCAAGGTAAACATCCATAGCATTCAGGCTCCGGGTAATCCTTCAGACAATTTCGATACGGGAGAGGCGATCAAACCTGATACATGGATAAGTACAGACATAGAAATAAATCCGTGGGAGGTCTATGAAGAAGATTATGATCTGTAGTTTGCCATCTATAAATGCTTGAAATTCTCCTGTAAAATGAAAACCTGCCTAAAATGGATAATATTAATCGCGTGGCCGTTCATAACGACGAATTGTATAAAAGAAGGTTTACCCGAATGCACCCCGGATGATACAGGCATTGTCCTTAAATTCCGGTATTCAACCGGTACGGATACAAAAAGTAACGGAAACGGAATCGATCGGTTGTCTGTATTCATTTTTGATGATACAGGTCTCTTTATTTCACAAGTAAACGACTCCCTGATATGGATCGATGATAATTACGAATTGGAGCTTCCTTATAAACAAGGGAGTTACCAATTTGTGACATGGGCAGGTTATGACGAGACGACATACGGGACAACAACATGCATACCGGGCAAAACACAGATGGAAGATTTTTTCTTATTCTTGAAACGTGATACGGATCACCGAATTACCAATCAACCCAAGTTGCTCTATCATGGGATGCACAAGACGCTCACATTAGATGAACACAAAAAAACGATTGCCTGGATAAACCTAAAACAGATAACCAACCATATCCGTGTCATTGTCTACCATTTGGATAAGTCCGGATCCCATAACGTCCATATTGAAGATAACAACGGTAAATACGGATACTCGTCTTTGTTTGCCGATGACGACCGGATTACTTATACGCCTGTTTATGTGAAACAGGCAAAGGAGAACGATACGTTAACCGCCGACTTCAATGTAATGAAACTTGATAAAAACCGGATGCCGCGCCTCCTGATCCTGGATGAGGCAAATACAGTCCGTTACAATGGGAATCTTATCGGAGAACTGCTTGGAAAGAATCCCGAAATCGATTTAGAGAATGAACATGACTTTACGATTGAAATATCATTCGATGGTTATACTCCGATCAACATAAAAATTAACGGGTGGGAAATAAAAGAGAGCGACGAGATGTAATTATCCCTGTTCTCTGCGGAAGGACAGGGTACTGAGCCCAAATGCCTAACCACATATAAACCAGTATTTTGTTTTCCAATATTTCAAATAGGTAACGAAACAGTAACGATTTTTGCAGGGCTGTTTGTCTCCCTGTCTCACAGATTCAAAGATACAACACATTTTTGCATTACGCAAATGTCTGAATATAAATGTTTCAGCTTATCCGATACAAACAAAAAAATGAGGCGAGGTATTTAACTTTTGAGCCATACAACAAAATGATTTCTTTTGAAAAGAGTTACCTTTGCAAAAGAAATCATAATAAAGAAATGACAGACAGAATTAATACCCTACGTTATGCGGACATCTTTTTTGCGATGTATTTTGACGGAGGAATGAGCTGCACGCACCGAAATCATTCACACGTGTTAGTCTATATTTATTCCGGTGAAATGGTAATTGAAGAAAAAGGTAAAAATACCAAACTGCATAGAGGCGATTGTGCCTTTATTCGCAAGGATTTTAGCGTCCGCATGACAAAGCAAGCGTGGAATGGAGAGCAGTTCAAGGCTATTTTTCTAATGTTTACACCGAAGTTCTTACGTAACTTCTACAACAAGTTAGAGACAAATTCAATCCCCAAGGATGCCAAAAGGGAGAAAGTAAGCCTCTATAAGTTGCCGTCTAACCGTCCCGATATTACAAGCCTGTTCGAATCAATGACACCTTATTTCGATTCGGATATCCAGCCTACAGAAGAGTTATTGCACCTGAAAATGGTCGAGGGAATGTATGTGCTACTCAATACGAACAAGAATCTGTACGCATCGGTTTTCGATTTTACCGACCCATGGAAAATTGATATTCTGAATTTCTTGGAAAATAATTATATGAATGATATATCAATGGAAGAAATAGCCAATTATACGGGACGCAGCCTTTCCACATTCAAACGGGATTTCAAAAAATGCAGTCCTCTTTCCCCACGTGAATGGCTAATATGTCGTCGCCTCGAAGCCGCCCACGAATTAATACAAAAAGGCGAACGCAAGGTGTCAGAGATTTGCTTTGAGGTCGGTTTCAAGAATCTCTCGCACTTTTCGAAGATTTATAAAGAAAAATACGGTATTCCTCCTACAAGGAATCTGCAACATGAAATGAGTCTCGCATAGATTGCGGGACTTTTTTATTCATGGACTTCCCAACAAAGCACTTTGAACCACGCAACAAAGCCATAATGCCATAGACCTCTTACCTTTGCATCAGAAAACAATTAGAACTTATAACAAATAAAATTAGATAATTATGGCAGAGATTACCGATGACGAGTTCGACCGCACAGTGGCTGCAGACCTGAAGCAAGCCAGAAGAAAGCACCGATGCCGTGTTGTGGTTGTGCAGTCCGCAAGCAACTTATATGAACGGGCATGGTTTAATTGCAGATGGAGGTATCACTATTAAATAAAGAACAACATGAAAGATATTTTTGAAAAAGATTTGTCAGGCGAAATGGTTTCGCCCAACGAACCGGGTTACGAGGCGTTGATTGCCGACATCTTCGCTACCATCAAGACTGCGACAGAGATGAATACGGGTTATCGCACTACCAAAGAAGTCCACGACTATATGGAACGGATTCTTGGCAAACCACTTGAAGAGAGTACAACGGTACTACCGCCACTTTATATTGATTATGGCAAGCCGATTACTATAGGAAAGGGGTGTTTCATTCAGCAGTGCTGCACTTTTTTCGGTCGTGGCGATATTACAATCGGCAACGATGTATTCATCGGTCCGAAAGTCAATCTGATAACAATCAACCATGACCCGAATCCGGAAAACCGCAGTGCAACCTATGGTCGTCCGATAGTCATAGAAAATAAGGCATGGATTGGTATCAACTCAACAATTCTGCCGGGAGTACATATCGGTTATGGTGCGATTGTCGGAGCAGGTAGTGTTGTAACCAAAGATGTGCCGCCTATGACGGTTGTAGCAGGTAATCCGGCTCGGTTTATTAAGGAAATTGAAGTCAAATAAATTAAAAGACAACAGTTGAAATTACAAGAACGGAGATTATGAGCGTGATGGTGGTGTCATAGACCCCGTACCCAACGATGCTCCACTTTTCGTGCGTCAGTATCACGACTACTATAAGACGAAACGGGGCTATCACCGCCGTTCACCTAATTCCAACGAGGGGATTAACAAAACAGCAACATTGTCGTTCGCCAATATGCCGATTCTCACGTATATAGACGAAATCCGCAGTGCCGTACTGTTGATACATGGCGAAAAGGCACATTCCCGTTATTTCAGCGAGGACGCCTTTAAGAAACTGAAAGGCAACAACAAAGAACTGTTGATTATTCCTAATGCGAACCACACGGATTTATATGATAATCTGACCATAATTCCTTTCGACAAGATAGAGATATTTTTCAAAAACGCTTTTAGGTAAAATAATCTCACAGTAAGTCTTAGTAGCCCATTTGTCTATTTGACTTTTAGGCTATTGTTTATATAACGGTAGGGAATAGGTAACGATTTAGTAACGAAACTATGTCTTTTCAAGTCCTTTTGTTGTCTTGGGAACAAGACTTATAGACAATAAAAAAACCTACAAATCGCTGATTTGCAGGTTTTTGCCCGCTTACTATCCTGTTTTGTCCAGTAGGTTCAGCGGAAAGCGAGGGATTCGAACCCCCGGTACAGTTACCCGTACACCGCATTTCGAGTGCGGCCCAATCGACCACTCTGGCAGCTTTCCTTAGGTCGTCATTTGCGAGTACAAATGTAGGGAAAATTTAATTCCGTTGTCCTTTCAAGAGAATTTTTTTCCAATAAAAAAGGCATTCTCCCAGAAGAATGCCCTTTCCTTGTTAACGAATTTGCGAATTATTTGAAATAACGGTTGTATAAACCTTCAAAACCTTTGCCGTGGCGAGCTTCGTCCTTACACATTTCGTGAACAGTGTCGTGGATAGCGTCCAGGTTTAATTGTTTTGCACGGGTGGCAATGCGTTTCTTGTCTTCACAAGCACCGCATTCAGCGTCTTTACGTTTTTCCAGGTTTGTTTTCGTGTCCCAAACAACATCCCCCAGCAGTTCGGCAAACTTAGCTGCGTGTTCAGCCTCTTCCCAAGCATAGCGTTTGAATGCTTCAGCCACTTCAGGATAGCCTTCGCGATCAGCCTGGCGACTCATAGCCAAATACATACCGACTTCAGTACATTCGCCCATGAAATGTGCATTCAAATCTTTAATCATTTCTTCATCACAACATTTAGCTACACCGATCACGTGTTCATCGGCAAAAGCCAGTGCACCGGTCGTTTCTACCATTTCTTTAAATTTACTCTTCGGCTGCTTGCATTGAGGACAGAATTCAGGAGCTTCATCACCTTCGTGTACATAACCGCATACTGTGCAAATCCATTTCTTTTTCATCTTTGTAAAATTTTTATTGGTTGTATAATCGTAAAATTAATTGTAACATTCGTTATCTGTTCTTTGCAAATGTAGAGAAACATTCTAAAACAAGCCCTACAAAAACTCATAAATTTATTCTATCTGCTAATTGATAAAAACTATCCATACACTTGCAAAGAATCAAGATACCAATTGGACAGGCAGGACAGTCCGTCACACGATATCGGTACAAAAGGGCCTCATTTCTTCAACCACATATCCAGCCATTCAAAGAATGTACGCTGCCAGAGCACGCCATTCTGAGGTTTCAGCACCCAATGGTTTTCATCGGGATAGATCAGCAACTCAGCCGGAACGCCTCGAAGGACGGCCGCATTAAACGCCGCCATACCCTGGTTGGCCAGAATACGATAATCCTTTTCACCGTGTATGCAGAGGATCGGAGTATCCCACTTATCGACAAACAGGTGCGGGGAGTTGGCAAACGTACGTTGTGCCGTCGCATTCCGCTTTTCCCAGTAAGCGCCGCCCATATCCCAATTGGCAAACCACATTTCTTCTGTTTCGAGATACTGCATTTCCATATTGAAAATGCCATCGTGGGCGATAAAGGCTTTGAAACGTTTGTCGTGATGGCCGGCCAGCCAGTAAACGGAGAAACCTCCGAAGCTCGCTCCTACGCACCCCAGGCGATCGTTGTCTACAAACGGTTCTTTCGCCATCTCGTCGATAGCCGTGAAGTAGTCTTTCATACATTGCCCACCATAATCGCCACTGATCTGTTCGTTCCATTCCATACCGAAACCGGGAAGGCCACGACGATTCGGGGCAACCACGATATAGTCGTTAGCAGCCATAATCTGCATATTCCAGCGATAAGACCAGAACTGACTCACCGGACTCTGGGGACCACCTTCACAGAACAATAAGGTAGGATATTTCTTGTTCGGATCGAAGTGAGGAGGATAAATCACCCAGGTAAGCATCTGCTTGCCATCAGTCGTTTTCATCCAACGACCTTCCACTTTACCGATTTCCAACTGGTCATAGATCTGTTTGTTTTCTGTTGTCAATTGGGCAACCTTGTTATTATCAGCCAAATCGATCGAGTAGATCTCATCTCCCATGCTTAATGAATGGCGCTGCACGATCAACTTATCTTTACCTAACAAGGCTACACCGGCATAATCGTACATTCCGGAAGTAAGCGGCGTGATCTTGTTGCCATCCGTCAGATCGATCTTATATACCTGAGACTCGCCATGCCATACACCCGTAAAGTAAAGGGCCTTTGCATCTGTACTCCAGACAAACCCGTCTACGTTGGAGTCAAAATCTTTGCTGGCGAATATCTTTTCACCTGTTTCCAGATTCATGACCATCAAACGGTTCTGGTCTGACTCATAGCCGTCCCGCTCCATGCTCTGCCAAGCGATGAATTTGCCATCGGGAGAATATTGGGGATTCGTGTCATAACCCATGATGCCTTCACTGATATTGGTCGTTTTTTTCGTATTCAAGTCATATACATAAATATCGGAATTGGTAGACAATGCATATTCTTTTCCTGACTTCTTACGACTTGTATAAGCGATCTTGTCCGATGTAGTATTCCATGCCAGCTGTTCGATTCCGCCGAACGGTTTCATCGGGCTTTCAAACGGTTCGCCTTCCATAATATCGACAGGATTGCTGATTGCCTTGCCGTCAAAATCGGCCACAAAAGGATGCGGGGCCGTTGTCACCCATTCGTCCCAATGTTTGTACATCAGGTCCGTGATAATAATGCCGGTAGCCTTATCCAGGTCAGGGTATTTATCTGCCGTGCTCTTGACCGTCTTTACCTGTGAAATAAACAGGACTTTCTTTTCATCAGGAGAGAAGGCAAAACCTTCGATATCCCCGTCGTATTCGGAAAGTTGTTTGCGGTCGCTTCCATCCGGGTTCATTTCCCAAAGCTGACTGCTACCGCTTTCATTGCAAAGGAAAGCGATTTTCTTTCCACCTTTGATCCAGACGGCTTCATTTTCGGAGTAAGCCGTTTTCGTAATCTGCTTATTGTCCGTCCCGTCTGCGTTCATGACAAACACTTCACGATTACTTCTGTTTTCCGGTACGCTGTAATAAGCTACAGTATACACGACTTTCTGTCCGTCAGGAGAAACATTCATTCCTCCGATACGGCCCATTGCCCAAAGCACTTCCGGCGTCATCCGTCCGTCTTTCACTTTAATATCCGAACGCCCGATCACATTTTCGGTGTTTCCTTTCTGCTGAGGCTCACTTCCGTGCGTCTCTCCATCCCCACTACAAGCTCCAAATAATAAGGACGTTGCCATAACCATTGTTCCGATAGATTTATTCATGTAGTTTATAATATATTGTGTTTTGGGCACGAAAGTACAAAATATAATTTATATCTTTGTCCCATTAATTTAAGAACTGAACAGTATGAATAAGATTTGGTTATTTGGAGCCTCCATATGTATGGTTTTAGCATTAGGTTCATGTAAACCTAAACAAAGTGCGTATAAGGCTGCTTACGAACAAGCAAAAGAAAAAGAATCAACGGCTCCTGTCGAAGTAGTCGAAGAAGAGGAAGTGGTCGAAGAGGTAACTCCGGTGTCTAAACCGAGGACTTCCAACGTCAGTACACGTGCAGAGAGAATCAATGCCGCACAAGGTGAAGACGCGAGCAGGCTGAAACGCTACAGTGTCGTCATCGGCAGTTTCAAGAACAAAACAAATGCTTACGCTTTGAAAGAACGTATGCAGAACGACGGATATAACGCAGTTTTGGGAGAAAACGAACAAGGTATGCTTCGTGTGATCGTTGCCAGCTTTAACGACAAGGCCGATGCTGCCGACAGCCGCGATGCCATCAAAGCAAAATATGCACCGAACTTCCAAGATGCTTGGATTCTGGAAAGACAATATTAAAAATCCGATCCACGGTAATAAAAAAGGATGAATCTTTGCAGATTCATCCTTTTTTACTTGGCTCAATTCTTAATCTAATTTCAATACGGCTAAGAACGCTTTCTGCGGAACCTCGACCGTACCGATCTGTTTCATTCGTTTCTTTCCTTCTTTCTGTTTTTCGAGCAACTTACGTTTACGGGAGATATCGCCGCCATAACATTTGGCCGTCACATCTTTTCGAACGGCTTTTATCGTTTCGCGGGCGATGATCTTGGCTCCGATAGCCGCCTGGATAGCGATATCGAATTGTTGCCGAGGAATCAGTTCTTTCAGCTTTTCGCACATACGCCGGCCGAAGGTAACGCTGTTGTCCACATGAGTCAGCGTCGAAAGGGCGTCCACCGGTTCCCCATTGAGAAGAATATCCAGTTTAACCAGTTTGCTCGGACGGAAATCATGGATATGATAGTCAAAAGAGGCATACCCCTTAGATATACTTTTCAGCTTGTCGTAAAAATCGATTACGATCTCCCCCAAAGGCATATCATAATGAATCTCGACACGATCACCGGAAATGTATTCCTGCTTGATCAATATACCCCGCTTACCCAGACAAAGTGTCATGATCGGACCGATGAAAGTCGTGTTGGTAATGACAGATGCGCGGATATACGGCTCATCGATATGGTCGATCAACGTAGGATCGGGCAAACCGCTCGGATTATGCACTTCCGTACAGTTGCCTTTCTTATCATAAACCTTATAAGATACGTTAGGAACAGTCGTGATCACATCCATATTGAACTCACGGTCCAGACGTTCCTGCACGATCTCCATGTGCAGCAGCCCCAGGAAGCCGCAACGGAAACCGAAGCCCAATGCCGCCGAACTTTCCGGCTGGAAAGTCAAAGAGGCGTCGTTCAACTGGAGTTTTTCCAAAGAAGCACGCAAATTTTCGAAATCCTCGCTGTCGATCGGATAAACACCGGCAAAGACCATCGGTTTCACTTCTTCGAATCCGGCAATCGCGTCCTTCGCCGGACGGGCCACATGCGTGATGGTATCTCCGACCCGTACCTCGCGGGAAGTCTTAATACCGGAAATAATATAACCTACATCCCCGGTACGGATTTCATCACGGGGAGACATCGTAAGCTTCAATACCCCCACCTCATCGGCGTCATACTCCTTACCGGTTGCAATGAACTTGACATGGTCACCTTTACGGATCACCCCGTTTACAACTTTGAAGTAAGCAATGATGCCACGGAAGGAATTAAACACAGAGTCGAAAATCAGGCACTGCAACGGGGCTTCCGGATCGCCTTTCGGAGCCGGCACTTTTTCGACAATCGTATTTAAAATGTCGTAAACCCCTTCTCCCGTCTTACCACTGGCCCGAAGAATGTCTTCCCGCGGACATCCCAGCAGTTCGACTATCTGGTCTTCCACCTCATCCGGCATAGCGCTCGGAAGGTCTATCTTGTTCATGATCGGAATAATCTCCAAATCATTCTCGATTGCCATATACAAATTGGAAATAGTCTGTGCCTGAATGCCCTGAGCTGCGTCAATAATCAGCAAAGCGCCTTCACAAGCAGCGATCGAACGGGAGACTTCATACGAAAAGTCGACATGTCCCGGAGTATCGATCAGATTCAGGATATATTCTTCTCCTTTATAATTATACTTCATCTGAATGGCATGACTCTTGATCGTAATGCCTCGTTCACGCTCCAGGTCCATATCGTCCAGAACCTGCGCCTGCAAATCTTTACCTTCTACTGTCTTGGTATACTCAAGCAAACGGTCGGCCAAAGTACTTTTACCATGGTCAATATGGGCAATAATACAGAAATTGCGGATATTCTTCATCTGCTAAATTTATTTAGGTGTGCAAAGATATAAAATTCAGGCTGAATTGTTATACTTTTGGCATACTATTTGTTATTAATAATCTATGACACTACAAGAAATAAACAAAGCATACAACCGCATAGTCGGTTCGTTGGACAGTAAAGAATTAAAGAATGCTTTCGATTCCTTACAGGCTCTTATTGCAGGAAGCCGCGAATATACTTTTCAGGACAAGTTGAACGAACTGCAGGATACCTACAAGTATATGTTGCGTTATCGGATTGAAGGAGCAAAGGACCCGATGCAGGAACAAATATACAACAATTTACAGGCATCGACCTATGAACTGGCCGATTCGGTCAAGCAGAAAGCATTGGCAGTAGAATCTCCCCTATCCTATTATAGCCGCCGAAGAAGTCTGAACATACAGCCGCCTCTCACTTACAAACAACTGCACGACCAACTGGTGTTGGAACATGAAGCCGGGAAACACAAAGAGAGCGATGCATTCAATATTCTTATCTTCAATAAAATATGGGTATCATCTTTTCTGAAGAAAGAGGAGGCTGAAGATATCCGCGGCATGTTCCAGGACCATGCACTGCCTTTTACAACCGGTAGCCTGATTGTTTCCGCCTTGATGTTAGGATTGCAAGAGGCGTTCGACAAAGAAAAGATGCTTTTACTGTTCGACGCTGCCAACCATCCGGACGAAGAGGTCAAAGTCAGGGCATTGATTTCAATCCTGATCACTTTATATACATATAGGAAACGGACCGACTTATACCCGCAGATAGCCAACCGGCTGGCCGCATTGGCCGAAGTTCCGGGGTTCACCAAGACGATCCGCACAATCATCCTGCGCTTCATCTTAGCCCGTGAGACGGAAAAGATCACACGTAAAATCCAGGATGAGATTATTCCGGAAATGATGAAACTAAGTCCGAAGATCAGCAATAAAATCAATCTGAAAGATCTCACGCCTGAGGATATGGTAAACGAAGAGATGAACCCGGAGTGGGAAAACTTTTTCTCGGACAACAACCTCGGCAAAAAGATGGAAGAGTTCGGAGAACTTCAACAGGAAGGGGCCGACGTCATGCATTCGACCTTCGTCCATTTGAAGAACTTTCCCTTTTTCCGCGAACTAAGTAACTGGTTGCTCCCGTTCACAATCGAACATTCTTCTTTCGACGATCAATTCACTTCGGACAACCAAGCTGAAAAGCAGATGCTCGACTCCATGACACTGGCGGCCTTCATGTGCAACTCAGATAAATACTCTCTTTATTTCAGCATGATGCAATTGCCCAAAGAGGCCCGGAAGATGATGATGAACCAGTTCGACAGCCAGGCCACGGAAATGATCCAGCAGAATAAAGAAGAACTGATCAGCAAGCGCGGAAAGCAAGATACGATTATCGGTCAATACATACAAGACCTCTACCGTTTCTTCAAGCTATATCCGGGCCATCTGGATTTTACGGATATCTTCACCATGCCGTTCGACTTCCACAACCTTGCCATTCTACGTCCTTATATATCGGATAAAGAAAGCCTTACGACCATTGCTGAATATTACCTCCGCAAAAACTATTTCAGCGATGCACTGACCATATTCAACCAGTTGGCGGAAACGGATCAGGATAGCGACATCCTTTTCCAGAAGATCGGCTATTGCAAGCAAATGGAAGGTGATTTGAAGGGCGCACTGGACGCCTATCTGCACGCAGACCTGCTGAACACCGAAAGCAAATGGGTAATCCGGCGAATCGCCGGCTGCTACCGTTCACTGAAACAGCCGGAAGAAGCGCTGAAATACTATCGCCGGTACGAAGCATTAAACCCGGACAATTTGTCGGTTCAAATCAGCATCGGCCATTGCCACCTCGAACTGAAGGATTATAACGAAGCGTTGAAATGCTTCTTCAAAGTCGATTACCTGGATAGCAAAAGCCACAAGGCATGGCGGCCTATCGCATGGTGTTCTTTCCTGACGGGAAAATACGACCAGGCACGGAACTACTATAAAAAGATACTGGATAACCAACCCAACGCACAAGACCTGCTGAACGCAGGGCATACCGAATGGGCATTGCAGAATATCAAAGGCGCGCTTACCTATTACCAACAGGCTGTACAAATGGAAAACGGCAACTACCCTAAGTTCCAAGAACAGTTCAGTCAGGACGTTGCGGACCTGTTGATCGCCGGTATCGAAGAAGCCGAAGTAGCCCTGATGCTGGACCAGTTAAGATATAAAATAGAAGGAGCTATTTGAGAGTTGAAAATGGAAAATGGAAAATTAGTTACAGATGTAATTTTCAATTCTCCATTTCCAATTTTCAGTTTCCTTTATCCTCTGCTTCCGAGGCTATCCGTATCGGGATTAAGTTCTTTGACGGCATCCTTCACCTCTTTTTCACCTATCGGATAGGTGACGGCCACTTGTTGCACGGGATATTCTTCTTTCTCCCTGTCTGACGCTTTCGATTCGGCGTTCTCCGGAATTTTGGTAAAATCTTTGTCCATATCATTCACTATTTATGTTTCTATAAATAATCAACAATAAAAATGGCCCGGAAGTTCCGAGCCATTCAATCAACCAAAACAAAAAAACCTAAAAACCTTAAATCAACCATCTTTTTCTTTTTGTTCTACTCTACGTTAAGGTTTCCCATTACTAAACAATCTTTCTAACCTAAAAACCAAACCTACCAATGTATCTATATTTCCCAAGTTTCTTATTCCTCGTATGCCGGCCATGCCCCCTCTTTCGTGCAGACATAAGCGGCTGTGCGGACGGCAAATTCATGCGCTTCCCTTAGCGAAGCCCCTTTTAGCAGCGAAATGACCAGTGCACCGGAGAAAGCATCACCCGCCCCAACCGTATCCGCCACCTGCACTTCCGGGGTCTGCAAAGTCGATTCTTCATCAGCGGTATATATCGTACTGTAAGCACTTCCGGCAGTCAACACCACCAAACGGAGATTATAGCGTTCCATAAACCAATGCGCCGCCTCCCTGTCCGTTCCTTCCAAATGAAACATATCCCGCAAGACGAGCAATTCACCGTCATTCACTTTCAATACATTTGCCAGATAGAGCGATTCTTCGATCAACTCTTTCGTATAATACTGCTGGCGCAAATTGATGTCGAAGCAACGATAAGCATCGTCCGGGGCGAAAGAAAGAATCGCCTGTATCGTCTCTCTCGACTGAGCGGAACGCTGTCCCAACGTACCGAAGCAAATGGCATCCGCCCGTTCAGCCAGATCGATCGCGTTCGATGTCGGTGAAAGATGATCCCAAGCTACACGTTCATTAATCATGTAGTCAGGGACGCCATTCTGCAAAGTCACCTGTACCGTTCCGGTCGGATAAGGGACTTTCTCGATCAGATACCGGATCGAATTATTATCCAGCTCTTCGAGGATTTCATGTCCCAACCCGTCGTCTCCCACGGCGCTGATAGCATATCCTTCCGCTCCCAACCGTGAAGCATGGTAGACGAAATTGATAGGAGCGCCGCCTGCTTTCTTTCCCGTCGGCAGCATGTCCCACAGGAGTTCCCCTATTCCTACCACGACCGGTTTCTTATTGTTGCTTTGCATTTGTTTCATTATAGTGTATTTGACAAGGATAATTCCGTTTTCCACGATGCAAAGATAGGGACCGGTGGCGGACGCGACGATAACAAATGCTACAGGATTGATAACACTTGTTACATAATGCACTTATTTTCACGTTACATGCGCAGATGTTACATAAATGTAACGAGCGTTATCAAAGGGAAAGATCTTATTCTTTTTCCAGATACTCTGTCGGAGTGATATTATAAACGGCTTTAAAACATTTCGAGAAATAGGCAGGCGAACCGAAGCCCGTCGCATAAGCCACCTCGTTCACATTTCCGGCTTTCCGGCGGAGCAAGGCGGCGGCCTTCTTCAAACGGTAGTTACGCAGGAAATCGGTCGGCGTCACTCCGGCAAGCTCCTTCACTTTCCGGTACAGGTGCACGCGCGACAAGCCCAACTTCTCACTTCCTTTCTCAATGCTGAACTCCGGGTCGGCATACGACTCTTCGATCAGTTTCAAGAAACGATTCATAAAAAGATCGTCCATGCTTTCCGCTTTTTCCTCCTTCACGGAGACGGCAGGCGAGGAAGCGTTGCGAGCATACGCCTCGCGCAACCGGGCACGGTCTTCCAACAGCTTGATGATGCGCAATTTCACGATCTCTATGTTAAAAGGCTTCCGGATATATGCATCCGCACCGCTGGCAGCCCCGTACATCTGCTGCTTGTCGTCGGACAAGGCTGTCAACAGCATAACCGGAAGATGGCTCAGGACAATATCCGACTTAATCTTGCGGCAAAGGTCGAAACCGTTCATCTCCGGCATCATCACATCGCTGACAACCATCGAAACCTCTTCGTTCATCAACACCTCCAAAGCCTTCACGCCGTTATCGGCAACCAACACATGGAAGTTCTGTTTTAATTCCGCCTGCAAATACCCCTGTATATCGGGATCGTCCTCTACGATCAGGACCGTATAGTCGTAAGTGCGGTTCAACGCCTCCTGCAATTCGTCCGTGTTCAGGTTGGCGACACCGCTGGAAAGCTCGGTCACGGAAAGATCGAACGTACAGGATTCGTCAAAATGGGATTTCCCTTTCAAGAAGACGACCGTAAAGATGGTACTCTTATGCGGAACACTCGCCACCCGGATGGTACCTTTGTGCATGTGGACGAACTCGCGCGTCAGGTGCAAGCCGATCCCCGTCCCCGTCACATAATTCTGGTCGCCGGTAAAGAAGCGGTCAAAGACGGAAGCAATGTTCTCCGGCGGAATGCCCTTGCCATCATCTTCGACAGAAAGCTCGACCCGGTCGCCTTCCTCCTTCAGCCGGACCGTGATCGCACCTCCGTCCAGCGTGAACTTGAAAGCGTTGGACAAGAGGTTGGCCAGGATCTTCTCCATCTTGTCCCTGTCCACCCATACATTGACAGAAGGACAATCATGCTCGAACGTGAAATGAATCTGCTTGGCGGCAGCCATCGTATCGAAACAAGATTTCACTTCCGCCACAAAAGCGACTAAATCCACCTCACTGACCCGCATATTCATCTTATTGCTCTCCACCTTGCGGAAATCGAGCAACTGGTCCACCACCCTCTTCAACCGCTCCGCATTTTTCCGGATAATACGGATATCGTCTGCCAACGAAGAACCTTCGGGCGCCTCTTTCGACAGCTTGCCGAGCGGACCGAGGATAAGCGTCAGCGGCGTCTTGATCTCGTGCGTGATATTGGTAAAGAATTGAAGTTTCTGAGCCGTCGACTTCTCGATATAGCGGTTCGCCTCGGCCAATTCCTCTTTTTGCCGCTGTACCTGCAAGTTCGTGCGTTTCAGTTCGCGGTTCTTCCGCTTCACCGTCCGGTTCACATGGATCACATACAAGGCGGACAAGAGCAACAGCCCCATCAGCAAAAGGATGATGCCGACGGAGTTTTGGAGGAACGTATATTTGGAAAGCATGCTCTCCAGGTTCTCCCGTTGCAACTCGATCTGATGCTGGTAGTCGACCACCTGTTCGGACTGGATGAACAGCGTCCCGGCATTGTTCTTATCGATCAAGGCGGAAGAGAGTAAATATTGCCGGGGCACCTCTTCCCCGTTCAATATCTGCATGGCAACACGGATGGCCAGGCTTCCGCCCGTCGGATACAGGATCGAAGCGGCCAATATCCCGTGCATGACGGCTTCCAGCCCCGAACCGTGTCCCGAAACGGCATCGATCCCCACAAAGCGAATCCGGTCCGCCAAACCGGGATGCTTCTTTTCGATTGCCCTGCGGGCAGCCATTGCCATCACGTCGTTATGGGCGAAGACAACATCCACCTCCTCCAGCGAATCCATTTCAGCAATCTCCTTCTCCACCGTTTCCGGCTTCCATTTCCCGAATATTTCCTTCACCTTGATGCGGGAGTTCAAGACATCCGTAAAACCACGATGGCGCTCCTGTGCCGGAGAAGAGCCGGACAAGCCCCATACTTCCAGCACGGTGGGATATTTTTCTTTCACCTGGCGGTTCACGAAAAAGCCGGCTTGGCGGCCGATCTCGTAATTGTTGCCGCCGATATAAGTCGTATATTCGTCCGAACTGATCTTGCGGTCTATCAGGATAGTCGGGATGCCGGCACGGTAGGCCTCGATCGCAACAGGCGTGACAGGTTCCGATTCGTTGGCCGAGATAATCAGCAGATCGACCTTCCGTTTTATCAGGCCGCGTATCTGCTCCACCTGCAACAAGCTGCTGTCCGCAGCATCCTCGACCAACAGGGAGACGGCCGGATATTCGGAGGCCTGTACTTTCATATCCAGCAACATCGACTTGCGCCAGGAGCCTTCAAGCGTACACTGCGAGACGCCAATAACATACTCTTTCTTCTCCGAATCTGTTTTGCAGGAAAAACAGAATGCCAGAAGCAAGGCCAGTAGAGCGTAATAAGTCAGAGCAGGTTTCATTCTGTTTTATTTACAGGTTTCTGCAAATGTACGGAGAAATGGCATACCAGCCAATATTTATTTTGTACATTCGTCCCCCGGTAATCAATTATTCGCATGAAGATCATAAACGAAGCTCTATTGGACGAAACGACCGGGCGTGCCAAACAGTCGCCCCGGTTACGCATGAACTACAACTTTCACGAGCGCTTGGACGATCCCGTCAACCGCTTGCTCAATGCCTTGGAACCGGGAACCTACCTCCGCCCGCACCGCCACCTGAACCCTGAAAAGGACGAGATATTCCTCCTGCTACGCGGTCGCATTGCTGTTTTCCTCTTCGATGACGAAGGGAAAATCACCGAAACGCAGATACTCGATCCGAAAGAAGGTGTCTACGGCGCCGAAATAAAGGCGGGGACATGGCACGGCCTCTTGGTTCTGGAATCCGGCTCCGTCATCTATGAGATCAAGCAAGGGCCGTTCGCTCCGCTCGCTCCGGAGAATTTCGCTCCCTGGAGTCCGGCTCCGGAAGAGACGGAAGAGGTGGAAAAATACATGGGACTATTAAGGAAAGAAGCATAGCCTTGCACTGCCATCCGGTTTCCCTAAGAAGAAACTTTTGTTTCATGCAAGGGAAACTTTTGTTTCATGCAAGGGAAACTTTTGTTTCATGCAAGGGAAACTTTTGTTTCATGCAAGGGAAACTTTTGTTTCATGCAAGGGAAACTTTTGTTTCATAGGCATGAAACTTCTTTCCCATGCCTATGAAACTGTCGTCGGATGCCTATCGGCTCCTTTATTTCTGGAATACTTTTGTCGAACGGATCACGACGTCTTTCACCGGGCGGTCGTTCTTGTCCGTCTTGACAAGCGACATCTTCTCGACTATATCGAAGCCGTCCACCACTTCGCCGAAGATCGTCACCGAGCCGTCGAGATGCGGAACGCCTCCGACAGTCTTGTAGATCTCGCGGCGGTCGGCAGGAATCGTATAATATCCCAGCACTTCGAGCGTATCTTCCAACATGACGAGCGCCCGGTTCTCCAACTCCGTCTTCATCGAGTCGGCAGCCAAGGAGGGTTCCTGCTTCTTCAAACGATCCTGGAATCTATAGAACAGCCAGTTACGACGTATCTCGTTGATGCGGGCTTCTTTCTGCGCCAGCTCTTCATCCGTCAACTTCTTTCCCTGCACGAAGCAGAATTGCGTGCCGGCGGAGGCACGTTCGATATTCACATCGTCGGTTTCCTTCGCGTCGATCAAAGCGCCACGCTTATTAAAATGATGGGGCAATATCTCGGCAGGAACGGTATAGCCGCCGTCGCCATCGCCATAAAGCACATGAGGCTCATGCGCTTTGCTGGCCGGATCGCCACCCTGTACGACAAAGTCCTTGATGATGCGGTGGAACAGCATCCCTTCATACTCGCCGGACCGGCAAAGCCGGATGAAGTTATCACGATGCAAAGGCGTATCGTCGTAAAGCAGGACGGTCACATCTCCCATCGAAGTGCGGACGGTCACATACACCGGCTTCTCCGGATCCAACGGCTTCTCCTTGCAGGAGATAAAAGTCAACAAAGACAAACAAAGCAACAATAATAGTGTTCTCATAACTTTCAATTTTTCAATTTTCAACTTTCGAATACCAACATCCGGCAATGCTTGCAGTCGAACTGCAACCGGAGGCGCGTATCTTTATATAACAGATAATACGGTTCCTTGTAGGGAGATTTGTTCTTCTGGTACGTAGGACACCATCCCATGCTGTAGCGCAGGCAGTGTCGGGCAAACATCAGCGGAACATCTTTTCGGGGAGACAGTTCGAACGCCGGTTCGATCTGTTCCACCCCGTGATCCCGGTAGAACGAACGGGCTTTCCCGTTGGCGACATTCCCCAAATAAGTCAGGTTGCGTTCGGGGAAAGGCGCCGGATCGGACGGCTGCACACGTTTCGCTATCTCACGGGGATAACGGGCGCGGTGTACTTCCAACAGCTTCTCCACTCCTCTACGGCGCATGTCGGCGAGCAGGGAAGAGGGAACGAACCAGTTTTCAGATAGACCGACCACAACCTCCAATGCTTCGAAAGGCGTATTCCCAAACCTGGAGAGCTGTGTCCGGATATTATCCTGCTGTTCACGCCGGGCCGGCTCTTTTGCGAACGGCTCGGTCAGCATGATCCGTGCGCCTGTCTCGTCCTCCATAGAGAGCGTGAAGCCGAAGGGATTGTCCAAGAACTCGACCTTCACGGACAACTTGCGTTCGGCGGAAGGCTTGGCAAGCAGTTTGTCAAATGACTGGTCGAAATTGCGGTAAAGCGGAGTCTTGGGTGCAAGCTGCGGCATGTCCAAGGGGAACACCCGGTTTGCTTCCACCCGGTTTACGCGGAAGCCCTCCAACTCTCCTTTTTTATTGAAGAAGACAAGCCCGTCTCCATTGTTCAACTGCTTCAAGCCGGCCACGGTAAAGGAATTGCCTTTGATCTCCTTGACCGTTCCGACAGGTTCGCCGAGCGATTTAGGCGTATCGAAAGCGGTAATATCCGCCGTCCGTCCCTCCAAAAAGAACGGAGTGAAGCCGCGGTTAAAACTCTTTTCGGCTGCCGGCTCGAACGTATAAGTGCTTCGCCCGGCAGAGGCACGGCGGTATTCCGGACGGCGGGACAGGACGGCGTCCAACTTCTTCCGGTAATAAGCCGTGACATTCTTGACATAGTCGACATCTTTCAGCCGCCCTTCGATCTTGAGGGAAGAGACACCCGCGTCCAACAGGGCTTCCAGCTGGTCGGAACGGTTCATATCCTTGAGCGAAAGCAGGTGTTTACGGGTGACGATCTCCGTCCCCGCCGCATCGACCATCGTATAGGGCAGGCGGCAGTATTGGGCGCATTCCCCGCGGTTGGCGCTACGTCCGCTCAGGGCGGCGCTCAGGTAACATTGTCCGCTATAACTGACGCAGAGGGCGCCGTGAACGAATACTTCCAGCGGAACGGTAGTCGCTTCCGCGATCCGGCGGATCTCGTTCAGCGAGAGCTCACGTGCTAAGACTACCTGCGTAAAGCCGGCGGCTTCGAGGAAGCGGACCTTTTCCGGCGTGCGGTTGTCCGTCTGCGTGCTGGCGTGAAGCGGGATAGGCGGCAGGTCCAGCCGGGTAATTCCCATGTCCTGGACGATCAGGGCATCCGTTCCGGCACGCCAGAGGTCCCAGATCATCCGTTCGGCTTCTTCCAGTTCCTCTTCTTTCAGGATCGTGTTGAGCGTAACGTAGATGCGGGCGCCATACAGGTGAGCATACTCGCAAAGCTCGCGTATGTCTTCCAAAGAGTTGCCGGCAGCGGCACGCGCACCGAACTTGGGTGCACCGATATAGACGGCATCGGCGCCGTGATTAATCGCTTCAATCCCGCAAGTAAGATCCTTTGCAGGAGAAAGAAGTTCTATAAGACGGGGTTTAGTTTGCATGATGTTGTTTCAAAGTGAATCTCTTTTAGGCACGGATTTCGCGGTTTCAATAAATGTCTTACTGCGTAATCCGTGAAATCCGTGCCTAAAAGAGTAGTCCTAATAGATTAATTATAGACCACCGAGGTTCCTGATGTCTTCGATGCGGAACGGGGTTTCCTGATAGACATAGTAGTTCAGCCAGTTGGTGAACAGCAGATTGGCATGGCCGCGCCAACGGACCACCGGACCGAGGGCCGGATTGTTATTCCGGTAATAGTTGCGGGGGACAGAGATAGGCAATCCCTTGTTCACATCGCGCATATACTCGTCGTTCAGCGTGTAAGGCGAATATTCGGAATGGCCGGTGATAAAGAACTCGCGTCCTCCACGCGCCATCGCCATGTACACGCCTGACTCTTCGCTCTCGGACAGCAGCGTCAGTTCGGGCACTTTCATCACATCCTCGCGGCGGATCTCCGTATGGCGGCTGTGCGGCACATAGAACTCGTCGTCGAAACCGCGGAAGATCGGGACATAGGGTTCGCGCAACGTATGGCGGAACACGCCGAACATCTTGGCAGGCAGATCGTATTTGGGCACGCCGTAGAAATGGTATAACCCGGCCTGCGCCGCCCAGCATATATATAAGGTAGACGTGACATGCGTACGCGCCCAATCGAATATCTCGGTCACTTCCTCCCAATAGTTCACTTCCTCGAAAGGCATCTGCTCTACCGGGGCGCCGGTGATAATCATGCCGTCGTAGAAATCATCCTTCATCACGTCGAAGTCTTTATAAAACTCCTGCATGTGTTCGATCGGCGTGTTCTTGGGAGTATGGCCCTTTATCTTCATAAAGTCAAGCTCCACTTGCAGGGGCGTATTGCTCAGGAGGCGGACAAGGTCTGTCTCCGTCGTGATCTTCAACGGCATCAGGTTCAGTACAACTACACGTAGCGGACGAATGTCCTGTTCAGACGCACGCAACGAGTCCATCACAAAAATGTGCTCTTTCTTCAACAGCTCAACGGCTGGTAAGTTCTTCTGTAGGTTTAAAGGCATCTTCTTTCCTTGATTATGTATACAGAGCACAAAGATAATGAGATTTTTTCAGTGTCTTTGCTTTCGTAAAACATATGATAACAAGAATACGGACTTATTCCCAACCGCCTCCTAACGCCTTATAAAGGTAGACCGTCGACAGCAGTTCGTCCAGCATCGCCTTGTTCAGGCTGAGTTGCGCTTCGAGCAAACCACGCTGGGCGTCGAGCACGTCCATGTAGCTGGTGACACCGTTGATGTACTGCAATTGTGCCAACTGAAGATAGGTATCGGCAGCATCGAGCAATTTCTCGTATGACAGGCGCACTTCCTTTGCCTTGCGGATCGTGACGATGGCATTGTTCACCTCCTTGAAAGCGCCGAGCACACTTTTCTGGTAGTTATAGACTTCTTGTTCATAGCGGGCGCGGGCGGCTTTCAGTTTTGCCTTGTTCTTACCCATAGCAAACAACGGTTGCAATAAATCGCCCGCAAGGAACCAGGCAGGGCTCTTGATGAAATTCGTCAATTCCTCGTTTTCAAAGCCAAGATTGCCGGTCAGGCTGATCTTTGGGAAAAGATCGGTCTGTGCCACCCCAACCTTGGCATTCGCTTCGCGCAGTTTCTGTTCGGCCTGCCGCATGTCCGGACGCCTTTCAAGCAAGGAAGAGGGTAAACCGACCGGCAATGTTTCCGGTAAATGCTGTTCGCGCAGAGGCAATCCGCGCGGGATATCTCCCGAATACTGTCCGAGCAGGAAAGAGAGGTCGCTCTCCTTGATCTTGATCTTTCGTTCGATTGCGGGGAGCAAGGTTTCCGTACGGGCCAGCTCCACCTGCGCCTGGCTGTAGGAGGTCTCGGAAGTCAGACCGCCTTCGAAACGCAATTTGGCCAGGCGGACACCTTCGCGGCGGGCAGCTAACGTATGGCGCACGATGTCCTGCTCCTGGTCGAGCGCACAAAGTTCGTAATAAGCGGCAGCCACTTCGGCAACCAACGTCATCTGCAAGGCGCGACGCGCTTCCACCGATTGCAGGTAAGCGGCAATCCCTGCTTCGTTTGCCCAGCGGAGGTTACCCCACAGGTCCAATTCCCACGCAAGAGTCAGCTTGGCTCCATATTCGGGATCGGGTTTCGGATTGTCGCCTCCGTAGTTCAGGCGTTCCCTCTGCCCGTATATCCGGGCTCCTATTTCCGGGAACTGGTCGGCAAAGGTGATCCGCTTCGTGGCGATCATCTCCTTGATCTTCGCCGCAGCGATCTTCATGTCTTTATTATTATCGAGAGCGATGGTGATCAAACGCTGCAAAGTCGTGTCGGCATACAGGCTTTGCCAAGGGATGCTGTCGATCGAAGCGGTATCCGCCCCTGCCATAATCTCTTCCGGAAGGTTCAGTTCCGGGCGGGCATACTTCTTGCCGATCTTGCAGGAAGAAAGCGCGAGCGTAAGGAACAAAACCGCAAAAATATAGATGTCTCGTTTCATTCTGATTATTTGCTTGTTGTTCGACGAAGAATACGTTCCATTCTGACTTTACCCTTTATCTTGTAAATCAAGACAAAGAAGAAGGGAACCAAAACGATCCCGACTGTGATGGCGACCAGCATCCCGAAGAATACGCCGGTTCCGATACTGTGGCGGGAAGCAGAACCCGGCCCGCTTGCCAATACCATCGGCAGCATTCCTAAGACGAATGCCAAGGATGTCATCAGGATCGGGCGGAAACGCATCCGGGCGGCATGAAGGGCGGCTTTGACAACCTCGACACCCGAATCGACCTGCACTTTGGCAAACTCGACGATCAGGATCGCATTCTTTGCCGCGAGGCCGATCAATGTCACCAGGCCGATCTGGAAATAAATGTCGTTGCGCAGCCCCGTCACCCATATCCCGAGGTAAGCTCCCAACGCTGCAACCGGCAATGAAAGCAGTACGGCGATCGGCACGATCCAGCTTTCATATTGGGCGGCCAAAAAGAGGAAGACGAAAAGGAAGACCAGCGCCAGCACGAATCCGGTCTGTCCGCCGGCCTTTTTCTCCTGATAGGAAAGCCCGCTCCATTCCAATCCGATGTTATCCGGCAGATGCTCGCGGGCAATCTGCTGCATGGCGGCCATCGCTTCGCCGGAGCTATACCCGGGAGCCGCAACGGCACTGATAGCGGCTGTCGTGAACATATTGAATCGTTTGATCGTTCCCGGCCCTGTCGTATAGCTGGTCGTGCCGAGTGCGGTCAACGGGACCATCGAACCGTTCTGTGCCCGGACGAAGAACAGGCCAAGATTATCACGCGTTGCTCGATATGGGGCTTCCGCCTGGATATACACCTTATAGATACGGTTGAACATGTTGAAGTCGTTCACGTAGACGGAACCTAAATAGGCCTTCATGGTCGAGAAGATATCCGTCAACGGGATACCGAGGAACTTCGCGCGGTCGCGGTCTACATTGAAGTAGAGCTGCGGTATTTCCGACTGCAAGGCGGATGAAACGCCCGTCAGTTCCGGTGCTTGCGAGGCATAGCGCATGAATGTATCGGTAGCCGCCACCAGGTTTTCCCAACTGGCATCGCCACGGGCCTCCAACTGCATTTCCAAACCTCCGCTCTCTCCTAATCCCGGAATCACAGGAGGACGGTTCAGATAGGCCAGTATCTCCGGATAATATAAGAACTCTTTACGGCATTGTTCCATTACATCCTCCACTCCCATATTGGAAGATTTGCGTTCTTCCCAAGGTTTCAGGATAACGGTCAGGGTGGAACGGCTCTGCGAAGTTCCGACACGCGTGCTGCTACCGGTCACGTTCTGCACGTATGCGACAGCCGACAGGTTTTCGATAAAAGCGATGGCACGGTCTGTGACTTTACGGGTGCGTTCCAATGTCGCTCCTTCGGGCATCACCAGTTCGACGGTAAAAAAACCTTGGTCTTCTTCAGGGATAAAGCTGGTCGGGATCATCCGGTTCAACACGAAGATAAACACGATCACCATTCCGAAACCAGCCAGGATGCGCTTCGGATTCCGAATCGCTTTTTCCAACAAATGGCCGTATTTATTATTCCCTTTGGCCAGCCAGATGTTGATCTTGCGGAAAACAATATTCTTTTTCTTCCTGTTCGGGCGCAGGATAATCGCACACATGGCAGGGCTCAACGTCAACGCAACAACCGTAGATAACAATACGGAAACTACGATCGTAATGGAGAACTGACGATACAAAGCTCCGGTAATTCCGCTCAAAAAGCTCACCGGCACAAAAACGGCTGCCAACACCATAGAGGTGGCGATCAAGGCTCCCGACAGTTCACGCATGGCTTTATGGGTAGCCTCACGTGCCCTCAGATGTTCTTCGTGCATCAGGCGCTCCACGTTTTCTACCACGACGATCGCATCGTCCACCACAATACCGATTGCCAGGATTAAGCCTAACAACGTCAGCATATTGAGCGAGAACCCCATGATCAGCATAAAACCGAATGTTCCGATCAAGGAGATAGGAACAGCGATTGTCGGGATCAGGGCCGCCCGCCAGTTCTGCAAGGACAGGAATACGACCAGTACCACCAGGAACAGGGCTTCAAACAGGGTTTTATATACCTCGTGTATAGACTGCGATATATATTCGGTTGCGTCGAAGGGAAACTTATATTCCAGTCCTTCGGGAAAGTTCCGGCTGATCTCTTTCATCGCTTCCTTTACGTTCGTAGCCACTTCCAGCGCATTGGCTCCAGGCAGCATATAGATAGCGAGGATAGCCGCATTTTTTCCGTTCAGTCCACTTTCCGTCGAGTAGGAAGAGGCTTCCAGCGAAACTCTTGCCACATCCCGAATACGGACAATAGAACCGTCCGGATTGGCACGGACTACAATATCTTCGAACTCCTTTACCGTAGACAAACGTCCTCTGGCGGTAACGGGCAGGGTGATATCGACATCCAATACGGGTTGCTTTCCCAACTCACCGGCTGCCGATTCACTGTTTTGCTCTTTCAGGGCATTCTGCAAGTCCTTTACTGTCAGTCCCATGTTTGCCAGACGATCCGGATATACCCAGATCTGCATACCATAATAACGACTACCGATATTCGAGACACGGCCTACACCGGGAATACGGCGCAATACATCCAGCACGTTAATGGTCGCAAAATTACTCAAATAGATCTCGTCGAAACGTGGGTCGTCCGATAGCAGACTTAATGTCATCAACTGGCTGGCAGATTGCTTTTCTACCGTGATGCCGTTCTGCACGACATCTGCCGGCAAACGGGATTCCGCCAGTTTCACACGGTTCTGGATCTCTACGGCTGAAAGATCCGGATTCGCATTCACATCGAATGTGACAGTGATAGTCAGACCTCCCGAATTGGAGCTGCTACTTTGCATATAAATCATACCAGGCGTACCGTTTAACTCCTGTTCAATAGGAGTCGCCACAGCTTGCGATACCGTCATGGCACTTGCACCCGGATACGAGGCGCTAATCTTCACAACCGGCGGAGTGATCTGCGGATACTGATCCACCGGCAACATTACCAACCCGATAACTCCGACAATAACAATCACCAAAGAGAGTACTGTCGAGAAAACGGGACGGTCTATAAAGAATCCCGGTTTCATTCTCCTTCCTCCTCTGCTCTTAATGCTTCAATCGCCTTATCGTCACCCGCCTGTATCGGCTGCACCAGCATACCGGGGACCAATTTATGATAGCCTTCTATTACGACTTGTTCGTTTTCACCTAATCCACGTTCTATGACGATATTGTTCCCTATTTCCGGCCCGGTCTGCACAAAACGTTTTTCCGCCACATTATCCCGGCGAACTACATAGATAAAAGCGCCTCCTTTCTCTATCGAAATAGCTTTACGGGGAACAACGATGGCACGTTCACGGACATCCAGCAAGAGTTTCACTTTTGTGAACTGCCCCGGAAGAAGTTTTTGGTTCGGGTTAGGAAGTTCTGCACGTACACCGAATGTACCGGTCTGCGGATCAACAATCGGGTCGGCAAAATCCACTATTCCTTTAACAGGGTATTCTGAATCATCGGCTAAGGTAACCGTTACAGTCGGTTGCCAGGAGCGGGACGTGTCTTGTTCTCCGAATTTAATGTTACGGCGTTCGGCACGCAAATAGTCCAGTGCCGTCATCTTAAAATCGACTAAAACAGTGTCACTCTTCACGACAGCCGCCAGTTTGGAGTTTACACCGGGACCGACCAAAGCGCCGACATCGACAAAACGTTCGCTGATATATCCGGCCAGTGGAGAGGTTACAGTTGTATAACTCAATTCAAGTTGTGCTTGGTCCAGATCGGCCTTACTCATGGCTATATCTGCTTCCGCATCTCCTAATGAAGCCAAAGCATTATCCAAATCCAACTGACTGGCAGCATGTTGTTCGTACAAAGGCTGTAGGCGTTCTACATCGCGCTTGGCTTTGGCTGCCTGTGCTTCGTTCTTTTTCAATTGCGCTTTGGCTTTCTCCACCTTTGCCTTATAAAGAGCCGAATTAATAATGAAAAGAGGTTCGTTCTGCTTCACTTCTTTTCCTTCCACAAACAACATTTTTTCCAGATAACCTTCTACACGGGCATGTATCTCCACGAACCGGGCCGCCCGGATGCGTCCTACATATTCGCCAAAAATCTGTACATCTTCCTTCGCCGGTTTATCAACAATCACAAGGGGCCTCAAAGGTTCATCCTTATGTCGGCATCCTGTTGCTAACATCATCAAGGCTAAAAACACAGCCCCTTTAGCCAATCTTTCTCCTACCATTTTCTAATATCTACAATTGACATTTAAACTTGCTATATATCTATCTCTAAATTAAGAAATGAAATAACCGTACCATTGTTTTAACCTACACGTTAAAAAACATTATATAGCTTATTATTAACGCAATACTCCGGACATGAAATAGCTTGTTATCTAAACCAGAATCCATACATGTAGAATTATTCCACACTCTTCCTAAAAAATCCACAATTATGGCGTCAAAGTGTTACCCTATACCGAAGCTCCTCCCGGGAACCGATCAAACAGCCATGCGCCCTGACAGCTGTCCATCCCTAACAAAAAAACCGACTGTTGCTTACAG
>NZ_CABUOD010000040.1 GCF_902493135.1 uncultured Parabacteroides sp.
TTCTATCCGAACCGGGTAAGGGAACTATATCTCTATTTTTCAGTTAAATGAAAGAGCCGTGTTTTTCTATATTCTTTCTTATCAATTAGATAGCTTAACCAGTACGAAAAACCACCTTTTTATCACGAACCATCCGAACCCTCCCAAAAAATGACTAAAAAAAACGTACGTTTTCATTAGTCATTTTATAGGATGATCCCAAGAAGGGACGAAAGAACTGAATTTCATTATATATAGTATTATTAATTAAATTATTAGATTATGAACAAAAAGTTTTCTACTCTTGTAGCAGCATGCTTATTGCTCTCTGGTTTCGCAAATGCAACGAATCCGGACGACGCTCCGAAAGATGCTGTGAAAGCTGAAACTGTAGCAACTGGTAATTATTACCACATTGGTGCTTTTACAGGTACTACAAATGTATTCCTTACCATTAAAAAGACGGATGATGGTTTTGCTCTGGTAAAAAAAGGTCTTGAATCAGGAGATTTGTTGACTGCATCTACTGACTCAGCTTTGTGGGAACCGACAGTGATTAAGTCACAGGCTCCTTCTGCTCCTGTTTATACTTTTAAGAATAAGTACACAGGTAAAATCTTAGCTGTAAAGTATGCTGGCGATAACAAAGATCAAACGGCTATCTTGGTTGATCCTGCAACAGAAGGCGCATTCTCTGAATTTACATGGGATTATAATGGTACTGACTCTGCGTTAGTTGCTTATGATGCTCAGAACAAGCCTTATGTATTGGATTTCTCAGGAGCGTCTACTGGTAGTGTAGTAAAATTTGTAAAAGGTAAAAGTGCAAATTTGAACGGAAAGGGTGTTAAACCTTTTAACCCTGCAGAGATTTATATGACAGCAGAAATGCTGAATGCAGAATTAGGAGGAAAATCTTTCAAACTGAATGTCTTAGGTACTTATACAGATAAGACTAAGGATCCTTTGATTGGTGAATTTATTGCTCAGGATGCGAGTACTTTAGGTAATCCCTTGACTTATCCTGGTGTTTATTTACAAGCCAAAGATAAAAGCAAAGATCGTAAAGTTAAAGATGCTGATGGTAATTATCTGAAGAATAATAATGTTTTTCTGGTTGTTGATACTGTATTTGTCGATGGTTTTGGTCGTGTAGACTCTATTAACGCAAAGGGGCTACGGATGGCATTAGATACTATCAGTTCAACTCATGCCGCTTGGTCCTCTCCAGCTGCTTGGACTACAGATTCTGTTGCTGCAGGTAGACAACCGGCTAACTATCGTTTCTTTATTTATAAAAACATTGGAAAGGTTGCATCTGACTCTTTGATTGTAAAAGTTGATACTATACCTTCTATTGGTGTAAGTGGTAATTCTTTCTCACAGGGTATTAACCATGCTTCTGCCCCTGGCGCTGGTTATTTGGCTAATTATGTAATTGGTACAGGTAATACTCCTGTTCTGACTCCGCTTGATTCTTCTTATTTAGTATCTCAGCCTAAATATCAGTTGCCATTTATTACTTTAGGTGAAGGAACAAAAGCTAACTTGCCGGAAGGCATCTACTCTATTCAGCAGAAAAATGGCGGCTTCTATCAAGCAGCTTTAGTTAAGGCTGGTGCCGTTGCTGAATATGATTCTCTCGGTACTGCCGTTTGTAAGGAAGTCCCTTATTCTCAGTGGAGACTTTCTGGTTCAAATGGACGTTATAGCATTGTAAACCGTGAAAATGGTGTTGTATTCAAGAATTATCAACAGGTAATGACTCTTTATACAACTGATAAAGAAAATGAATACAAATATGGTGACGAAACATTGATTATTAAACCGATCGCTGATGTAGATGAAGATGATGCTTACTTAGGTTACAAGCATTTCACTGCTGAAGAATTGGATAATTTAGCTGTCCGTTTACGGTTCACTGCATTTGGTGGTGTTGAAAACTTATATGTAGTTGGTAATAGAGCTGACTCATTACTTCATGTTCGTCAGGTTGCAGATGTGGAAGATGCTATCGAATTCAAACTTGTAGCTGTAAAAGATAAAGATGGAAAAGATAAAGATGTTAAATATAATGCTTCTGAAGGTTTGAATCGTCGCGCTTATCAGCTGATGGTCAATAATTATGGAGATAATAGTGTTAGAGAATATTTAGTTTGGGATGGTAGAAATTCTGCATTTGCATTGAGTGATTTTGAAGATCGTGGTGATGGTGCTGTTGCCGATAGCGCTGCTGTGGCTGTTATCTTCCGTCAGAATTGTGAAGGTGCATATCAGATACTTCCTGTTGATACAGCTATGATTGGTGTAAATCATTCTGGTTTTAAAGCAGATAGTTTGTGGGTAAATGGAACCCAGTTGACTGTAATAGGCTCTAATGATTTATTGGTTGGTTCTGATGTAAAGGGCTTACCTACCGGATATTTCGTATTGGATATTCCAGAAGCTCCGAAATATGCAGCAGTAGAAACAGGCCATTATAGAGTACAGTCTGTAAATAATACATCTTTGGCTATTACTACGAATGCTGATGGTGCAGCTGTATTGCGCGGTGTCGGTGAGTCAATGCTGAAGTCTGACCCTGCTTATGCAGCAAATAACTTCGTGTTATATGTTGATTCAGCTTGTACACATAATGCTGCAATGCCGACATATTATATTTCTACAACTCAGGCTACAGCAGGTACATTGACTCCAGAAGATTCTATTGCTGGTGCCCGTTATTATATGATGAATACTTTGGCAAGAGATGGCAAAGCAAATGCAGAAAAACTTGTATTTGCTAAAGCTAAACAGCCGTTTGAAACGGGTGATACTTTGGTTGTAGCTCCTTATGCAAAGACTGACACAATGGTAATTGGTGGTAAAGACGGTGCTCAGAACCGTGCAGCATTTGCATTCCAGACTACAGCTAATCCGGGTGAATATAAGATTCAGAATGTTGCAACCGGTGAGTATGTAAAACAGGTTAATACTGTTATATCTCTGGCTACAGGTTATGCCAATGGTAATAACTTTACATTGGAAGCTCAGGAAACACCGACTTCTAACGAGGGAGTTACCATTTCCGATGTAACTGTTATCGCAGGCGAAGGTCAGGTAACGGTTGCTAACGCTGCCGGCAAGAAAGTGGTTATCACTAACATCTTAGGCCAGACAGTCGCTAACACGGTTATCACTTCTGACAATGCTATAATCGCTGCTCCTCAGGGTGTAGTCGTAGTAGCTGTTGAAGGCGAAGAAGCTGTTAAAGCTATCGTTAAGTAAAAAGGATATTATGTAGAGGCGGGGCTTGCTTCGCCTCTCTTAATCAATATAATTCTAAAATTTGCCGTGCGCACGTAGGGATACACGGTTGTGTATTTTTACGATGGCAATTATCCCGTGACGGGTGAACAAGCGGTAATATTAATACTAAAGTAAAAAATTAAAAAAGTTCATCTGCCATTATCCCTGTGAAGAGAAAACGCAGACACAAAATGAAGCCTCTCCGGTAGCAATATCGGGGAGGCTTTTTGTTAAAAAGGCATTGGCTCTGTATGTTTTAGAGATTAAGATGAATCTGTTTCGTTTTTTCTTACTACATTTGTATTACAATAATACACAAAAAGACTAAGAGTTATGATACAGACAGTTCCAAATCCTAAGATGACAAGGACGGAAGTTGAAAATTTCCGTCGGGAGTTTCAGCGGATCAAAGACGGCAGATTAACTCCTGAAGAAAAGAAAATGGTAGCTGAAAGAGTGGCCAGAATGAAAAAAACCGCAGAAATATTTATTAGCAACAATGGAGGAAAAAACCCGATACTTGGATATTGAAAATTTATCAATTTGTAAAATAACGGAAGATGATAGCGAGGCGTTGTCATCTTTTTTTTGCGGAAGAGCAGAACTTGATGATTTTTTCCATAATCAAATATTAATCTGTGCAAAGCATCATTATGTCTCTGCATATTGCGTGCGAGACACTATAACTTCGGATATTTTGGCTGTTTTTACTTTAGCGAATGACGCTGTCATAGTTGATAATATGGAAGATCGGGAGGATTTTATCGAACAGTCATCACTGAAAATTAATAAGGAATATATTTCTACATTTGAGAAACAAACCTCATTTCCTGCTGTTAATATCGGCCATTTGGGAGTTAAAACTGGTTTTCAAAGTTTATCTATCGGGCAAATGGTTATAGATTTTGTCTTGTTTACTTTCTCGCAGTTTGACATATCAGGCTGTCAGTTTGTAACTGTAGATTCACTAAATAACCCTCGGACGAATAAATTTTACATGACGAATAGGTTCCTGCTTCAGACATCCTTAGACATATTTAATGAGACGAGAAGAATGTATCTTCCGATTCAATTTTATAAAGATTGAAAACGGCTTTATGAAAAGAGCGTATTCTATTTTTCTATTCCCAAAGAAAAAAATTGTACTTTTGTGAGCTACATTAATAAAGATGGAACAATGGCTAACGATGAAATGAAACAAATCTGGAAAGTGCCGGAGCCGACTCTTAGGAGGTTGCCGTGGTATCTTGCCTTTTTGAAACTGATGAAAGGAAGAGGGGAGACTTTCGTATCATCTACTCAGATTGCCAAAGAAATTAATGTGGATCCCAGTCAGGTGGCGAAAGACCTCTCCTTTGTGAATATTTCGGGGAAGACACGAGTCGGCTATGAGATCAGTACGCTGGTGGACGTGTTGGAAGACTTCTTAGGCTTTACGGCTCAGCATAAAGCATTCCTGTTCGGGGTCGGTAGTCTGGGAGCAGCCTTGCTGCAGGATTCCGGTCTGAAACAGTATGGACTGGAGATTGTCGGAGGCTTCGATGTCCGGCGGGAACTGGCCGGAACGGAGATCAACGGGATACCGGTCTACCACATGGATGATTTTCCTGCCAAGCAGAAAGAATACGGGGCGACGATCGGAGTGATCACCGTCCCTGTCGACAAGGCGCAGGAAGTGACCGAGCTGATTATCGCCGGAGGAATCAAGGCCTTGTGGAACTTTACCCCGTTCCGCATCCGTGTGCCGGAAGATATCGTCGTGCAAAATACCTCTATGTACGCCCACCTTGCCGTGATGTTCAACCGCTTGAATTCAATCAATCACTGACATATGAAAATAATAGCCGTAGGAATGAATTATGCCGCCCACAATAAAGAGCTGCATCATTCGTTAGAATTATCGGAGCCTACTATCTTTATGAAGTCCGACTCTTCGTTGCTGAAGGACGGCAAACCGTTCTTCATTCCTGATTTCTCTTCGGAGATCCACTACGAAACGGAGATCGTCGTGAAGATAGACCGGCTGGGAAAAAACATAGCCGAACGTTTCGCCCACCGTTACTATAACGAGGTGACGGTGGGGATTGACTTCACTGCCCGCGACCTGCAACGTAAACTGCGTGCGCAAGGTCTGCCTTGGGAAATCAGCAAGGCGTTCGATAATTCGGCAGTTCTCGGAACATTCATTCCGGTAGAGCGTGCGGGAGATGTGAACCGCATTCCTTTCCACCTGGATATTAACGGAAAGACTGTTCAGGAAGGAAACACGCAGGATATGCTTTTCCCGGTCGATAAGATCATTGCCTATGTGAGCCGTTTCTTTACGTTGAAGATAGGCGATCTGATCTACACCGGAACCCCGGTGGGCGTGGGGCCGGTCAAGATAGACGACCACTTGCAGGGATATATCGGCGAGCAGAAGCTGCTGGATTTCTTTGTGAGATAACACGGAAAAAGAACGTATGAAGAGAATCTTATATACCTTGCTGTTTGTATTCAGTCTGCTGACATCAGCCTGGGCGGATGGGAGTCGCTATGCCTCCCGGTCGGTGTTGAACTCCGGGAAATGGGTGAAGATACAGGTGGAAGAAGACGGCATTTACAAACTGACGGCTGCCGACCTGAAGAAGATGGGCTTTTCCAGCCTGGAAAAGGTCGCCGTTTACGGGTACGGAGGTTGGCCGTTGGAGGAAGATTTCTCTAAGATGTATATAGATGATGTGCCTGAAGTGGCTGTGTGGCGCGGAAGTGATTACTTGCTGTTCTATGGGAAAGGAAAACGCAAATGGGAATATTCTTCTTCCGATAAAGCCTTTGTCCATACCAATAACCCCTATTCCAACTACGGATACTATTTCGTGACCGAAAAAGAAACGGCCGGGCGGACGATGGAAAAGGCTGCATCCGCCGATGGGGCTACTCTGCAGGTGACGACTTTCGATGACTATGTTTTGCACGAAGAAGAGTTGGTATCGGTGAACAGTTCCGGGCGTGAACTATATGGAGAGTCGTTTACTTCTACTTTATCCCGTGATTTTACAATCTCGATTCCGGGCATTACGAACGATGAGGGAAAGGCCACCCTGTCTTTTATCTCCCGCGGCAACGGAACGGTCACCATGAATGTCGATGGCAACTCTTTAATCTCCGGCTCGGTGTCGGTCCCCTCGGACGAATACGAAGTGGCACGGGAACTGCATCGCGAAAGTGCTTGGACGGCTGATAAAGGCGAGACTGTAAAGGTCAACATCAGATACAGTACGACCGGACACAAGAATGTGCACTTGAACTATTTCCGTCTTCAGATGAAGAGGCTATTGAAAGTATATGACAATTGTACATTCTTCCGCAGTCTCTCGGCAAGAGGCAATGCTTCCCGCTTTGTGATTCAGGGAGCCGATGCCAATACACTGGTTTTTGATGTGACCGACGGGGTAAATCCGCAGCAGATGGAGACGTCTCTGAACGGGACGGAGCTGTCTTTTTCGATTCCTGCTTCCGTTTCTTTGAGGGAGTTTGTCGTAGTCAAGCCTTCGCAGATTAAAGCTCCCGTGACGGTCGGCGAGGTGGCGAACCAGAATCTGCATGCCTTAGGGCAGCAAGATATGATCATTATTGCCCAGCCTAATTTCACCGCACAAGCGGAACGTCTGGCGGAAGCGCATCGGACAAAAGATAACCTGACGGTCCAGGTCGTAGCGCCGGAAGCGATTTATAACGAGTTTTCGAGCGGTACGCCGGATGCAACCGCTTACCGCCGTTTTATGAAGATGTTCTACGACCGGCAGACTTCGGAAGCCGATGCTCCCAAATATTTGCTGCTGTTCGGTGACGGCTCGTTCGACAACCGTAAACTGACCTCTGCTTGGAAATCGGTGGATATGAGCAATATGCTGCTGACGTACCAGACGAAAAAGTCGTTGAATCAGTTTTCTTATGTGATAGATGATTATTTTGGCTTCCTTGAGGATGAAGATAGTGGCAATAGTGGCCAGAAAGAGTATGAAGATAAAATCCCCTATAAGAAAGTGAATATCGGTATCGGACGTTTTCCGATCCGTACGTTAGATCAGGCGACCAAAGCGGTGGATAAGGTAATCAACTACATGGAAAACAAGGAGACCGGCATTTGGAAAAACAATCTTTGTTTTATGGCGGATGATGGAAGCAACAGCGACGGGTTCTCTCAAGGGCACATGATCCAGGCGGATACGTTGACGGACTATCTGGTAGCCGACCATCCTGAGTTTCTTGTGAATAAACTCTACTTCGATGCGTATAGGAAAGATGTAACGGGCGGACAGAACGGATACCCCGATGTTCGTTCCAATTTGCAGAAGTTGCTGAAAGACGGCTTGCTCTTGGTTAATTATACGGGGCATGGCGGAACGACAGCCCTGAGCGATGAAAAGGTTTTGACGCAGACGGATATCACTCAGTTCTCTTATCCTCGTTTACCCGTGTGGATCACGGCGACTTGCGACTTTACCCGTTTCGACGATCTGAACACTTCTGCCGGTGAAGATTTGTTCCTGAATGCAAAAAGTGGCGGTATTGCTTTGTTCACGACGGTCCGCGTAGCTTACATCCCTTATAATGCATATATCAACAGTCGTTTGATCCGTAATATGTTTGAGAAGAAGAATGGAAAACGTTTGACGTTGGGAGAAATCATTAAAGAGACAAAATGTGATCTGATCAATTCTTCGGCGGCTCGTTATAAGTTGGGTTTCTGTCTGATCGGTGACCCTGCCATGAAACTGAACTATCCGGAGTATCGTATGCAGGTAACGTCTGTCAACGGAGAGGCTGTGGATGGAGAGGCCATCCCGTTCAAAGCTCTGGAAAAGATAACCGTCGAAGGGCAAGTGCTGGATCCGTCCGGAGCGTTGGCTACGGACTTTACCGGTATCGTGAATCCTACAGTGAAGGATAGTAAGGTCACTGTTACCTGCTTGAATAACAATAAATCAGATGAGGCCGCTTTCACCTTTACCGACTATCCGAATACGATTTTTGTCGGGAATGACTCCGTGCGTAACGGTAAGTTCAGCTTTACTTTTACGGTTCCGAAGGATATTTCCTATTCCAATTTGCAGGGGAAAATGAACCTGTATGCCGTCGATACGGAAAATGGCAATGAGGCGCAAGGCAATTTCGACAACTTCATTGTCGGAGGAACTTCCGATACGGCGGAAACCGATACGGTCGGTCCGGAAATCCGTGCCCTTTACCTGAATGATACGACATTTGTGGATGGCGGCCAGGTGAACACGACTCCCTATTTTGTCGCCGAATTGTGGGACAAGAGCGGAGTGAATATCACGGGAAGCAGTGTCGGACATGATATGATGCTGGTAATAGACGAGTCGATCGTCCTGAGCTATAATCTGAACAGTTATTACGAATTGCTGCCGGGCGAAGATGGGGCCGGCATCGTGAAGTTCCCGATCCCGGCACTGGAACCGGGCAAACATACGGCAGAGTTCCGGGTGTGGGATATCCTGAATAATTCGACCGTGCGGACATTTACCTTCGAAGTGGTGGAAGGGCTGAAACCGTTCCTGTTCGATGTGATCGCAACACCGGGCATCGCCCGCGAGCAGGTGACCTTCCATCTTATGCACAACCGTCCGGAAAGCCGGATGCGGGTGGGCATCATGGTCTATGATCTGGCTGGCCGCCAGCTCTGGAGACATGAAGAAAGCGGAACGTCAGGCCTGTTCGAAAACTATACGGTCTCCTGGGATCTGACATCCGGCGGCGCCCGTTTGCGTCCCGGTGTCTATATCTACCGGGCAGCCATCAGCACCGATAATTCCAAAGACGCGACAAAAGCAAGGAAGTTCATCATTTTAGGCGAATAAGAAGGAACGCATGAGCTCCATCGTATTTATCGTAGCCGTCAGGACAAAGAATCCGATAATAACCCAGTCCAGTATCCGGTACATGCGGATCGGCAATCGCGTGTATAGCCAACCCAGCAGGATCGGGACTGCAAACATCCAGTGTCCGCCGAACAGGATCGCTTCGTTCATCCCGTAGCGGATGATAAAGTGGATCACGAAATCGATACTCAGGTACATAAGCAGCAGTTGTACATATTTGTTTTTGAGGTTGAGCAAGGCCGAGGCGGCGACCAAGAACAGCAGAAACACGATCACGGCATTGTTCCAACTGTGCAGGTATTCGCTGGGTCGCAATACGACCTCTTTCCCGACTGATTGTTGTGTGAGAGGCGTGCTTATAATCGTATTGCCCCAGAAATCGACCAGTGCCTGTTTGCCGAATGTCTCGTCGTGGATAAAATATTGTCCGAGTTGCCTGGTCGTTTCGATCGGAGACGGACCTTCCGGATTGAACAGTTTCGCTTTGAGGGTGTAAAAGCTCATGACGGCAGCTACGCAAACGACAAATGGCAGCATGACTTTGAATCCCGTCCGTATTTTATGCCAGAACGGTGCTTTGTTCAGGAACAGGGCCATTGCCGGTTTGGCTGCGTTGGTGATTGTGATCCCTCCGCAAAGGAAAGAGAGGAAGAGAACAGTCCGCCCTTTTATATATCCGGTCTGTTTGTATTCCTTGGAAAGCATTAACAGTGAGAAGATGAGCAGGAAAAAGGAGAACGGATAGGTTTCCGTTGTGAACGACAGGACAACGGTTGTGAAGAAGCATCCCGTGAACCCTGTCAGCAATAGTGCCCGGCGGGAAGAAATCCGGACGATCTGTTTCAGGTAGCGGTAGATCAGGACCAGTCCGCCGGTTATCAACAGGTTCATCAGCATCAGGCAGATAATACCCGAAGTTTTCTCTTTGAACAGGGTTGTCAACAGGATTGTCAACAGGGTTTTCAACAAATGGAAGATGCCGAAGAAAGGATGGCTGACGTCGAACGCTCCTCCGCGCGTGTGAAGATGGAATAGATTGTCATAACCCAAGTAACTTCCCGCTCCCCCGTTGGGCACGTCTATCAGTTCCGTATGAAAGAGCATCCGGTAGCCGATACACCCGTAAAGGAGGAAGAAGAAAAGGAAAAGCCCGGTTTCTATCGGGGTCGGTGGAAATAACGTGCGCTTAGTCTCTCTCCACTCGATCCGGAGAGCGCGAAACAGAATAGACAGGCAGGATGGCATCATATCTATGTTTATTTGTTGTTGAACGGTTTATAATGGGGAACATCTGCAAGGGCGAGCAGTTCCTTGTCGCCGGAACTGTCGCCATATACATGCAACGTCTCGGAGGCGAAATCCGGATATAGCCGGCGGAGCCTGCGGACCTTCTCGTTTCCTTTACAGTTGGGCGTGGAAAATCGCCCGGTCAGCCTCCCTCCCCTGACTACCAACTCTGTCCCTTCCACAAGCCGGATTCCGACTGTTTGCGCCCAGGGACGTATCCAGTCAGGCGCGGACGCGCTGATAATGGCGATCTTGTTTCCTTCTTCCTGATGCCTGCGTATTTCTTTCAGGGCGGCAGGATAGACGAAAGCCGGTATGCGGGAGGCATATTCGAGGCAAGCCTGTTGGAAATCCTCCGTTTTCATCCCCCGCAGGAAAGAGGAGATCACAAGCTCTTTGGCCCGGTGCGTGGAGAGAATGCCTGCCGAGGCCGCTCCTTTCAGCAGGACCATCCAGGGGAGCCGCAGGAGGAAAGCCGTTCGTCCGCAAGCCTGAATCAGAAAGTCCGGCAGTGAGTCGCGGGAAATGAGGGTGCCGTCGAAGTCGAATATTGCGATTGCCATATCAATAAATAAGTAAAGCGAATACGATAAACCAGCCGGCCACGGTCAGCTGCAAAGTACGGTCCTGCAACAGGATATCGGTCGGGTTGCAGTTGCTCTTCTCCACCAGGATGATCTGCAGGTAACGCATGATACCTGCCAGTACGAACGGGATCGTGACATACAGGTATTCGCTGCTCCTCGACGTCACTTCGGGCGAAAGCGTATATACTATGTAAGCCACGGCAATGATGGAAGAAAGAAATGACAGGATCACGTTCAGGTAGTCGATCGTATATCCGGTAATATTCTTACGTGAAATCTGTCCGGTTTCCATGAAATTGCGCAAATCGTCCCGGCGCTTGGCGAAGGCGAGGAAGAGGGAGAGGATGAATGTCATGATAATCAGCCAGTGCGAAAGTTCTATCTTCCCGGCGACAGCTCCCGCTTCGAGCCGGATGATGAAACCGCAGGCGACGATCATGGCATCTATGATCTGCACCTGCTTGAGGTAAAGCGTATAGGCTAAGTTCAGGAGGATGTATCCTCCTGACAACAACCAGATCTGGTTGTTACTTGTATGGATGAAGCTGAAACAGACTGCACTCATCCCATAGAGCAGGAACATGAAGACGAGGGCTGCCATCGGCGAAACCTTCCGGGAGGCGATCGGACGGAATCGTTTGACCGGATGCAGGCGGTCTTCACCCGCATCCATCAAGTCGTTGAAGACATAGACGCCGCTGGTGAGGAGGCAGAAACCGGCAAACAGGATTGCAACGTTCCGCAACCTGTCCGCGTCCCCTATCTCCTGTGCAAAAAACATGGGAAGGAACAAGAGGATGTTTTTTACCCACTGGGAAGGGCGCATCAGAAGAAATAATGCTTTAACTTTGCCTGTCGATTGTATATCTTTCATACTCAAAAGGCAAAAGTAGGAATTTTATTCGAGCATACAATAAAGTTCGGATTATTCAGTTTATAATGCAGTGGGGACGGTTCGCGGACCGCCCCCTATTGAATCGGAAAATAATTAAGAATAGACATATGATAAGTAAATTCAGAATCGGTGCACTCGTTATAATACTCAACTTCTTGGTTGCGGTTGCTGCGGCTTGGGGACAAGTGGATAATCCTTCTTTGCTCCAAATGGCGGTTCCTTCGCTGAATATCGCTCCGGATGCGCGAGGCGGCGGTATGGGAGATATGGGGGCGGCAACTTTGCCGGACATCAATTCGCAGTATTGGAATGCTGCCAAATATGCTTTTATGGGAAGCAAGGCGGGAGTCAGCTTGTCTTACACGCCGTGGTTGCGTAAATTGGTCAACGATGTGGCTTTGGTGAACATGACCGGTTACTACAAATTAGGGAATAGCGATTTGCAGGCTATCAGCGCGTCTTTGCGTTATTTCTCATTAGGCGAAGTGAATATATGGGAGAACATCGGGGATGTCCCTATAGGAGTAAATCCGTATGAGATGGCGTTCGACGTGGCTTATAGCCGTAAGCTGTCCGAGTCCTATTCAATGGCGGTAACCTTGCGTTACATCCGTTCGGATATGGGGACGGACCAGAGTGACGAGAGCAATGCGGGCAATGCTTTTGCAGCCGATATTTCCGGTTACCTGGAGAAATATGTGCTGATGGGAAATGCCGAGGCGTTGTGGAGCTTCGGTTTCAACCTGTCCAATATCGGGAGTAAGATCTCGTATGACGGGGGCAATACGAACCAGTACCTTCCGGCAAAGCTGACGTTGGGAACCGGCCTGCTTTACCCGATCGACGACTACAACCAGATCGGCGTTTATCTGGACCTGAACAAATACATGGTCCCGTATGCCCCGCAAAAGGAAGAAGGAGAGACGGATGCCGATTTCCAGACGCGTGTGGACGACTATAAGTCGTGGTCGAGTATTTCCGGCATGATGAAGTCTTTTACCGATTCGCCTAACGGTTTGCTGAAAGAGATCATGGTCTCGGTCGGAGCCGAGTATAGCTATAATGAACAATTCTTCGTTCGCGGCGGTTACTTTTACGAGAATGCGAATGTCGGCAACCGTAAATACTTTTCCGTAGGCGCCGGTTTCCGTATGAGCGTGTTCCAGCTGGATGCCGCTTATCTGATCAGTACGGTTCCGCAGAACCCGTTGGACCAGACACTCCGTTTCTCCCTGTCTTTCGATATGGACGGGATCAAGAACCTGTTCAGGTAATTAAAAATTAAAAATTAAGAATTAAAAATTATAGCGGATGAAGATTCGGGTAGGTTTTGGATATGATGTGCATGCACTGGTTCCGGACCGCGACTTGTGGCTGGGCGGAGTGAAGATAGAGCATACGATGGGCTTGCAAGGGCACAGCGATGCGGATGTCTTGATTCATGCCATCTGCGACGCCTTGTTAGGAGCAGCCAATATGCGCGATATCGGGTATCATTTTCCCGATACGGCAGGAGAATACAAGGACATCGACAGCAAGATCCTGTTGTTCGATACGATGGAACTGCTCCGTGATGCCGGATATACGTTGGGCAATATAGATGCGACCGTCGCCGCCGAACGTCCGAAACTGAATCCCCATATTCCCGAAATGAAGCGGGTGATGGCCGACGTCCTCCAGGTGGATGTCGACGATATCTCCATCAAGGCGACGACCACCGAGAAGTTGGGCTTTACCGGGCGGCAGGAAGGAATAGCCGCCTACGCAACGGTACTGATACAGAAATAGTCCGCCTCTTCAGGATCTTTCCCCCTACTATTGCCGGGAGTTTCCCTTATGTGAAACTTTAGTTCCATGCCTATGAAACTATAGTTCCATGCGGGAGAAACTATAGTTTCATGCCGGGGAAACTAAAGTTTCATGGGCATGGAACTGATCTCTCTCTCTTACTCCTTTTTTACTTCGCAGGGAATGGTGAACCAAAACGTGCTACCCGCGCCTTCTTCCGATTCGACTCCGATTTCCCCTTTCAGGCATTCTATGATGGTCTGGCAAATCGATAAGCCGAGTCCCGTCCCTTGGATAAAAGCGTCGAATTTGGCGAACCGCTTGAATACGTGCGGGAGGTTCTCTTCGGCGATCCCTTTTCCCGTATCGGTTACATAGAAGCGTAACCCGCCGTCCATCTCTTCATATCCCATTGTGATAGACCCTTTGAACGTGAATTTGCAGGCGTTTGTCAGGAAGTTGGTAAGGACCTGCATCAGGCGGTTTTTCTCGGAATGGATGAAGCAAGGCTTGTCCGGGAGATCGCATTTCAGCTCCACGCCCGGTTGCGGCTTATCGGAGAATACCTGCATCAAGTGGTTGAACAGGGCGGAAACGTCGATATCACTGTATGTGAAATCGAGTTTGCCGGCTTCTATCTTGGAGAGATCGAGAATGTCGTTGATCAGTTGCAGAAGCAGTTCGTTGTTGGTCTCGATGATCTTGCAAAACTCCTCCCTGTCTTCTTCCGGGCATTCCCCTTGGGCGATCAGGTTGGAAAAACCGACGATTGCGTTCAACGGGGTGCGTATCTCATGGCTCATATTGGCAAGGAATGCCGTTTTCAAGCGGTCGGATTCTTCTATCTTCTCCTTTTCCAGCAATTCTTTTTTTCTTTTCTGCTTCAGGATAAGGAGGCGGATGCGCAGTGCGGCAATGGAAGCAAGCAGGAAGAGGATGACGATGCCGCAAAGGATGGCTATCTTGTATTTTTCGAGAAACGTGGGCGGTTCGTCGAAATAGATCGCATTTTTCGGGTAGAAGGACGGGTCGATACCGTGTGCGTAGAGATGTTGGTAGTTCAGGTAGGTTTTGGGTGTTCCTCCCACCAGCTCCCGGCCTACGAGCGCGTCTTTGTCTTTCAGTATTTCTTTCAAGGTGGAGACGATGGCGTCGCCGAAATCCTCGGTCGAAATATAATGTCCGCCGGCAAAACTCCCGTTCTTCAATCCCCGGTCGGATATCAGGAAGACGGGCGGATTGGAGAAACTGTTCGTCATCTTTTGCACGTTGTCCACCAGGTAGTGGCTTTCCTCTTTCTGCGGGGTGGCATACCAGGAGTAATAGATGATGCCGGCGTCTTTATTGCTGTAGGTCGTCAGTCTGTCCAGCAGGTTCTCGGTCGAAAGTTCCGGCCATGTGAGCATCTCCAGCCGGAGCGTGGGGAAAGCTTGCTTCAGGACGCTCTGCAACTCCTGCCCGGTTACGATGCTGATATAACGGTTGTCGCTGATGAATACGATTTTTTTCAGTCCGGGTTGTATCTTTAACATTGTTTCGACGGTTTCCCGCACATAGAGAGGTTGGCTCAAAGTCGTGACCTTATAGCCTTTTGTCACGGCAGCCGTCGGCATCATGGCCTTTTTCGGGTCCAGTTTGCGGTCTACCATGTCCTTTATGTTTCGCGGCATCATTCCCCGCGAATAGCTGATCAGGGTCGGAATGTCTTTCCATTCCTTGTCGAACAGCGGGCGGACGACCAGCCATGCCGGATCGCCGATACAGACCACCGCTTTGGGCGGTGTGGGATATTGTTCGCGCAGGTATTGTATTCTTTCGCAGATTTGCGCCGTGTCGCTGATGGCCGGAATCTGTAACTCTTCCCCTTTCACTTCGATCCCTTCGAGGGGAAACAGGGTCCGGATTTTCTCGCAGGGCTCATGTGTCCAGCTTTCGTTGAAATTGATAGAGTGGAGTAATAGAATATAATCCTGTGCCGCTTTCTCTTGGACGGACCAGGCCGGGCAGCACATAAGCAATAGAAACAATATATTTAGAGGGCCGGTTATTTTCATTTCATGTTAGATATAATAATTGAAAATCAGATATCTTTTGCAAAGATAGACAATGTAGTCCGTAACTCTATCACGCTTGGTTATAAAAATGAAACGACAGTTTCAGTTCGGCCTTGGCGAGGCCGGATTATCGTCGGGTATTGTTTATCCCGGCGTTAATTTGTAGATTTGACCCCATAAAGAAAGGATGAAATATGAAGAGTAACGACTGGAAGGACCGTTTGGGAGTCATGTATTCGACGAACCCGGATTTTCAATATAACACAGGAGACGGAGAGGAAGAAGAAACGCTTCCGAAAGAGAAGCAGCAGTTGCGCATCGCTTTGGATAAGCGGAACCGGGGCGGCAAAGCCGTGACATTGGTGACCGGTTTCCGGGGGACGGCTGCCGATCTGGAAGCGCTTGGGAAGTTCCTGAAAGTAAAATGCGGCGTCGGCGGCTCGGCCAAAGACGGGGAAATCATCGTACAGGGTGACCTGCGCCCTAAAGTGCTGGAATTATTGCAAAAGGAAGGCTACGTCAAAAGCCGCATAATCTGATCGTATGCTGACAGTCTACAGAGCCTCCGCCGGAGCCGGGAAAACGCACAAGCTGACCGGTGAATATCTGACCTTGCTGTTTACGGGGCCGGGCGCTTTTCGCCGTATCCTTGCCGTGACCTTTACGAACAAGGCGACGGACGAGATGAAGACCCGTATTGTCGACGAACTGTACAATCTGGCTTCCGGAAGGAAATCGGATTATGTGGAATTGCTGAAGTCCGCCTATTCGTTGACGGAGGTCCAGGTGCGGAAACAGGCGGCCAAGATATTGATCGATATCCTGCATGATTATTCCGCTTTCAACATCAGTACGATCGACCGCTTTTTCCAGCAGACCATGCGTGCCTTTACGCGCGAGATCGGTTTGCAGGGCG
This sequence comes from uncultured Parabacteroides sp., assembly GCF_902493135.1. Taxonomy (GTDB): domain Bacteria; phylum Bacteroidota; class Bacteroidia; order Bacteroidales; family Tannerellaceae; genus Parabacteroides. The sequence continues at coordinate 16,683 of NZ_CABUOD010000040.1, forward strand.
GCTACGGGATCGAGATGGACCAGGAACTGGTGCTCACGACGGCAATCGATCACCTGTTGTCGGATCTCGAAAAGCCCGAAAGCAAGGACTTGTTAGGCTGGCTGCTCCGGTTTGCGGAAGATAAGATAGAGAACGGAGGGGAATGGAACCTCCGTAAAGATATTATGGCCCTGAGCCGGGAGGTCTTCAAGGAGAGCTATAAGGCTTTCAGTGAAGCGGTCGGCCGGGATATAGAGGACAAGAAAGCGCTGGATGACTACAAAAACGAGCTGTACGGTATCATCCGTTCGGTGGAGGCCGCCGCTAAGGAACTGGGAGAACGCGGCTTGGCGATCCTGAATAAATACGGACTCAAAGTCACCGACTTCAAAGGCGGCAGCCGTTCGCCCCTGACGCTTCTCGACCGTCTGGTGCAAGGAGAGATGAAAGAGCCGTCGGCTACTTTTATCGGTCTGGCGGATAACCTGGACGGCTGTTTCACGAAAACGGTTTCGCTCGGTACCCGGCAGATCATCGGATGTGCTTTTGAGGATGGATTGAACGATTGCATCAAAGGGATCGTTTCCCTGTTCAATAATCTGACCGCCTATAATACCGCCCGTGAAATTGTCCGTTATTATTATACGTTGGGGATCCTGACCGATGTGTCCCGCCAGATAGCCGCCTACCGGGAAGAAAAGAATGTGATGTTGATTGCCGACACGACCGAATTGCTCAGTAAGGTGATCGGAGGCAGCGACGCCCCTTTCATTTACGAAAAGACCGGTACGCATGTCGACCACTATATGATAGACGAGTTTCAGGACACCAGCGGGATGCAGTGGGACAACTTTCGTCCTCTGATCGAAGAGAGCCTGGCGCATAGCCGGGACAACCTGATCGTGGGGGATGTGAAGCAGAGCATCTACCGTTTCCGCAACTCGGACTGGAAGTTGCTGGACGAACAGGTGCAATCCGACTTTTCCCCCGAAGAAATCCATGAAGAGACGCTGAAGGATAACTGGCGTAGTTGCCGGAATATCGTGGAGTTCAACAATGCCCTTTTTACGACACTTCCGGGTGTCCTGCAGGCTGTCTATAATGAAGCGCTGTCCGTCTCTTCCCTGAGCGAGGAACAGCGTGCGGCTTTTTTCACCAAGATCATGTCCGCCTATGGTAAAAGTTTCCAACAGGTTCCTCCTCCTTTCATGCAGAAAGACGGGCATGTACGGATTGAATTTCTTTCCGGCGATGATGAGAAAGATTGGAAAGAAGAGGCCCTCGGACGTCTGCCCGGCGTGTTGGAGAAGTTGCAGGATAACGGATATGCGTTAAAGGACATTGCGATCCTTGTCCGCACCAACCAGGAAGGGGCACAGGTGGCGGATGCATTGCTGGCCTATAAGGAAGAGCATCCTTCCGAACGCTACAACTACGATATTATTTCGGATGAGGCGTTGTTTGTCAGCGGTTCGACGGCTGTCCGTTTCATGGTTTCCCTGTTGCGTTACCTGAAGAACCCCGAAGACCGGACGAACGAGCAGATCGCTTTATACTCCTATCAGGTGTTGAAAGGGATATTTGGCGTCGAAGCCCCGGCTTTTCCGCCGGAAGTCGTCTCTGTCCTGCAAATTCTCTCCCGTCAGTCCCTCTATGAAATAACGGAAGGCCTGTTCCGCCTTTTTGCCGGCGACTTTCCCGAAAACGAGCAGGTTTTTGTCCAGGCTTTCCTGGATATGGTGTCCGAATATACCCAGAAGGAGAGCGCGGACCTGAACCGTTTCCTGAAATGGTGGGACGAAACGGGTTGCCGGAAAACGATTGCCACGCCGGACGGACAGAACGCGATCCGTATCCTCACGGTCCATAAGTCGAAGGGGCTGGGCTTTAAGGTCGTAATCATTCCTTTCGGGGATTGGGAGATCGACCATAAGCCGACAAAACCGGTCATCCTCTGGTGTCATCCGGAAGAGAAGCCGTTCGACCGCCTGCACCTGGTTCCCGTTCGCTACAGCCAGTCGTTGGGAAAGACGATTTTTGCAGGCGATTATTTTAAGGAACGCTTGCATGCCTTTATTGACAACCTGAATACGTTATATGTCGCTTTTACCCGTTCGAAAGAGGAGTTGATCGTTTTCTCTCCGCGTCCGAAGAAGATGAAGGAAGAAACCGGTGAAGTGGAAAAGATCTCGACTCTGACCGACGCCTTGTGGACCGGCCTGCGTACGGATCTGCCCGATACGCGGGAGGGAGAGAAACTGATCTCGCTGCCTGCCGCTTTCGATATCGGAACAGGCGTTTTCGAGCTGGGCGACTGGTGGCATCCTGCCGCAAAGGAAGAGAACGGGGATATGCAGGAGATCGGGATGACGCGCCTTAGCTCCATTTCGCCGGACGACCGTTTGCAATTACGCCTGCATGGAAAAGGCTATTTCTTCGATAATGCCCGCCGGAAACACGGGGCTTTGATGCACGAGGTGTTGAGCCGTATCCGTACCCGGAAGGATATTCCGCAGTCGGTCGAACGATACCGCCAGGAAGGGGTGATCGACAGAGAGGAAGCGGCGGCGCTCGTCGTACGTCTCGAAGAGTTGTTGAACCTGCCGGAAGCCGCCTCTTGGTATGACGGTACGGCACGTGTGTTGAACGAGGTCGATATCCTGTTCGGCAAAGGGCTGTCCAAGCGTCCGGACCGCGTGATGATCACCGGGAACCGTGTGGTCGTGGTCGACTATAAGTTTGGAGAACATGCCGACCAACGCTATCACAGCCAGGTAAGGAATTACCTGAAACTGATCCGGCAAATGGGGTATGACGAGGTGGAAGGTTTCCTTTGGTATGTTGAATTAAACAAAATAGAAGCGGTGAAAGGGTGATATATTTTTGTTATTCGGTAAAAATGAATATTTTTGCAAATTCTTACGATAAATACTCGATTGGATTAAAGAATGAAAGTACATAAAGAAGGAACAGGTCTATTATTAACGCTTTTCACGATATTCTTTGTCGTGGATGTTGCGCTGTATCATACTGTCGGTAGAAGTTGGGTATTCTATACCACGACTTTCGTCACCACAGTCCTGTTCTTGTTGGTACTTAACTTTTTCCGTAGCCCGTTCCGTCGTTTCCCGTTCGATTCGGAAGGGTTGGTGATCGCCCCGGCCGACGGTACGATCGTGGCGATCGAGGAAGTGATGGAGAATGAAATCCTGCATAGGGAATGCTTGCAGATATCCATATTCATGTCCGTTTTCAATGTGCATGCCAACTGGTTCCCGGTGAACGGGATTGTCAAGCAGGTGTCACACCAGAACGGACGTTTCCGCGCTGCTTACTTGCCGAAGAGTAGCACGGAGAACGAGCGTTCGGCTGTTGTCATTACAACCCGTAACGGGGTAGATGTATTGGCACGCCAGATCGCAGGTGCGTTGGCACGACGTATCGTGACCTATGCCAAAGTCGGTGAAAAGTGCCACGTGGACGAGCAGATGGGCTTCATCAAGTTCGGTTCGCGTGTAGACGTTTACCTGCCTGTCGGGACGGAAGTCCTGGTCGAGATGGATCAGAAGGTTACCGGTAACCAGACTCCGATAGCCCGTTTGGGAAAATAAGAGAAATAAATGAGCATCAAGAATAGTATACCTAATTTTGTTACCTGCTGCAGCCTGATATCGGGTTGTATCGCTTGTATTATGGCGTTAAGGGGGAACTTGCCGATGGCTACCCTGTGGATTGTCATTGCGGCCGTTTTCGATTTCGGCGACGGTTTTGCCGCACGCTCCCTGCACGCTTACTCTCCGATGGGAAAGGAGTTGGATTCCCTTTCCGATATGGTAAGTTTCGGGGTTGCTCCCGGAATGATTGTCTATTGGTTGTTGGAGCAGGCGTGCATGACGACTCCTGTTTTGGGAGAGGCGGCCGGTTATGTCCCGTATATGGCTCTGGTGATACCGGTCTTTTCCGGATTGCGCCTTGCCAAATTCAATATCGATGAAAGGCAGACGACTTCTTTTATCGGTATGCCTGTCCCGGCTCATGCTCTTTTCTGGGCGTCTATCGGGTATGCGTTCGATTCGGCCGTACCGGTGGACAGCATCGGGTTTATTGCCGGAACGATAGTTGTGGCGGTTCTGTTCTCGTTTTTGCTGGTGTCTGAAGTCCCGATGTTCTCATTGAAAGTAAAGTCGTTGGCATGGAAAGGCAATGAGTTTCGCTATAGTTTAGTAGCCGGGGCGGTGGCCTTTGTGGCTCTCTTTGGTGTTCTGGGCATTGCCGGAACAATCATTCTCTATATAACCTTGTCTTTTTTTAACAAAAGAAGATAAACAAGAGTTCGTATCTTTGTGTTTGTGTAATAAACCAACTAAGTGACGGAATATGTTTAAGTTTTTGTTTGTTATGTTCTTCTTCTTTATCCTGTTAGTTTTTCTAATGGGATTCTCTATCTTGCGTACCTTTAAAAATATCCTGTTCGGAAGCGGAAGTAGCGGAAAGAAGGGTGAACAACGCCGTCAGACAAGCGGTTACTCTTCCGACGCGCACAGCAACAGTTCTGCACGTGACGAATATGCTTCGCAGGCCTCCCGTAAAAAGATCTTTGCAAAAGAGGAAGGGGAGTATGTGGATTATGAGGAAGTAAAATAAGCTGTTCAGCGCTTGCGCTGAAAGAAGTTGCGCATTTCTTCGGCGCACTCGTTTTCGAGAACTCCTTTTTTGACTGTCGCTTTGGGATGTAAGGCTTTCGGTGCGTATTGCTGGAAGCCTCTTTTTTCGTCTGTCGCCCCGTAGACAATCTTGCTCAGTTGCGACCATCCGATCGCTCCGGCACACATCACGCATGGTTCCACCGTCACGTAAAGGCTGCATCCGGTCAGATACTTGGCTCCCAAAACACCGACAGCCGCCGTTATTGCGAGCATCTCGGCATGGGCGGTCGGGTCGTTCAGACGTTCCGTCTGGTTGTGGGCGCGGGCTATGATCCGGTTGTTGCATACGATAACGGCTCCGACGGGAACTTCTCCCTCATCGGCGGCTGCACGGGCTTCTATCAGCGCCTGCTTCATGAAATATTCGTCGTTGAACGGGTCGATCATCTTCTCATTTCGTTTTCGTTGAAAAGGGTGGGATAGTCCTCTTCCAGGGTTTTGAGTATGTGGGACAGGATGGTCTCGCGGTACCAGCGGGATTTGTTGATGATTTTATACCTGGCAAGATAACGTTCCACAGCCTTCTGCTCATCGTCGTTGAGCATGAAAGTGACCTTGTGCACGCGCGGGTGATTCGGCTGTGGAGATGAATATTTACGTTTCAGTGTCATAGTTTTGCAAATGTAAGGGTGAAAGCGCAAATAAAAAAGAAAAACGTTATATTTGTGCAAATTACATGGAATGGCTAAACGGAACGAAACAGGAAAAGACGGTGAATCGGTTGCACGTGCTTTTCTGGAAAAGCAGGGCTACAGGATTACCCATACGAACTGGCACTGGCATCATTATGAGCTGGATATCGTTGCAGTTAAGGATGCCTGGCTGGTAGTAGTAGAGGTGAAAACGCGTTCGGAAGATTACCTTTTGGCGCCGGAAGAAGCGGTCGATGCTCCCAAAATCCGCCGTATCGTGGCGGCAGCCGATGCGTATGTCCGCTTTTTCAATCTCGAACTTCCGGTCCGTTTCGACATCATAACCGTAATCAAAAAAGGAGAGGAGTTTGAAATAGATCATATAGAAGATGCTTTCTATGCTCCTTGCCGCTAATAAACCAATATAGAGCAGTATGAATATAGAAGAAGCCAGGGAATATTGCTTGTCGCTGAAGAATGTGACGGAATGTTTCCCTTTCGATGATGTTTCGCTGGTGTTCAAGGTGGAAGGGAAGATGTTCCTGCTCCTGCCTTTGGACGCAGTGGAACCGTGCGTGTCGTTGAAATGCAACACCGATTATGTCGAAGACTTGCGCGAACGATATACGGCAGTAGAAGGCGCCTATCATTTTAACAAGAAATACTGGAACACCATCTACCTCGGCCGGGATATGCCGGACGGCGAGATCAGGCACTGGATCCATCATTCTTATCGCGAGGTGATCGCCAAGTTACCGAAAAAAATAAGAGAAGCCTACGAAAATGAATAACGAAAACGAAACACCTAAGATCATCCGGCTTGACGAGACGGATTCGACCAATAACTACCTGCGGCAACAATGTGCAAAAGCCAGGTTGCCGGAAGGCAGCCTCGTCATAGCCGATTTTCAAACAGCCGGAAAGGGGCAGGTCGGAAACTCATGGGAGTCGGAAGCCGGAAAAAACTTGATGTTCAGCATTCTTTTGTATCCTGATTTTCTTCCCGCGAACCGCCAGTTCCTGATTTCCCAGATCGCTTCCCTGAGTGTGAAGGAGACGCTGGAGGGGGTTACGGATTCCGTCACGGTGAAATGGCCGAACGATATTTACTGGAAAGACCGTAAGATATGCGGAATGCTGATCGAGAACGATCTGTCCGGGCAGCATCTCTATTGTTCCGTAATCGGTATCGGGCTTAATATCAATCAGGAGGTATTCCGCAGCAATGCGCCCAACCCCGTATCCTTGACTCAGATTACAGGTAAGACGTATGACCGGGAAGAAGTACTGGCCCGCTTCCTGCGTATCTTCTTTCACTACTATTTCCTATTATTGCAGGAGAAAGAGGCAGAAATCCGCGCAGCCTATATGGCGGCCTTATATCATGGTGACGGTTATTATTCCTATATCGATGAAAACGGCCCTTTCGAAGCTTGTATCCATGCAATCGAACCGACCGGCCATCTGATCCTGCAACTCCGTAGCGGCGAACGGAGAAGGTATGCTTTTAAAGAGGTGACAACCGTTGTCCCCCGGCAAGACCTTCCGGCCGGTCTGTCATTGTGAACACTAAGGTTCCGCCATTCATGATATCCTTGTGGCTGATTGTAAGTCCGGTAACAGGTTTTCCATTCAGTTCCACCGATTTGACGTATGGGTTGGCTTTGGACAAACCTCTGGCTTCGACAGTGAAGGTCTTGCCTTCGGGAAGGGACAAGGAAACCTTTTCTATTTGCGGAGCGCCTAACACATATTCCCCGCTGATCGGGTTGACCGGGTAGAAGCCCATAGCCGAGAAGATATACCAGGCGGACATCTGACCGCAGTCGTCATTACCGCAGAGGCCGTCCGGTTTGGCCAGATAGAAGCGGTCGAAGATTTCGCGGATCACCTGTTGCGTTTTTTCCGGATGGCCGGCATAGCTGTAGAGATAGGCTACATGATGGCTGGGTTCGTTGCCGTGTGCATATTGTCCGATCAGTCCGGTTACATCGGAGACGAAACCCGTGTTTTCGGCCGTGCTTTCGAGGAAGAACAGCGAGTCCAGTTTAGTCACGAACGCCTCGTTACCGCCCATCAAGTCGATCAAGCCCTGTACATCGTGCTGTACGTGCCAGGTGTATTGCCAGGAATTGCCTTCCGTGAAGTCGCCACCCGAAGAACTGGCATGCGAGAGCAGGAAGGAATTGAACGGTGTGCGCCAGTTGCCTTTGGAGTCTTTTCCTCTCATCAATTTAAGTTCCGGGTCGAAGAGGTTCTTATAGAATGCAGCACGCTTGGAGAAATGTTCGTAATCTTCCGTCTTGCCTAATGCTTTTGCCATCTGGGCAACACAATAGTCGTCGTAAGCGCACTCCAGCGTTTTGGAAACCGATTCGGTATCAATGATGTCGAACGGGAAGTAACCATATTTCTCGAATGTCTCCCAATCGGAATTGAAGTGGCTGGTGGCGGCACTCGCCTTGACTGCCTGATAAGCCTCTTCCGCATCGAATCCTTTGAAGCCTTTCAGGTAAGCCTCCACGACTACCGGGATGGCATGGTTGCCGATCATACAGAAGTTTTCTTTACCCCACAACGCCCAGATCGGCAGGAAGCCCTGGAGTTTCTGGTGGTCGAGCATGGTCTGGATCATGGCGTCTACCTTGTCCGGATTCAGGATGGTGTACAGCGGATGTGCGGCACGGTACGTATCCCAAAGCGAGAAAGTCGAATAATACTGGCCTGTCGGAGAAGTATAGATGTTGTCGTCGATGCCGCGATAGCGTCCGTCGGTGTCGGCGATATTGTTAGGCTGCATCATCAAGTGATACATGGAGGTGTAGAAACTTGTCTTTTCATCCGTCGTGCCTGTGACCTGGGCACGGGAAAGAAGTGCTTGCCATTGGTCGCGTGTAGCCTGTCGGACCGCCTCGAAATCCCATGCGGGGTTTTCTTTTTGAAGGGAAGCGAGAGCGCCGTCGACGCTGACGCCCGATATGGCGACTTTCACCTGTACGGTTTCACCCGGTTTCGTGTCGAATTCGAGTACCAGGCGTTTTGCTTTTTCTCCTTTCTCCGCCGGAAGTTCTTCCTTGACCGTGTAAGGATGGTCGAATTTGATGACATAGAAATAGTGGCGCGTCACCCAGGCGCGTGTCTGGTTATGTCCGGTGATCGTCTGGTTGTCCGGCATTTCAAGCTCGGCTTCTAAGACATGCGTCTTCAGCGCTTCCTTGCTGCCGACCATACCGCGTTGCAGGTCGACCAACAGGCGTGCCGGTTCTTCGCTGTTGAATTTATAACGGTGGAGAGCCGTATGGGCCGTAGCCGTTATTTCCGCATCCACGCCGTAGTCGGACAAGGTGACGGCATAATAGCCCGGTGATGCCTTCTGGGTGGATTTGTCGTATTCGCTTTTATACGTGTTGTCTTTTATGTCGCCGCTGAACGGAAACAGCAGGATATCGCCCAAGTCCGGGCAACCCGTTCCATTCAAATGCGTCTGGGCGAACCCTTCGATAAAGTTGTCTTCATAATTATATCCCGAACAATACCTCCAGGAGCCGACTCCCGATTCGGGGCTTGCCTGTATCAGGCCGAACGGGGCGCAAGCTCCGGGGAACGTATGCCCGTTGTCCGCATTTCCGATAAAGGGATTCACATACTGGCAATAGTCTTCTTCGACATGGTCTTTTGTCTGGGGTACAGGGCTGCACGCACTGGCCATCCCCAACAGGAACAGTCCGATCACAAGGTCCTTGTCTTTCATCTTGTCCCGAATCTTCAACCGTTTGATCTGCAGGAAACGCAGCAGGCCGATAACAAGAACGGTCGCCGCGATCACCCCGAAATACTGCACATAATCAGGATCGGCTTGTTTGCCCGGCCAGCCGATTATACTCATAACGATCAGGTAAATCAATAGAACTGCGGTTGTTATATTTACTTTCTTCATTGCATTTTTAGTATTTAAATGCAAACTTAGAGAAAAAATATGATGTATGTTTATTATTCTTTCTATTTAACGGAGAAATACAGAGAAATGTCCGGATTGATAACCTGAATAATTCAAAATGCACAATCTCGCCATCGTTGATGTTCAGGTGGAGGTAGTGGTGGGAAAAGCGTTTTTAACTGAATAAATCTCGTGGAACAGATGAAAAGTTATATCTTTATCGGCGATTTGACAGTACATGTATGAAAGGCGGATCCGAGATATATTCTTTTAATCAGTTGTTTACTGACTATAAAAGTCGTTTTGTCCATTTTGCCAATACGTATGTAGGCGACACAATGATTGCGGAAGATATCGCGATCGAAAGCCTGATGTATTATTGGGAAAACAGAGGAAAACTTGCGCCCGGCTCGAATGTCCCGGCCTATGTCCTGACTGTCATCAAGCACAAATGCCTGAATTACCTGCAACGTTTGCGTACGCGGGAGGAAATAGTCGAATATTTGAAAGATTGCGACACCTGGGAACTGAACCTGCGTATCGCTACCCTTGAAGCCTGTAATCCTGAAAAATTGTTCTCCGACGAGCTGCAGGCGCTTGTCGACAAAACATTGGAAACATTGCCCGAACAGACGCGTGACATCTTTGTCCGCAGCCGCTACAACAACCAAAGCCATAAGGAAATCGCCGCAGCCTTGGGCATCTCGACGAAAACTGTGGAGTTCCACATCACCAAAGCCTTGAAAGTCTTGCGCGTAGCCTTAAAGGATTATTTCCCTTTACTGGCATTCTTCCCCAAATTCTTCTGCTGAAAGTTGCCTGCCGACAATTGTCGGCAAGCCTGCTCACAACTGTCGGCAAGCTTGTCGACAATTGTCAACAAGCCTGCTGACGGTTGTGGGCAGGCAGCTATCCGCCGGGAAAATTCCAACTGCCTGCCGGGGAAATCCCGAATACTTGCCGGTATTTTGAAAAAAGTCGCCTTTTCCGTTAGGGATATTTCCCGCTTGTTTGCTTTATTAATAGAAACGGAAAAATGGAAAAAGAAATACTATATAAATTCTTTGACGGAAAAGCTTCCCGTGAAGAGAGGGAAACTGTTCGTACCTGGTTGGAATCTTCTCCTGAAAACGAGCAAGAGCTTTTCAGGGAACGCGAGTTTTTCGATGCGATGATCCTGTCGGGCAGCACGAAGGCGGCCGTGACGGAAAAGAAATCCCGTCCTTTCTATCGGACTGTCTTGTTCGAAGCCATAAAGATTGCCGCCGTGTTTGCCATTGCTATCGCCTGTGGAACGTATTTCTATAAGTCGGAAATCAAGAAGATAGGCGAGGCAATGAATACGATTACGGTTCCTGCCGGCCAGCGTGCAAACCTGACTTTGCCGGACGGCACGAATGTCTGGCTGAATGCCCGTTCCGAAATGCGTTACCCTGCCGCCTTTACCGGTAATAAGCGGGAGATAACCTTGGATGGTGAGGCCTATTTCGAAGTGACTCACAAGGATGACAAGCCTTTTGTCGTCCGGACGAACAAATGTAATGTCGAGGTGCTGGGAACGAAATTCAACGTGGAAGCGTATAGCGACTCTGAGGATTTCTGCACGTCGTTGATGGAAGGTTCGGTACGGGTGTCGGAGAAGGAGAATCCGTCGGAAAGCCTGGTCCTGACGCCTAATCATCAGGTTTCTTTGGTCAACGGCCATTTACAGTCGAAACCGATTGCGGACTTTGATCCTTTTCGCTGGAAAGAAGGATTGATTTGCTTTAAGAATATGAACTTTAAGGAGCTGATGTCCCGTTTTGAGAAATGCTACGGTATACATATTATTATAGAGAACCCTCAATTAGCCGATTATATCTGTAGTGGTAAATTCCGGATATCGGACGGTATAGACAAGGCATTGCGTATTCTGCAAAAAGATGCCAAATATACGTTTGAACGGAACAAGGATGAATCGGTGGTTTACATAAAGTAATGTTTAATCTTAAAATAGAATGCCTATGATATACGAGAAAGGTTAACCTTCAATGAAAAATGCCGATAAATGTCCCCACACTTACCGGCATTGACTTAACACAATTATTTAACTGTATTAATAAACTTGATTTCCAAAGATATGAATAAAAAATCTTTGTCGATGTCTTATTCTGTAAAAAGACCTCGATGTAAACAATTTTTTAGAGTCATGAGAATAACCACCTTGTTATTATTCGTGTTCATTTTCTGTATGCACGCAGAAAACTCCAATTCTCAGAATGTAAATGTTACGATCAAAAGAAGTAACACCGAACTTGAGAATGTATTGAACGATATTGAGAAACAAACTGATTATCTGTTTATTTACAACAAGTTTGTGAATGTGGACAGAAAAGTGTCTGTTAACCTGAAAAAAGCCTCTCTGGAGGAAGTCTTGGCAAATCTGTTCGCCGGAACGGATGTGAGATACTCTGTCGATGGTTCGTATATACTACTGTCCGCAGGTGGAACGACCACTACTATCCCTTTGTCTGCACAGCAGGGCAAAACAGTCAGTGGCGTGATTACGGATATCAATGGTGAACCTATTATTGGCGCCAACGTGATCGAAAAAGGTTCGAAATCTGTCGGAACGGTAACGGATGTCGATGGCAAGTTTATGCTGGCGTTGGACAAACCTTCCGCCACATTGGTCGTGTCTTACATCGGCTACCTGACGAAGGAAGTGCCTGTCGGTAACCAGTCCGTCCTGAAGATCATCTTATCCGAAGATACCCAGAATCTGGAAGAAGTGGTTGTGATCGGTTACGGTTCGGTAAAGAAAAGCGACTTGACCGGTGCTGTCGGTTCCATCCAGGTAGACAAGGTGCAGGGTATCAGTGTGAAATCCGTAGACCAGATGTTGCAAGGACGAACTTCCGGTTTGTATATGGTGCAGAATTCAGGTATGCCGGGTGCAAGTTCCACCGTCCGTATCCGTGGCGGTAACTCAATTTCCGGCGGTAACGAGCCGCTATATATCATCGATGGTATGCCGGTTTATCCGAGTGCGGATGCAAGCCAGACGGCATTAAGCCCGCTGAACTCGATCCCGACATCGGATATCGAATCGATAGAAGTTTTGAAGGATGCTTCTTCGACCGCTATTTACGGTTCCCGTGGTGCTAACGGTGTTATCATCGTAACAACCAAAAAAGGTAAAGGTGGAAAAACAGCTGTTGCATTTGATGCTTACTGGGGCATTCAGAATATTTACAAGAAATATGACTTGTTGGATGCCCGCTCATTTGAGAAACTGGCAAATGAGGCATTGGTGAACTCAGGTGGTACGGCAATATATGACGAAAGTTTGATTCCGGAAACAACGGATTGGCAGGATTTGACTTCCAATAAGAATGCGCTGACACAAAACTACCAGTTGACGGTTTCCGGCGGTAATGACAAGACGACTTTTTTAACTTCTTTCAATTATTTCAATCAGGAAGGGGTAATCAAAGCATCCGAGATGAAGAAATATGCTTTCCGTGCCAATATCGACCATAAAATTTCTTCAACGATAAATTTAGGGTTGAGCTTGACGATGACGAAAGTCGACAATAATCGTGTCGGAAATTCTGTTTTGCAGTCCCGTTTGACTACTCCTCCAAATTTGTCGGTAAAGCAAGAGGACGGAAGTTATACGTTTAGTGATAATAATGGTGTCATTACATTCGATAACCCGGTTGGAATTATAAACGAAAAGGTTGCTTGGAACAATAGTTTTCGCACATTAAACACTGCTTTTGTAGAATGGAATATAATAAAAGGTCTGAAGTTTAAATCTTCGGTAGGTGTAGATATTAATTATTCTACGGCTAAAAATTATAATCCGCGTTCAGTTTACTCTGGCAGCCAAAAGGGAGGAGAAGCCGCGAAATATTCTAATAATACTTATACTTGGATAAATGAGAATATTTTGACATATACGAATACGTGGGATGTTCATTCTTTTACAGGAATGATTGGATATACGCAACAGCAATCGACTTATGACAATTTTAATGCCGGTTCATATGGATTTTTGAATGATAATTTGCAAATGAATAATTTAGGGGCAGGGACAACTTATACAGCGCCTAAATCCGAAGTGACAAAATGGGCTTTAAACTCTTATCTGGCCCGTGTTAACTACACTGTGAATAATAAATATTTATTGACTGCATCTATCCGTGCTGACGGTTCTTCTCGTTTCGGTTCGGACAATCGTTGGGGATATTTTCCATCTGCCGCTTTGGCATGGAGAGCTTCGGAGGAACCATTTATTAAGGACTTGAACATCTTTAGTAACTTGAAACCCCGTGTAAGTTTTGGTGTTACAGGTAACCAGGATGGAATTGGTACTTATCCAGCGTATGCCTTGTTGGGGTCGAACGGTTATGTGGCAGGCGATAATAAAGTGACAGGTTATTATCCGTCACAAGTTGCCAATACGAATCTTAAATGGGAAACGACTTCTCAGTTTGATGCCGGTATCGATTTCGGCTTTTTTAATAATCGTCTGACTGTAGTGATCGATGGGTATTACAAGAAAACCCGTGACCTGCTGTTGAAAGTGAAAGTGCCTGGCTCTTCCGGTTTCTCTACCGGTCTGAAAAATATTGGAGAAGTCGAAAATAAAGGTTTTGAACTGGCAATCAATGCTACACCGGTAGAAGGAGAGTTTACTTGGAATACAAGCTTAAACCTTACTTATAATAAAAATAAAGTATTGGATTTGGGTGATGTTTCATTTATTTATCCGAGCCAGCCGGGGCAGGATGAAACCGGAATACATTTGGGGCGTATCATACAGGTCGGACAGCCTTTAGGAACGTTTTACGGATATGTGTATGACGGACTTTTCAGCACGACGGATGATATAGCTTCTTCCGCCCAGCCGACAGCTAAACCGGGTGATATCCGCTATAAAGATATTAGTGGGCCGGATGGTGTGCCTGATGGAATGATTAATGACCTTGATCGTACGATCATCGGTTGTGCACAGCCAAAGCTCTTCGGGGGATTCAATAATACATTCTCTTATAAGAATTTTGATTTGAATGTAAATACGATCTTCACGATCGGAAATGATGTTTATAACGGAACGAGAGTTACTATGGAGAATATGCAGGGATCAACGAATATGTTTGCTTCAACAATGAATTATTGGACGCCTGATAATCAAAACGCTCCGTTGCCACGCCCGCTCCGTTCAAAGGCTGTGATGCGTGTTTCCAACCAATATGTGGAAAACGGCTCCTACCTGCGCTTCCAGAATATCACGTTAGGTTATAATGTGCCTGCTGAATTCTTGAGCTTTACAAAATATGTTTCGGGATTACGGGTGTATGCGTCTTTGCAGAATTTCTTTACGATAACAAGCTATTCCGGTGACAACCCGGAAGTCAGCAAGTATGGCCAGGATAACCTGGGAGCCGGATATGATGCATTCTCTTATCCGTTTGCAAAGTCAGTATTGTTTGGTTTGAATGTTAAATTCTAAAAGAGTCTAAGTAGTTTATGAAAAAAATAGCATTTATAATATTGAGTTCGGTCATGATGAGCTCATGTACGGACATGGATCTGATACCGGAGTCCAATTTGAGTCCTGAAAACTTCTTTAAATCCGAAGAAGATGCAACTGCAGCGGTCTATGGAACGTATTCGGTTTTTACTGATAATGATATCTATAATCAGTTTTGGGAAGTATTGCAAAGCCAGGGAACCGATGATTGCGAGTGGAGCGGTGGTCGCACAACGACCAATTTGGACAAGAATGCTTTGGATAAATTTGAATATGATGGAAATACGAATTTAGTTTATTCTGTTTGGATTAAACATTACATAGCTGTTAACCGCTCTAATTTTGCGATAGAAAATATTTCGAATATGGGGAGCGACCAGATAAAGGATGATGCCAGAAAGAGACTGATTGGGGAGGCTAAATTCTTACGGGCATTGGCCTATTTTAATTTGGTCCGCGTATACGGAGGAGTCCCTTTGGTCTTGAAGCAAACCACTTCGCTGGATGGCTTGGAAGTTCCCCGGAATACGGTTGACGAATGTTATGCACAGATTATTTCAGACTTGCAAGAAGCGAAATCTGTTCTTCCTGCTATCGGCCAGCTTCCGAAGGGATATTTAGGACGGGCAACGAAAGGTTCCGCATCAGCCATGCTGGCAAAGGTTTATTTGACTCGTGAAGATTACCAGAATGTAGTGAAGGAGACATCGGAAGTGATGCAGATGGGTTATAAACTATGGGATAACTATGCGGATAACTTTGATGTGGAAAAAGAAAACGGACAGGAATCCATTTTTGAAATCCAATATAAACGGAATACTCCCGGTGTGTCAGGCAGTAATTACAATGGATATTATCGTCCTCCCTTTGTCAATATAAATGGTTGGGTCGGATATGGAGATGATCCGGTGACGCGTAATCATTATGAATGTTACGAGGAAGGTGATTTACGTCGGGATGTAAATGTGCGTCTTTATACGAAGGAAGAGTATCCGAATATGTCTTCCAACTATGAGTTCCCTTGTTATGTAAATAAATTTCAAGATCCTTCGCCGTTGGCCGTACGATCTCAAGGAGGAGAAAATAATTATCCGATATTACGTTATTCGGATGTCTACCTGATGCGTGCGGAAGCTTTGAATGCGATTAATGCATCTGATAAAGAGGCGTATGAATGCCTGAATATCATACGTCGTAGGGCTTTCGGACTGAATATGAACGAGGCTTCTGCTATTGATATTAAGCCGGGATTGAGTAAAGAAGATTTCTTGGATGTAATTCTTTTGGAACGGCGTAAGGAATTTGCCTTTGAAGGACAACGTCGTTTTGATTTGGTACGTACGCATAAGTTGAAGGAAGCGATGATGGCGCAGAATCCTACTATTGGTGCTGTGGTAGAGGAAAAACATTAT
The DNA here is from genome assembly GCF_902493135.1 of uncultured Parabacteroides sp. Taxonomy (GTDB): domain Bacteria; phylum Bacteroidota; class Bacteroidia; order Bacteroidales; family Tannerellaceae; genus Parabacteroides. The sequence goes on from NZ_CABUOD010000040.1 coordinate 32,870, forward strand.
CTGTTGCCTATACCTGTGACAGAGTTGGATGCAAATAAGTTATTGGAGCAAACTCCGGGATGGTAAATAAGTAGTATTATATGAAGAGAAGAAATTTTATCAGAAACATAAGTTCTTTAGGCTTGGCATCTGTAGCGATGGGGAGATCTTTCGCTACAGAAAGTCCCAAAAATGGCAGTTCGCCGGGGAAATCGAAAATACCGGTGTACGATGATTGGGACGTAATAGTTGTGGGAGGGGGACCTTCGGGATGTGCTGCGGCTACGGCCGCGGCACGCGAAGGGGCCAAAACTTTGTTGATAGAAGGGACCGGTGCCTTAGGCGGAATGGGTACTTCTGGCTTGCTGAATGCGTGGTGTCCTTTTACGGATGGCGAGAAAATCATTTATAAAGGGATTGCGGAACGGGTGTTTTCCGAATCCAAGAAAGGTGTTCCCCATATTCATTATGATAATTGGGTACCGATAAATGGTGAATATCTGAAAGTCGTGTATGACGATTTGGTGACCTCCGAAGGGGTTTCGGTTCTCTTTTTCACAACAATGGCTGCAGTCGAAATGAAACGTAAAGGAGTTGTCGATGCGATAGTCGTTGCCAATAAAGCCGGATTGTCTACTTACAAAGCTAAAGTTTTTATCGACTGCACGGGCGATGGTGATCTCTCGGCTTGGGCCGGCGCTGATTTTGTGATGGGAGATGAAAGTGGTTCCGTACAGGAAGGTACTCTATGTTTTACCTTGTCGAATGTCGATCCTTATGAGTTTTCTTTAATAGGAAATGTTCATACCAGCCGGAAGAATGGTCCGATTCATTCTATTTATGGTAACCCCAAATATCCGTTGGTGAAGGATAAGCATATGAATGACAAATTGATCGGGCCGGGTTTCTTAGGATTTAATGCAGGGCATGTGACTGTTGATAGTACGGATCCTGCTTCTTTGACTGAAGCAATGATGAAGGGACGTAAGTTGGTTCGACAGTTGCATGAAGGATTGGTCGAATTTGAGCCAAAGTCTTTTGGCGCTTCTTTTCTGGCAGGTACGGCTAATTTGATGGGAATCCGGGAAAGTCGCCGGATAAAATGCGATTATACATTCACGTTGGAAGATTGGCTGGCTCGTAAGGAATTTGAGGACGGTATCGGACGTAACTGTTATTATATTGATGTTCATAAACAGGATGCGACTGTATATCCTCGTTATAAGAAAGGAGAATCTCATGGAATCCCTTTCTGTTGCCTGACTCCTGTGGGTTTGAAGAATGTAATGGTAGCCGGACGTTGTATCTCGACGGATTCCTACGCTCATGGCAGCCTGCGTGTGATGCCGCCTTCTTTGGTTACCGGCGAAGCGGTGGGTGTCGCAGCCGGCCAGATTTGTAAGTCCAAGTCTCCCGATGTCCACAATGTCGATATTCAGCAGTTGCGGAAACGGTTGAAGGAAGTGGGACAACTGATCTGATTCTGTCTGTTAGTTATTTTTTGAGAAGGTGTGCCAAACCGTCCTCTTCCCGTGCTTGACGCAGGGAGAAAGGGATTTTGACGCACCTTCTCATTCTATCGTTTATAAAAGGATTACTTTCTGGTGTTTTTGGTATTTTGCGGAGTGTATTTGTAGAATATACATTCCGGGTCTGTCGGTAATCCGAATCACCTGCGAACCTTGTCGTATTTCCTTTTGAAGCAAACATTGTCCCATCATATTCAATAGCCTGATATATCCTGTTTCCGGAATATTTCTCAGATATAGCTGTTTGTCTTTTATGAAGAAATGAAAATCCTTTGCATACGGATTCCCGATAGCTGTGTTTTGCTTGGCGGGATGAGGTTCGGCAATGCTTTCGTTTAAGGGAAAGTTTGTTTGGATTATCTCCATTGCTTTTGTGGATGTGTTGTTGGATGATACTTTCAATTCAGTCGGTGAAGAGGCTTTTATGAAGAAGGCGGCGAAAGGGGGGAGGGCATAGTTGCTGTTGAGGGAATAGGTTTTATAACCGCTCCCGTCATATATATAGATGTTCCCGTCCAAAGCGCTATTTTTTTCTATTTGTGATAATACGAGTGGGGCAGGGAATGGATTGCCGCACAAATACCAGCCATAGTTTTCTTGATTGTCTGAAGTTATGTCGGAGCCTAAAGGGATTGCACTAACTCCTGTATGGGCGAAATCTTCGGGAATGTCGCCGAGATGGGATGAAAAAGACAATGTTCGGTCTGTCGCTTTCTCATCTAATGCGATCAGATAACCTTTGTTCTTTTCAAACAGGGGGACGTTTTCGGGACGGATGGGTACGACTTCCCAGTTTCCGGCTGATTGGTTGGTCGAGGATCGTTTATCACCATTGTAAGACTGGACATAAAAATAGTTGCCCCCGTCGTTGGGCGTTGCATCCTTTTGTTCAAAACGGGGATCGATACCGGATGGGTAGACGTCGAAAGGAAAAGATATAAAATACCATTTACCGGCTTCTTCAAAAGTTTTATGGAGGGTGATACGGTCGGAAAGAAGTATCGTCCCTTCTGAATAGAGAAAGGCCTCGTTTTCGTATACGTCCAGATTCTGTAAGATAAACCGATTGCCCGGATTGATTTGCAGTGATCCGGAACAGATGGCGATATCTTTGCAATAAGTATCTGTCGTTATATTTACATCCCCTTTTATGAGTGCGTTTCTGTGGCGGAGTGGGGGAAGATGAGACCAAAGGGTCGTGTCGTTCCAGTTTCCGATACCGGAGAAGAGAGAATATGAAGGGATGTCACCGTATGTGTAAACGCTGTCAGTCATGTAATATCCACCTTTACTGCTTGATGCTTGGAGCGTTCTCAAAGAAATACTGCTTGGTGCTTTCCCGATAATGAGGGTATTGTATTTGAAGAAATCTTTGTCTGATGTTGATGTGTGACCAATCACCGTTTCATTCTGTTCGTTCCTGTATGTATCGAACAGTAAATTCTCCTTTGGAGCCAGGTTTAATCCAGCGACATGAATGGCTATTTTCACCTCATCATAGATGGAAGAAGAGATAGGTTGGAATGTCGTCCCTGAACCGACAGGAATTTTCATCGTGAATTTATCTTGGACGACAGATGAGTTCCCGTTTAAGGAGAAAATCCAGTTGTCCCATATAGATTTGCCGAACGTCTGCAACCTGAACGTGTCGGAGACAAGTATATTGTCATCGCTGTTTACAAAACTTTCCCATGAAGACGGATTGGAAACTTGTGCGTGGAGTTGATAACTTGCACCGAAGAATAAAATCTTTACAAGTGCACGGTGAACAAAGTGTATGACTTTCTTTTTCATAGTTACTACTATTTTGGATTGATATTATGGGTACAAATATACATAAATAATTGAATTTACTATCTTTGCCGTATGAAAGAATTTATTATATCTGAAGCACAGACAGAAAAAGCTGTTCTCGTAGGGCTGATTACTCCCGAACAGAATGAACAGAAAGTGAAGGAATACCTGGATGAATTGGCTTTCCTGGCCGATACGGCAGGTGTCGAGGCTGTGAAGCGTTTTTATCAGAAACTGGATTATCCGAACTCCGTGACCTTTGTCGGTTCCGGCAAGTTGCAGGAGATAAAGGAATATGTGGTGGAAAATGAGATCGGGTTGGTGATATTCGATGACGAACTTTCCGCCAAGCAATTGCGTAACATCGAGAAAGAGTTGCAGGTGAAGATTCTGGACCGGACGAATCTGATTCTGGATATCTTCGCCCGGCGTGCACAGACTGCCCATGCGAAGACGCAGGTGGAACTGGCTCAATATAAATATATGTTGCCCCGCCTGACCCGTTTGTGGACACACTTGGAGCGTCAGCGTGGCGGTGTCGGTATGCGTGGTCCGGGTGAGACGCAGTTGGAAACGGATAAGCGTATCATCCTGGATAAGATTTCCAAGCTGAAACGGGACCTGGTCGAAATCGATAAGCAGAAAAGCGTGCAACGGAAGAACCGCGGAAAGATGGTTCGCGTGGCCCTGGTCGGTTATACCAATGTCGGAAAGTCCACATTGATGAACCAGCTTAGTAAAAGCGAAGTGTTTGCCGAGAACAAACTGTTTGCGACGCTCGACACGACCGTCCGCAAGGTGATTGTCGACAACCTGCCTTTCCTGCTGTCCGACACGGTCGGCTTTATCCGCAAGTTGCCGACCGAGCTGGTCGAATCCTTCAAGTCGACTTTGGATGAGGTGCGTGAGGCGGACTTGTTGGTGCATGTCGTCGATATCTCTCATCCGACGTTTGAGGAACAGATCGAGGTGGTAAACCGCACCTTATCGGAAATCGACAAGACGGAGAAACCTATGATTATGGTATTCAATAAGATCGATGCTTTCACTTTTGTCCCGAAAGATGAAGATGACCTGACTCCGCGTACGCGTGAGAATATCGACCTCGACGAACTGAAACGTACCTGGATGAACAAGATGCAGGATAATTGCATCTTTATCTCGGCCAAGGAACGGACGAATATCGATGCGCTCAAAGCCTTGCTGTACGAGCGGGTGAAACAGATTCATATTACCCGTTTCCCTTATAATGATTTTCTTTTCCAACAATATGATGAAGAATGAGTGAAGGATATTTAAGGCATCTGCAACCGGAGGAAATTGTAGATTTGGAGATAAATGGTTGTACTGCGGATAATTGGGAAAACGTAAAGGTCGCCACTCCTTTTTATGCCGAACACGTTTGTAACGTTCATTTTTCAGGGAATGTGACATTGGGCCTTTTTGAAAAGGAGTTTACTCTTCCGGGAGGAGTGAAGAAACATAGTGGCATCCGGAATGCGACTTTGCATAATTGCGAGATCGGCGATAATACGTTGATCGAAAATGTGCATAACTATATCTCTAATTATTTCATAGGCGATGATTGCTTCATACAGAACGTGAATGTAATGTATGTGGAAGGAAGATCCTCTTTCGGGAACAATGTCGAAGTGTCCGTCCTGAATGAGACGGGAGGCCGTGAAGTGCCCATTTATAACGGCTTGTCCGCATCATTGGCCTATCTCATTGCTTTGTATCGCCATCGGCCGGCCTTAATACTGCGTTTGCAGGCTATGATTGCCGGCTTTGCCGATTTGCAGACCGGCAGCTATGGTTTTATCGGCAACCATGTGAGAATAATCAATACGGGGACTGTACGCAATACAGTGATTGCCGATTATGCGACGGTCGAAAACTGTACCCGTCTCGATAACGGTACGGTCAATAGCAATGAGAATGCCCCGGTGTATATCGGCGACAGCGTGATCGCAGAGGACTTTATCATCTCTTCGGGGGCCGTGGTGGCCGATGCCGCCAAGATTATCCGTTGCTTTATCGGGCAGGCGTGCCATGTGACGCATAACTTCTCTGCGCACGATTCGCTTCTGTTCAGCAACTGCGCTTTTGAAAACGGGGAAGCTTGTGCCATCTTTGCAGGGCCTTTTACGGTGTCGATGCATAAGAGCAGCCTGCTGATAGCCGGCATGTATTCGTTCCTGAACGCCGGAAGCGGCTCGAACCAGAGTAACCATATGTATAAGTTAGGTCCCATCCACCAGGGAATCGTGGAGCGAGGTTCCAAGACGACCAGTGACTCCTATATCTTGTGGCCTGCACGTGTCGGGGCTTTCTCTCTGGTAATGGGACGTCATCACCATCATAGCGATACGTCGGATATGCCTTTCTCCTATCTGATAGAGAAAGACGATGAGACTTACCTGGTTCCCGGTGTGAACCTGCGTAGCGTCGGTACGATCCGTGACGCACAGAAATGGCCGAAGCGGGATAAGCGAACCGACCCGGAACGGCTGGATATGATCAACTACAACCTGCTGAGCCCGTATACCATCTACAAGATGATGAAGGCTGTCGGAATCCTGAAGAACTTGCAGGAGTTGGTGGGCGAGACATCCGAAGTCTATTATTACCAGAATACCCGTATCAAGGGTTCCTCTTTGCGTACGGCCCTCGACCTCTATGGCATGGCGATCAATAAATTCCTGGGAAACTCCCTGATCAAACGCTTGGAGGGAACGGATTTCCGTTCTATGGATGAAGTCCGGGCGCAGTTGAAACCGACCTCTCCCGCCGGTCACGGGGAATGGCTGGATCTCTCCGGGCTGATCCTTCCTCGTGAAGAATTGGACGGGTTGATTGAGAAGATCGAGGAAGGCGAGATCACTTCGCTTGAGGCGATAGAAGAGTTCTTTGCTGCCATGCATTCCAATTATTATGATATGGAATGGACATGGGCGTACGATATGCTGGAAGAATATTACGGTGTGAACCTGTCGTCCATATCGGCAGCGCAAGTCATCGATCTTGTCCGCCGTTGGCAGGACTCGGTGATCGGTCTGGACAACCTGCTTTATAAAGATGCGAAGAAAGAGTTCTCCCTTACCTTCATGACCGGTTTCGGCGTGGACGGTTCGGATAAGGAGAAACTGGAAGATTTCGAAGGCGTGCGCGGAGCATTCGAGAGCAATCCGTTCGTCACGGCAGTCAAAGAACATATTGTTGTCAAAAGGGCTTTGGGAGAAGAACTGATCGAACGCATGGAACGGCTGCTCTAATCCCGCGGCTTGCTTCGTGGATGATGTTCCAGTATCTCCTTTCGTAGGAACTGGCGGTCGATATGTGTATAGATTTCGGTGGTGGTGATCTTCTCATGTCCTAACATCTCCTGGATCGCGAGCAGGTTGGCGCCACCTTCCAACAGATGGGTGGCGAAGGAATGGCGGAACGTATGCGGGCTTACGTTCTTTTTAATGCCTGCCATTTCCGTCTGCTGCTTGATGATATGGAATACCATGATCCGTGACAAGGCCGTTCCCCTCCGGCTCAGGAACAGGATATCTTCAAATCCCTTTTTCACCGCGACATGGTTGCGGTCATAGAGGTAGTTCCTGATCTCCTTGATGGCCGTTTCCGAGATGGGGACCAGGCGCTGCTTGCTTCCCTTTCCTTCCACCTTGATAAATCCTTCGTCGAAATAAACATCCGTGAAGCGTAGCGAAACCAACTCCGACACGCGCAGTCCGCAGCTATACAAGACTTCGAGCATCGCCCGGTTCCGTTGCCCCTCCGGCAATGTCAGGTCGATCGTGTCCAGGATGCTGTTTATCTCGTTGACAGTAAGAACTTCAGGGAGTTTCAAACCGATTTTGGGCGATTCTAACAATTCGGTCGGATCAGTTGTTATATAGTCGTCTAAGAACAGGAATCGATAGAAAGATTTGATCCCTGAAATGATCCTTGCCTGCGAACGTGGATGGATGCCGATATCACGTAAACGGGCAACAAACTGTTGCAGGTCGTCATACGTGACATCTGTATACTTCTTGCCTTCACTTTCGACAAAGTTTGTCAGTTTGTCGAGATCTGTCAGGTAAGCGTCGATAGAGTTGGCTGAGAGCGCTTTCTCTAAACGGAGATAAATTTTATACCGTTCTATTTTGTCATTCTCTTGGTGCATGTTTTGATTTATGATTTTAGATTTATGATGTATGATTGGCGGAAGGTGTTCGTGAGGGCTTTGGAAAAAGTTTCACGAGGCTTCCGGAGCTGAAACTAAAGTTTCAACTGTTCCCTTTGGACGAAACTAAAGTTTCATCCGGGGAAACTTTAGTTTCACTGGCGGGAAACAAAAGTTTCATGCCGATGAAACTTCCGGCAGGCGGGAACGAAGGCGGAATCATACTTCATAATTCATAAGTTTTTACTATCTTTGCCAGATATTTCCTGTCCGTAAAAGACAGGACAAAGGTAATAAATTACGGCAAAATGAAGAAGATTCAGATTATTAACGGCCCCAATCTTAATCTGTTAGGCAAACGCGAACCGACAGTGTACGGAAATGCTTCGTTTGAAGGCTATCTGGGTGAATTGCGTGCCAAGTATCCGCAATGTGAAATTGCTTATTTTCAGAGTAATGTGGAAGGCGAGATGATCAACAAGATCCATGAGGTCGGCTTCGATTACGACGGGATTATTATGAATGCAGGCGCTTATACGCATACGTCCATTGCTCTCCACGATGCGATAAAAGCTGTAACGACTCCGGTTGTGGAGGTACATATCTCAAACGTGCATGCCCGTGAATCTTTCCGTCACGTGTCCATGATTTCCGCCGCTTGCAAAGGAGTGATCTTGGGCTTCGGGCTGGATTCGTACCGGTTGGCGGTGGAAGCGGTGCTTCAATTGACTATTGACGATTAGGAAGAATTTTGTTTAGGTAAAAAGATGTTTAATAAAGGTTTGGCTCTTGGAGTTGAGGATTGGCTGTTTTTTAAATTGTCAATTGTCAATTGTCAATTGTCAATTTAAAAAAGGGTTATATGTTAAAGCATACGAAGATTGTTGCTACTGTTTCTGACCAGCGTTGCGAGGTCGAATTTGTCGACGCGTTGTACAAGGCCGGAATGAATGTCGTGCGCCTCAATACGGCTCACATGGCAGAAGAAGGTTTGACCAGAGTCGTGAATAATGTCCGTGCAGTTTCCGATCGCATCGGTATTCTGATGGATACCAAAGGCCCCGAAGTGCGCACGACTACTGCGCAGGCTCCTATCGGGTTCAAAACCGGGGAAACGGTTAAGATCATGGGAAACCCGGAAGGCGAAACCACGCATGATTGTATTTATGTCTCATACCGGAATTTCGCCAATGACCTGGCTATCGGTAGCGATATCCTGATCGATGACGGAGATCTGGAATTGAAAGTGATAGGTAAGAAGGAGGATTATCTGGTTTGTGAGGTCGAAAACGATGCTACTTTGGGCAGTCGTAAGAGCGTGAACGTGCCGGGTGTGCGTATCAACCTGCCTTCCCTGACAGAGAAAGACCGTAAAAACATCCTGTGGGCGATCGAAAACGACTTGGATTTCATTGCTCACTCATTTGTTCGTAACAAGCAGGATGTGATGGATATCCAACGTATTCTGGATGAACATAACAGCCCGATCAAGATCATCGCCAAGATAGAAAACCAGGAAGGTGTCGATAATGTGGATGAGATTCTCGAAGTCGCTTATGGCGTCATGATTGCCCGTGGTGACCTGGGCATCGAAGTGCCGGCGGAAAAGATCCCGGGTATCCAGCGTACGTTGATCCGTAAGTGTGTGGAAGTGAAAAAGCCGGTTATCGTGGCCACCCAGATGCTCCACTCCATGATCAACAACCCGCGTCCTACGCGTGCCGAAGTGACGGACATCGCCAATGCCATTTATTACCGTACGGATGCCCTGATGTTGAGCGGTGAAACGGCCTACGGCAAATATCCGGTAGAAGCCGTCCAGACGATGACGAAGGTAGCCCGCGAAGCGGAAAAGACGAAGCTCTCAGCCAATGATATCCGCGTCCCTATCGAAGGGAACGATCTGGATGTGACATCTTTCCTGGCAAAACAGGCTGTAAAGTCGTCCTCCAAACTGCATGTGAAAGCCATTATTACAGATAGCTATACCGGACGTACGGCACGTTACCTGGCTGCGTTTCGCGGCACTTCCACCGTGTTCTCGATCTGCTACAATCCCCGTGTCATGCGTATGCTATCTCTTTCTTACGGCGTATGGGCTGTTCACCAGCCTTATAACGACAGTCGTCGCGGCTATTTCTACGATGCGCTGAACGAACTGATCAAGAGCGGACGTATCACCCGTAACGACATGGTGGCTTACCTGAGCGGCAGCTTCGGTGAAGGCGGCGGTACGAGCTTCCTTGAGATTAACAATGTAGGGAAGGTGCTGGACGCCGGAAATAATTATCAGTTACCGACGTTTAAGGAATAAACAAAGATGTATGGTTTGTGATTTATGATTTATCTCCCAGCAGGCAAATCATAGATCATACATCATGAATCATGGATCGTAAAGATGACAATAGACGAATATATCCTTTCCCATAGCGACGAAGAGGGTGCACTGCTCTCGGCCCTGAACCGGGATGCGAATGTGAACCTGCTTCGTCCGCGTATGTTGTCGGGGCATCTGCAAGGGCGGATATTGAAGATGTTCTGCCGGATGCTTCGTCCTCGCCGCGTGCTTGAGATCGGTACTTATACGGGGTATGCGACGCTCTGTATGGCGGAAGGGCTGGAAGAGGGCGCTTTGATCCATACGCTTGAGATCAACGACGAGATGGAGGACTTCATCATGAAATATCTGAGACAGTCGCCCCATCAGGATAAGATACGGGTTCATTTCGGCGATGCACTCGAAATCATCCCGACGTTGGATGATACTTTCGACCTTGTTTTTATCGATGCCGACAAGCGGCTGTATCCGGAATATTTCGACCTTGTCTTCCCGATGGTGCGTCCCGGCGGCTTGATCCTTGCCGACAACACCTTATGGGACGGTCATGTGGTGGAAGAACATCCTACGGATAAACAAACGCTCGGTATTCTTAGTTTTAATGATAAAATCAAAGAAGACCCGCGTATTGAAAAAGTTATCTTACCTTTGCGTGACGGCCTTACAATGATCTGGAAAAAATAAAAAAGCAAGAAATTATGGAAAGTACAAGACTTAGTAAAATAGAACGTCTCCTGCAAAAGGAGTTGAGTGATATCTTTCAGAAACAGACACAGGCCATGCATGGTGTCCTGATCTCTGTCAGCGTGGTACGCGTAAGCCCTGATTTGAGTGTGGCACGTGCTTACCTGAGTATCTTCCCGTCCGACAAGTCGAAAGAAATGCTTGAGAATATCCGGGCGAATACGAAAGCGATCCGCTTTGACCTCGGACAGCGCATCCGGAAACAGGTCCGTAAGATCCCCGAACTGACTTTCTTTATCGACGATTCCCTGGACTATATCGAAAATATTGATAATCTGTTGAAAAAGTAAAAGACTATCGCGTTGAACTTCCCGTTTTATATAGCCCGGCGTTACCTTTTTTCGAAGAAATCCCACAATGCCATCAATATCATTTCGATGGTATCTGTCTGTGGGGTGGTGGTCGCTACAATGGCCTTGGTATGTGCGTTGTCCGTATTGAACGGGTTTGTCGGGCTGGTTTCTTCGATGCTCGGCAACTTCGATCCGGAGTTGAAGATTCAGCCTGTGCATGGAAAGGTTTTCGACCCGTCTCTTCCGGCTGTCCGGGAAGTGAAGGAGCTGCCGGAGGTCGCCTTGTTTTGCGAGGTGCTTCAGGACAATGCGCAAGTCCGTTATCGGGATCGCCAGATTACCGCTACGGTGAAAGGCGTAGACGATACTTTCGGGCAGCTGACGCGGATAGACAGCATTTTAGTCGATAGCCGGGAGGATACCTTTGTCCTGTCCGATGAAGTGGCCAATTATGCCACCTTGGGTGTCGGGACGGCTTTCTCTTTGGGCGTGCGCCCTAATTATGCCGATCCCCTGGAAATTTATGCTCCCAAAAGGAACGAGAAAGTCAATCTCGCCAACCCTGTCGCCTCCTTGAATTTGGAATATGCTTTTGTGGGCGGCGTTTATGCCACTAACCAGCAGATGTATGACGAGAACTTCATCCTGCTGCCTTTGCCGGTGGTCCGTTCTTTGTTCAGTTATGAGAAGGAAGTCTCGGCGATAGAGTTGTCATTGGTTTCCGGAGCGGATATCAATTCGGTCAAGAGCCGTATAAAATCGCTCTTGGGCGATAACTTTTCGGTCAAGGACCGCTATGAACAGCAGGAAGCCTCTTTCCGGATGATGCAGGGGGAGAAATGGATGATCTTTCTGATCTTGTGTTTCATTCTGATCCTGGCTCTGTTTAATGTGATCGGTTCGCTCTCCATGCTGATGATAGAAAAGAAAGAGGATGTCCGTACATTGCGGAATATGGGTGCGGACGACCGTCTGATCCGTCGTATCTTTCTCTTCGAGGGATGGATGATTTCCGGGCTCGGTGCTTTGATCGGTATTGTTATCGGCTTGGTCCTTTGTCTGTTGCAACAGGAATTGGGCATTATCAAGTTAGGCCAGGCGGCCGGTTCCTTTATCATTGATGCCTATCCGGTCCGTGTCGAAGCCGGCGACATCGTTATTGTCTTAATAACTGTTCTTTCCATCGGCTTCCTTGCCGCCTGGTATCCCGTCCACTACCTGGGGAAGAAGTGGCTCACCCGATAACCTTTGGAAGATAAGATATTACAAAAATATTATGGTACATCCGGTTCACATTTGGTAAGAAGTAAATCAAAATCAGCCGGAGTGTTTGAATACATAACGTCCCGGCTGACTCTGCTGATAAACACTGGTCGGTTATAACTCGTTAATTTCTTTCACCGACAAGCCGGTACATTGTGCAATCGTCTCGATATTGATTCCCTGTTTTTTAAAATTGGCAGCGATAAGACGTTGCTCTTCCGCTTTACCCACAGCTTTGCCTTCTATTTTGCCTTTTTCCATCCCGTCTTCGAAGCTGGTGTCGAGGGCGGCGGATAGGTCGCGTTCGACGGAAAGGCTCAGTTCGTATTCCAGGCGTTGGTCAGGGGTCATGCGCTCTACCTCCACGATGCTTTTCAGCTTGCGGAATATCTGATTGTTCA
>NZ_CABUOD010000041.1 GCF_902493135.1 uncultured Parabacteroides sp.
ATAAGCTGGCATAGTCCATAGATAAAGGCGGTTAGCATATTTTGCTGCCCCGAAAGTGACGAAGAACCCAGTTTTTCCCATTTCCTCTGTCACTGTATCACTGATTTCTTTTTACCAATTGATATTCAACTTGTTTGATTAGTGATATATGCCCGTTTTCTCTATCACTACAGTATCACTACCCTATCATCGGCAATTTGGAGGAAAAACAGGTATTGCGTTTATATGCAACTGTATATAAGCGCATTGCAAATAATACAAACGATAAACGCCCTATTCCATCTCTGCAAATCACTCGATGTATTTTATGTAAAAACGGCTATAAAATATGTGAAACCGGGTGGTTTTCATTGTCCGGCAAGGTACTTTAGTTGCCGGACATCCCCCTGTTGCCCTCTTTTACACCCGGATGTACCGGTTCTCTACACCCGGATGTTAAGGAGGGCAACATGGGGGTGTTTACAGAATTATGTGCTTGTTTCAGCTAAAAAATGAGATGGCTTTTGTGGAATGAAGAACCGTATTTCGTCAATTTAATACCTATTATATTCGTTTTTACATTTGTTTATTCGATTATTTTACATGTTTTTTCAAAAGTAACAGAAGGCAATACGCTGGTTCCCAATCATATGATAAAAACATCATGTCTCAGGAGTGATAGAGGCAGTGATACAGGAAAACATCCTGTATCACTGATATAACGATTGAATATCAATAGCTACACTTTTGTAGTGATAGAGTGATAGAAGATTTGCCGAAAACTTCGTATGTAGATCACAATCCTGGAAAATTTTGATGCGGTTGTCCTGGATTTTGACATCCTTTTCTATAAATTTTCCCTATTATTTCGCCTTTTCCTCTTTCAATAGCGGCCAGTTCGGATCCGGTCTGTGTTCACGGACCATGATATCTTTCAGTTCCGCTACTTTTTCAGGATACTGGTCCAATATATTGTGCCGTTCCGACGGGTCGGAAGCCAAGTTATACAGTTCATAATAGGGCTTGTCACCCCGGATATTCATGTGAACCAATTTCCACGGTCCTTTGCGTACGGCCTGGCGGCCGTTCAGTTCCTGGAATTCGAAATACAGGAATTCATGTTCTTTCTGTCCTTTCCGGTTTTCCAGGAGGGGGAGCATGCTGACGCCGTCCATTTCCTTCTGCTTGGCTTTCGGATGGATGATTTCTTCGAAGGTCGGTAATACATCCCAGAAAGAGCACATAAAATCGGTTTCCGTACTCGGTTGGACATGTCCCGGCCAGGAAATGATCATCGGGACGCGGATGCCGCCTTCGTACAGATCCCGTTTGTATCCGCGATAAATGCCGTTGCTGTTGAAGAAGTCGGGATCGGCGCCCCCTTCCATATGCGGGCCGTTGTCGCTTGCAAAGATGATGATGGTGTTATCATATAAGCCTTTGTCTTTTAACTTCTGGATGATCTGACCGACATAGACGTCCAGGCGGTAGACCATAGCGGCGAAAGTGGCATGCGGATGGAACTGCGTGCAGTAACCTCCCTTGCGGAAGGCAGGGTTGCCCGGTTCGACTCCTTTGTAAGGTTTTTCCGGATACATGCCACGGAATTTTCGGATGATGCTGTCTTCCGGCACGATCAGTTCCGCATGCGGGATAATGGTCGGATACCACATGAAGAACGGTTCGTCCGGATTCATATTGTCCAGATAGTCCAATGCTTTTCCGTGAATAAGATCTTGCGAGTAGGTACCTTCTCCGTACTGTACATTCAGGTTGTTGTCTTCGAGTTCCACCCGTTTGTCGTTGTCCCAGAGGTGGTCGGGATAATAGCTGTGTGCCAGCAACTGGCAATTATATCCGTAGAAAGTGTCGCAACCCTGATTTTTAGGATCCCCGGTCGTACCGATATAACCCAGTCCCCATTTGCCGAAAGCGGATGTCTTATATCCCGCATCTTTCATTACCTCGAAGATGGTACGGGCATCGGCGGGAAGGGGAAACTGCCCCTCCGGATCGAGTTCGAGGTTACCGCGGACAGGCGTATGCCCGCTGTGCGTTCCTGTCAGCAGGCAGGAGCGGGAAGGGGCGCTGACGGTGGTCCCCGAATAGCACTGCGTAAAACGCATTCCGCTTTGTGCCAACTTATCGATGTTGGGTGTCTCGAACTTTTCCTGTCCGTAACAACTTAGATCGCCATAACCCAAATCGTCCGCAAGGATAAAAACGACATTCGGTTTCTTGTCCTTATTCTTCTCCGCGTGGATGAAAGGAGCTGCCAGCAAAAGGCCGGTCGAAATTAGAATTGCTTGTTTCATGATAGATGTTTTTTGTTAGAATGCTTACAAAGTTATATTTTTTATAAAGAATAATTATCTTTGAGCATAAAATATAAGTGAATATCATGAAAAAAATAACCTGTTTACTCTCCGCTTGCCTGCTTCTGTTGGTATTGGCAAGCTGTTCGGAATTTTCGACTACTTATTATTTGGATGCTGCGAATGGCGATGATAATCAGAGCGGACTTTCCGAATCGAATGCCTGGAAAAGTCTTTCCAAACTTCGGGACGTGAAACTGAATCCGGGTGACAGGGTGCTTCTGAAAAGAGGGAATACTTTTCAGGGTGAACTCGAAATATCGGGACAAGGAACCTCTGATAACCGGATTTATATTGAGGCATACGGTGAGGGAGATAAGCCCTGTATTGTCGGCAACGATACTTCCCTGTATGCCGTCCGTATCCTCAATTCGGATTATCTGACACTGCGGAATGTGGAGATAGTCAATACCGGGAAGGAAAGGAAACCGCACCGCACGGGGCTGAAGATCGAGTGCCGGAACTATGGAGTTTCCAAGAATATCGTCATAGACGGTGTGGATATACGGGATGTGAACGGTTCGTTGGTCAAGGAAGAAGGAGGCGGTAGCGGCATCCTGATCGTGAATGGAGGGAAAGATGTCATATCCGTCTTCGACAGCCTGACAATAGAGAATTGCCGGATCCGGCGTTGTGCCCGTAACGCGATGATCTGGTCGGGATATAGCAGCCGGGAGAACTGGCATCCGAGCAAACATACGGTTATCCGTAAAAACCTGATAGAGGAGGTTCCGGGCGACGGTATTGTTCCGATCGGTTGCGACAGCACGTTGATCGAGTATAACGTGATGCGCAATTGTCCGGCCACCCTTCCCGATACGGAGGCCGCCGCCGGTATCTGGCCGTGGAGCTGCGACAATACGGTTATCCAGTTCAATGAGGTGAGCGACCATAAGGCTCCCTGGGATGCACAAGGTTTCGATTCGGACTGGAATTGCCGGAACACGCTTATCCAGTATAATTATAGTCACGATAATGATGGCGGGATGGTGCTGATCTGTAACTCTGGCGAAGCTCCGGCTTCTTTCAATGCCGGGAACGTGGGGACCGTTGTGCAATACAATATCAGTGTTAACGACGGTCGCCGGACCCGTCCGACACGTGTCGGCATGTTTTCCCCGTTGATCCATCTGGCCGGGCCGGTAAAGAATACGACTATCTGCCGTAATATTATCCATAGGGGAATGAAATACATAGAAGAGATGGACTGCAGCATGATGACTTTCGACTCTTGGGGCGGCTATCCGGACAGCACGTTTGTACATGAGAATATTTTTCAATCATTTGAAAAAAGCACGTTCAATTTTACAAAGTCAACCAACAATGTGTTTGTGTACAACTATTACGTAGGCAGGTTCACGCAGAAACCGGACGATAGATTGCCCCAATCTTTTCCCGATGGATATAGTATCCCTGAAATGCTGGAAATGGTCGAGATTGCCGGCACGTATGGCAGGTTTGTGAAATCAACAGCTATCCGTAAATTTTTTGAACAAAGATGAAAAGTCGTACCTTTGTACGGTTGAACAGATAAAAAGAAAAGAACAGTGGCAAAGATAGTGGAAACACCCTTGATGAAGCAGTATTTCGATATAAAGGCGAAACATCCTGATGCAATCCTGCTATTCCGTGTAGGCGACTTTTACGAAATGTATGGCGAAGATGCTGTGACAGGAGCTGAAATCTTAGGTATCGTACAGACGAAAAAAGCGAACGGGCCGGGGCAAACGGTCGAGATGGCCGGTTTCCCCCACCATGCGTTGGACAGCTATCTGCCTAAACTGGTGCGTGCCGGCAAGCGCGTAGCCATCTGCGACCAGCTGGAAGATCCGAAGCTTACGAAGAAATTAGTGAAGCGAGGCATCACCGAACTGGTGACTCCGGGTGTCTCTATCAACGACAATATCCTCAACCATAAAGAAAACAACTTCCTTGCCGCCCTCCATTTCGGTAAGGACGTCTGTGGAATCGCGTTCCTCGATATCTCTACCGGCGAGTTCCTGACAGCCGAAGGAACCGTTGATTATGTGGATAAACTGTTGAATAACTTTTCTCCGAAAGAGGTATTGGTCGAACGGGGTAGCCGTAAACGTTTTGAAGAGGCTTTCGGTCCCCGGTTCTTTATTTTCGAACTGGACGACTGGGTGTTCACTTCGGAAGCGGCCAACGACCGCCTGTTGAAACATTTCGAAACGAAGAACCTGAAAGGCTTCGGTGTCCAGCACTTGAAATTAGGAATCGTAGCTTCGGGGGCCATCCTGTATTATCTGGATCAGACGCAGCACACCCATATTTCTCATATCACCTCTCTTTCCCGTATCGAAGAAGACCGTTATGTGCGCCTCGACAAGTTTACGGTGCGCAGTTTAGAGTTGGTCAGCACGATGAACGAGGAGGGGACGAGCTTGCTGGATGTACTGGACAAGACCGTATCCCCGATGGGATCGCGTATGCTGCGCCGTTGGATCTTGTTCCCGTTGAAGGATGTGAAACCGATCCACGAGCGTCAGGACGTAGTGGAATATTTCTTCCGCCATCCCGAAGTGAAGGAACTGTTGGAAGAAAAATTAGAACAGATCGGCGACCTGGAACGTATCATTTCCAAAGTAGCGGTGGGCCGCGTCTCTCCCCGCGAAGTGGTGCAGTTGAAAGTCGCCCTTCGCGCCATCGAGCCGATCAAGGAGGCTTGCACGGCAAGCGATGAACCGAGTCTTTGCCGTATCGGCGAACAGTTGAATGCCTGTGCCTTGATCCGCGACCGGATAGAAAAGGAGATCGCGGGTGATCCGCCTTCCTTGCTGAACCGGGGCGGCGTGATTGCGACAGGCGTGAACGCCGAGCTGGACGAACTGCGTGCAATCGCTTATTCGGGCAAAGATTATCTCTTGAAGGTGCAAGCACGGGAAATAGAGCTGACGGGCATATCGAGCCTTAAAATCGGTTTCAACAACGTCTTCGGATATTATATCGAGGTGCGTAACGCCTACAAGGACAAAGTTCCTGCCGAATGGATACGCAAACAGACCTTGGTGAATGCCGAACGTTATATTACCGAAGAACTGAAAGAATACGAAGAAAAGATATTGGGGGCGGAAGAGAAGATACTTTCGCTGGAAGCCCGTCTCTTTAACGAATTGGTACTTTGCCTTTCCGAATATATCCCGCCTATCCAGGTGAATGCAAACCTGATCGGTCGTCTGGACTGCCTGCTCTCGTTTGCCAAGGTGGCTGAAAGCAACCGCTATATCCGTCCGGATGTGAATGATTCGCAGGTGATCGATATTAAGGCAGGCCGCCACCCGGTGATCGAAAAGCAGTTGCCTATCGGCGAGCCTTATATTGCCAACGACGTCTATCTCGACGATGAAAAGCAGCAGATCATCATTATCACCGGACCGAACATGGCCGGCAAGTCCGCTTTGCTTCGCCAGACGGCCTTGATCACGCTGATGTCCCAGATCGGTTGTTTCGTCCCCGCCGAATGTGCCCATATCGGGATTGTCGACAAGATATTTACGCGTGTGGGAGCCTCGGATAACATTTCGGTTGGAGAATCCACTTTCATGGTGGAGATGAACGAGGCTTCGGATATCCTCAACAACATGTCTTCCCGCAGTCTTGTCCTGTTTGACGAATTGGGACGCGGGACAAGCACATACGACGGTATTTCCATCGCCTGGGCGATTGTCGAATATATCCACGAACATCCCAATGCCCGTGCGAAGACCTTGTTTGCCACCCATTACCACGAGTTGAACGAGATGGAGGCTTCTTTCAAACGCATCAAGAACTACAATGTTTCGGTGAAGGAGGTCAATAACAAAGTGATCTTCTTGCGCAAGCTGATCCCCGGAGGCAGTGAGCACAGTTTCGGTATCCATGTGGCCAAGATGGCCGGCATGCCGAAAAGCATCGTGAAACGTTCCAATGAGATCCTGAAACAGTTGGAAACGGAAAACCGTCAGGAGGGGATCGCCACGGAAAAGCGCAAAGGCAGCGTCAAAAGCAAGCCTGTAAAAGGAATCGCTTCTTCGGCAGACGGCTACCAACTCAGCTTCTTCCAATTGGACGACCCGGTACTCAGCCAGGTGCGGGATGAGATCAAGAATCTGGATGTCAACAACCTGACGCCGCTGGAAGCTCTGAACAAGCTGAGCGAGATACGGAGGATCATTACTGGGAAATAAACCGATACATTTTTTCCCCTGATGCAACGAATCCCAATTCTATTGCATCCTTTATTTTAAAGGGTGTTATTGTATTTTGTAATAATATTATCCCTATATTTGTTGCAATCAGTAATAAATCAAAAACGCAGGTTTAAAGAAAGGAATAACTGCCTGCCAGGAATGTTTGCTACAGTGCCAACGAACCTTGTGTTAACCAGGGTTCGTCTTCTCATCAAAAGAATGTATGGATTTTAGGATGTTGACTTTAAAACAAATCAGAAAGTATGAATGTACAAAAGAAAATAAGAATGAGGCGATGGCTGTGGCCATTGCTGCTTTTTGTGTCGCTGTTTTTTGCCGGAGGGTGTGACTCAAATGAAGATTTTGAAACTTTCGGCGGATATGAAACACTTAAACTGTCGGAATGGGATGACGAGTGGAATCAATACTTCGAAGGAGAGTGGAAAGAATATGTAGCTTTTAAAAATCAGAAAGGCTGGATTAAAAAGTGTTTTACTGGAAAATTAGGAATTGCGACCACAAAAGAGGAAGAATATGCAAACTTTTTTCCTGAAAACATCTCCCAAGATCAATTGGAGGAAGATTTGGAAATTATTTTTTCAGGTGAAGTTCGTGCTCCTTTCTCATCCATATATCCACTACCGCTTTTCCTTAAGAATATACAAGTTCACAAAAATATAATAATCGAATAAATGAAAATATCATGAAATATTTAATATCTATAGTTGCTCTTTTCTGTATAAATACATTCACTTTCTCTCAAATAAGAATTGATATTGGAGAAGTGTATGGTGCAGCATTAGAAAAAACGGTGAATACAACAATACAAAAAATTTATCGCATCAATGTTCAAACATTGTTGGATGCACGAGGTTTGGAAAATAATCAGATGGAGGTAAAAATGTCTTTTTTCAATAAAGATTATGACGTTGTGCTGATGGAAAATACAATATTGGAAAATACTCCGGCTTTTTATACGGATGAAAATGGTATTTTACATGAAGATCATCCTACTGTAAAATTGTATGCAGGATATTTAAAATCAGATAGTACAAAGTCTGTACGTTTATCCATTGTGGATAACAGATATATAAATGGATATATTAATACGGGAGAAGATTTATTGCATTTATCTTCTCCTGTTGAGAATGGAGGAAATACAATTGCTTATTTTAGAAATGATATAATTGACACGTCAGGTAGTTATTCTTGCGGTACTCCTGAATTAGAACAAGAAATGTCAGAATCAGCGATTATGCCAATGGCTACAGATTTATATGATTTTGAAACTGTTATTAGAATAATGAAAATAGCAGCGGATGCAGATGAAGAATTTTATAATTTGTATGGAGATAATAGTAATAATCGAATTTTAGCAATTCTAAATGAAGCAGAAGGATTGTATGCCCGTACATTTAATATAGCTTTTCAGATTGCATATGTTCACTACTATAGAAGTAATAGTCCTTATACTATAACATCATTTACGGATCAAGGTGCAGCCTTTCTTTCGCAAGTAAAGAATTATTGGAATCAGAATTTGAGTAGTATTGATAGAGATGTAGTAATGATCTTTTCTGGAAAAGAAGCCAAGATTTCAACTGATCAGTTATTATTAGGTAGAGCGAATGCTGTAGGAGATATCAGAAATAAGGCGACCAGTTACATGGCGACATTTGAGCATTTAATTGAGAGTAGAAGATTTTCTACGGTGGATCATGAATTAGGGCATTTATGTGGTGGTTCGCATAGTGATTGCCAGTATGCTGATAATTCTAATTTAGCCAGTGTTATGTGTAGTGGCTTTGTAAAAGATCCCCCTTACTTCTCCCAAGCCTCTGTAGCCCGCATTGGCCAACATATTTATTCCAATAATTATTTGCAGAAAGTCTCTGTAACTTCCGGAAGTAGTTTTGTAAATAATAGCACGAACGTGACCTTTACAGCATCTCCTTTCCCTTCCGGAATGTTTACTTGGAGCGGTTATCCGATGGATTTAGTAAGTACGTCCGGCGCGAGTGCCACTTTTAAAACAGGAAGGGATGGAACCAGCTATGCGACGATTAAAACAGCAGGTGGAGCTTCTATGTCCGGATCCGTTTATGTGGGTAAACCGGTTATCACTATCGAAGGGCCGAATCGTACTCCTAATACGGATTATGCTAAATATAGAGCCATATATGACGGGCGTTGTTCGCCTACTAAATTTGAATGGATACTGAATCCTCAGGGCAATAATTCTGTTTATGGGGCTAATACTTCTACATTTGATATCGCATTTTACCAAACAGGGAGTTATCAGATAGTCGTCAGAGCCGCTAATAAATTTGGTATGGGAGAGTATACGGTATCCGGCGTAACGGTTTATGATTCGAATAACCGTTCTGTCGCAGTCGCCTACCCCAACCCCGCCAGCCAAACCCTGTATGTCGATTTCTCCTCCATCGGCGAACAGCCGGCGCAGGCTTTCAGCTCTACGGCGGTGCAACAGAAACACTATGACGTCCGTTTGTTCAACCTGCAAGGCGCTCTGGTCCGTACCGCGCAGTCGGCGGGCGAGCGGATTTCGCTCGACGTGTCCGGATTACCGGGCGGCAATTATTTCCTCCATATTTATGATGGGAAAGGAGAGAAGCCGGTGGTGCAACAGGTCATTGTGAGCCACTGACACGTGTCGTGCATGTACGATGATCTTTTTCCTGACGGGACACCCGAAACGGTGTCCTGAAATTCATATATGCCTGATTTTAAGTTTTGAAAAAATATAGAGACCAAAATCTGTCAAAGTCAGGAGAGGGTGTCTCTCTGCTGTAGGGGATAACGTCTCCTCTACATTAGAGAGGCTCTCTCTTTTTCCTTGTCTTTTAACAAACCTGGATAACAGGTATGTCTAACAGGAAAGCTATCTTCTTTAGCTTGTCCGCAACATGTCCGATACCGATTGCACAGTGGTGTGAAGGACCCGCCTTACTCCATCGGTTCATAAAGGTGCGGGCTCCGCAACTGAACCTGTAGCGGCTGTTCGTGTTTCCTATGTGCAGGGTGGGTCCGTCGGTCGATTCTCCCTCTGCGACAAGTAAAAATACGCCATCATTATTTTCACATACGGAAAGAAAAGTGACAGGTCCCTGCTTGACGCGCATCTGAATGGACAATCCTTTGCCCGGTTTACCGTGATATACGGGTAGCGGTACGAGGCTGACCTTTCCCTCGGCAATGGCGAAGTGGGCCGGCCCGTCATGTCCCCATAAAACAACATCGTCATTGAAGTCCATGGCATACGGTTCAGAGAATGAACCTCCGGCATGCAAAAGAGAAAGGAGCTTCATGGCTTGTACGTTCTTTACTTCGCATTCGCCTGCTACCGGGATGCCGCGTCCTGTAAGCAAAGTATTGCCGGCTATTACGGAAGTCACGATATTTTCATAATCGTTTCCTTTCCAACCTTCGTAGTAGTAGGCCATTGAACCGAGGTCGTGGGCTTCGGCCAGTTTATCGAGTGCGACAGAGGTGCGGGCAGCACGATCCAATTCGTATTCTTCACAATGCGGGTCGACTTCAAACTTCATGGAAAATTCTAGACGTTTTGCTGTTCGTTCGTCTTCCGTTACAGCATCCCGGTAAGCTTTGAGTTCGCACATTTCGATAAGCTCTATGTGAGTGCCGAAAGTGAAGGACTGCCGGGTAATGTCGGTGTAAACGTCCAGCATACCGCAATAATAGTGTCCGAGAATACCCATCCGGTTGTTACGCATCCCTTGTACGGCCCTTGCCGCATCGATCCAGTTTTCGATTTCGTTCCATACGTATGGTTCTTCGAGGTAACCGGTCAGGATGTCGTATTTGATGCCGGCACGGTTGAATACGCAGGCAAATTCCGGAGTGGAACAGGCTTGGCAGTGAGCCAGCCATTCGCCGGTCATTTTTCCACGGTCGCCTAATCCGTTGATATAATTGTAATTTATGGCGGCTACGGGTTGTATGTTGAGCAGGATAACCGGAATCTTGATGCGCTGGGCGATCGGAAGGATCGTTGAGGAAAGGGCATAGGTCGAAATAAAGATGAAGAGGATTTCTATGTCTTCACTTTTTAAAACTTCTGCTGTCCGGACTGCCTTTTCCGGGCTGTCTACCATTCCCCCGTCAATCACGGTTGCCTGTAAGCCGGACATACGTTCTTTTATCTTTCTTTGGTAATCCGCCAATCGGGAGAGAAGCCCTTCGAATTGATTCCAATAGGTGTTCAATCCGACTCCGATCAGTCCGACTTTAACTTCCTTTTTTGTTGTATTCATGGTATTCTTCATTATTTATTTTTCTTCACTTTGAAAGCATAAGTACCGGAACCTGTTGTTGCCACGACATACTGGTTTCCTTCTTGTTTGCAACTGATTCCGGGGACATCTTCCAATCGTACACCGCTTTCGGTTATTTGTTTCGTATCGGCAGACGGGAGATAGACGGAGGCTTTGCTGTTTGCCGGTACTTCCACTCGGATGATAAATTCTTTATCGTTGTCTTTCCAGTCGGAAATAATCTGTCCGTAAGGCGATTCGTAGGAAACCTGTACGTCTCGGACATCACCGACCGGTTCGGGTTTGATGACAATATGCTTAAACCCGAAGGAATCTTCTTTCTGACGGATGCCTCCTAAGCCGCTGAACAACCATTCCATCAGATGACCCAACATAAAATGATTGTTCGATACGAAGCCGTATGCCTGCCAGGATTCGGTGAGAGCGGTAGCTCCGTGTGCCAGTTGCCAACCGTATCCCGGTGTGTCGTACTTGCAGTTCATGTCGTAAATGACATCCGAAGCGCCACCGGCTTCAAGGGCACGCAAGACATAGCGGTAGCCGACGTCGCCTGCCGTCAGGGCGTTGTTGCGTCCGCGGATATCGGCTATCAGGTTATCGAATACCTGCTGCCTGTTTTCCGGAGTCGTCAGTCCCATGTAGAGTGCGACGGCGTTTGCCGCCTGGCTGTTGCGGTCGTAGGTACGGGTGGACGGGTTCCAGAAAGTCCGGTTGAAGGCTTGTTTGATCCGGGCCGCCAGTTCCTGGTACTTGCGTGCATCGTCCGGCTTCCCTAAAAGGTTTGCCATTTTCTCCATCAGGGTGACGTCGTAATAGTAGATAGCCGTTGCCGTTACGCCATTGGAGGTCAGTTGCGATTCTCCCGGACTTTTCGGACCGATGTCGAACCAGTCTCCCAAGCCGTAGGCGATAATATGGTTGTCGGCTTTCGAGGAAAGGTAGTCGATGTAGCGTTGCATATCCGGATAATAGGTTTCGATCGGGCGCGTATCGCCATACCATTGGTAAATGTACCAAGGGCTGATGACAAATGTGCTTCCCCATTCCGGCGTATCCTTGAAGCCTCCTTCGAATTCGACCAGTTCGGGAGCAATGGTCGGTATCATGCCGTTGGCTGCTTGTGTGGAGCGCATATCGTTGAATGTCTTTTCGTACAGGCGTGCCAGGTTGTAGCGGTATTGTACGGAGTATTGCATCAGGTGCGCTTCTTCTAGCCAACCCAACTTCTCACGATGCGGGCAGTCGGTCAGCACGCTTGCCATATTGCTGCGAATCGCCCAGTCGATCAGTTCGTATGTCTGATTGAACAACGGCTTGGAACAATGGAAACTGCCGACATCTTCGGCCGAATTGCAAGTATGAAGACCGGTGATTTCCGTTATTTCAGGTAGTCCGTCCGGATTGGGTTGTCCGGCGGGAACAGCACCTTCGACCTGCACGTAACGAAAACCGTAGTAGGTAAACTGGGGTTGCCAGCTTTCAATACCTTTTCCTTTCGGTGTGTAACCGAACCAGAAAGGAGCGCCGGACGCGCTTTGGTTTACGGTACTGTCCGGATTCAGCAGTTCGGCCGGATAGAGCTTAACCGGGTGCGTGTCCTTTGAATGCAGGGAAAGCCGTATGATGCCGGAAAAGTTTTGTCCCAAATCGTACACCCATTGTCCTTTCCGGGTCTTGAAAAGACGGACGGTGGGGATTCGGTCACGTACGGTCAGCGGTGCGGAGCGTTGGGAGAGGAGCCGGGTTTTCCAACCTGTGTCGAGGGCTTTGTTCCAGGTACGGTCGTCGAAACCGGGTTGCATCCATCCGGCCTGTTCTTTCGTGGCATCGTAGTCTTCACCACCGTAAATACTGCTGTAGGTAACGGGGCTTTCGGTTGTTTTCCAGTCTGTACTGGTTACGATGTCCTGCGTACTGCCGTCTGCATATTCGATTTGTATTTTCATCAAGAGGCGCGGAGCGCCATATGAAGCAAGCAGTTTGAAATAACGTTCCCGCGGGATATTGAAAAAGCCGTTTCCCAACATGACGCCTATTGCGTTTCCGCCTTGCTTTAGCTGTCCGGACAGATCGAAAGTGACATACAGCGCACATTTATCATATTTTGTCCATCCCGGATCGAGAAAGTTGTTACCCACCTTCTCTCCATTCAGGAACATATCGAAATGTCCGAGCCCGGAGACATAGGCGGTTGCTCGTTTCACCGGTTTTTGAACCGTAAATTCTTTTCGGAATTGGGGAAGGCGGTACATACCGATCTTTTTGCCTTTGAGTTCCCGGTCCACGTTGGCCAGTCCGTGCAGCCCTGTCGTGACGATTTCGTCTTTCCTGTCTTTTTCCAGTGCAATCCATTTGGCATTGCTCCAGTCTTTTTCCGAAAGAAGCCCCATGCCGAAGGTATGGGTACAGCTCCAGCGGGAAGGGCTGTCCTCTTTATCCCAACTCCTTACTTTCCAGTAGTAAGTCTGTCCTGCTTTCAATTCTTTTCCTTTGAAAGGAACAAGGATCGAGGCGGAAGAAAGCGTTTTTCCGCTGTCCCAGATATTTCCATTGCCGGCCTGTAGTTTTTCCGGAGAATCGGCCACTAATATCTGCCAGGCCGATTGTTCGAAGTTCCGTTGTTGTGCCTGTATCTGCCAGCTGAAACAAGGTTGTCCTGTTTCGATTCCTAACGGGTTTTCTTCCTGTTCGCATCGCAGGTTATAAACGGAATGTGTGTCCGCTGCCTGTAGAAAGAAAGGAAAAACCATACATAAGATACAAATGTTTAAAAGTCTATTTTTCATGCTGCCGTCCTTTTTTGAAAAAGGTGCCATGCTTTTCCGGAAAAGCACGCACCCTTTTTTCGTGTATGTTTAATGCATTAATTCAAAATCTTCCATCAGCCCGTAATCCACCATCTGGTATTCTTTTCCGGGTATCGGTTTGTCTACGTTTTTCCAATGCCAGGGAGATGCCAAGCCGGGAGCCGGATTCCGGTAATGCGGGCCTAACAGGTTCTTCAAACTGCCGATCACATGTACATCGATCGTGTTGCCACCCTCTTTCAGGTAGGATGTTACATCCAGTTGCCAGGGGTCGAAGGCGATCATACCGGCTTTCTGTCCGTTGACATATACTTTTGCTACCGTCCCGTTCCATTTGTTCAGTTTGACGGCATATCTGCCTGTAAGGTCATCGAGGGTATATTCTTTGCTATAGCTCATATCCCATGAGTAGAACGGTTGCTTTTGTTCTTTCCAGCTACCCAGAGCGAACGATTCCTGTGGCGCACCGATGCTCCATCCCTCTTGTTCGGGTACGACCGAGAAGTTTCCGATGATGTAGACCGGTTCTATCTCCGCAAAAATACGCATCGGGTTGATGCTGAGTTCTACCGTATTGCTACCTTTTTTCACCTGTCCGCCTATCGGATAAACGCCGAAAGAACGGTCCAGCCACCATTCATCTGGAAGAACGTTCACGAGATTTCCGTTGATTTTTACGGTAAATAGTTCGGGGCGTTCGGAAACCAGTTTGATACCGGAATAGTCGAAAGCGTCGTTTACCGTAAAATGATAGGAGGCCGTGAAGCCGCCATCCTTAAAGTGGTCGCGGTCGAGGATATTCCGTTTGTATTGTACGGAGGTATTCCAAGGATTGCCATTGGTGAATCCGTGCGCTTTGAAGGCGATATCGGCGGCACGGGAGAAATGTTGTTTCTTGTAAGTCTTTCCTTTAACCGTAACATCGCAAAAGTCAATTGTCAGAGCATTATCGCGTAAACGGCTGACGGTGGTCCGGCTTGTTGCCGTAACCGGGCTGCTTGCTACTTTTTCAGGACGTTCCGGATAGTTTTTCGGGTTCTTGTCAGAACAGTAAAGCAAGAGGCTTCCTGCCGGTTCGATCCGGAAAGATGTACTTAGTTTGTCTCCTTCTTTTGAAGACGGATACGTATAGATTTCTCCGTTCAGGGCATCCATTTCCAGTATGGCTTTTCCCTGCGTCGAAAGGGTGCCGTCAACAACTTCATCCATAGAAGAGTTGACAAGGAAAACCAATTCTCCGTCTGCAAACCGGCGACGGTGGTGATACAGGTTACCACTGTTGAAAGTAATCCTGAAGTTATCGGAAGAGAAATACCGGGCGATTACATCTTTGGACAGTTCCGGGAGTGATGTGACGGTTGCACCGGTCAACAGTCCGGCCAGTTCGTCATTGACGGCTCCGTCTATCCGGGTGGGAGCGGAGAAGGTTATGATCTGTCCACCTTGTTCTACAAATTGTTGCAAGAGGTTGAAGGTAGGCTTGTTTAAGGTCTCCATCATGGGAGGCAGAACGACAGTCGAGTAGGAGGCATTGCCGACGATGAAACGCCCGTTTTCTACCTTTCCGAGGTCTTTGATGATGTTTTCGGAACCGAGGTCATATTCTACCTGGTTCTTTTCCAAAGTCGTTACAAAAGTTTGGAAATCGCTTCCTATCTCCATGAGTTTCGGGGAACTTCCTGTATGGACGTAATAGCTCCATAAAGTCGAGTTGGGTTCCAGAACCAAAATATCGTTTTTCTGGATGCCTTTGCTCATAATAAATGAAAGGCGTCCGTAATAGTCATTCAGTTCGCGGTAGTCGGGCCACCAGGGAGAATGGTAGGTGAATACCGGCGGATAGTCGTATTTGCGTGCTCCCGTCAGTGTCATATGGGCTAAATGTTGGTTCATGAAGTTGACCCCGAGTACATATTCCCAATCGCCCAGCCGCTTGAAGTCTTTGAAAGTTTCATCCCAACCGCCGCCTCCATAAGTTTCGCTGAGGGTACGGCTGCGGCCTGTCTGGTTGGCGGCACTGCGCAATTCTTTTACTGCGCGGATATTGCCGAACTGTGCTTGCGGGCTGGTTTCGTCGAACTGGTTGAACAGCATGTCGATAGCGGGTACCTGATGCCAGGCGTACATTGCCATATTGTCCGGGCCGTCGTTCATTTGCGGCCAACCGTGTTCCCAATAGTGTCCGGTCCATTTCAGGTTGTTCGTCTCGCAGTAGTGGTGCCAGGGTTTGGACCAGCGGTCGACAAACATTTGCAACAGGGTTTCCATATAATTATGGCGTACCTGTTTCCAATTGCCCGTCTCTTCGTTCAGGAGGGGAAGGAGTGGTTTTAGATCGTATCCCCACTGCTTTTGAAAGACTTCGAACAGATCCGGAGTCCAACGTAGGCCACCCGGACTACTGATGTTCGGTTCGTCGGTGAAGATACCGAAAACAGACTTCCCGAACTCGTCCTGTATGCTCTTCTCGTAACCTTTCATTGTGAGGTCGATGAACTTCTCGGTTACGCCGGGAACAAGCAGATCGACATATGAGTAGCCACCGTACCAGTCCGACTTGCCTAAGTAGGTCTTTTTGTAGAGGTAATATTCTCCTTTTGCTTTTTTATGCTGGCTCAGGGCGTTCGTGATATCCGCCCATTTGTCCCCTTCTTTTTTGAGGATGATGAAATATTCGTCTGTCTTGTCAGGCAGAAGATCTGTTTTTGTCAACGCAAGTCCTTGTCCCTGGTTGTAGGATTCGGGCATCTCTTCGGGAACATGTCCTCCGGCAAAGCCGCTGGGATAGGAGTTTTCATCGTAGATCCAGATGTCCAGTCCCATCTCTTTTCCTTTATCGACGGCATAGCGGTAGAGGGAATACCATTCGTCCGACATATATTCCGTGATCATGCCCGGACGGGGATGGATAAACGCTCCTCCGCACCCGGCATCTTTAAAGTCTTTCAGCATGCGGTCTATTTCAGCTTCTGTAACTTTTCCGTTCCAAACCATAAAGGGAGCTGTACGGTACTCGGATGAAGGATTGGAGAATTGGGCTTCCAGAGTGGAAAAACTATCTGTCGTTTCCGCTTTGTTGCCACTGCAACCGGCCGTTCCGAGAGACAGGATACCTCCCGCTACGGCATACATAAAGTTTCTGATAATGTGTCGTGTATTCATGGTGCTAATAGTAAAAAGACCTCTACTGCAAAAGTAAAGGTCTTTTTGTTAATTATGATAATTAATAACCGGGATTTTGTTTGAGTTGCTCATTTAATTGCAGCTCGTTGTAAGGTATCGGATAAAGCAAATATTCCGGTTTTATCTGATAGGTACGTTCAGGGAGTTCCGTATCAATCGTTTTGATATATTTTCCGTACGCGGTCATTACTTCAAGAGCTTTTCCTGTTCTCAACAAATCATACCAGCGATGGTTCTCAAATGCGAGTTCGTGACGTCGCTCATTGGCAACCACCTCGGCATTGATTGTTGTGACAGCTGGTAAACCTGCACGTGCACGTACCTGATTGACATAAGGTGCTGCGTCTCCCGCACGTCCTTGTTCCACCAGACATTCGGCTAACAATAACAGACAGTCCGCATAACGGTAAACAGGCCAGTTGTCGTCTGTATTTTCTATCTTGGAGTGCGCGTGACGGTATTTATTGATAAACGGATAATTTACAGGGTAATCATTGATCTTGGGATCGCCGATTTTTAGTACATCGGCTACGACTAAAGCGTTTGCCGCATCCAGTGTACCGACCGCAACCGCAATAGACGGGTCGACGCGGAGATCTCCCGGCTCGTAAGAAGCGATCATTTCCGGTGTCGGGACATTCCAGCCCCCTGTCAGCAGCGTACTGCAATCGGGAACACCTGTAATAATTTCCGCATTCGTTGTTTTGGGGATAAAGTAGTACAGCCAATCACTTTGCTGCCCTTGATCTCCCATTTGATATTGGATTTCGAAGATCGATTCTTTTCCGTTCTTTTTGGATGTGTCGTATATATCGGCATAATCGGGAAGTAATTCATATCCCATATTCATGACATCTTTCAACTGCGCTTCCGCTGTCGCATAATCCCGGTCCGGCTTTGTCATTAATACATAAGCGTAAAGCATTTTGGCTGCTCCTTTGGTTGCCGCACCGTTTTGCGGGAATTTGACTGTCGGAAGTTTCTCGATGGCGTCTTTCACATCGTCGATGATGGCCGTATATACATCGTTAACGGACGAACGGGGTAAGAATGCGTTGTCTGCTCCCGTCACTTCTTCCAGATGCAAAGGGATGTCTCCGTAGCATTGCACCAATTGGAAATACATGAAGGCACGGATGAATTTAGCCTCCCCGATCGTTTTATTTTTGAAATCATCGGGAAAAGTTGTCCCTTCAATGCGGTTCAGAATGGTGTTGGCTCTTGAAATGCCCGTATAACATGCATAATACATTTCATTTGTCCATTGGTTCTGGTCGTCTACAACAAAATCCGCAATGTTTTCGCGATATAGGATGTGTAGACCGCGGTCCGCTTTATAGCGGGTGTAATGCGTATTGTCGGAACGCATTTCTCCCATCAGATATCCTTGTCTTGCCGATACTCCCCGTAAAGCGGAATAGGCTCCGTTCACTGCTTGCGTGAATTGCTCCTGGGTTTTAAAGAATGTCGCATCATTCGGATAATATTGAGGCGTCAGATTCAGGAAATCTTCCGAACAAGAAGCCAAAGTCAATAATGCAACAACTAAACTAAATATCTTTTTCATGATCTTTCGTTTTAAATTTATAATTTGTTTTCCTGTCAGAATGAGATGTTGCATCCGATACTGAATGTTCTTGGAACCGGGTAAGTCGTACGGTCTACCCCTAAACCGTTCCATCCCATATCTTCATTCATGGCTATTTCCGGATTCATACCTGGGTATTTGGTGAATGTTGCCAATTGCTGGGCTGTTACATATACCCGGAGTTTGGAAAGGTACTGGCTCGGTTTGATCGGAATCGTGTAGCCCAGAGTGATATTCTTTATGGTCAAATAGGAAGCATCATATACCCAACTGCTATTATTGAAGCGGAATAATTCCGTTGTACCGGCTTTTGTTCTCGGAACTTGTCCGTCACCCGGATTTTCCGGAGAGCGCCAACGGTTGGCAACTTTCTTCAATACATTGAAACAACCGTCGATATTCAGAGTGTGCTCGTAGTTTGAATTTATGATGTCGCCGCCTACCTGTCCGCTGATCAGGATACTCAGGTCGAAGTTCTTCCAGGAAAATTCATTTGTCATACCATAAATGAAATCCGGATTCGGGTCACCGATTTTTACACGGTCATTGTTGTCGATTATACCGTCAGGAACACCGTTAGGACCGCTGACATCTTTCATGCGGACCGTTCCGATCTCGGATGAGGCGTGCTTTGGCTGGGAGTTAAACTCTTCTTCGGTCATATATACGCCGTCAAATACATATCCCATGAATATACCGATAGGTTCTCCTACAGCTAAACGGTTGAAATCTTCCTGATTGGAATATCCGCCTTTCGGGGTATTGTTTGTTCCCATTTTGGTTATTTCATTCCGGTTGAAGGCTATATTCAAATTGGTAGTCCATTTGAAATCGCCGACGAGGTTACGGGATTGCAAAGTGATTTCATGTCCCCATGCTTTGTAATCACCGATATTGGAATAAATGTTGGAAAAGCCGGAAGCTCTCGGAATATCGACCTGATACAAAAGTCCGTCGACTTTCTTATTATAATAGTCATACATCAAATAGATACGATCGTTTAAGAAACCGATATCGACACCTAAGTCCAGTTGCTTTGTTTCTTCCCAAGTAAGGGCATTGTTCCCTAAATTACCCAATCCTTTTCCCGGAGCTAAAGAACCACCCAGGACATAGTTGTAAGTGTTGACTCCCGCTATATACCGGTAATTACCGATGTTGTAGTTACCGGTTAATCCATAGCTGGCTCTTATTTTCAGGTAATTCATAACATCGGTTACCGGTTCCATGAAAGCCTCGTCGGATACAATCCATCCGGCGGATACGGAAGGAAAGTTCGCATATTTATTGCCTGTTCCGAAACGTGAGCACCCATCCCGGCGGAATGTTGCCTGCAGTAAGTAGCGATCTTTGAAACTGTAGTTTGCACGTGCAATGACGGAGGCCAGTGTCCATTGCTCGATGTTGTTGTCACCGTTTTTGGTGGCACCAGCACCCATCCAGGCGATATCATCACTTGGAAAGTCGGTTGCTGTCAGTTGGTTATATTCGTTGGAATATTTTTGTGCGCTGTAACCGACCAGTGCATCGATGTTGTGGTCTCCGAATTTGTGGTTATACATCAACATATTTTCGATGGTCCAGCTATAATGGAAGTTGGTGTTGTATTGTCCGCTTGCTTTCTGAGGGGGAGCAGTGAACATCGCTCCGCCGGATGTCGAAGGTGTAAAATCCCTGTAATTCTTGGCTCCTAAATCGAGGCCTGCCTGGAATTTATATTTGATGCCGTTCCATATATCCAGTTCTGCAAAAGCATTGCTTAATAAAGCCAAATCCTGTGTTTTACTTGTTTTTTCATGTAAAACACGTATCCAGTTTGGCTGTGGGAACATACCCGGAGAGTTTAAAGAAAGAATAGGTTCTCCGTTCTCATCGTAAGGATTTACAGTCGGGTCAGCCAAGAATGCAGCACTTAATATCTGCCAGCCTCCGTCTGTATTTTGATTGTTTTTGATTTGTAAGGTGGGAGCTATGTTCAGTCCTAATTTTAAGCGGTCGTTAACCTGATAATCGTTGTTTGCACGTAAAGAATAACGTTCGAAGTTAGAATTGTACATGACGCCATCCTGGCGGAAGTAACCTAATACGATAGCCGTGTTGAACTTGTCTTTATTGGCTGTCACACTGATACTGTAATTCTGCGTGGCGGCATTGCGTGTCAGCAAGTCATACCAGTTGGTTCCGGCACCGTATTGGGATGGGTTTTGATATTGTTCCGGAACTCCTCCGGTATATCCTTCATATCTGGCTGCATCTTCGTAGTATTCTTTTTTGTATTGGGCAAATTCTTCCCCGTTCATAACATCCGGAGTTTTTAATCCCTTTAAAGTCTGGACACCGAACGAAGCGTTTACGTCTACCTGGGTTTTGCCTTGTTTCCCCCTTTTCGTTGTGATCAGTACGACGCCATTGGCGGCACGTGATCCATACAGGGAAGTGGCAGCGGCATCTTTCAGGATGGAAAAAGTTTCGATTTCATCCGGGTTGATACTGCTTAGATCCATATTGACAGGGATCCCATCGACTACGAATAAGGGTGAACTGCCGCCATTGATAGAAGCTGCACCACGGATACGGAATCCCATGCCTTTACCCGGTTGTCCTGTAGACTGGTTGATTTGTACACCAGCTACCTGCCCTTGTAGTTTTTGAGCAAATTGCCCTACGGGGAAACTTTCTAATTCTCCTGCATCTATCTTTGAAACAGATCCGGTCAGATCCCTTTTTTTCTGCGTACCGTAGCTAACGACGACAAGTTCGTCCAGCTGGTTTACAGTCTCTTTCAGAACGACATTTAATGTTTTCTGGTTGGAGACAGGGATTGTTTTGGTCTCATATCCGATGAAACTGATGGTGAGTATTTGATTGGGGCTAACATCTATGGAAAAATTACCGTCCATGTCCGTAATGGTACCGATAGTGGTCCCTTTGACGGAAATGTTTGCACCTGGGATAGGTTCTCCTTTTGCGTCGATCACCCGTCCGGACAGTTTACCGTTCGTTTGTTCTATGCCACTGATGGATTCTGTGTTTGCATGAGCTTTTGAAATCACATATCCGGGGCTTAAAAATACTGATAATAGTACAGCTTTTGACAATAGATTGCTGCATATCGATTTGATCATAATATTAAAATTTAATTTAACAGTTGAAATACTCTAATTTTCTCTACTAAAATTTTTTAGGTGTGTTCTTTACTTCTCTCCATAGGCAAATGATTTAAAATTACAATTGAATTCGTTCTGGTAGAACTATGTACTATACGGTACGGATAGTTGTAAAAAAGTAGGTTCGGTTGTCGGTTTTGGCTTATCTGTAGAGGTTATTGGAGTCTTCTGGAAGGGAAAAAGGAGAATATCTTTTTTGAAAGAATATCAATTTGGCTAATTTTAATATCATTTTTGAAAACATCCGGTCGTTTTATATACCTAATTTTGTCACGGTAGCGAACAACAGACAAGAATAGCCTTAGTTCTACCAGAACTAAGGTATTCGCAAAAGCATACTTATCTTTTTCGGGCTAACAATCCTTTTTCAGTTTTAGTTGTAACTGATCGTTACCTCTTTTTTATCGTTTTGGGAAAAACTTGTTGCCACATCCTGTATATCCTGCAAAGTGAACTTGCCTGTTATCCGGATGACCACATAGTCCGAATCCGTGTCGGCCAGCATGATCATTTCGTTGATCAGGTCGCCGTTCTGGACGATGTAGAAAGAGGCACGCGTGTCGTTGTCCTTGACCCGCATCAGTTCTTCATGCGATTGGCCGATGAGGCTGCTGAATTCTTTTCGCATCT
Organism: uncultured Parabacteroides sp.; assembly: GCF_902493135.1. Lineage (GTDB taxonomy): Bacteria > Bacteroidota > Bacteroidia > Bacteroidales > Tannerellaceae > Parabacteroides. Next base: position 22,236 of record NZ_CABUOD010000041.1, read on the forward strand.
GCTCCCGTACCTCCCGCTTGTCGGAAGTGACGATCTGGAGGTTGTTTATTTTCCCTTTCAGGTTCATCAGGTTGAGACCGCCGCTTTCTACGTTAGGGATCATGTCAAACATTTTCTTGGAGATGAAGACGGATGTCACGTTATCCATGTCGGCATATTTTTCGAACAGTTTGTCCTGGGCGAAACACAGGCTGGTGCAGCAAAGAAACAGGATCAGGAATATATTCTTGGATTTCATAAGATTAATCGTTTAAATGTTTGTTTAAAATGTTGTTTACTTTATCTATCTCCTGCCCGGCATTGTTTACCTGGCTGATGCCTTTGTTGAGGTTGTGCGACAGCAGGAGCAAAGCCTTTTCGGCGGCGACGGCGGCATCTTCCGGATTGGTGTAAGTGTCGCGCCGGTCTGGAGTATGGGACGATACATCGTACTGGAAAAAGCCGATACACAGCAGGATGGAGGCGGCGACTCCGCTTAACCAGTATAAAGTCCGTCTACGGGCCAATGAACGATTCTTCTTTTCTTCCGTGGCGGCCCAGGCGTCGATCCGCTCTTCCAGCCTGCGGGAAAGTCCTTCGGGTAAAGCCTGCTCCTCCTGGAGGGCTTTATTGATCAGTTCGTCTATTTTTTTATCGTTCATATTCGTATGTATAATATTTTTCAAATTGTTCCCGGATTATTTTTCGTGCCCGGGAAAGTAGCACCCGTATGTTGACGGCACTCAGGCCGGTGATCTGTTCTATCTCATCCATCGAGCAGTCTTCAATCCCTTTCAACCGGAGGACTTGCCGTTGATTTTCCGGCAGGCGGTCGATCAGGTGGCGGACTTGCTCCACTTTGTCTTGCATTTCCAGTTCTTTGTCCGGAGAAGCATCTGTCGAGAGGCTGACGGCTTCGGTGACATCCTCGTCATGCCTGCCCGCACGGGGAGAACGAAGGAAATCGAGGCAAAGGTTTTTGACCAGCGTCACGCAGAAGGCTTCCGGATTCCGGACATCGGCCAGTTCATTCCGCCGGCTCCACAGCTTATAGTAGGCATCTTGCAGGATATCTTCGGCATCGGCTTTATTTTCGACCAAAGCGTAAGCGATCCGGAAGAGCTTGGGATGAAGGGGAAGGAACAGCCTTTTAAAGCTCTCAACATCCATCTTTGTGGTCGTTTACTACTTTTTCGATATCGGACGGTTTGATTTTCCCTTTGATACGGATCAGGGCATCGTCGCCTCCGTCGGTTGTCAGGATCACCAGTTCGCGGATGATATCTTCGTCAATGCGTACCATTACTTTCGTACGGCTGCCCTCCTCGTTGGAGTTGACCATTGTTTCAAAATTCGGATCTTTCAGTTTTTTGATGGCAGCGCGGAGATCGTCTTTGACGGTACTGCCGCATTCCTCGAAAGAAAGGACTTCGATGCTGTTCACGCCCATCGTCTCGGTGAACAGGCTGCTTATTTTCATCAGGAACGGGCCGACTGTTACGCGGGTTACGTTTTTTTGCTTGGCAAAGTCGTTGAACAGTTTGTCCATGCTCTGGCTGTATCCTGCCTGGCAGGATAGAATGAGGATCAGGATTGCAATGTATTTTTTCATCTTTCTTGTGTATTAACCGTTATTTAATTCCGTTAGTTCCGCTCTTTCAATGCGCGCTATTGAAGAGCGTTCATTTAGTAGACGGGAACGGAAAAGAAGTTGTTACAAAGAAAGGGAAAAAAATTATTTTTTTTCTTTGTTCTCTGCTATTTCGACAAAGTAAACGCTGGAACAGATGAGCAATATGGCTATCAGTTGCGTCCAGCTGAAACGGTCCTGTCCCAATGTGAGCGATACGATGGTGGCGACAATCAGAATGAGATAGCCATAGAGGGCTACCAAAGTCGTACTCAGGTATTTCAGGCCGATAGGGATGAGCAAATAGCTGACGACGGTCGGGAAGATCAGGACGAACATCAGGATAAGGAAAGGCGTCCAATGCAAAGGCAATTCCAGCACTCTGGCATCGAAACCGGTTATCGCCGACACGATAAGGGCTGAAAAAGCCGCTCCTGTAAACGTATATCGCAGCATGGTCATCACCCCGACCTTACTCAATATCCGGTTGCTGATAATCAGGTAGGCGGCGTACGCGAACGAGCTCATCAGGCAAAGCATATTCCCGGTAAAAGCGTCGGCTGCCAGATCGTCGCTCTTTTGCGTCAGGATGCAAAGCAGGGCGCCTCCCAGCCCGATCAGTATCCCGATAACCTTCATCTTCGTTATCTTCTCTTTGAAAAAGATTACGGCAAGAATGAATACCCAGATCGGTTCGAGGCTGGTGAAGATGGAGCTGGAGACCGGAGTTGTCTTACTCAGCCCGATCAGGTAGAAGAACATAAAACCATAGATGCCCAGTGCCCCTAACAGGAAAAGAGATATCTTTTCCTTCCGTGTAGAAGTTTCCGGTTTCGTAAACATCCCGATAATCCAGAAAGCGACTGCCGCGAAAGTGCATCGTAGCGTAACTCCCGAAAGCGGCGTCATCCAGAGTGGCAGCAGATATTTCAGGGCATTCATATTCAGACCGCTGAAGGTCTTGGATATTACCATGCTGACGTTTGCTTCTGTAATTTTATTCTTCATGCTTGATGCGGTTTGATATTATGCGGATTTAAAATTGTCGTTAAATAAGAAAGAATCCTGTTTGACATATGCCCACGCGGCGGTTATCAGCGCGATCACCATATTGAAGATGAAAGCGAATTGCTGGGTCTCGATATGGAAGAGGTCTTTAAAGACATTGATGATAAACGGGCAAAGCAGGATTGCCAGGTAATTCATCGCCATCACGAAAGCCAGCGCGAGCGTCACTTTGGACGGGATCGCCGTACGGGTCGTCTTGTCGTAAGCGACAGGTTGTATGACGCCGTAGCCGAAGCCGGCAAAGATACAACCCAGCCCGATCAGCCATTCCGTCCGGGAGACCAGGATGAGCGCCATCCCGATCGCAATGGAAAGCATGCAGGCGAACTTGGTCTTTTTCCCGAAATAGGAGACGATCTGGTTAAGTATGAACCCCGGTGCCATGATCGCTAAGAAAAAAAGCGAGATCATGATGCCCGAATTCCCGCTGGTGAAATGATACTCCTTCATCAGGAACGGCAGGTTGAAGCTGATAATGATCACCAGATAAGTGGCCAGCCCGTAGAACGCCATAATCTGCATCAGATGCCGTATCTGTATGCCGAATTTGCCGAAGCTGCTGGCGGTTGTACCCTCCGTCGGTTTGGATTGGGCCTGTGGAGCCGCCGGCTTTGCGGTTGCATGTGTACTTGTATTGGGATAGGGCGAAATATTCTTTTTCAGATAAAACGAAAGAACGATCGAGATCAGGGGAAACAGATAGACGACGAACGGCAGGTGCCAGTTTACTTCCGCCAGATAACCGGTCAGAATCGTTGCCAATACTAAGGTCACATTCGTGATCGCGGAACTAAGGCCGAACTGCTTCGTCCGGTATGCACCCGTGAAAAAGCGGGAGATCAAGCCAGTGGAAAGTGGTACGATCAACCCCGAACCGATTCCTAAAAGCGCACTGACGGCAATCAGTTGCCACATTTTTGTGGAAAGCAAATACAGAATCCCGCTCAATGAGAAGATCACCAGGCCGACTTGCAGCAGGAGGATATTATTGATCTTTTCCGTCAACTTGCCCGACAGGATGATAAAAGGAATGATCAAAAGGGAAGGAAGTGACGAAAGCATCTGTATGTCCAATTCCGTGGAGTGGGGGAAGATCGCAGAAAGTTTTCCTAAGATAGGGGAGACGGCCAGGCCGGGCAATGCATTCAGTGCCGATATCGACCATATACCTATTAATGTAATAAGGGGAATCGTCCCCTGTCCGGTCTGTATTCGCATAATCGTTTCGTTAAATCATTATTTATTGTATTGAAACAATCTCGAATTGCGAATGTTCATTATTTTAATAAACCCCAAATATAGTATGTTTAACCAAAAACACAGAACAATTGTGGATAGTAGCTGTTTTTGCCTTACAATCGACCGAATGGAGTCGATAACGCCATTAATAATTAAAAACAAAAAAGACATGGAAGATTCTAATTTCAGAAAAGGTGATGCCAAGACAGCGATCTTTGGCTCGGAAAAAATGTTACAAGCCTCTCCTGTAGACAAAATCCCAGATGGTCCTACCACTCCGGAAATAGCGTATCAAATGGTTAAAGACGAAACGTTTGCACAGACACAGCCGCGTCTGAACCTGGCGACATTCGTGACGACTTATATGGATGACTATGCAACCAAACTGATGAACGAGGCAATCAACATCAACTACATCGATGAGACGGAATATCCGCGTATTGCCGTTATGAACGCCAAATGTATCAACATCGTAGCGAATTTGTGGAATACCCCCGAACAGGCAAAATGGAAAGCCGGTGCATTGGCTATCGGTTCGTCCGAAGCATGTATGTTGGGCGGGGTGGCTGCCTGGCTACGCTGGCGTAAGAAAAGATTGGCCGCCGGTAAGCCTGCAGACAAACCGAACTTCGTAATCTCTACCGGATTTCAGGTTGTATGGGAAAAATTCGCCCAACTTTGGCAGATCGAAATGCGCCAGGTGCCTTTGACACTGGACAAGACTACGCTCGATCCCGAAGAAGCATTGAAGATGTGTGATGAAAATACGATCTGTATCGTGCCGATCCAGGGGGTTACATGGACAGGTCTGAACGATGATGTAGAGGCTTTGGACAAAGCTCTCGACGCCTACAATGCAAAGACTGGTTACGATATTCCTATTCATGTGGATGCTGCTTCCGGCGGCTTTATCCTTCCGTTCCTGAAACCGGAATTGAAGTGGGACTTCCGTTTGAAATGGGTTCTTTCCATCAGTACGTCCGGACATAAGTTCGGTCTGGTTTATCCGGGTCTGGGCTGGGTTGTCTGGAAAGACAAATCTTATCTGCCTGATTCCATGTCGTTCAGTGTGAACTATCTGGGTGCCAACATTACACAGGTCGGTTTGAACTTCTCCCGTCCTGCCGCACAGATTCTCGGACAATACTACCAGTTCATCCGTCTCGGTTTCGAAGGATATAAAGCAGTCCAGGAAAACAGCATGGCGGTTACCCAGTACCTGCATGACCAGATCGGCAAGATGGCTCCGTTCGTAAACTATAGCAACGAAGTCGTGAACCCGCTGTTCATCTGGTATCTGAAACCGGATTATGCGCAAAAGGCGAAATGGACACTGTACGACCTGCAGGATAAACTGAAACAAAGCGGTTGGATGGTTCCCGCCTATACATTGCCAAACAACCTTGAAAACTATGTCGTGATGCGTATCGTTGCCCGTCAGGGATTCAGCCGCGACATGGCGGACCAGTTGCTGAACGATATCACGGGAGCCGTTGCGGAACTTGAAAAACTCGAATATCCGACTCCTACGCGTATTGCGCAGGATAAGAACCAGGAAGTGAAAGGTTCCGTATTTACTCACACGGGCATGCCTCATAAGAAGTAATCCTGTTGACTATATATATTCAAGAGCGAGGAAGTTGCAGCTCTGTTGCGACAACCTCCTCTTTCACTATCAATCTTTAATTACAGTTGTTTATGAATAAAACAATTTCCGTTTCACAAATAAAGGAAGCAGCACAGGAAGCCTTTGAGCAATTTAAGGATAATACGGGTGGCAAGAATGCCGATTATATCCCTTATCTGGCTAATATCGACAAGAACCTGTTCGGTATCAGTATCTGCCTGTTGGACGGCAAGATCATTACGCTGGGTGATTCTTCCTACCGTTTCGGGATCGAATCTGTTTCGAAAGTGCACACGGCTATCCTGGCACTTCGTCAATACGGAGCCGAAAAAGTACTGAAGATGATCGGTGCCGACGCTACCGGCCTTCCTTTCAACTCCATCATGGCGATCTTGTTGGAGAATGACCATCCTTCCACTCCGCTGGTAAACGCCGGGGCGATCACGGCTTGCAGCATGGTGCAGCCGGTCGGTGATTCCGACAAGAAGTGGGAGGCTATCGTTTCCAATATCACCGACCTTTGCGGAAGCGCCCCGCAGTTGATCGACGAACTGTATAAGTCCGAGACGGCAACCAACTTCAACAACCGTTCCATCGCCTGGTTGCTGAAGAACTACAACCGTATCTATGACGATCCGGATATGTCGCTCGACCTGTACACCCGCCAGTGTTCATTGGGGATCACAGCCGAACAGCTTTCCATCGCTGCAGCTACCGTTGCCAACGACGGTGTGAACCCGGTTACGAAGAAGTCTGTTTTCGACGCTTCTCTGTCGCCGAAAATCACTTCCTTAGTGGCTACGGTCGGTTTCTACGAACGTACGGGAGACTGGTTGTACACTTCCGGTATTCCTGCCAAGACAGGGGTAGGCGGCGGCGTCATGGGTATCATGCCCGGACACTTCGGCATCTCTGCCTTTGCTCCTCCTTTGGACAGCTCCGGCAACTCCGTAAAAGCACAGCTGGCAATAAAATACATAATGAATAAACTGGGCATCTCCATCTTTGGCAGTACCCGGTTTACAATCACCGATTAAAACGGTTTATTCTTTTAGTTGACGAGCCTTCACGCCCCTGTGTAAACAGGGAGACGGGAGGCTCGTTTTTTGTGTCTATCCGATGCAACGGAATGGAGAGATCGTGCATCAATTTTTTAGAGGATGTTTTGTGAATTATTACATTTTGTAATTGCATTATCCGTACATTTGTTGCAATCAGTAATTAATCAAAATACAGGTTTACAGAAAGGAATGATTGCCTGCCGGAAATGTTTGCCACGTACATGCGAACCTTGTGTTAACTTATGTTCGTCTTCTTGCCAAAAGAATATATTAATTTAGGATGTTAACTTTTAAAACAAATCAGAGAATATGAAAACAAGAGAAACAAGAAAAAATAATCAATGGCTATTGCCTTTTGATAATCCTAAATTTGTATTCCTTTATCATGTCGGATGTGTTTCAGAAAAACAAGAGGGGGAAAATGGAAGAGCCGTGGTGTAAAAAGAGTAATTTCTCTAATAAAGCGAACCTTATGTAAACAAATTTGTTTACCTTTGTGAAAAGGATAAAATTATGGATAGCCGTATTGATATAATAAAAGGTATTCATCCCGGAAAATTTATTGAAAGGGAACTGAAAAAAGGAAATTTGACTCAGCGTTCTCTGGCAGAGGCAACAGGTATTCCATATCAAATTATTAATGCAATTATTGCAGGCAGACGAAACTTAACAACGGAGCAAGCCATAAAAATAGATTCTGTATTGAACTTGGAAGAGGGTTTTTTCTCTATACTTCAAGTTTATTATGACATAAAACAGTATAGAGAGAAAGAATTAGCTAATCTGTATACTGGTAGTCCACGTATTCGTCGAATACTTTTTTGGGACACGGATTTCGACAAAATCAACTGGGGTAAGTATAAAGATGCTGTTATCAAGCGGGTATTAGAGAGAGGTAATGAAGAAGAAATCAATGAAATTCAAAATTTTTATAATCTTTCGACAGGTCAACTAAAACTATATAAGCCGAGGAAAATACGTCAATATAGATTAAACCAAAAAACGAATGACTAAGAAAAACGCTAATAAACTGCATTATGAAACGGTTAGTCCTCTATTGAGGAAGATTCTCAATGATATAATGGGGAATTCTATTTTTGAGCCGTTCTATTTGGTTGGTGGTACTTCTTTGAGCTTGCGGTTAGGACATAGGAAGTCGGTAGATATTGATTTGTTTACCAATGTCCCTTATGGAAGCTTGGATTTTACTGTATATGAAAACTTTTTTCGGAATAACTATCAATACTACTATTGTGCAGATAAAACAGACCTTGTCGGGTTTGGGCGTTCGTATTATATTGGAAATTTGGAAGACGATAGCATAAAAGTAGATTTGTTTTATCACGATGAGATTATAGACCCATGCGATATAGTTGATGGTATACGAATGGCAAGTCTTCCCGATGTTACAGCGATGAAAATAGATGTTATTTCCCGAATTGGTCGTAAAAAGGATTTTTGGGATTTACACGAACTGCTGAATACTTATACTATTTCTCAAATGATATCCTTTCATAAACAGCGGTATGAATACACGCATGACAAAAAGGAAATAATTTCCAATCTTACTGATTTTTCTTCTGCTGATAAGGAGCTTGACCCTATCTGTCTGAAAGAGAAAGAGTGGGAATTAATAAAGTTGGACTTTGTGGAACTGATGAAACTAAAATCTTAATGGGATGGGGTATTTGTATGGAGTAATTCATGGTGATTGCCAAAATCAGACACTAATCATGTATTAAGAGATAAAACTATCGTAATACAGAAAAATGACAATAACCCCTTTTTCGCCCTTTTTCTATTTCATCTCAAATTCCGGTTCATTTTGATCTTACATTTTGTCCGGTCAGGCGGTTTTTGTCTGACAACAGAAAGTATGTGGTAGGCAGCTTGTCCGGTTATCGCTTCTGTTTTGTCAGTCTGAGTAGGAAAAACAGGAAAATGTGATAAAGCCCAACTCCCGGAGAATCGAATATTTGCAGACGAGGTCGGGGCGCTTATCATTTATGGAGAAATTTTTTTTGGGGCCTCTCACTGTGAGCTGCGCAGAATTTTGCCATGACGACCGTCTTCGTTGCCGTGGGTTGCCGGGTTCATGGGTAATGACGACCGTCTTCACGGCGATGAAGTCCCTTGCCATGGCGATGACGACCGTCCTCATGGCGATAAACCGGCAAATAAATGGAAAAAAGTGCGTTTTACCTTCAAAAAGAAGAATATCCGAACTCTTTCATCGCCAAACCTGCTAATTGTTAAATAACTTGTTTTTTACAATAAGTGATCTTGAATTTATTTGTTCGTTTGGGTGGAACCGGCCGGTTTGGCATCTGGTGCTTGCCCGGCAGGGGCAGGATGTGTTTTATTATAATAATCTTCTTTTTTCTTGTTTGCGGACTGTACCAGGCTCGTGACATAGACCGTGAAGATCGGGAACATCATCATGCCGAGAGCAGCCAGCAGAACCGACAGGATGCGCCCCGTAGGCGTGATCGCGATGATGTTCGAGCCGACGGTCGTCACGTCCATGAAAGCCCACCAGAGGGCGTCGCTGTAATCCTTTACTTCGGGGTTCACCTTATGTTCGATCACGAAAAATATCAAGCTGGAGAAATAGACCATTGCCAGCAACATCGTCAGGTAGGAGACGAAAAGACCGGAGGCCCGGTTGGAAGTCAGCCAGCCGACGACGATCGCCAGTGCCCAGCCACTGCGTACGAGCGGAATGAAACGCAGGAAATAGGTCACTTCGGCCGAGAAGGTGAAACCATAGTAGTCTATAATATTAAGATAAGGAATCGAAACCAGCAGGAAGAGGAAATGAGTTTGCAAATAATGAATTTTATCTTTTGATAAGAAAAACTCCAATACGAAATCGGCTATGAAGAACATACAGATCCAGAACTGCGTTTTCAGATACGAAGTCTGCGAGATGAACGGTATATTGTTGAACGTGTCGATCGAAATATCTACAATCAGAAAAAGCGAGAGTAGCAATATCATCACATGAAGCACTCCGTAAATGCCCCGCTTTTCATAAAAAAAGTCGTTGAATGCAGTTCTCATTATCTTTAAATATTTAGTATTTATTTAGTAAATGCTGATTAATGGGTGAGCAAACAGACAAGGCAGCGTCTTGTGCCGCAGGTTCTCTATTGTCGTCTGCTGAAGCAAACGGTAAAAGAGAGCCTTCAGTCACGAGACAAACTTCGTTTGTTAGCTCGCTGATAAATCATCATTTATATTTTATCCGATGAAACAACAAAATGATACCTTTTGTTTTTAACACTTGTCTGTTAATTAACCAAATTTGACATCCTGTTGACAAACTAACACAAAAAGGAGTTGTTATACTGTCAATACAAGCGAAACTAAACGAAACAAAATTCACATTTTAATAGTAAAATTCATGGCAAATATTGGAAAAGCAGTAAAACTTGGAGTATTTACTCTTGCGATTATGAATGTAACGGCAGTCGTCTCACTCCGCGGACTGCCGGCTGAGGCTGTGTATGGACTGAGTTCAGCCTTTTATTATCTGTTTGCAGCAATCGTGTTCTTAATTCCTACCTCGTTGGTGGCAGCCGAGTTGGCCGCCATGTTCCAGGATAAACAGGGTGGGGTGTTCCGGTGGGTAGGAGAGGCCTATGGCAAGAAATGGGGCTTCCTGGCTATCTGGGTGCAATGGATCGAAAGTACGATCTGGTATCCGACCGTGTTGACTTTCGGCGCCGTTTCCATCGCGTTTATCGGAATGAACGATGCACACGACATGACGTTGGCTTCAAACAAAATGTACACGCTGGTTGTGGTATTGATTATTTACTGGCTCGCAACTTTCATCTCTTTGAAAGGCTTGAGCTGGGTAGGCAAAGTGGCTAAAGTGGGCGGTATCGTCGGTACGATCATCCCGGCTGCCTTGCTGATTATCTTAGGTATTGTGTACCTGGCTTCCGGCGGTCATTCCAATATGGACTTCCATGGCAATTTCTTCCCCGATTTTACGAAATTCGATAACCTGGTACTTGCTTCCAGTATTTTCCTCTTTTATGCCGGTATGGAAATGGGCGGTATCCATGTGAAAGATGTGGAAAACCCTTCCGTCAATTATCCGAAGGCCGTGTTTATCGGTGCGTTGATCACCGTGTTGATCTTCGTGTTGGGAACATTCGCATTGGGTATCATTATCCCGCAGAAGGATATTAACCTGACACAGAGTTTGCTGGTCGGTTTCGACAACTATTTCAAGTTTATCCATGCTTCCTGGCTGTCGCCGGTTATCGCCGTTGCGCTGGCTTTCGGTGTGCTGGCAGGCGTATTGACATGGGTGGCCGGTCCGTCAAAAGGTATCTTTGCCGTAGGTAAAGCCGGTTATCTGCCTCCGTTCTTCCAGAAAACAAACAAGTTGGGCGTACAGAAAAATATCTTGCTGATCCAGGGTCTGGCTGTTACATTCCTGAGCTTGTTGTTCGTGGTTATGCCTTCCGTACAGAGCTTCTATCAGATTCTGTCACAGCTGACGGTTATCCTTTACCTGATTATGTATATGCTGATGTTCTCCGGTGCGATCGCATTGCGTTACCGGATGAAGAAAGCCGGTCGTCCGTTCCGTATCGGTAAGAGTGGCAACGGTCTGATGTGGTTTATCGGCGGTCTTGGTTTCTGCGGTTCTTTGCTCGCTTTCATCCTGAGCTTTATCCCGCCCAGCCAGATTTCTACAGGTAACAATACCGTTTGGTTTGCCGTGCTGATTATCGGCGCTATCGTGGTGGTAGCCGCTCCGTTCATCATCTATGCTGCCAAGAAACCGTCTTGGGTGGATCCCAATACAGAGTTCGAACCGTTCCATTGGGAAGTCGACAAACAGGTTCAAGGAACCGGCAGCACCAATACGACAGGCGCATCCCCTTCCGGAACATCTCCTAAGGCGTAAATCCGTGCGCGATGGGTTTGCCTCTGGCAAGTGGCAGGCTTTATTGGCAATAGAATAAAACGAGAGGATGCATCCAAACTCCCCTTTCCCGCGTCGAGCGCGGGGATAAGGAGCTTTGGATGCATCCTCTTGTTATTGAAAGACGAATACCCGGTGGAGTTTTACCAACCTGTGTTCTGCACCAGATGCTCGTTCATGTCTATTTCTTCCTGCGGGATCGGCCAGAGCTTATATTTCTCTTCAGTCGCTTTGGTGGAAAGGACTTTTCCCACAACGTCTACCTGTGCCTGGTTGTTGGTCATGGAGATCAGCAAGCCCCAACGTTTCAAATCATTGTAACGGATGCCTTCGGCTGCGAATTCGATGGCTCTTTCGTGTTTGATCCGTTCGAATACCTGTTCCTTACCCGTTGCCTGCAAGTATGACGGACCGGAGTTCAGGAGCGCGATGCCAGCTCTTTGGCGTACCTGGTTGATCAGTTCGACAGCTTTTGACTGGTTGCCGTTTTCGTTATAGCATTCGGCAAGCATCAGCAATACGTCTGCGTAGCGGATCAGCGGGAAATTAGTCGGCGAATGGAAACGGTCCGTGATCAATCCGTCCATGTCATATTCGGGGACAAATTTGCGATACAGATAGGTGTTATGCCCGAAAGCATTCCGCACGTATCCGTTGGTCTCGTTTGACGGGTTCGATGGAGCGATAATCATTTCACAATCTTTGGCGGCGTTGTTGACCCACCCTTTATACTTGTTGGCTGTGTAAGGCAGGATAATAGTCGATTCCATGCGTGGATCGCGTTCTGCGTACATCTTTTGCAAGGTTGCGACGCTTTCCGGATATTCGGCTACGTATTTGCCGTCCGCATCAAACGTGCTGTAGAATACATTCTCCTTCACCGTGTTGTCTGTCGAGAAGCCGGGGAAAAGCTCGTCCCAGTCGAACGGCCGTCCATCCTTGTATTCATACATATCCACCAGTTCGACCGATGGAACCAGGCAGTTGATACAACCTCCGTAAGAAGCACGGTTGGCAATATAATGGACCGGCATGCCGTAAGCGGTACTTGCTCCGCCCAGGTTCTGGACGGCAAAGATCATTTCCGTGCTTTCGTCTCCACCCGGTTTGAACAGCCCGGCGTAGTCCGGATAAAGGGCATAGCCGTAACCTCCGTTGCAGACTTCTTCAAAGGCCGTTGCCGCATCCTGGTATTGTTTGTTATAGAGCAGGACTTTTCCCTTCAGGGCATATGCCGTACCTTTGGTGACACGTCCTTTATCGGCATCGTCCCATGTCTTGGGAAGAGCGGAGCAGGCATATTCCAGATCGGCCAGAATGAAGTTGCGCACTTCTTCTTCCGTATTCCGGGTTTTGTACATATTATCGTATTCTTTATCTATCTCGGTTGTTTCGTCGTAGATGGGGACGCCTCCGTAGAGGTTCAACAATTCGTTGTAGAAAAAGGCACGCATGAAACGGGCTTCGGCGATATACTGGTTGATCAGGCTTTCGTCCATATCTACGTGTTTTATATTTGTGATCAGGGTGTTCGAACGTGCGATCCCGTCGTACATGCGTTTCCAGATGTCTTTGAACAAACCGGTAGTCGAATTGCTTTGTCCCTGGGCTACTTCGATAAAGCCATAAACGCCCCAGTTCAATCCGATGCCGATATCTGCCAAACAATCGCGAGTATAATATATGCCGAAAGCATCATCCTTTTTGAGGGAGCTGTAGATCCCCATCATGCCTTCTTTCGCATCAGCTTCGTCCTGCCAGAAAGAACCGCTCGATACTTTATCGGCAGGATATTGATCCATGTCGTAGCATCCTGTTAATAGAAGGAGGCTCGAGAAAGCTGTTAAGCCTATATGTTTAATTGTTTTTTTCATGATCCTGATATTTAAAATTCTATATTAACACCAATAACTGCCTGTCTCATGGTCGGGTAGGTCAACTGATCCAGTTCGGGATCGATGCCTTTGTAGCTTGTGAACGTAAAGAAGTTCTCCAAGCTCCCGTAGATACGCAATTTCTGTAATTGAATCTTGCTCAGCAAATGCTTCGGGATACTGTATCCTAACTGGATGTTCCGTATCTTCAGATAGTTTTTATTCTGTATCCACAGCGTATTTGCTTGGTTGTTGATGGCGTTCTGGTAGGTCAAACGCGGATATTTGGCGTTTGTCATGCCTTCCGCCCAGCTATTTTCGGCGATCTCTTTCGTGATCTGGTAGCCTCTCTGTACGCTTGTGCTGAAGTATTTTTCATTCAGATATCCTTTTGCACCGGCTACGCCCTGCATAAAGATCGAGAAGTCGATTCCTTTGTAAGCGGCGGACAATGTCAGGCCGAATGTATGTTTCGGGATCGTGCTGCCTACAACCTTGCGGTCTTTGTTCGGGTCGATGATACCGTCTCCATCCTGGTCTTTGAACAAGATATCCCCTTTGCCCGGAGTCGCTCCCAGTTTGCTGAATGCGTCCGGATTCTTGGCGATCATGTTGTTGACGATTGCCAAGTCTTCGTCTGTCTGGATGATGCGGTCTGCTTCGTACATGTACATCGAGCGGATGGCTTCGCCTTCTTTGGTCATATAGATTCCGTCCAAGCTATAATCTTTGCCCTTGAATTTGTCTACATTATTCGTGACGTACATATAGTTTCCGTTGATGCTGTAGCTGAAATCGTTGATCTGGTCTCTCCAACCTAAAGACAGTTCGATCCCCTTATTGGTAACTTGTGCTGCATTGGAGGTCGGAGTCGAGGCTGCACCGTGCACCAATGGAGACGGCAGTTGGATCAAGATTCCTTCTGTCTGCTTGTTGAACCAGTCGAATGTTCCGTACAAACGGTTGTTCAGGACACCGAAATCGAAACCGATATCGGTTACTTTGGTCTTTTCCCAAGTCAGGTTGGCATTTGCCAGTGCTGTGATAGACCAACCGGTGTTGACCGCGTTATTCAGGATGTAATTGGCTGCTCCATAGCTGGAAATAGCGGAATAGTTGCCAACCGAGTTATTCCCCAGTGCACCGTAAGAAGCACGAATCTTCAGATTGTCGAGCCATTCGGCATCTTCCATGAAAGCTTCCTGGTCGATGCGCCATGCCAGTGATCCGGAAGGGAAGTAACCCCAGCGGTGGTCGGACAGGAAACGGGAGGAACCGTCGGAACGAAGGTTGAACTCGGCCAGATATTTGTTTTCCCAGTCCAGATTGATACGTCCGAAGTAGGAACGCATCACCCATTGGGTACGGTTGCCGCTTGCACTGATTTCACCGTTTGCAGCGTCTAATACGCTTCCGTTGGGAACAGTCAGGTCCTTGCGGCTGACAGTGTGCCATTCATACTGGTATTGTTCCTGGCTTGCGCCCGCCATTACTTGTAATCCCAGGCGGTTTTCTAGAAAACGATGGTTGTAGTTGGCTACGACGTCCATGTAGTTGCGTTCGCGGTCATATTGCTTTTGAGTGATATAACTCTGTCCTTCGCCGTAAAACATGATCTGGTTCGTTCCGAAATTCCATATATCGTTGAAGACAGGCATTGTCTTCACGTTTTGTCCGGTATATTCATACGAGTACGATCCCGTAACCGATAAATCCTTGATCGGTTGCAAAGTGATGAAAAAGCGGGATTTGACATTGCGGGTGATGTTGCTTCCTGTTGTGGAGTTCAGAGCCAACCGGATATTGTTTCCGGATTCGGACACGTCGTCTTCCGGGTTCTGGATACCTCCGTAGCGTCCGTCATGCTTCAGGATCATGGCGGGAGAAGTCGCCCAGCCCCAGGTGAATGCCCCGACAGAGGCTTGTTCGCCGGCTTCGGTGGCAGTTTGCCCGGCATTTCCCGGATCGGCTTTACCGACAAAACCGCTGGCATTGATCCCCATCTTCAACCAGGAGGTCAGTTGGGCGGTAATGTTCGTACGGGCATTGTATTTGCGGTAACCGGCATTTTCCAATACTCCCGGATTATCGAAATAACCGAAAGCGCCGTAAAACTGGATTTTATCCGTACCTCCGCTCATGGACAGGTTATGCTGGGTTCCTACGCCGTTCTGGAAAGCCGCGTCGATCCAGTTCGTGTTCGGATATTTCAGCGGGTTTTGCCCGTTGTCGTTTCTCCATTCGGAAATGGCCGTGGAACTGTACGGGGTAGCCATATCGCTGTTTACATATCCGCTATTGATATATTCCATATAGTCCGCATAGTTGCTTACAGGGTCTAATACTCCCGGGCGGATGCTCTGGAAAGACACATATCCGTTGTAAGAAACGGACAGTTTACCCGATTTGCCGGATTTAGTCGTGATCAGGATTACGCCATTGGCGGCACGTGAACCGTAAATAGCGGCTGAAGAGGCATCTTTCAGAACCGAAATATTTTCGATATCCTGCACGTTCAGGCTGCTCATTTCACCTTCCATGCCGTCGATTATCACCAGCGGGGCGGCATTATTGAGAGTACCCTGCCCGCGGATCAGGATGCTGGCATTGTCATCGCCCGGACGGTTGTTGGATGACGTTACTTGCAGACCGGCTGCAACACCGGCCAAGGCATTTGTCACGTTCGTGATCGGGCGGCTTTCTGCCAGGTCGTTCATATCGACCGAAACCACCGAACCCGACAGATTGACCTTTTTCTGCGTTCCGAAACCGACCACTACCACCTCTTCCAAGGCCTGGGTGTCTTCTTTCAACTGGACATTGAGAGTCGGCTCGTTGCCTAATTTGATACGGCGGGTAGCATATCCGATGTAAGAGATCTGGATGGTTTCGCCCGGAGAGGCGGACAGTGAGAAATGTCCCGAACCGTCAGTGATGGTTCCGTTGCTCGTGCCTTCGACGGATACGTTTACACCGATCAGCGGTTCACCGTATTCGTCGGTGATCGTGCCGGTGATTTTCCTGGCTGACTGCATGACGATAGGGCTTTCCGTTTTCTCCCCTTTCATCAGCATGATGCTGTTTCCCTGCATGGCATAGACAATATCGGTGTTATTGAATATGTTTTGCAGGATGTCGGCAACGGACTGATTGGTTGCATGCACGGAGACCTTACGGGTAAGGTCTACTTCGTTCTTATTGAATATAAACAGGTAATCCGTCTGCTGTTCGATTTGATTGATCAGCGTCTGGATATTTATGTTTTCGCTGTTGATGGAAACTTTGGCAACTTGCGAGCTGGCTTCCGTAGCGAATAGCCCCGTTATGAAAATGAAGAGAGATGTAAAGGTTATTTTCATAATGCGCAATATATGTTTATTAGTCATTTTTAATGGGATATAGAAATCCCTGTATAAATTATTTTTCATACATTTATAGCCTTGTAATCGTTAATACTTAAGATAATTAAAATCCTGTCTGGTATTGACTTAGCCGGAGTGTGTCGGTAGCGCGTTCCGGCTTTTTTATGTATTCTTTCCTTTCCCCATAGGCAGTATAGATTTAAGATGTTAATAACTCTTGTTTATTTTATTATGATTGTACTTTCCTTGTCGTCTTTTTTCTCGTATTTGAATTTTGTCCTGAGTTGTAAGGTCTTCAGGACATGTTCCACCCCGTCGCTGGTTCGGAATTTACCGCTGTAGCGCTGGTTGAGGATCCGGGTGTTTTCAATGAGGATGTTGACATCGAAATAGAGTTGAAGTTTTTTGAAGAGGTCACCGATCGTATTGTCGTCAAAGCAGATCAGCCCTTCTTTCCATAAGAAATAATTGTATTGGGTGATCGGGGAAGTTCTAAGCTGTCCGTGTTCCATGTAAGCTTTTTTGTTGGGCTCCAGCAGGAGATTGTCCTGGTGGTTGGACGATTCGATCTGTACGGAACCTTTCAGCAAAGCCGTCTCGAAAACGGGATTGCCCTTATAGGCCTGGACGTTGAACTCCGTACCTAAAACCTTTATGTCGTACTGCTCGGTCTTGACGATGAACGGTTTGTTTTTGTTGTGGGTTACATTGAAATAGCCTTCGCCATCCAACGTGACGCTGCGGTTATTGCCCTCGAAATGACTGGGAAAAGTCAGGGTTGTTTTTGCATTCAGCCAGACTTTTGTGCTATCCGACAACGTCAGTTCGGCACGCTGCCCGGCAGGGATGTAAATCGTTTGCATGACGGCTTCCTGCCGGACAGGTTCCGGCTCCGGCTGGTTATATATGGACACAATTGAAAACGCGATGGCAAATATGGCGGCGATTTTCAGTATTTCACGGCCGATCGTCCGTAGCGTCCGCCGTTTCCGGCCCTCAGAAAATCTTTCTGAGGCAACATGAGCCGGCTCATGTTGCCAAATCGTTATGCTATAGAGTTTGCGTAAGGCGAGATATTCTTTCATATTCTCCTTATCGGCATCGATCCAACGGGCAACGGCCTCTTTTTCGTTTGGGCTTGCATCGCCGATAATATATTTATGCAGTGTCTCTTTATCCATAATTATGCGTTGGGGTAGTTGTTTTTCCACCCTTCTATTAATAATACGATTGGAAAGGGAACATCCCTAAACGAAAAACGAAGATTATTCAATTAAAAGTAAAAAATATAAAACGGGCAGATAGTCCTTTAGCCGCAGGCGTAACGGTTTGAGCGCTTTCGTGATATGATATTCCACGCCTTTTACCGAGATGCCCAACTGTTCTGCAATCTCTTTGTTCGATCTGTTCTGGAAACGGCTCATGATAAAGATATGGCGGGTCTGTCCGGGTAAGGTCGCCAAAGTGTCTGCAATGATTTTTTTAACCTCTTCGGAGAATATCTCTTCAGGGTCGCATGCCTGCAAGGTGGAGATACGGATTTCCAGTTCCCGCTGGCTCATGCTGCTCATCGAATGAAGGGCTTCCGCTTTGATGGCTTCGTGTTTCAGGTGGTCGAGCGATTTGTTTTTGAGGATTGTAAGCAGCAACGCATCGGCATGATCCGTCTCTTTTGTTTTCAGGATTTCCCAGAGTTTGATCAGCGCATCGGATACAATGTCTTCTGCTACGGATTCATCATGTACAAACGATTTCGTGAACAAGAAAGCTTTCTTGTAGTACCGTGTGTATAAGATATTAAAGCTATGTATTTCCCCTTCAGACATTTATTTATATTTGTATTCCATACGCTTCTGGTAGCAAATATAAATAAAAATATGAGATTGTCACGAGAAGCGGGATGAAAAGCGGTTCCGCCCTATTTAAATTTGAATGGAGGTGCACTACGGAATCTTATTTTCCATATTCCCTTCCACGGGAAGCCATTCACTGGCACTTACATTTTCGAGAGTGATGTCTTTACCGTTGAAAAGAAGGTTGTATATGTATCTTTTTCCTTTTTCCCACTTCGTATCGGCAGGAACATAATATTTGAATGTCGTTCCGTTGATGGTGAAGAGCACTTCCACATCTCCGTCTGCCTTGATACGCGACGTGGGGATCACCATCAGCTGCTGCGGCTCGCCCGGTATTTTTTTCAGCATGTGCGGACTATCCAGTTTCAGTCGGGTAGAGGCATTCGTCCCGACGCATCCGCTGATGTTTCCGGTCTTGATATTCATTTTCCCTCCGAAGCATAGGGACGTGCCGCCGGCTTTGTTTCCGATCTGGATCGCATGGAGCAGGAAACAGCCTTTCGTTTCCGGTGCCATTCGCAACTGGAAACTCAGGAGCGAAAGCGTATGATTCATGTTGAGTAAAGCGACCGGGGAAATCTGGTTGACCGCCCGTTGTCCGCGGGCCTGTATCCCGTACATATAATCTTTCGTCAGGGAAGCATCCGGTGATATGCGGACCGGGATATTCTCAGGGTCGAAGTTTACCTGCGATTGATACGGGTAATAGGCATAAACGGTGACCGGTTCCTGATGCAGATAGATCTCAGGTGACTGGCGCCAGTTCAGTTTGTTGTTCAACAGGCAGGCTTCCGCCCGTACATTCTTGTAATCCGGATTACTATCGTAGATGCTGCCGGTGTTTTCCGAGACGACATGCAACCCGATGACCGACCCGCTTGTAAATTCTTGCATGAAATTGGGAGACTTTGTCGTTAGCGCCTTTGTTATTATTCTTAAAGGTTGCTCTTTCATGCCCAAATTTTCAATGAGTCCCGGTTCGTAGTCGTTTGTGCAACTAAAAATACTAACCGCCGTCACCATAAATAGTAGTAATTTATTCATTCTTTGTATTATTTTTGTGAAATGATTACAGATGCAAAGATCAGTCAGTTTGAGGAGGTAGAGGCTGCATTCGGTATAAAACCACGATGAAATCGTATAAAACCACAGGATGCAAATTGTCTACAGGCGTCAAATTGTCAACTGACGGTTCAGATTAACTATTTAATGCTTCAATTTGTTTACTTGATACGAGGGATTCATTATGTTGGACAAAATTCAGTTTTTATTAAGTTTGCAGATTATAGGATTCTGTATTTTTGGCGGAGTCACCCTGTTACTCCGGGCTGGTGAAAACCGGGCGAAAAAGATATTGGGCTGGGGGATGTTTTTGTGGGCTTTCCTGGCAGTCATGAGGGTGTCTGTGAATCTTTATCTGCATGAACCGAAAGAGGCTTTCCATCCGGATATCCTGATTATGGGGGCTTTGGTGACGGCAACGCTCGCTTGTTATGTGATTGAAGTTTTGCGGCCCGGCTTTCTTACTTGCAAACGTTTTCTTCTGTTTATCAGTCCGGTTATTTTCGGCGGACTGGCTTACCTGACTTATCGTCTGTCGGGAGGTGAAATTCATACCTATTATTCGATACGGGAGGTTTTCGAATACTTTAATATGGATGTCTTGCTTCGTATGACGGTCTTTCTGCTGACCTTGTTTTATATGGTTCTGCCTGTTTATCTGATAGCCAGGTACGGTAAGGACTTCAAGGTCTTTTTGGCGGAGAATGTTTCCGATCCGGAAGAATATGATTTGGAATGGTTAAGGAAAACCATGATACTTTTAATTGTTCTGTATGGCTTTTATTTGGCCTTATTGCTGACCGATACGCCTTTGATGTATGTGATCGACAAAACGGTCCTGTTGTTCGTATGGTATTATTTCTTTTATAAGGCGCTATTCCTGAAGGTGGTGGTGCTGGAACATTCCTTTGAAAGCGGGTGGGACCTGCCGTACCAGGAAGAGGGTAATGACGATGACGAACACCGGGTTCTCAGTAAACGTTATGCGGAGGAAGTAAATGCATGGTTTGAAAGGGAAAAACCGTATCTTCGCGAAGATTTACGCCTGACGGATTTGCAACGGATCTTTCCTATCAGCCGTTCTTATCTTTCCCAACTGTTTAACCGGGAGCTGGGACAATCGTTTTCCGATTATGTCAACCAGTTCCGGATAGAGGAAAGCAAGCGTTTGATGGATGCCGAGCCGAATGCCAGTATACAGGAGATTGCCGAACGTTCCGGATTCCATTCGATCAGTACGTTCCGGCGGGCTTTCCAGAAGTGTACAGGCACGATTCCGTCGGAGTATAAGAATAGCAAATAAACACGTAACGATCTTTATTCCGTCATGGACACTGTTCAAACTACTACTGCCGTCCGACCGCATATTGTCTGGCTGGACGTTCTTCGCCTTGTCGCCATCCTGATGGTGATTGCCATTCATTGTACCGACCCGTTTAACGCCTCGCCTGAATCGCGTGCCGATCCGGAATTTAATTTCTGGGGTTCTGTTTACGGTTCCATGCTGCGTGCCAGCGTGCCGCTTTTTGTGATGATGACCGGATTCCTTTTGTTGCCGGTCAGGCAGGAGGCTTCCGCCTTTTATAGGAAACGCATTCCGCGTGTGTTGTTTCCATTCCTGATCTGGTCTGTCTTGTTCGATCTGGCACCCTGGTTCATCCAGTGGGTAGGAGGTAGTCCGGAACTGGTGACGGACTTTTTCCCTTGGGAACCGAACCCTTCGGCCTCGTTCGTAGAGGCGTTGAAGACGATTGCCTTGATCCCTCTCACCTTTACGGTCTATGCGACACCGATGTGGTATATCTATGTGCTGATAGGGCTTTATCTGTATATGCCGGTCTTCTCCGCATGGGTGGAAAAGGCATCGGACAAGGCAAAGCGTATGTTTCTGGCACTTTGGTTTGTTTCGTTGTTTATCCCTTATCTGACGGAGTTTGTCTCGCGTTACCAGTTCGGAACCTGCTCATGGAACTCATTCGGGCTGTTTTACTATTTTGCCGGTTTCAACGGATATCTGTTGTTAGGGCATTATTTAGGGAAAAGAACAGACGGGTCGCTCGGCAAGACCTTGTCGATGGCGGTTCCGCTGTTTTTAGCCGGCTATTTTATTACATTGGCCGGTTTTCGCCATATGACATCCGACCCGAATGTGAGCGAGGAGGGGATGGAGCTGTTCTTTACTTATTGTTCGCCTAACGTGTTGCTGATGACGGTTGCCGTTTTCCTGCTGGTACGGAAAGTGCGGATTACCTCGCCGGTCATTTGCCGCGCCCTTGCCAATCTGACCAAATGCGGTTTTGGTTTGTATTGCGTGCATTATTTCTTTGTCGGTCCTTCCTATATGTTCGCGCAGTGGATCGGGACGCCTGTTCCGGCGTTGGTGCCTGTTTCGGCCGTTCTGACCTTCATTTGTTCATGGTCATTTACTTATCTGGTGAGTAAGTTGCCGCATGCGAAATATATCATCGGTTGAGGCGCTTTTCTCTTGTCCGGCTGTTTGTGCAAATGATGTTAAATAGGCACACGAAGTGAATAACGTATCTGTTTTACCTCTATTTTTGTGTTGTAAAACATAATTATGCAATACTAATGCAGGTATGTTTTGCACGAATCGTTTTAAACAAGAAGAGAGAAGCTATGAAGAAGTTTTTTAGAAAGTGTGTCAGATGCCTTGAAATATTAGGTGACTATGGAATGCAGAAATATGGTATGAAACGTGCTTGAGAGGTTCACTCCTCCAAACAACGAAGCCCCGAAGGTGATCGACACCTCCGGGGCTTGTTTTCTGTATGCTTTCGTCCTTCACAGGGTTACCGGCTACATTGAACTTTTCAATTCAATATACTTTAGTATTATTAATATTAAA
>NZ_CABUOD010000042.1 GCF_902493135.1 uncultured Parabacteroides sp.
CTCTTTTTTTCGCCTTTTTTGACGGACAAGAAAAGGTATTATATGGTACGCATGTGTGAAATATCTTCGAAAAGAGGAAAATATGCGAAGTCCAGTATCTGGCATGAACAAATACAACAGCCAGTTGTTCCTAAAATGTATTTATGCGCTATACAAAACTAAATTTTACAATCATGGCAAAAGAAAGTGTTAAGATCCTTAAGGGCAAATTAGATGTAGACAACTTGTTAGTACAAATGAATGCTGCATTATCCGAAGAATGGTTAGCTTATTACCAATATTGGATTGGTGCCCTCGTTGCAGAAGGAGCTATGCGAGCAAACGTGCAGGCTGAATTCGAAGAACACGCTAAAGAAGAACTGGGGCATGCCAAGTTGTTGGCAGACCGCATTATCGAATTGGAAGGCGTCCCTGTATTAGATCCGGAAAAATGGTTTGATCTTGCCAGATGCAAATACAGTATTCCTACCGACTTTGATGTCGTTAATCTGTTAAACCAGAATGTTGCATCCGAACGTTGTGCGATCGTACGTTACCAGGAAATCGCCGAATTCACAGACGGCAAAGACTTCACCACCTGCGATATCGCCAAGCACATCCTGTCTATGGAAGAAGAACACGAACAGGACTTGCAGGACTACTTGCGGGACATTGCAAGAATGAAGCAATCCCTCTTAAGCAAGTAAGCTTAAGAACTTTGCTGTAAAATAACCCTGTCATTTTATTTATGAATTGGCGGGGTTATTTTGTTATTTGCCCCAACTATTACACACGGTTGATTGTAATTGTTTTGGATATTCACAACTAAACGTATACTTTTGTAGTTATAACATAAAAAGGCTAAATTATGAAGAAGATTCTACAAGAGTTCAAACAATTCGCCATGCGTGGCAATGTGATCGACATGGCAGTGGGTATCATTATCGGCGGTGCTTTCGGTAAAATCGTGTCATCTGTCGTCGGTGACATCATTATGCCTGCCATCGGTTTACTGATCGGAGGCGTAAACTTCACCGATTTAAAGATCGTACTGAAACAGGCTGTAATGGACGGTGACAAAGTTGTCTCACCGGCTGTTTCCATCAACTATGGAAACTTTTTGCAGGTGACTTTCGATTTCATCATTATCGCTTTCTCTATATTCATGCTGGTAAAAGGGATCAACGCCCTGAACAAAAAGAAAGAAGAAGCACCGGCAGCTCCGGCTCCCCCTCCCGCCGATATACAGTTGCTTACTGAGATACGGGATTTATTGAAAGACAAAAAATAGTCATTTCAAGATTTCTCGAAATGGCTTTTCACTATTCAAAACCCATTTCGAGAAATCTTGAAACCGTTTTTCACCGTTGAAAAGCCATTTCTATCAATATCAAGACTAATAAGAAAGTATTTCAAGTCCCGTTTCCGTCATCAGGAACGTATGTTCCCATTGCGCGGAAGGCAGTTCGTCTTCGGTAACGACTGTCCATCCGTCTTCTTCGTCAATAAAGACCTGCCAGGTTCCCATGTTGATCATCGGCTCGATCGTAAATACCATGCCGGGAACCAGAAGCATCCCTGTCCCCTTCCGTCCGAAATGACAGACCTCCGGTTCTTCATGAAATTCCAGTCCGACACCATGCCCACATAAATCGCGGACGACAGAGTAACCGTTCTTCTCCGCATGGCGTTGGATGGCATTGCCGATATCGCCGACAAAACCGAACGGTCTCGCAGCCTGCATGCCGATTTCGAGACACTCTTTCGTCACCCGCACCAGCTTTTCCTTTTCAGGAGTCGTCTTACCTATGATAAACATACGGGAAGCATCCGAGTAATATCCGTCCAATATAGTCGAAACATCTACATTGATGATATCCCCTTCTTCCAATATCTCATCTTCGTTGGGAATACCGTGGCAGACCACTTCGTTGACAGAAGTACAGACGCTTTTCGGGAACCCTTCATAATTAAGAGGTGCCGGAATAGCTCCGTGTGAAACGGTATAATCATACACCAACTTATCGATCTCGGCGGTAGACATACCGGCCTTGATCTCTTTTGCAACGCAATCGAGCACCCCCGTATTCACTACACTGCTCCGGCGGATACCTTCGATCTGTTCTGCTGTCTTAATCAGTTTGCGGGAGGGCACCAGGTGGCCTTTATTCTGAAAGTAAAGTACTTTTTTGTCTAATTCGGTAAGAGGCTGTCCTTTGATGATGTGCCAATTGTTCTTAATTCTTCTGCTATGCATGGCTTTGTTTATTTATCCATACAAAGGTAACGGTTATCGGGCATTATCCAGATACTTTTCCTTGAATATATTGAAACAAAGTATAAAGATCGAGATCAAAAGCGGCCCGAAGATAATCCCCATAAAACCGAACAAAGACAAGCCGATGATCACACCGAATATGGTGATGAGCGGATGAATATCCGCCATCTTCTTCTGCAAAATAAAACGGATCAGATTATCCACATTCGTAATAATAATCAAGGCATAAGCAGCCAACCCGGCAGCGTTCACCCAATCTCCGGTCAACGCCATATAAAGAACCAGCGGCAACCAGACCAACGCAGTACCCACGACCGGAATGATCGTGGCAAAACAGGTCAGAAAACCGAAAAGAAAAGGACTCGGCACATTGAATATCCAATAACCGAGCAAGGCGATCAATCCCTGGATAATCGCCAGCAACGGAATCCCGATCGCATTGGAAGTGACGATCATATTGATCTCGCTCAAGACATTTTTCTTATTCTTGTCGCTAAAAGGCAGAATGCTGTAAACATACTTTTCCATCTTGGCACCGCCGATCAGCATGAAATAGAGTACCAGCACCAGTACGGCCACATTGATGGCGAAACCACTGATTCCTCCCATCAACACCTGCCCTATCTTCGGGAGGACGGAGACGGCAGACATGATATTGGAGGTGTCGAGCACGTCATATCCGGTCCGTTGCTCGATCAGGTTCGCGACATGCTCCACCGACTGGACCAGCCGGGTCGGATCCAGATTAAAATTCTGCAACTTATTGATGAATAACCAGACAGCCAGAGAAAGCGGTATCAAAAAACAGAGAACCGTCTCCAATAGCAAGATTACAGCGACGATACTGCGCCGCCAATGTTTCTTTTCCGTCAGATACAACAGTTGTTTCCTTACCAATATATAAATAGTGCACGCTCCCAAGATCCCTCCCAGAAAAGGGATAAACTCTACAAAAAGAATTACCCCCAGCACGATTATAATCGTTATCAGAGAGTATTTCCAATATCGTTCCTTTACGTTTATTTTGTTATTTAGCATCATTATACATTATATATATACATAACAATACGAAAAGGCTGTTGTTTATTTCCACCTGTCAATACAAGCTGAAATCGGAAGGCTTGATAACGAAGCCTATCCTTATCATACTTTTGAACTTATTATATTCCAGGAGATTTTCTCCAAAACCATTGTAATATTGCAGGAAGAAATATTGATTCTCATTATTGTTGAATTTGTAGCTCAGTTCGACCTGCGTGTTAAAGCTGGTCCAGGTCTTGCGCTTGGTCAGGATCACACCGCAATTAAAACGGCGGTTGTCGGTCCGGTAATTGGCGGCCACTTGGAAAATCCCGTTATACTTCAGCAAGTCTTTGTTATATTTGCCGTCCACAATCGGTATCCAAGTCTTGAACTGCGCCTCCCAATTCGGCGAAAGAGTGATCGCAACCGCAAAAGTGACTTTATTCCAACTGCGGGAAGCGGTACTGTCCTTCCCGTTCGATTCATGTTCGAGCATAAGATATCCCTTGCCTATATATTTATTATGGTAGACGATCAGATGCCCCAGACCGATACCGGGATTAAAATTAAGGTCTTTCATAGGCAACGATTCCTGAAAGACATTCCAAAAAGCCTTCTGAGTGTACTGGATAAACAGATAAGTATCGAACGGCAATTTACTTTTTGTCAGTCGTTGCGCAATACTCAACTGGAATTTCACATCCGAATTGGCAGCAGTCGGTTTATGTCCGAGAGTCGTCCCTCCTACGAAGTAATTGTCTTTGAACAGGGTGAAATACGGCATCTTGTCCAAAATGGCACGGATACTGTCGGCGTTATAAGCATTCGCCACGATTCTTTCCCCGATTGTTTCTCCCTTTTTTTCCTGTGCCGACAGGGCACAGACCATCACTGACAGAAGCAGGAGCATCACGATTCTTTTCATAAAATGCATCAAGTTTATTGAGTCGATAAAAATCTCAGCAAAGATATACGAATCAAAGAATGATAATTCGCCTGTTTAGCACCTATATTGGTCATTTCGTTATCATTCTTTTTAATAAAACCAATTACAGAATGGTTAGTTCATTTTTTCTATCTTTGCACGCATGGAAAAGATATACAACTATTACCAGGATATTGTCACAGCTTACACCCGCAGGGCTGATAGTCTGAAGAAAAAAATTCATTTGCTCGGAAGCATCCGTTTGTTATTGGTTGCCGGTTTGATCGCCATGATCTGGTTTTTCAAATCCGAAGACTGGACAGTGTTGGCCGGGATTGCCGTCTTGTTCATTATCCCGTTTATGGCTCTGATGGTCTGGCACACCAAACTGTTTGCCCGGAAATGTTATGCCGAAGCACTGGCAGACCTTTGCCGAAACGAACTGAACGGGTTGGATTACGATTTCAGCGCGTTCGACGGAGCACCGGAAAAAAGCTCCGCAGAACATTCGTTCAGCCTTGATCTGGATTTGTTCGGAGACCATTCGCTTTTCCAGTCTATCAACCGCACGGTTACTTTTATGGGAAAAGAGAAGCTGGCCGGCTGGTTTATGCAACCGCTCACCGACAAGGCAATGATAATAAGGCGCCAGGAAGCGATCCGCGAACTGGAATCATTCACGCAGCTCCGACAACATTTCTATGTGACAGGGATCTTGCATCCGGGAAACAAGGGCGATCAACAACTTGTCACGCTATTAAGCAAAACCGCTCCTTATTTCATCAACAGCAAAACATGGAAACTGCTCATCTATCTGTTCCCCGCCATTTGGGTATTGATCGCGATAGGATGTGCACTGAACCTGCTCCCGATATCGATAGCCGGCCTGTTTTTCGGATTATCATTCATCGTCTCTTACATCAATGCAAAACAGATCGCTACGGTACACAATTCCTTGGACAAGATGGAGCAGATCCTCCATACTTATTCCGATCTGGTCAAATGTATCGAGAGAGAAAACTTTCAATCTGCCGAATTAGCCGATATCCACGACCGGTTCGCAAGCGACGGACAAACGGCCTCTTCGATCATCAAAAAACTATCCGGCCATATCGGTGCGCTGAACCAACGTTTCAGTGCAATCGGCGTCATACTGAATATCTTCACCTTGCGCGACACCCGCATGGCGATGAAATTAGAAAAATGGAAAGAGGAGTACGGACAGGAAACGGAACGCTGGTTCGAGGCATTGGCTTTGTTCGATGCTTACTGTTCGCTGGGCGGATTCGCCTTCAATCACCCGGAATATATTTATCCTGAAATAGCAGACGCGTATTTCAAAATGGAAGGCAAAGCGCTCGGACATCCGTTACTGCGCCGGGACATATGCGTAAAGAACGACATCGACATCCGGAAAAGTCCCTGGTTCCTGATCATTACAGGAGCGAATATGGCAGGGAAAAGCACTTACCTGCGCACCATCGGCGTCAACTATCTGCTCGGCTGTGTCGGCGCTCCGGTTTGTGCAGCGTCTTTGACCTTGTATCCGGCGCGGATGGTGACCAGCCTGCGTACTTCCGATTCGCTTGTGAGCAACGAGTCCTATTTCTTTGCCGAACTGAAACGGTTGAAGATGATTATCGACCGTTTGCAACAGGGTGAAAAGTTGTTCATCATCTTAGATGAGATCCTGAAAGGGACCAATTCGATCGACAAACAGAAAGGTTCCCTCGCTTTGATGAAACAGTTAGTGGCGAATCAGGCTTGCGGTATCATAGCCACACACGATCTGGCGTTAGGCGAACTTGAACAGGAATTTCCGAACCAGATCAAGAATTACCGTTTCGAGGCCGACATCCAAGACAACGAACTGACTTTCTCCTACCAATTGCGGGAAGGAATAGCCCAGAATATGAATGCTTGCTTCCTGATGAAGAAGATGGGGATCATACTCATATGACGGTTCTCTCATGCCTGCGCCAAAGGAATCCTGTGCCCACCCTTATCGGGACGTTTTTCCATTCGGAACGAAATTCCCCTTCACAGATCAGGATGAGAAGGGGAACTCGTTTTTACCAATATTTGAACCGGCTTATAAAGCACGGGCGGCTTTGCGGCGATCCAATTCCGCTTTCAACATACGAAGTTCACGGCTGGTTTGTCCGGCAACCGAAGTGTTTTCCTCGGCACGGCGGATCAGGTATGGCAAAACATCCCGCACCTTTGCATACGGCACATATTTGGTTACGTTATACCCTTCATGAGCCAGGTTAAAAGATATATTGTCACTCATCCCCAACAGTTGGGCGAAAAAGATACGGGGATCATCTCGTTTCAAGCCTTTTTCATCAATCAGCTTGGCCAATTTATAGTTGCTCTCTTCATTATGCGTCCCCATAAACATTTCGAAATGGTCGAGGTGGTCCATTGTGAAACGGACAGCTTCGTCATAGTTCTCGTCCGTCGCCTTTTTATCCTTGCAGATCGGATCGGGATATCCCAAAGCGGCCGCTCTGGCACGTTCGGCTTCCATATAAGCGCCACGCACGAATTTCACGCCGGCAATATATCCTTTCTCTTTCGCATCATCCAAAATACGGCGCAAATAGGGCATACGGTCATGACGATACATCTGCAAGGTAGCAAATACAATCGCACGTTTCTTATTATATCTGCGCATAGCCTCATCGGTCAAAGCATCGAGGGCATCCTGGAAACAATAGTCTTCGGCATCCACAATCAGTCGCACGTCATTGTCGTAGGCACGCTGGCAAAAAGCCATAAAGCGTTCCTTGAATTCGCGGTAGGCCTTTACTTCTTCGATAGTCAGTTCCTCATGTTTTTCGGATGCTTTAGCGAGAAGTTCGTCCGTTATGATAGTGGAAGGCTTGAATACGGCATACGCCAGATTATCATTTCCCTTTGCAAAATCGATCGAACGTATGGTTTCCTCAAAAGTGGCCTGTATGCCTTCGGGGGTTTGCTCGCCTTCGGCAGAAAAGTCCAGGGTGGAGCGCACATTGAACTTCCGCAGGTGGTCGATCGCCTTTGAACAGTCCTGCAGAGTTTCACCTCCGACAAATTGCTTGTACAAGGTCGGTTTGACCGCCCATCCCAACGGGAAATGAATTTTCAAAGCGATATTACTTGCTACACTGGCGCATTTGACCAGCCACGGATACTTGATTGTATTGAACAGCAAATAAGCATTTTTCAGCTCAGACTGCGATTTGGCAGAGAAAGCAATTTCGGTGTTATTAAAATCTAACATGGTATTTGATGATTAGTTGACAGTTAACGTATAAATAATGAGTTGGAATACCGTTTGACAAAATGTGCCAATCACCAATTCATAAGAAGTATTCTATCATTGGCATATTGGCACATTCTAATTACCGGTTCATCATTAAATTAATTACTTTTCTCCAAGAAACGGATAACCATAGCTTGTCGGCGGGACCAAAGCCTCTTTGATGCAACGGGCATTTGTCCATCGAATCAGGTTCAACGGTCCGCCGGCCTTATCGTTCGTACCCGAAGCACGCGAGCCGCCGAACGGCTGCTGGGCGATGACAGCACCTGTCGGTTTGTCGTTGATATAGAAGTTACCCGCTGCATAACGCAATTTATTAAATGCCATATCGATCGCATAGCGGTCGCGGGCAAAAATAGAACCGGTCAAACCGTACGGAGAGGTACGGTCGCAGAGTTCGAGTGTCTCTTCATACTTATTATCATCATATACATAGATCGTGATAACCGGGCCGAAGATTTCTTCCACCATGCTCTTGAACATCGGGTCCGTAGTCCGGATGACAGTCGGTTCCACGAAGTAACCTACCGACTTGTCACCGTTGCCACCGAAAACGATTTCCGCATCCGGAGACTGTTTTGCATAATCGATATAGCTCATGATGTTGTCGAACGAAGCTTCATCGATGACCGCATTGATAAAGTTCGTGAAGTCCTGGACATCTCCCATCTTGATTTCTTTCAGCATATCGCCGACATAATCTTTCACTTCCTTCCAGAGTGAAGCAGGGATATAGGCCCGTGAGCCTGCCGAGCATTTCTGTCCCTGGTATTCAAACGCACCGCGTACGATAGCCGTTGCGACATCCAAAGCCGGAGCGGAAGGATGGACGAAGATAAAGTTCTTGCCGCCTGTTTCACCGACAATCTTCGGATAAGATTTATAATGTCCTAAGTTCTCACCGATCTGACGCCAAAGGGTATTAAAGGTGGAAGTGGAACCGGTGAAATGGAAACCGCCCAAATCACGGCTGGCGGTCACGACTTTGCCGATCACGCTTCCCTGTCCCGGAATAAAGTTGACAACACCGTCGGGCAAACCGGCTTCCTGGAATACTTTCATCAGAAAATAGTTAGAGTGGATAGCTGTCGTCGACGGTTTCCAGACGGCCACATTCCCCATCATGGCAGGCGCCATGTTCAAGTTAGAGGCAATAGAGGTAAAGTTGAACGGCGTGAGCGAGAACACGAACCCTTCCAAAGCACGATATTCCATCCGGTTCAGGATACCGGTTTCCGAATAAGGCTGGTCGGCATACACCTGACTGGCATAGAAAGTACTGAAACGAAGGAAGTCGATCAATTCGCAAGGAGCGTCGATTTCCGCCTGGAACGGATTCTTGCTTTGCCCCAGCATGACGGATGCGTTCAATATATACCGATATTTCGTAGAAAGCAATTCTGCCACACGCAACATGACGGAAGCACGTTCGACCCAGGGAAGTTCGGACCATTCCTTATGCGCCTTCATGGCAGCATCGATAGCCATCTGCACTTCTTTCTCTCCGGCCTTATGATAAGTTGCCAATACGTGATGGTGGTCATGCGGCATCACGACCTTACCGGTATTGCCAGTACGGATTTCCTTACCTCCGATAACCAACGGGATGTCCCATTCTTCTGAAGAGAGCTGTGCAAGAGCCTTTTTCAAGGATGATTTTTCACTTGAACCGGGAGCGTATGCCTTTACCGGCTCATTAATGGGTTTGGGAAAACTAAAAATTGCGTTGTCCATAGTATACCTTAATTTTATTAAGTGTTCAAAGACTGATTATTTCAGCGCCGTAAACATAATCAATAATTTTTTAAAATAAGAGACTGAAGCGTTAAATTAAATTTAAATCCTAATCTCGTCCAGCATCAACAATTCAAGCCGTAGAGCTGTTATCATAACATATTAATCATCTTAAACGTAAAGAATATGGCTATAAAGAGTGTTTGGGTAGAAGAAGATTGTATCGCCTGCGGTACATGCGAAGGCATCTGCCCCGAAGTATTTCAGGTCACAGACCGCTCACGCGTCAATGAAGGAGTAAACTTCAACGATTATGAAGAAGGAATAAAGGAAGCGGCCGAAAGTTGCCCGGTCAGTGTCATCAAATACGATTAAGGTTTTTCCGGCACGCCACCACCACTTTTAACAAGTTAGTGCTTAACATCTTGCAGTTTCCTACTGGAAGAAACTTTCGTTTCCTCGGCAGGAAACTGCAGTTCCCCTTGCAGGGAACTATCGTTTCCCGCTAAGGAAACTATGGTTTCCTGCAAGGGAAACAGCCGTTACCTGAAAAGCATCTTCCACACGGCCTTATAAAAATAACTAAATAACATTACATTCCTCTTTCCTTAGACATTTTGCTTTTTATTCCTATCTTTGGAGCATCATAAATATAATAATCAACGGAGATGAACGAACAGATAAAACAAATTGCGGAGCGTTTGGCCGGACTCAGGGATGCATTGGAGATCACACCTGAAGAAATGGCCGGGGTTTGCAACCTGACTCCCGAACAGTACATGAAGCTGGAAAGCGGTACTGTCGATATTTCAGTAAGTGTATTACATCAGATCTCGCAGGCTTACGGCGTAGAGCTGACAACGCTGATGTTCGGCGACGAACCGAAAATGAGCAGTTACTTCATTACCCGTAAGGGCAAAGGCATTGCCGTCGAACGGACCAAAGCCTATAAATACCAGTCGCTTGCCGCCGGTTTCGTCGGCCGGAAAGCAGACCCGTTCATGGTCACCGTCCATCCGACGCCAGATGAGACGCCGATCTACCTGAACTCGCATCCGGGACAAGAGTATAATATGGTACTGAAAGGCCGCATGCTGTTGCAGATCAACAACAAAGAGCTGATACTGGAAGAAGGCGACAGTATCTATTTCAACTCCGAACTGCCGCATGGCATGAAGGCGCTCGACGGAGAAAAGGTCAGTTTCCTGGCTATTATCCTTTAAATTGACAATTCAAAATAGTTATGTTAGAAAGATTCATAGACAAAACGACCTTTGAGTCGCAGGAAGATTTTATAAAGAATTTCAAGATAAAAGTCCCGGAGAACTTCAACTTCGGATATGACGTAGTAGATGCATGGGCGGAAGAAGAACCCGATAAGATTGCGTTGTGCTGGACAAACGACCAAGGGGAACATATCGACTTCACCTTTGCCGACCTCAAGAGAGAGACCGACCGGACAGCCGCTTACTTCCAGTCGCTGGGAATCGGCCACGGCGATATGGTCATGTTGATATTGAAACGCCGCTATGAGTTCTGGTTCTCGATTATCGCATTGCATAAATTGGGAGCTGTGGTGATCCCGGCCACTCACCTGCTGACAAAGAAAGATATCGTCTACCGTGCGAATGCCGCCGATATCAAGATGATCGTCTGTGCAGGCGAGGAAGTGATCACCAAACATATCATCGACTCATTGCCCGATTCGCCTTCTATCAGGAGCGTCGTTTCGGTCGGTCCCGAAATCCCCGAAGGCTTCGAGGACTTCCACAAAGGCCTCGATAGCGCGGCTCCGTTCGTACGTCCGGAACATCCGAACAGCAACGACGACATCTCACTGATGTATTTCACTTCCGGGACGACCGGCAACCCGAAGATGGTGGCGCACGATTTCACCTATCCGCTCGGACATATCGTGACAGGTAGTTTCTGGCACAATTTGCATACCGACAGCCTCCACCTGACTATTGCCGATACCGGCTGGGGGAAAGCCGTCTGGGGGAAACTTTACGGACAATGGATTGCGGGAGCGACCGTATTCGTGTACGACCATGAGAAATTCACGCCGGCCGATATGTTGCAGATGATACAGGACTACCGCATCACATCTTTGTGCGCACCTCCCACGATCTTCCGTTTCCTGATACGCGAAGACCTGACGAAATACGACCTGTCGTCCCTCCAATACTGCACCATCGCCGGCGAAGCCTTGAACCCTGCCGTATTCGACACGTTCTACAAACTGACTGGCATCAAGCTGATGGAAGGTTTCGGGCAGACGGAAACCACCTTGACCGTCGCCACTTTCCCGTGGATGGAGCCGAAACCCGGTTCGATGGGCGTACCCAATCCGCAATACGACGTAGACTTGTTGCGTCCGGACGGGACCCGTGCCGAAGACGGCGAACAGGGACAGATCGTCATCCAGACGACAAACGGCAAGCCGATCGGACTTTTCAAGGAATATTACCGGGATGCCGAACGCACACGCGAAGCCTGGCACGACGGACTCTATTACACGGGCGATGTCGCCTGGCGTGATGAAGACGGTTACCTCTGGTTCGTAGGCCGTGCCGACGATGTGATCAAGAGCTCCGGCTACCGGATCGGCCCGTTCGAGGTGGAAAGCGCCCTGATGACGCACCCGGCGGTTGTCGAATGTGCCATCACCGGCGTTCCCGATGAAATCCGCGGACAGGTGGTAAAAGCCACCATTGTCCTGGCGAAGGACTACAAGGATAAAGCCGGAGACGCTTTGATCAAGGAATTGCAGGATCATGTCAAAAAGGTGACGGCTCCGTACAAATACCCGCGTGTCGTCGAGTTCGTAGACGAATTGCCGAAGACGATCAGCGGCAAGATACGTCGGGTCGAGATCCGGGATAAAGATAAGAAATGAAACGTATCGCCGTTAAAATAGGTAGCAACGTGCTCACCCGCAAGGATGGCACGTTGGATATTACCCGGATGTCCGCCTTGGTAGACCAGGTGGCCGAACTGCACCGCAAAGACGTGGAGGTCGTCCTCATCTCTTCCGGGGCGGTCGCTTCGGGACGCAGTGAGATAAAGGCCGGCAAAAAGCTGGACTCCGTCTCCGCCCGCCAACTTTATTCGGCAGTCGGGCAAGCCAAGCTGATCAACCGTTATTACGAGTTGTTCCGCGAACATGGCATGACCTGCGGACAGGTGCTCACCACGAAGGAGAACTTCGGCAGCCGCACGCATTACCTCAACCAGAAACACTGCATGGAGGTGATGCTTGAAAATAAAGTGATTCCCATCGTGAACGAAAACGACACGATATCGGTTACTGAATTGATGTTCACGGACAATGACGAGCTATCCGGGCTGATCGCCACCATGATGGGAATGGATGCTTTGATTATCCTGAGCAACATCGACGGAATATATAACGGCAACCCGTCCGACCCGTCTTCCACGGTTATCCGCGAGATCGACGGAGGCAAGGAAGACCTGTCGGAATATGTACAGACCAGCAAGTCTTCATTCGGCCGCGGCGGTATGCTGACCAAATGCAACATTGCGCAGAAGGTGGCCGACGAAGGCATCACGGTGATCATTGCCAACGGCAAGAAGGACAACATCCTAGTAGACCTGCTCGCCAAAGACAGCCGGGCCGTTTGCACGCGTTTCATCCCGTCAGACAGACCTGTCAGCAGCGTCAAGAAGTGGATCGCCCATTCCGAAGGCTTTGCCAAAGGCGAGATACACATCAACCGGGGAGCCGAAGAGGCGTTGTTAGGCCCGAAGGCGACCAGTATCCTGCTGGTCGGCGTCACCCGGATCATCGGCGACTTCGAGAAAGACGATATTGTCAAGATCATCAACGAGGAAGGCCGCCAGTTAGGGGTCGGATGCGCAGGTTACGACAGTACGGAAGCACGGGAACTGGTCGGCAGCCGGGACAAGAAACCGTTGATACATTACGATTATTTGTATCTGGATTAATAAAATAGAAGAGAGTATGAAGAAGTATTGGTTATCATTCGCATCAGTCCTGATGATTGTAGTAGGACTGCTCAGAGGCATGGGAGGCGTCACCCTCCTGACACACGGGGACAAATTGGACTTGGGGCTGCCCGTCACTGCTTCGCCTGCCGAGTTGAAAATAGCAGCTTACAGCCTGATTGCGGTATGCCTACTGCTTGTCATCTCTGCTGTCAGCCTGACGATACGCAGGCTTGTATCGAATTACGCATTCTGCTGGGCAAGCCTCGGGCTCTTCCTGGTAAGCGGCCTTGTCAACGGTTTCCTCCTGTTCGGCCACCCGTTAGGCAGCGGCCAGCTTATCAACTGGGGCGTGAGCTTCGTCATCGGGCTTTGCCTCGTGTTAGGGAAAGATGCCGTCCATCCCAAGTATATTCAGGAATACGAAAAGTAACAACGATCATACGACCATGATTAACGAATTATTGCAACAGACCCTCGCCGCTTCGCGCCAGCTTGTCACGCTGGACGATGCCGCCATCAACCGCATCCTCACAGACACGGCTTCGGCTTTGCTGTCGCGCCGGGCGGAAGTCCTGGCCGCCAACGCCGAAGACTTGCAACGCATGGACCCGGCGAATCCGAAATACGACCGTCTGAAACTGACGGAAGAACGCCTCGCTGGTATTGCCGGAGACATGAAGAACGTCGCCTCGCTACCGTCGCCTCTTGGGAAGCTGTTAAGCGAAACGGTACGCCCAAACGGCATGGTGATCCGAAAAGTGACCGTTCCCTTCGGCGTGATCGGCGTCATCTACGAAGCACGCCCGAACGTCACCTTCGACGTTTTCTCCCTCTGCTTCAAGAGCGGGAATACCTGCGTGTTGAAAGGCGGTTCGGATGCCGACAGTTCCAACCGCGCCTTAGTGGCGATTATCCATAACGTACTGGCAAAACAAGGCATCGACCCGGCTGTCTGTACGCTCCTGCCGCCCGACCGCGAAGCGACGACCGAACTGTTGAACGCCGTCGGCTTGGTGGACCTTATCATTCCGCGGGGCAGTAGTTCGCTGATCAACTTCGTCCGTGACCATGCCCGCGTGCCGGTCATCGAGACGGGAGCCGGTATCTGCCACACCTATTTCGACAAGGACGGGGACAAAGAGAAAGGGCGCGAGATCGTCAACAATGCCAAGACACGCCGCGTCAGTGTCTGCAACGCCTTGGACTGCCTGATCGTCCATCGTGACCGGTTAGGCGACCTGCCGTATTTGTGCGGCAAGCTGTCCGGCAACCACGTGGTTATCTATGCCGACGAACCCGCCTTTGCCGCCCTATCGGGCCACTATCCCGCCGCTTTGCTCCAGCCGGCTGCGGCAGACAGCTTCGGCACCGAGTTCTTAGACTACAAAATGGCGGTCCGCACGGTCTCCTCTCTGGATGAAGCCCTGCAACATATCGCCCGCTACAGTTCGAAACACAGTGAAAGCATCGTCAGCGAATCGACGGAAGCCATCCGCCGTTTCCAGCAAATGGTCGATGCCGCCTGCGTCTACGCCAATGTGTCTACGGCTTTCACCGACGGGGCGCAGTTCGGTTTCGGAGCCGAAATCGGCATCAGCACGCAGAAGCTGCACGCCCGCGGTCCGATGGCGTTGCCGGAACTGACGACCTACAAGTACATCATCGAAGGAGACGGACAAATACGAAAGTAATTCCTGATACAGTGTTGGTATTATCAGTGTCAGATGATAATACAGCTATAACGGTATTGCATAAATCTGAAATCATTGTTTACCTTTGCAGGCAGAACAATTTAAAATGAGACATGATATGAGAAACTTCACTTGTGTACAGGATTTGGGCGACCTCAAGCAGGCGCTCGCCGAGGCTTTCGAAATAAAGAAAGACCGTTACCAGTTTACCGAACTGGGCAAGAACAAGACGTTATTGATGATATTCTTCAACTCCAGCCTCCGCACCCGCCTCTCCACCCAGAAGGCAGCCATGAATTTAGGCATGAACACGATGGTGCTCGACGTGAACCAGGGAGCCTGGAAGCTGGAAACCGAACGAGGCGTGATCATGGATGGCGACAAGCCCGAACATCTCTTAGAAGCGGTTCCGGTGATGGGTTGCTATTGCGACGTGATCGGCGTACGTTCCTTTGCCCGTTTCGAAAGCAAGGAAGACGATTACAACGAAAAGATCCTGAACCAGTTCATCCGACATTCCGGCCGGCCGGTGTTCAGCATGGAGGCGGCTACCCGCCACCCGTTACAAAGCTTTGCCGACTTGATCACGATCGAAGAGTATAAGAAGACAGACCGTCCGAAAGTCGTCATGACCTGGGCCCCGCATCCTAAATCACTTCCGCAGGCTGTTCCGAACAGTTTTGCCGAATGGATGAATGCGACGGACTATGAGTTCGTCATCACCCATCCGGAAGGATACGAATTGGATCCGCGCTTCGTTGGCAACGCCCGCGTGGAATACGACCAGAAGAAAGCGTTCGAAGGCGCCGACTTTATCTATGCCAAGAACTGGGCGGCCTATGCCGATCCCAACTACGGCAAGGTTCTCAACATGGACCGCAGTTGGACTGTCGACACGGAAAAGATGGCGCTCACCAACAATGCCTATTTCATGCACTGCCTGCCCGTCCGCCGCAACATGATCGTTACGGATGACGTAATCGAAAGCCCCCAAAGCATCGTGATCCCCGAAGCCGCCAACCGCGAAATATCGGCACAGACAGTATTGAAGAAGATATTGACGGGATTGCAATAGAGCGCTACCCGGCGCTCCCGCCAGGCTTTACCGAGTACGACCACCGTAACAGTACGCTTACGAAAGGCGTAACAACTTATTACCCGATAGATTGTTCTATAAGAAACAATAAACACATAAGACATCATGGGATTCAATATCGCTGATACAGGTAAGAAACGGGTCGTTATCATTGGCGGGGGCTTCGGGGGATTAAAGCTTGCCAACAGACTGAAGGGTAGTCATTTCCAAATCGTATTGATTGACAAGAACAACTACCACCAGTTCCCGCCATTGCTCTACCAAGTGGCCTCTTCCGGACTCGAATCGAGCTCCATCTCCTTCCCTTTCCGCAAGATTTTCCAGAAGCGGAAAGACTTCTTTTTCCGGCTGGCCGAAGTGAAAGCGGTCATACGGGAAAAGAACCTGATACTGACCTCTATCGGAGAATTGAAATACGATTACCTGGTAATCGCTTCCGGTACCGTCACGAACTTCTTCGGCAACGAGGTGATCCAAAGCCAGGCATTGCCGATGAAAACCATCGAAGAAGCCCTTATCCTGCGCAACACGCTCCTCTCCAATTTCGAGAAAGCGACGATCTGCACCGATCCGCAGGAGAAACAGGCATTGATGAATGTCGTCATCGTTGGCGGAGGTGCTACGGGTGTCGAAATATCGGGCGTGCTGGCGGAGATGAAACACTTCGTCCTGCCTAAAGATTATCCCGACCTGAAACAGTCGGAGATGAATATTTACCTGGTGGAAGGTTCGCCCCACCTGCTTGCCGCCATGTCGGAAGAGGCGTCGGACAATGCAAAGCGGTTCCTCGAAGGGATGGGTGTCAAAGTCATGTTGCAAAAAAAGGTGGTCGATTACAAAGACGGCAAAGCCATACTGGACGACGGCAACTCCATCGAAACGAAAACAGTCGTCTGGGTTAGCGGCGTAACCGCCACCCGTTTCGAGCAGATCGACCATAAGGAATTAGGTCGGGGCGGACGTATCCTGGTCAATGAATACAACCAACTGCACGGTTCGGGAAATGTATTCGCCATCGGCGATGTCTGCCTACAAACGGAAACCGACTATCCGAACGGCCATCCGCAAGTCGCCCAAGTCGCCATCCAGCAGGGCCTCCTGCTTGCCGACAACCTGAAACGTCTCGAAAGCGGTAAACCGCTGAAACCTTTCCATTACAAGAATCTCGGAACCCTGGCAACCGTCGGCCGCAACAAAGCGGTAGCCGACCTCCATAAAGTGAAACTGCACGGCTTCATCGCCTGGCTGGTCTGGATGGGCGTGCACCTCCGTTCCATCCTCGGTGTCAAGAACAAGATCATGGTGCTGATCGAATGGGTATGGAGCTATTTCACCTACGACCAGTCCATCCGATTGATCCTGTTCATTCCGAAGAAGGAACGGGATAAACAGGAAGGCTGACAAAACCGGCCTTATAGATTATACGTCAACGTCACCCAAGTCACCTGTGCGTCGCGGTTGCGGATCTGGGTCATTTGCAGGTCTTTCGTGTCGACGATCGTTGTCTCTTCGAGACCATTGAAGATGTTGTTGATGCTCAGGTTGGCACGCAACTTACGGTGCATGAAATATTGGGAGATACCGGCATTGACGCTGGAACGGTACTTGATCTTTCCCTGCGGGGTAAGCTGGTCGGAGATGTAAAAGCCATCAAGCTGCAACTCCGTCGTCGGGGTGATGCAGATGTTGACAGAGCCTTTGATATCGCCGCAGACCATCGACTTCTTTTCATCATAACCGATCGTACGCCCATCGATCTCGTCCCGGTAGATATCGCCGGACCAACCGAGAGACAGCATACGGACCGGTTGCCAGGTTCCGGACAGTTCAAAACCGAATGTCCGGCTATGGCCGATGTTCTCCTTTGTCCAGATCGTCCCGCTTTCTCCTGCATCTTCTACCCTGTCCATGATCCGGTTCTTCTTATTTCGGTAATACAAGCTCGGCGACAGCCGGAAAACGGAGGTAGCATACGAATAGGCCAACTCGACCGAATGGATCAGTTCGTCTTTCAAATCCGGATTCCCCTTCCAGATATGGGTCGCGTCGCTGCGATCGGTAAACACATTCAGGTAACTGCCGTAAGGCCGAATTACGCGTTGCACGTAACTCAAGGTCAACTCCCCGGATTTATCCGTCTGGTAGCCCAACTTCAAACGGGGAAAGAGATGAAAGCGGGAAGTGCTCTTTACCATCGGGATCTTTTCCTGCACATCATCGGTCTGATAACGCGTATCTATCTTTTGCCAGTTCAGTTCGCCTTGCACGCCCGCTTCGGCATAGAAAGCATTCCACTTCTTTTCCAAAGCGGCTACAAGCAGATTCGTGCGGCGGTTGAAATAATATTCGTTCTCCTTCTGCCAGTCAAAAGCCCATGTTTCGCCTGACAACTTACTGCCATTGGCATGATAGCTCTCATCCTTGAAGCGCCCGATATAACCGACATGCAAGCGCCAGTCGTCGGCAAAGAGTTTACCGTAGAGGACAGACACGTAATAATTATTCTTATCCTGATTGACATAATAGTTATCCTCGGCAATGATCTTACCCGTTTCCGGCTTCTCATTCTTGTATTCGTTGCCTTCGTCATACCCGAAATTATTGTAGTTGAACACGACGTCCAGGCGATCCCGGGGATTGTCGAATGTATGGTTCCAGCGCACTTCGGCAGCATACGCTTCCTGGCGCTGGTCATTATAACGATGGCGGAACATCACCGGTTGCAGGTTCCCGTCCACCAGCTTATTGTTATGGATCTTCCCGTAACGGCTATAGTCCATCAGGCTGTACAGGCCGTAGACCGTGATCAGGTCGTTTGCCGTCAGGTCATATCCGACACTCAGATCGGCGAGATGCACATCAGGGCGGGCAGACGCATTATTGTTCATAACGGTTGTCCCTCCCTTGTTCGTCGTCGACTTGCTGAACGTACGCTTACGGAACTCCCGGCGATAATTATATTTTCCGACAATATGAAACTTACCCGGATGCAGATTCAGGATCGCACCGACATTATAACGTTCCTGAAATCCGGCTCCCAACGTCAGGACCAGAGGCGAATCAGCAGCCGTATAAACCGCCGACGACAGGTTCAGAATCCCAGCATCCCCATCCGGCACAAACCCGATGGAAGGAGTCGACGTCATCGACACCCGGTCGAAGAACAACGCCGGAAGCTGGATCAGCATATCCCCGCTATACTCTTCCAGCAAACCATAGGGCACTCCGTTTATCAGCAGGCCGGGATTGCCGGAACCACGGAAAGTGATTCCTCCCTCGATATCCGTAACAACGGAAGGCAGCAAGCGAAAGACATCGGAGGTCGTCCCGGTCAGGCCACTCAGGTTACCGTCCACCTGCAAGCGTTTCACTTCCCCGCCGGTCAGACCGCCAAAACGTTTCCCCTGGATTTCAACACTCTGCAACGAGACAGTTTTATCAACAGGAACCTGTGCGAAAGCAGACAGACCCAGACATGCAATAACCGGAAGGAGTAATAGCGTTCGTTTCATATACATAAATTACATAGGTTTAAAAACAAAAAAAGTCTGTATGTTACACGCATACAGACTGTCCTCATTACTGATCACTGAATGATTATTCAGCGGGAGCAGCTTCTGTTTCAGCAGCCGGAGCTTCAACAGCAGTCGAATCACCTTCAGCAACTGTTGCTTCTTCTGTTGTTGCTTCTTCAGCAGGAGCAACAACTTCTTCTACTGTAGCTTCTGTTTCAGTTTCTGCAACTTCAGTGTTTTCTGCTGATTTGTTGCCACAAGATGCGAATGATACAGCTGCGATAACGGCAGCAAATGCAACTAACTTTTTCATTTTGTTTTTTAATTTAAACGGTCTATAATATCTTCTTGTCTTAAAACGATGCAAATGTATGTATTAATCAAACATGTTGTACAACATAATGCACTTTTTTTCAAAATATTTTTCATACAGATCCCAACAAGCTGATTCACAGACCGTATAAATCCACTAATAGTTACTATACAAGTAACGCTTGATGCTCTTCTTAGGCGTCTTTTCAAATTCCGTCGGATACAATTGCAGGGCGGAAACAGCCTCGTAAGGTGCTAAAAGTTTGTTAAGTTCGATCCGGTTCTGCTCCATGATGATCGGAAGGTCTTCGTGCGAAACCCCTGTACCGTCCACCGTATCGTAATCCGGATAGACAAGTCCTAACAGCTTACCGTTCTTCTCAATTATGATGCTTTCCATTACGAACGGCAAGTTGTTCAGCTTCGATTCGATCTCTTCCGGATAAATATTCTGTCCGCTTGCTCCTAAGATCATAGTCTTGCTACGGCCACGGATATAGATGCGGTTATCAGCATCGATCGTTCCAAGGTCACCCGTACGCAACCAGCCGTCTTCGGTAAAGACATTGGCAGTCGCCTCTTCGTTCTTATAGTAACCTTTCATCACATTTTCACCGCTCACCTGGATTTCCCCTACCTTATTATACGGATCTTCCGAGTCGATGCGCACCTTCATGATCCCTTTCAAGACCTGTCCGCATGATCCGGGGACATATTCGTCATTATGGTCATAGCTGATCAACGGGCCGCATTCCGTCATACCGTAACCGATCGTGAACGGGAATTTGATCTTATAAAGGAAGTTCGTCACCTCTTCATTCATGGCAGCCCCACCCACGATCACTTCACGGAAACGTCCGCCGAACGAATCGACCAGCTTCTTCCGTATCTGTGCATAGATACGGGAATCCAGCAACGGGATATTCAGCGCCACTTTCATGGTTGTCTTGCTGAGTTGCGGCAAGATCATCTTCTTGTAAATCTTCTCCAGGATCAACGGGACCGTCAGGATCAGGTTCGGCTTCACCTCTTCGAAGGCTTTCAACAGGATCTTGGGAGAAGGGACTTTCCCTAACAGGTAGACATGCGCCCCGACCGCCATCGGAACCAGGAAATTGAACGCACAACTGTAGGCGTGCGCCAAAGGCAGGAAGCAAAGTTCGCGCTCCCCTCTGTACAATACGCCAAGCTCGATGCCGTACACCACATTCCCGGCCAAATTATTTCCGGTCAGCATGACGCCCTTGCTGAAGCCGGTCGTACCGGAAGTATAGTTGATCTCCACCACCTTGTCGTTATCCAGTTCCGCATATTTGATATCGTCTTTTCCGAAACCGTCCGGGTATTTCTCTTCCATCTTCCCGTCCATCCCTTTCAGCAGCTTCTGGATGTTTTCACCATCCCGCTGGTGCAGACAACGGAAATCGGACAGCGAAAAGAC
The DNA here is from genome assembly GCF_902493135.1 of uncultured Parabacteroides sp. Taxonomy (GTDB): domain Bacteria; phylum Bacteroidota; class Bacteroidia; order Bacteroidales; family Tannerellaceae; genus Parabacteroides. The sequence continues at coordinate 21,280 of NZ_CABUOD010000042.1, forward strand.
GCCTCGCACATCCTCGATCATTTCCTCTTCCAGCGTATCCCAGATACGGTCGCTGACAAAAAGAAAAACAGATTCGGAATGATTGATAATATGATGCACATCGTTCGGACTGAAGTCTTGCAGGATAGGCACGATAATCGCCCCATAGGTCACAGCGGCCATATAGACAATACACCAGCGGGCACTGTCTTTCCCGATCAGAGCAATCTTATCTCCCCTCCGTATCTGGCATTCTTCAAACAGGATGTGGATACGGGCAATCTCTTTAGCCACGTCAGCAAAAGAAAAAGTCGTTCCTTTGCTGTAATCCGTCAAGGCAGGCAGTTCCCAGTTCTTCTTGAAACTGTCCTCGTATATCTTGATAAAATTCTCTTGTATCATATTGCACACTGTATTATAATTTGCGCAAAAATACAGACTATCCGACAAATACACAACAGATAGCCAGAGTTTAACCCTTACAGTCAAGGGGATATTCTCCTGAACATGACGGATCCGCCTATCCGCACGGGTTATTTGAATTTAATAATCCTGACAACCGGATTATCATCTTCTATAAGCCCCTTAGCCACCTTATTGCCATTTCCCTTCAACCGTTTCTTCTGATAAGCCTCTATCATAACAGGGGCTTGTATCAACTCGGCTGTCATGTTCTTAGCGATAGCAGGGAATGTACTAATATCCCATTCCCCTAATCCGTATGGCTTCACTGCAAACTCGGCATCCAAAATAGATATCCGGCTTATTTCATCGGTCTTAAAGTCATACATAAATACCGGTATCTTTCCTCCTCTCGCGTTAAAATCCAGAAGAAACTTACCTATCTGCATAAATTTATCTGTTATCACAAGAGGCATCCATATATTACGGGGTTCAGAATCATGAACCGATGGCTTGCGGGTTAGCAAAGGGATCAATCCTTTCCCTGGAGATAACCGGTATATCGTATCGGATGAAATATCAGCAATGATCAGATCTGAACCATCATGCACATTCTTGGGATAAGACAGTACATAAGATCTCCACATATTGCCATCTAAATGTTGAGCGATTTTGTTGGAATATCTTTTGGGAAAATAAAGATCCAATGCAGAAATCAAGCTACCATCATTTTTTGAAACCAAGTAGTAAGGCTCTTTTTTAGTTTTATCTTCACGCCCCGGCTCTATAATTACACCTTCATAAATAAGCAAAGACTCATCGTCAAAATCAAAAATGCTCATTTCTTTGCCATAGGTACGTATTTTTAATGTCCGTTTGTATTCTCCCTTCAACGAATAAACTTGAACAGACTGGGAACACACATAAATCTCCTCCTTCCTTTCATCCAAAATCGTACCTGCATTAATCCAATTATATTCCATTCCTCCCTGCCCTTTATGATTGAAATGAGAATAAAGTTTCCCGGTCGTGCGATCGAAAACAAATATATCACCCCGTATATACTCGTGCAAGAGAATATATTTGTCGGTAACGGCAGAAAGTACAGATTGGTCGCCCAGCAAAATATCGTCGCTTGTTTCCAGCGGGATATATTCGATATCCGTTATATCCTGAAGGAGCATCTTTTTTTGAGGATAGTCTTTTGTAAAATCAAACACCGGCAAGCCACCTCCTTTTGTCTGGGGACTTATAGATTGGCTTCCCATTACAAGGAGGGCCGTCAGTAAGATGAGATTTTTTGCTTTCATAATATTTTGTTTTAACCGTTACTACACCAAGTCCCTGTAAGCATCCACTCAAGTTTGTTCCCATAGGAGAGTTCGCATCAAGCTGATTTTTAGGAAATAGAGTGGCAATGTATCAAGAAAACCTTGAATAAGCAAATTTTTCCCTATCTTTCGGCTGCCTAATAATATGATATATGAACAGATGGATACTGCTACTATGCGGAATATTGGCCGGTTGCCAGTACTCTCATAAACAAGAGGCGGACGATATGGTCTGCCAAACGATCGATATGGCTGCCGTTTTCGATAGGGAGCCAACCGAAATAAAATTGGACGAATGGGCGAAAAACGTACGTTTCATCCCGTTGGAGACGACCGACCCCGTTCTATTGACCGGATACATACCGCAGATTGTCGACTATCAGGACAAGTTGGAAGAAGGCGGACGCTACCTGATAGGCTATGAAGTACAAGAAAACGACGAGAATCCGGTCATCATCCTGGCAGAACGTTAAGCAAGCAACAACATGAATTTGAAAATTTTTATAATAATAGGAATGTGTTTACCGGGCTACACCCGTATATGTGCACAGGGGACAGGAACAACCGACTCCCTGTCCTGCCATCCGCTCACGCACGAGGTCGGCATCGACTTCCGCCCCGTCTACCTCATCCCCACCAATGAGTTCTTTGCAGGCGACAACGCATCGCAGCACCCCTTGCGCAAGTCCGTATCGGCACACCTGAAATACTCCTTCCGGTTTCATCCGGAATCGCGTAACGGGAAATTATACCCCCACACATACCAGGGGATCGGCGTCTCCTACCATTCTTTCTTTGACAAGGCCGAGATCGGGACTCCGGTTTCGATATACGCCTTCCAGGGGTCGCGCATAGCCCGACTCTCCCCCCGCCTGTCGCTGGACTACGAATGGAACTTCGGGGCTTCCTTCGGATGGGAGAAATATCATCCGGAGACCAACGCCTACAATTATGTCGTGGGGTCGAAGATCAATGCTTATATCAATTTGGGATTCCTGCTGGACTGGCAACTGGCGACGGGATGGCGGCTGACGGCAGGCATCGACCTGAGCCATTTCTCCAACGGGAACACCCAGTACCCCAATGCAGGCGTCAATACCGTCGGAGGCAGGATAGGCTTGGTGCACACCTTCGGAGAAAATGCCGGGGCGGTGATGTCCGGCAGGCCGACCACCCAGCACATCCAACCGCACATCAGCTATGACATCGTCTTATACGGCGCCTCGAAACGGAAAGGGGTCATCAAGCCCGATGAATCCTACCTCGCTCCCGGATCGTTCGGCGTATTGGGATTCAATTTCAATCCCATGTACAACTTCCACAAATATTTCCGTGCCGGGGCATCGCTCGACGTGCAATTTGACGAAAGTGCGAACCTCAAGGAACACGAAGCCGATTATACCTACGAAGCCGAACACCGGTTTTACCGTCCGCCGTTCAAGGAACAACTGGCTATCGGGCTATCCGCACGGGGCGAACTGGTCATGCCGATCTTCACGATCAACGTAGGCATAGGCTACAACGTTTACCACAAATGCACCGACACACAAGGAATGTACCAAATCCTGGCGTTGAAGACATCCGTCACCCGCAACCTGTTCCTGCACGTAGGCTACCAATTGAGCAAATTCAAAGATCCCAACAACTTGATGTTAGGGATAGGCTACCGGTTCCACAATAAACGATAAGAATATGCTATGTCCAAACATTTTCGCTAAATTTGCGCGATAATTAAATGACAATGATTGATAAGACTGTTTTTGAGAATAAGATAGCCGCATACTACACCTTAGGATGCAAGTTGAACTTCGCCGAAACTTCGACCATAGGGAAAGTCCTTGCCGAACAGGGCGTACGCAAAGCGCGTCCGGGTGAAAAGGCCGATATTTGCGTTGTCAACACCTGCTCTGTGACAGAACTTGCCGACAAGAAATGCCGCCAGGCGATCCGCCGGATCAGCAAGCAGCATGCGGGAGCGTTCATCGTCGTGACCGGCTGCTACGCCCAGTTGAAGCCGGAAGAGGTTTCGCACATCGAAGGGGTCGACCTCGTGTTGGGCGCCGAGCAGAAGCTGGACATACTCATGTATTTAGACGATCTGAAAAAGAAAGAAGAGGGAGGCGCCGTCATCGCTTCCCAAACGAAAGATATCCGCACCTTCTCCCCTTCCTGTTCGGCGGACGACCGTACGCGCCATTTCCTGAAAGTGCAGGACGGATGCGATTATTTCTGTTCCTATTGCACCATCCCGTTCGCCCGCGGACGTAGCCGCAACGGGACGATCGCCAGCATGGTGAAGCAGGCCGAAGAGGTTGCCGCGGGTGGGGGAAAAGAGATCGTGCTGACAGGCGTCAACATCGGCGACTTCGGGAAGAGCACCGGGGAGACGTTTATCGACCTGATCCGCGCCCTCGACGAGGTGGAAGGGATCGTGCGTTACCGCATCTCCTCCATCGAACCGAACCTGATCACGGACGAAGCGATCGATTTCGTGGCACGGAGCAAACGTTTCGCCCCTCATTTCCATATCCCGTTGCAAAGCGGGAGCGACGAGGTGCTGAAACTGATGCGCCGCCGTTACGACACGGCCCTGTTCCGGCATAAGATCGAAAAGATCAAGGAGGTCATGCCACACGCCTTTATCGGCGTCGATGTGATCGTCGGTACGCGAGGCGAGACGGATACCTGTTTCGAGGAGGCCCGCACCTTTATCGAAAGCCTGGACATCAGCCAGCTGCATGTGTTCAGCTATTCGGAACGGCCGGGTACGCAGGCGCTCAAAATCGACCATGTAGTCGACCCGAAGACCAAGCACGCCCGTAGCCAGCAATTGCTGGACATATCGGACCGCAAGCTCCATGCTTTCTATGAAGCGCATATCGGGCAAAAAGCCGACGTTTTGTTTGAACAAACCCGCAAAGGAGGCATGATGCACGGCTTCACGGAGAATTATATCAAGGTAGAGATCCCGTACGACCACTCGTTGGTCAACGAAACCCGGCAGGTCATACTGGAAGGTTGGAACGAGGACAAAACGGCGTTAGTAGTAAAGATTATAGAATATGTGGAATAAAATACAATATGCGCTTATCTATAGCTGGGTAAAAGTTCATGCCTTATTGCCGATGTGGGCGCTTTATATATTATCGGATATCCTCTATGGGCTGGTCTATAAGGTCGCCAGATACAGGGTGAAGGTCGTCAGGCAAAACATGAAAGCCTCTTTCCCCGATAAATCGGAGACGGAGTTGCGCCGGCTGGAACGCGAGTTCTACCACCATTTCACCGACTACGTGGTCGAGACGATCAAGCTCGCCCACATCTCCCTCGAAGAGTTGCAACGCCGGGCTTTCCTGAAAAACCCCGAACTGGTAGACAAGCTGATGGAGAAAGGGCACACCTGTTTCATCCTCCTGATGGGACATTACGGCAACTGGGAATGGTTTTCCGGCTCGACCTCCCGTTTCAAGGACTCCCGCATCTACCAGATATACCGCCCCCTCAACAACCAGGCTTTCGACCGCCTGTTCATCAACCTGCGCACGAAATTCGGCTCCTTCGGGATCAAAAAACAAGACACCGTGCGCGATGTCATCACCCTGAAGAAAAACAAAACCCGTTGTGTCGTGATCTTTATCGCCGACCAGACGCCGAGCCGTAACAACCTGCACTACTGGACGAACTTCCTGAACCAGGATTCCTCCATCCTGACCGGCCCCGAACGCCTGGCCCGCAAACTGGATTTGCCTGTCATCTTCCTCGACACGAAGCAAGTGAAACGCGGCTACTATACCGTAGACATGAAACTGGTGACCGAGACTCCCAAAGAGACTCCCGAAAACTGGATCACCGAACAATATGCCCGCCTGATGGAAAAATGCATCCTTCGCAATCCGGCCGGCTGGCTTTGGACGCATAAGAGATGGAAACATAAGAGAGTTGACAATGCATAATTGACAATCGACAATTAGCAACAACATCAAAAAAGAAGGTACGATATGGAAACAAACACGAATCGTCAATTCAAACGTCTTGCCGTCGTTATCCTGAACTGGAACGGCCGGGCGCTGATGGAGGAGTTCCTGCCCTCCGTCGTCGCTTACACGCCCGGCGAACGGGCGGATGTAATCGTTGCCGACAACGGCTCAACGGACGATTCCATCGAGATGCTGAAGACAAAGTTCCCGACGGTCGGCATCATCCGGCTGGATAAGAACTACGGCTTTGCCGAGGGATATAACCAGGCATTGAAGCACATCGGACACGAATACACGGTTCTGCTCAACAGCGATGTCGAAGTCACTCCGGGATGGCTGGATGCCCCCGTCGCCGCGATGGATGCCGACAGGAGCATAGCCGGGGTCCAGCCCAAGATACGCGCCCAACGGAACAAGGAATATTTCGAGTATGCCGGAGCGGCAGGGGGATATATGGACCGGTACGGCTATCCGTACTGCCGCGGACGCGTCCTGCACGTCGTCGAGAAAGACGCCGGACAATATGACACGCCTGCCGACCTGCTCTGGGCCACGGGCGCCTGCCTGTTCGTCCGTACGGCCACTTACAAAGAGGTGGGCGGCCTCGATGCCGGGTTCTTTGCCCACCAGGAAGAGATCGATATGTGCTGGCGGCTACGTTCGCGCGGCTACCGGCTGGTCTGTACGCCGTCGTCGGTCGTGTACCACGTGGGAGGCGCGACGCTGAATGTCGAGAGTCCGCGCAAGACATTCCTCAACTTCCGTAACAACCTGCTGATGCTATATAAGAATTTGCCGGAAAAGGATTTGAAGCACGTGATGCGTGCACGTTTCTGGCTGGACTATATTGCCGCAGCCAAGTTTCTGCTGACCGGCCATTCCCCGAACGCCCGCGCGGTGTATGAGGCCCGGAAGGCGTTCCACGAGCTAAGACCGTCTTACGAACCGGTCCGCCGTGAGAATCTCGCCAAAACAAAACTTTCCGACATTCCGGAGCTGCGAAAAGGAAGCCTGATCTTAGCGTTCTATTTACAGGGGAAAAAGAGATTTACGGAACTATGAACAGAGAGAATTTTGCAGGCAAACGGACAAGTACGGACAGATATAAAAACAACATTTTACAGGTTCGAGTGTTGCAAAATGTCGATCATGATCGGCTTGAAACCGCTCACGAAACACTCCACGGCGATCACCATCAGGATCAATCCCATCAGGCGCATCATGACGTTATTGCCCGTCTCGCCCATATAGCGGTTCAGACGGGTGGAGGCGCGGAGGATCAGGTAGGTGATGAAATAGATCAAGCCGATCGTCCCGATCAGGATGCACTTCTTTGCCAATGTCACGGCATCGTCCATCAGCATCAGGGCATTGGCGATCGCACCGGGACCGCAAAGCATCGGGATGGCAAGGGGCGTAATGGAAATATCGTTCACATACGTCTTCACCTCCTCTTCTTTCAGCTTGGCTTTCGCATAGCGTGCCTGCAACATGTCGAAGCCGATCGTGAAGATGATGATGCCGCCCGCAATGCGGAACCCGTTGGTCGAAATACCGAAGAACTTGAACAGGAACTGGCCGGAGAACGTGAAAACCATCAACGTCATAAACGACACGATCGTGGCGCGGCGGACAATGACACGGCGCTGCTCCTCACTCATGCCATTCGTCATGGTCAGGAAGACAGGCATCGTGCCCAACGGATTCGTTAACGTAAAGAACGAGGTAAAGCATAATAGAAAGAAAGGCAACAATGATTCCATGATAATACTATAATTTAAATTATTTTATTCTTCTCCCACCAAATAAGCAGACACGAGCCAATGGTTCAGCTTGTCCCCGTCTGTCCCGGCGGCTTCGGGAATGCCGGCCGTGAAGGTATGCGCTTAGTATCTGGTAAGCTCTTTAAGCAACTGCTTCTGCCCGGAAGCCCTGTCGCCATGCACGCACGGGCCTGTCACACAACCGCCTTCGCAGGCCATCACCTCGATGAATTGTCCCGGAGCCTTGCCCGTCTTGGCGTAGGCACGTAGCAGGGCGACGTTCTTCTTCGTCAGGTTGGCCACCTGGATCGTATTCAAGCTGGCATCCTGGTCTTCTTTCAAGTAGACCTTCACCGCATTGATCACACCGCCTGCTTGCGCAAATCCATGCGCCTCACGTACGGAGTTACGCAAAACGGAGAACGGCTGCGCCTCCTCGATCTTGATCTCCATACCGGCCAGCACGGAACCGACCTCTTCGAACGTGAGCGTGAAGTCCACACACGGGTCCATCTTCACCTCTTTCCGCTTCGCCACGCACGGGCCGACGAACACGATCTTGGCATCCGGATATTTCTCCTTCACGATCCGGGCGGTGTAGTACATGGGCGAACCGGTAGTCGAAATATATTTCTTCAAGTCCGGGATATGCTTCTCGGCAAGCTGGATATAGGAAGGACAACAACTGGTCGTCATGAAGGGCTGGCCTTCCGCCAACTTTTCCTTCAGCTCTTCGGCTTCACGGCGGGTCGTCTCCATCGCACCTTGCGCCACCTCGACGACTTCGAGGAAGCCCAGCGACTTGATGGCGCCGTAGACCTTCTCGACCGGAGCCGAAAACTGGGCCAGGATGGACGGGGCGACAATGGCCACCATCGGTTCCTTGTTGCGCAGGCGTTGCAGGATATCGAACACCTGCGATATCTCGAAGATCGCTCCGAAAGGACAGGCGTTCACGCATTTGCCGCAATAGATACATTTGGACTCGTCGATATGTTCCACCCCGTACTCGTCCTTGCTGATCGCCTTCACCGGACAGACCTCCTCGCAAGGGATCGGGATATACACGATGGCATGATAGGGGCAGTTCTGGTGGCATTTGCCGCAACTGATGCAGGTGTCGTGGTCGATCTCCGCCTGCCCGTTCTTCTTGAAGCGGATCGCGTCTTTCGGGCAGTTCATGTAGCAACTGCGTGCTACGCAGCCACGGCAAAGGTTCGTAATCTCATAGTTCACCTGCACGCAGGACGAACAGGCTTCATCCACCACGCACATCAGGTTCTCCTTCTTGTTTTCCGAACGGAGCAGGGCTTGTTTGGCATATTCGGACAGAGGGGTCAGCTCGTCCACCTCGTCCTGCATATCGAATCCGAGCAACGGCAATGTCTTGTATTTCCACACGGCCCGCTCCTTGTGCACACAGCAACGGCCGATGACCTTAGACTTACGGGGACTCAACTCGATAGGCAACCGGTCTATCTCTTCGAGCAGACGGTTTTCCTTCCAAAGTTTCACTAACTTCGCCAGCAATCCGTGGCGGACAATCATTACGTTGTTGGTAAATGCCATGGTGAATTATATTATTTGTGCTTTATATGGCACAAAGATACATCGCATAGCCCCTCTCGCAAAAAAACGAGGCCCACTAAGCAGTGAATATTTGTTAAACTATGCTTTGCCTCATACAAAACATAGTTTTCATGCACAGAAAGCTATGTTTTCCTTGTTATCGTGACAAATGACAATATTACAATATTACAATATTACAATAACGGAAAAGACATAATCCCCTCCCTATAGAAATAGTATTATATATATAATATATATATAATACTATTTTACTATAAGATAAATTCTCTTTCAAACTAATTGTAATATTGTCATTTGTCACGATAAGGTGGTAGAAACGTCTCGCCAAGAAGGATCGACGCGCTATGGACATCGCCTCCGAAAGGAGGGTTTAACTTACTAAATTTCAATTCGATACCGGTCAACTCAGGGAAGCGTTCTTTCAGGGCATACACAATCCGTCCCGCCGCATGTTCGATCAGCCTGGAAGGGATATCCATCTGCTCTTTTACAACCGCATAGACGGCGGCATAGTCGATCGTATCGTCCAGTTCGTCACTCTTCACGGCCTGTTCCAACGGAGCCGTAAGGGTCAGATTCACAACGAAATTGTTCCCCACCTTCGTCTCCTGCGGCATTACACCGTGGTAGGCATAGAATCTCATTTCCTCCAGTACTATCTTTGTTGTCATAATTCGTTATTTTATCTGTAAATGTAAATAAAGTAAACCTTTCTGCCAAAAAATAGTCTTATATTTGCGATATGCAGAGACGTACGGCCGTGCGTCTCTAACAAACAATACGAAATATGATGGGAATAAAGCAAAAAGAAGAAAACACGAATGGCGGCCTGCATAACACCCTCGCCGCCGGCACGACCGTTAAAGGCGACATTGTGACGGAAACAGACTTCCGCCTGGATGGAAAAATCGAAGGAAACGTAAATTGTAGCGGCAAGATCGTAATCGGCCCGAAAGGGAACGTGACGGGAAACATCGTTTCCGCCAATGCCGAAATATTGGGGGAAGTGGAAGGCTCCGTGCAGGTCAGCGCCAAACTTGTCCTGAAAGCGACCGCCGTCATCCAAGGCGACATATTCGCCCAAACCCTGGAGATCGAACCGAACGCCCGCTTCAACGGGGTCTGCAAGATGTCAGGAGAAAAAAGCATAGCCAAATAAAACCGGGCTTATCAATCGACATGAATCAGGCACGGATGACACACCACATGGCATCCGTGCCTGAAAGATTTTTAAGGAGAGGGGTTCCTCCTTCTATTTTCTTCCTGAATCCTTAATCATTTCCGTGATCTTGTTGTTCAGGCTATCTGCCTCGATCAGTTTCTCCAACGGGATGTGCATCCTGTAGCGCCAGTAGTTGTCCGAATCGGACGGGATGTTGATGCGTTCCGCCTCGCAATCTCTCCGCTTGACGGAATCGTCCATTGCGAACCAGTCCTGCAGGGGGATAACGGCCAGCATCGAAGCGGTTGCCAGATGGTTGGAAACGATCCGTGCCGCCAAGTCGGCCGTACATTCCTCCGGCGCCTCTCCGGCCTGTCCAAGCACATCGTTGTAATAACGTTGCGTCTTGGCGCGGTCCTCTTTCCACCAGCTGCGAAGCGGCGTCATATCGTGGGTCGATGTCGTACAGACCGAATGATAAGGCAGGTTATGCAGGTCCGTGAACTCGCGTTGCGGAGTCTTGGGCATACGTTCTATTTCCAGGCTGAATATCTGCAACTTGTTCATCACGTCGGGCACGGACTCCGGAATCATCCCCAAGTCTTCGCCGCATACCAGCATGTTCGTGCTGCCTATCAGCGGAGTCAGGCGGCTAAAGGCTTGCGCCTTCCAGAACTCGTTATGGCGGTGATAGAAGAAGTTCCAATACAGCTGGTCGAAAGCATATCGGTCGGAAGCGTTCAACTCGCGATACAGATAGGACTGGCTGGCCGAGATGCGCGGGTGGAACTTATCCGGCTCACGCGGATCGCGCAGGAACAGCACTTCATTCGCGATGGCAAACAGCCCTTTCTTGATCCGAAGAGACGCCTCGTCCGTCTTTCCGGCAAACAGCGCTTCCACCTTGCGTTGCGTATCGCAGAAGGGTTTCAACACGAAATGGCGGGAGGACGACTGGGCCAGGAACGCGCCGATCACCTCCTCGGTCTGGTCGCCAAACAGTTCGGGCAGAAACTCGCGGTTGATATGCGGGGTGGTAAGCCGGGCTTCATTGAAACTCAGGCCATACTGTTCGATCTCGTTCGGGGTAAGCGGCAAAGCCGGATTGAAATGTCCGCAAAGTCCCTGGACATAATCCAACGGCACTTCCCAGATACGGAAAAAGCCTAAGATATGATCGATACGGAAGCAATCGAAATAGTCTTCCAGCTTGCGGAAACGTTTCTTCCACCAGGAGAAATCATCTTTCTCCATCCTCTCCCAATTATAGGTCGGGAATCCCCAGTTCTGGCCGTTCACGGAGAAATCATCGGGCGGAGCGCCTGCCTGTCCGTTCATATTGAAGTATTTCGGTTCCATCCACGCCTCGACACTCGTACGGTTCACTCCTATAGGCAAATCGCCTTTCAGCACGATCCCGTTCTTGCGGGCATAATCGGAAACGCCCTTAAACTGGGTATGCAGGACGTATTGCAGGAAATAGATGAAAGAGATTTCCGGGTATGCCTTGCCCGTCGGGGAACAAAGTTCACGGATGCTGTTCTTGTCGAATACGGAGTTTTCCTTCCATTGGGTAAAGTCGGAAGTCCGGTACGTGTCACGCAGGTAGCAATAGGCGGCGTAAGGCATCAGCCAAGGCTCGTTCTGCTCGCAGAACTCCTGATATCCGGGGGTGGAGAGGATCGCTTCCCCTTCCTGCCTGAAGTATTCCCGGCAATATTCCAGTTTATACCGGACCGCCTGCTCGTAATCGACGGCATCGAGTTTGTTCAACTCGGCCTGTTTGCGGGCAAAAAAGGCGGCCTTTTCCGAATCAGCCAGTTCTCCCAGATCGGGCAGGCTGATATACATCGGATGAAGGGCATAAATCGAAATCGCGCTATAAGGATACGAATCGGAACGGGTATGCGTCGTCGTCGTGTCGTTCACCGGGAGCACCTGGATGACACGTTGGTGCGTTTTCTTGGCCCAATCCACCATCATGCGCAAATCCCCCAGGTCGCCGACTCCGAAGCTCTTTTCCGAACGTAAGGAAAAGACCGGGATCACCGAACCGGCACACCGCCACAAGGGCAGGTTATCGCGGAAATAAAGGCCCGAGACGATCGCCGTCTCGCCCGCCTGTTGCGGAGGCAGGTTCAAGACACGGTTCTCATCTTCTTCCCAATATAGAGGTTGTTGCTGGTCGTCGCAGATCAGGAACTTATATTCCAACGGATAGGTGATCTCGTTGGCATCCAGGTCTATATGCCAGACCGGGAAGGTGTCGCAACTCAACACCAACGCTTTATCGGGATGCCAGTCGCCCAGGCATTCCTGATTGCCGGTGATAGCCACGCGCTGGTTCTTTTCGACACGCGGGACGGAGATCTTGATCGTAAGCCTCTTGCCGCTCTTCACCACCCGTTCGTGCGTATTGCACGGATGGGCGAACAGACTTTTGGTAAATGCAGAGGAATAAAAAGCTATATTGGCAGGACGAACCTGCCAATAATCATATAGCGTATATCGATCTGCCTGCCCGATAAAGAATACCTGGTGGTTCTTTTCCCACTCCTCGAATATCTGCTTATCGTTTACACTCAGGAAATATCTGTATTCTATATCCTTGACAGGAGAGGTCACTTCCAGCTCGAGCTGCCAGTTCCCATCTCCCTTATAACTCATTTCCTTTGCCAAAGCCGGCTCCCAGGAACCCAGCTCAGGAATCGACCCTACAACACATAACTTCTGCCCCCAAACGGTATGGAAGTTGATATTAAAGGTGACTTTCATTTCTATGAATTTATGATTTATGATTCATGGGGTGTTATTCACGATTTATGATTTATCATTTAGCGTCAATGATAAATCATAAATCATAAATCAAAAATCTTTTCATCCGCATCTTGAAGCGCCGCAATTGGTACAGATCAGACATCCTTCTTGGTAGACAAGCGTTTCATGTCCGCAATTCGGGCATTTCTGTCCTTTTGCCTCCATACCGTTCGGCAGGTATTTCTTCAAAGCGCGTTCCACACCGTTCTTCCAGGTGTTGATAGATTCGTTATTCAGTTCCATGCCCTGGACGAGCTTGATCACCTGGTCGATCGGCATGCCGTAGCGCAAGACGCCGGAGATCAACTTGGCATAGTTCCAGAACTCCGGATTGAACTTGCCGTCCAAACCTTCGATCGTCATCTTATAGCCGCGCTTGTTCTTGAACTGGAAGTCGTAGTGCTTCTTGCCGTCCTCGTCGTAGCTCTTGATGATGCTGCCCTTCGAAACGTTCTTCGGCAACATGATGCCTTCGTCGTCGTCGGCAAGACCGGTAAAGATCTCGTACGGGCGGCCATTCAGCAAGCCGACAAATGCGATCCACTTCTCACGGTTGTTCTGGAATTTCACCACATCGGCTTCCAGTTCGCGCGGGCGGGTAGCCACGATAACCGGCGGCTCCATGCAATTGCAATCCTCCTTTTTCTTCTTCTTGTTATCCGTAGACAACAATACGCCCGAACGGGAACCGTCGCGATAGACCGTACATCCCTTGCAACCGCACTTCCAGGCTTCCACATACAAAGTGTTCACAAGGTCTTCCGTCACATCGGCCGGCAGGTTGATCGTCACGCTGATGGAGTGGTCCACCCATTTCTGGATACGTCCCTGCATACGGACTTTCTGCAACCAGTCTACATCGTTTGAAGTCGCTTTATAGTAAGGAGACTTGGCAACCAGTTCCTCCACTTCTTCCTGCGTATATTTCTTGGAAGCGGAGAAGCCGTTAGCCAACATCCAGGTTACGAACTTATGATGGAATACGATATACTCCTCGAATGCGTCACCTGTCTCGTCGACAAAGTCAACACGCGCTTCCGCATCGTTCGGGTTCACCTTGCGGCGGCGGCGGTACACGGGCAGGAACACCGGCTCGATGCCCGAAGTGGTCTGTGTCATCAAGCTGGTCGTTCCGGTCGGTGCGATGGTCAGACAGGCGATATTACGGCGGCCGTATTTCACCATGTCGTCATACAGTTCCGGATCGGCTTCACGCAGACGGTTGATAAACGGGTTCTTCTCTTCTCGCTTTGCATCGTAGATATCGAATGCCCCCCGCTCCTTGGCCATTTCCACTGAAGAACGGTAGGCAGCCAGAGCCAACATCTTTTGTACCTTTTCGGCAAAGTCTGTCGCTTCTTCCGTGCCGTAGCGCAATCCCAAGGCGGCAATCATATCGCCTTCGGCGGTGATGCCCACACCGGTACGACGTCCTTGCAAAGTCTTCTTCTGGATCTTCTCCCACAGGTGGCGTTCGCTCTGTTTTACTTCCAATGATTCGGGATCGGCATCGATCTTCTCCAGAATCTTTTCAATCTTTTCCGATTCCAGATCGATGATATCGTCCATGATGCGTTGTGCCAGGATAACATGCTTCCGGAACAAGTCGAAATCGAAATAGGCCTCTTTCGTGAAAGGATTGACAACATACGAATATAAGTTGATCGCCAACAGGCGGCAGCTATCGTACGGGCACAAAGGAATCTCACCGCAGGGGTTGGTCGAAACCGTACGGAATCCGAGATCCGCATACGAATCGGGCACCGACTCTTTCAGGATCGTATCCCAGAAAAGCACGCCCGGTTCAGCCGACTTCCATGCATTATGAATGATTTTCTTCCAAAGTTCGGCCGCGTTGATTTCCTTCACATTAGTGGGTTCTGACGAGTCGGTCGGATATTGTTGTTTATAAGGGGTCCCGTCGACTACCGCCTGCATGAATTCGTCATCGATCTTCACCGACACGTTAGCCCCCGTCACCTTCCCTTCCGTCATCTTGGCATCGATAAACGATTCCGAATCCGGATGCTTGATTGAAACGCTCAGCATCAGGGCGCCACGACGGCCGTCCTGCGCCACTTCGCGGGTGGAATTCGAATAACGTTCCATGAAAGGGACCAATCCGGTCGATGTCAACGCCGAGTTCTTAACAGGAGATCCTTTCGGACGAATATGTGATAAATCGTGACCAACACCGCCACGACGTTTCATCAACTGCACTTGTTCCTCATCAATTCGAATAATCGCACCATATGAATCGGCATCTCCATCCAATCCGATTACAAAACAGTTAGAGAGTGAGGCAATTTGAAAATCATTGCCAATTCCCGTCATCGGGCTTCCCTGAGGCACGATGTAACGGAAATGATCAAACAGGTTAAAGAGTTCCTCTTCCGAAAGCGGGTTAGGATACTTCTTTTCTACACGGGCAATTTCACCGGCCAGACGATGATGCATATCCACGGGAGATTCTTCATAGATATTCCCGAACGCATCCTTCAAGGCATACTTATTTACCCATACTTTTGCGGCCAATTCGTCGCCGGTAAAGTAGTCCAGTGAAGCCTTAAACGCTTCATCGAAGGTGTAAGTTTTACGATTCACGATTGTTTTAAGTTTAATGATGTGCAAGTTTAAGCATAGTTTGCGGATTAGCCAAATTATTCAACAAAGAAAATATATATTGTTGACAAGTTTTCCTCTTCCTCTACAAATCCGGCTATTTATCAACAGCTTACCTTTTCCTCCGATTCAAAAAGTTTTCCAAAAAGACAACCTGCCCTACAACATGGTTTTCCCAAAAGCAGAAAAAGGACGCCACCTGCGAGTGCATCCCTTCCTATCATTATCCTATTGAATCAAGCTTTGAGCAAAGCCTCGATCTCTTCTACCGAAGAGCGGAAAGATTTATTCGTTTCGATCTGGTCCTTTACCGTCTTGCAGGCATGAAGGACGGTTGCATGGTCGCGTTTCCCGACGATCTTCCCGATATGGGAGAAGGAACTGTCGGTGTACTTCTTCGCCAGGTACATCGTAACCTGACGTGCCTGCACGATTTCCCGCTTGCGCGAGTTGGTCTGGATAGCGGCCAATTCCAGATTATAGTATTTACAGACTACATCCTGAATAGATTCCACGGATACCTGTTTCTTCTCCAGTTTTACGACACGGCTCACCACCTGTTTGGTCAAAGGCAGGTCGATCATCCGGTTGAACGCCGTAGAATAGGCCAGCAAGGACGCGACGATGCCTTCCACATCGCGTACGTTCTCCGTCACGTTGCTTGCAATAAAATTGAACACGTCGTCCGGAATCACCACTCCGTCGTGGCTGATCTTATTCTTTAGAATCTTCTTGCGCAAATCCAGATCAGGACGATCCAACTCTGCCGTCAATCCCCACTTCAAACGGGTAATCAAACGTTCCTCCATGCCCTGCAAATCGACAGGCGCCTTATCGGAAGTCAGGATCAATTGCTTACCCAGAAGATGCAAGTGATTGAATATATGAAAAAATGTATTCTGTGTCTTATCTTTTCCGATCAGTTCCTGGATATCATCCAGAATCAGCACATCTACGCCCTGATAGAAATACATGAAGTCGTTTGTCGTATTTTTCCGGATAGCTTCCGTGTATTGTACGGTAAAGAGATGGGCCGATATATACAGCACCTTCTTTTCCGGGTGGATCTCCTGAATACGGTTACCGATCGCATGGCACAAATGGGTCTTCCCCACACCGGATGCCCCGAACACGAACATCGGGTTAAAAGTCTTTCCCGGTTCCTGGGCGATAGCCTCGCTCGAAGAACGGACCAGCCGGTTGCTTGTTCCTTCAAAATAGTTGTCGAAGTTGTATTTAGGGTTCAAATGCGAATCCCAGTCCTGGCGGGCTTTAGATTCGAATAGAGAAGGGATATCCGCACTCTTCTTGCCGGTACGGGGAGCGTCATTACCGGTAGGTAAAGTAATCATGCCGTCTTCTTTCACCTTATCAACGACCTTGATACGATAGTTCAATATCGTACCCTGCCCTATCACACGATATAGCGTAACTTTCAATACGTTCACATACTTCTCTTCCAGATACTCGTAAAAGAACTGGCTGGGTACTTGAATCGTAAATTTATTATCCTCGTATGATAATGGTATGATAGGTTTGAACCATGTGTTAAAAGCGGCCTCAGGGACGATGTCCTTAATGACTCCGAGGCATTTATTCCACAAAGTTTGATGTTCAGTCTGCATGATTTTTTACTCTCCCAACTATACTTACAACTTCAATTTTTACTTTTACGACTACAAAGTTTAGAAATTAATTCCGAAAAAAAAAGTATCATTTTGTTTGGAACTTTTGATTGTTCAATATCCTGTTTATTGTCAGGCAGTTAATTCCAACAATCTGAATATCTTCATTTTAAAACATTAGAACAACAGAAAGCCTTTGTTTAAGAGCATTCTTCAGCCCCTTGCATTTCCAGGCAACCGACCTCAAAAAAGGCCTTTCGATCCAGTTATATTTCTCTATCTAAAGGCCTTAGAGAAGCCAAGCTCCTGTATTTTATATTTTTTCGTTTAATTGGAATAATTCTAAATAAACGGTTTGTACAAGAAATCTTACGCTATCTTAAAATACAGAAAAATGCACATACCTTTTGGGGTTCTGCCTCAAATCGAGCAAAAGCTTGGATGCGTTGTCCGCCGTACTGTTCAGGTTATCATAAAGAGCTCGGTCGTTCAGCAGAAGCCCCATACTATTATCCTTTGAGTTCAACTTGCGCGTCATCTGCTCCACATTATCCAACGTAGCATTCACCGCATTCACGGTCGTTGCCAGATCCAGCTTCTTCAAATCCGCGCTGACATCGGCAAAGTTTCCGGTGATGACCTTCAGATCACTCATAATGCCCGGCACATCCTTGCTCAGCATCCGGTTGAGCTGGCGGGAAGAAACAGCCAGGCTATTGGTCGTTGCCTCTATATTGTTCAAGGACTGGGCCAATGCCGGATGATTTACCAGCGTCTGCAAGCCGCCCAGGATCGAATCGATCTTCGGCAACAACAACTCCACCTGCGGAAGAATCTTTTCCTGGACGGATTGCATCATGTCCGTCTCCATCCGCCCCTCGATCGTGGCACCGGGTTTCAGATAGTCGTCTACATACTTGTTCAGATGGATATGCAATTCACCACCACCGAGGAAACTGTTCACGATCGTAATATAGCTGCCTTTGTTGATCTTCATATGATCTTCCAGGCTGATATCGATCGAAATCTTATCGACGGCATCATAGTCATAAATGATCTCACGCACCAGACCGACCTTAAAGCCTTCTACGAATACAGGACTCGAAACCGTCACTCCCTTTACATTCGTACAAGCCACCACATAATGGTTTGTCGGCTTAAACAGATTGATCCCTTTCAAGTAATTAATTCCTAAATATAGCAACGCCAGACTGACTATAGACACAAGTCCGATCTTTGCCTCTTTGGTGAATACATTTTTCATTTCTTCTCTGTATATAATATAAATTCTGTTACTATCAATATTTCACTTTCTTTCCATCCTTAAAGGCGACTATAAAAGCGTCTTTAAAATCTTTCGCTACCTGCCGGCGCAACTTGCGGATAGAATCGAAACTCGTCGTCTCGCCATACGTGTACTTGTAAATGCCTTTTTCGATAAAGCAATCGACATTCTTATATCCTTTAAACAATTTAGAACCGGGAGAAAGTTTTTTATCCGAGGTAAGTATTTGTATTTTATAAATCGTTTGTCCCTTTTTAACCGGGTTCGTCTGCTTCACGGAGACTTCCGTCTTGGACACGCGGCTCCGACCGGATTCCTTAACCTTGTTCTTTTGACGAATATATTCTTCACTTCCCGGAGGTGCTGAAATCGATTGATTATCATCGATATTATCTACGACTTCCAATAGAGGAGCGACATTTGCATTCCCCGCCAACGCACCGCGCTTGCGGTCATATTCCCACTTATATTTTGTAAAAGCATTATAGATAGCGGTTGCCAGCTTGTTTTGCCCTTCCTTCGTCTTCATGAAACGTTCTTCCGCCGGATTCGAAATATATCCTAATTCTACAAGAACACTCGGCATACTCGTCTTACGCAACACCAGGAAACCCGCCTGCCGCACCCCTCTGTTATTACGCTTGGCGGAAGCAAAGCATTTCTGCACCTCCGAAGCCAGGCTAATACTTTGTTCCATATGCTTATTCTGCATAAATTCGAAAATAATATACGATTCGGAAGAAGTCGGATCGAAACCTTCGTATTTCTGCAGATAATTATCTTCCAAAAGGATAGCCGAGTTCTCACGCATGGCCACTTCCAGATTCTCGTCCGTGCGTGCCAAACCTAACGTATAAGTCTCCGTTCCCGTGACCGAACTGCCCCTCTTCACCGCATTTGTATGAATGGAGATGAACAAGTCCGCCTTATTCCGGTTGGCGATGTTCGCCCGCTCGTCCAACTCGATAAAGACATCCGTTTTACGCGTATAAATGACTTTCACATCCTTGTGCTTTTCCGATATCAGGCTGCCGAGCTTGAGGGCTACCGCCAGATTAATAGCCTTTTCATGGATGGACGAGCCACGCGCACCGGGGTCTTTTCCCCCATGCCCGGCATCGATCACCACCGTAAACGCCTTTTCCTTTGCCTGCAAAACAGGTAAAACAAAAAACAGGGCTATTACCAAATTGATATATAGAAAAGTACTTTTTGCCACTTTAAAATTTTCTTGCAAATTCGGGACAAATGTAATGCTTTTTGACGAGTAAAACTGGGCTGATCTGAAATAAAAAAAGGGCAATTCGCAAGGAACCGCCCTTTTTATTTATATATCCGGTATGGGATTTACTCAGAAACTACTTCAAAAGGAATTTCTACCGATACTTCTTTGTGAAGTTTCAGGATGGCTTTGTAATTGCCGACTTCCTTAACAGAATCCTTGATATAGATAATCTTACGATCTACTTCGAAACCGGCTTTTGCCAAAGCATCGGCAACCTGGATGTTCGTTACAGAACCGAAGATTGTACCTGTAGAACTTGTCTTAGCACCGATTGTCAAGGCAACGCCTTCCAACTTAGCAGCCAAAGCCTGAGCATCTTCTTTGATCTTAGCCAACTTGTGAGCACGTTGTCTCAAGTTTTCAGCCAATACTTTCTTTGCAGACTCAGATGCGATAACTGCTTTACCCGTGGGGATTAGAAAGTTACGTCCGTAACCGTCTTTAACTGTTACGATATCGTCCTTGTAACCTAAGTTGATTACGTCTTCTTTCAAAATAACTTGCATATTCTGTCTCCTCTCTTTTATTATTTCATTAAATCGGTTACGTAAGGAAGCAACGCCAAGTGACGAGCTCTTTTAACAGCCTGAGCGATACGACGCTGGAATTTCAAAGAAGTACCCGTGATACGACGCGGAAGAATCTTACCCTGTTCGTTCAGGAATTTCTTCAAGAATTCAGGATCTTTGTAATCGATATACTTGATACCGTTCTTTTTGAAACGGCAATATTTTTTCTTTTTAACGTCTACTGAAGGCGGAGTCAAATATCTGATTTCTGATTGAGTTGCTGCCATGATTAATTCTCCTTTACTGTTTCTTTAGATGATTTCAAACTTCTTCTCTTTGCTGCATATTCTGCCGCATATTTATCCTGGCGGAAAGTCAGGAAGCGAATCACACGTTCGTCACGACGGAAATTGACTTCCAATGTAGCGATTGTTTCCGGATTTGCTTTGAATTCAACCAACTGGTAGAAGCCTGTTGTTTTCTTGTCGATAGGATAAGCTAATTTGCGCAAACCCCAATTTTCTTCGTTCACGATTTCAGCCCCCTGTTCTTTCAGGATGTTCGTGAATTTTTCTACCGCTTCCTTCATCTGAGCGTCAGACAAAACGGGAGTCAAAATGAAAACGG
>NZ_CABUOD010000043.1 GCF_902493135.1 uncultured Parabacteroides sp.
ACTTATAATATAGACTTTTATTTTTTAAGCTGTGCTCTTTTATTAATTAAATACACAAAAAGTAACCATACAGCAAAAGTGAACAAGACCCATTTGAAATAAACGGGGTAGAAAATCAAATTTCATGCACTACTGTTTCGATTCGGACCAGCGGGTATTTGAGGGAACTATACAATAAGCCCGGAATGGTAAACCGGCCAGTTTATCACAAATAACATCTATTCTGCAACTTTTCATAAAGCAGACATCTATATGTCATGATAATTTGTTAGTTTTGCAGCTCAATATAAAAAAGGAAGCAACAATGGATGTCGCCATTATCAAATACAATGCCGGAAATATTTATTCTGTGAGTTACGCACTGAAGAGATTAGGAGTCGAGGCAACGATCACAGCAGATCCGGAACTGTTATGTAAAGCGGACAAAGTAATCTTTCCGGGTGTCGGTGAAGCGCAGACCACCATGGAACACCTGAAAGAGCATAAACTGGATGCCCTTATCAAAGGATTGAAGCAACCGGTTTTAGGGATTTGCCTCGGCATGCAACTGATGTGTCGCCATTCGGAAGAAGGAGACGCGGATTGCCTGGGCATTTTCGATACGGAAGTAAAACGTTTCATCCCGCAACAACATGCGGATAAAGTCCCGCACATGGGATGGAACACGATTACGGATGTCAAAGGCGGACTGTTCGGCAAGCAATTGGAGAACAAGTTTGTTTATTTCGTACATAGTTATTATGTACCCGTAAACGAATACACCGCCGCGACAACCGAATATATCCTTCCGTTCAGCGCTTCCCTGCATAAAGGCAATTTCTATGCGACACAGTTCCACCCGGAAAAAAGCGGTTCGATCGGCGAGGTCATATTAAGTAACTTTTTAAAACTGTAAGGTGATATGATAGAGTTGATTCCGGCAATAGATATGATCGACGGGAAATGCGTGCGACTCACCCAGGGCGATTACGACACCAAGAAAGTGTATAACGAAGACCCCCTGGAAGTAGCCAAGATGTTTGAAGATCACGGCATCCGCCGCCTGCATGTGGTGGACTTGGACGGAGCACGTCAAGGACGGATCATCAACTACCGCACGTTGGAGCGGCTGGCGACACGCACGTCATTGATCATCGATTTCGGAGGCGGGCTGAAACAGGAAGGAGATCTGGAAATCGCTTTCGAAAGCGGTGCGCAGATGGTTACGGGCGGAAGCATCGCCGTGAAGAACCCGGAGGCGTTCACCTCCTGGATCACCAGGTTCGGTCCGGAGAAAATCATCCTCGGAGCAGATGCCAAAGATAAAAAGATCGCGATAAGCGGATGGGAAGAGACGACAGACAAAGAGCTGATCCCTTTCGTCCGGAATTATCACGACAAAGGAATCACGAAGACAATCTGCACGGACATCAGTCGCGACGGCATGCTGCAAGGGCCTGCCATCGGATTATATAAGGAGATACAGGAACAAATACCTCTGCTTTACCTGATAGCCAGCGGAGGTGTCAGTTCCATACAAGATATTGAAAAACTGGCTGAAGCGGGTATTCCGGCTGTCATCTTCGGTAAAGCGATTTACGAAGGGAAGATACAGTTGAAAGATTTGATCCGCTTCACCTGATAAAAAACAATGATGATATATGCTTGCCAAGAGAATAGTACCCTGTTTGGACATAAAAGATGGAAAAACCGTTAAGGGAATCAATTTCGTAAACTTCCGCGATGCCGGCGATCCGGTCGAACTGGGCGCACAATACAGCCGGGAGGGAGCAGACGAATTGGTATATCTGGATATAACCGCTTCGCACGAAGGACGTAAGACATTTACGGAACTGGTCAAAAAGGTCGCGGCCAATATCAGCATTCCTTTCACGGTCGGCGGCGGCATCAACGAGCTGCAAGATGTGGACCGCCTGCTGAGCGCCGGGGCCGATAAGGTTTCCATCAACTCGGCAGCCCTGCGCAATCCGAAACTGATCGAAGAGATTGCCAAGAACTTCGGCAGCCAGGTATGTGTGGTCGCCATCGATGCCAATTTCGAAACGGGCGACTGGATATGCTACTTGAACGGCGGACGTATTCCGACGGAAAAACGTCTCTTCCAGTGGGCGGCAGAAGCTGAAAGCCTGGGAGCCGGAGAAATCCTGTTTACCAGCATGACACACGACGGCGTGAAAGACGGCTACGCCAACGAAGCGTTGGCTACGCTGGCCGACAACCTCCACATTCCGGTCATCGCTTCGGGGGGAGCCGGGAAAATGGAGCACTTCCGCGACACTTTTGCTCTCGGAAAAGCAGACGCAGCTCTGGCGGCAAGCGTGTTCCATTTCGGGGAAATCGGCATAGGAGCTTTGAAACAGTATCTCCACGAAGAAGGAATCAACGTCCGCCTCTGATGCCCACGGCAGAGAGCTACCGTTTCCTTTAAAAGAAACTTTTGTTTCATGCAGGTGAAACTTCCGTTCCATGCAAGTGAAACTTTTGTTTCATGCCTATGAAACCGGAAACAGATACCGAAGGACCAAGAGACGCATACGGATGAATTAAGAACAATATAATAGTCAGATAAAAAAATGAAATTAGATTTTGAAAAAATGGGCGGCCTGATTCCCGCCATCGTTCAGGACTACAACACAAACAAGGTATTGATGTTGGGCTTCATGAACGAAGAAGCTTACGAAGAGACAAAAGCAACCGGTAAAGTGACCTTCTTCAGCCGTACAAAAAACCGTATCTGGATGAAAGGCGAAACCAGCGGAAACACCCTGCAGGTCATCACCATCGCCGCCGATTGCGACAACGACACACTGCTGATCAAGGCTATTCCCGCCGGTCCCGTATGCCATACCGGCGCCGACACTTGTTTCGGCGAAAAGAATGTGGAAGACATCATGTTCCTCAAATATTTGCAGAACTTCATCGAACAGCGCCGCCAGGAAATGCCGGAAGGTTCCTACACCACCACCCTGTTCCAGAAAGGCATCAACCGCATGGCACAGAAGGTGGGCGAAGAAGCCGTCGAAACAGTTATCGAAGCTACCAACGGGACAGACGAACGCCTCGTTTACGAAGCAGCCGACATGATCTACCACCTGATCGTATTATTGACAAGCAAAGGACTTCGCATCGAAGACCTCGCACGCGAATTAAAAAGCAGACATAAAGGATAACAACAATGGAAAAGATACCCCTGCTTGAACTGGATAAAGTGGAAATCTGCCGTGAGGAGAACGTCATCCTTCACGAAGCCTCCCTTACGCTCTACAGCGAAGAGTTTGTGTATGTGATCGGAAAAGTCGGCTCCGGCAAGAGCAGCCTGTTGAAATCCTTGTATTGCGAAATACCCATCAAGAAAGGGGATGCCAGGTTCTTAGATTATGACCTCTGCAATATGAAACGGAAAGACATCCCCTACCTGCGCAGGGACATGGGTATTGTCTTTCAGGATTTCCAGCTTCTGACCGATCGCTCGGTACACAAAAATCTCGAATTCGTCCTGAAAGCGACCGGATGGAAAAACAAAAGCGAGATAAACGAACGCATCGACGACGTGCTGTTCCAAGTCGGAATGCAGGATAAAGGCTATAAGATGCCGCACGAGCTTTCGGGCGGCGAACAGCAGCGCATCGTCATTGCCCGCGCCCTGTTGAACGACCCGGTATTGATCCTCGCAGACGAACCGACCGGCAACCTGGATCCGGAGACAAGCGGACAAATCGTACAGCTCCTGCACGACATTTGCCGCAAAGGGACGGCTGTCATCATGACGACCCACAACTACACGCTGGTACATAATTATCCCGCGCGTATAGTAAAATGTGAGAATGCCTGCCTAAGTGATGTTGGAGAATAATTTTTTATGTAACTTTGCACACGCATTTAAAGCGAAGAAGAACAAATTAATATAGTAAAAGAAAATGAAAGTTTTAAAGTTTGGCGGTACTTCTGTGGGATCTGCACAGAGAATGAAAGGTGTAGCAAAACTGATTACGGGAGAACGTAACATTGTAGTCTTGTCTGCCATGTCCGGTACGACCAATTCATTGGTTGAAATCTCGGATTACTTGTACAAGAAAAACCCTGACGGAGCAAACGAGGTCATCAATAAACTGGCGCAGAAATATTACGGCCATATTGAAGAACTCTACAGCACAGACGAATACAAACAGAAAGCCAAAGAACTGATAAAACATCATTTCGATCATATCCGCACGTTCACGAAGGATCTTTTCACGCTGTTCGAAGAAAAGGTTGTCCTGGCACAGGGCGAACTGATCTCTACCGGCATGATGAACCTCTATCTGAACGAATGCGGCGTAAACTCCGTTCTGATCCCGGCACTGGATTATATGCGCACGGACAAGAACGCAGAACCGGATCCCGTGTATATTAAGGAAAAGCTTGTCAAGTTGCTGGACGAACACAAGGATGCAGACCTTTTCATCACACAAGGTTACATCTGCCGCAATGCCTACGGCGAGATCGACAACCTGCAACGTGGCGGCAGCGACTACAGCGCATCCCTGATCGGTGCGGCTATCGGCGCCGAAGAAATCCAGATCTGGACAGACATCGACGGTATGCACAACAACGATCCGCGCATCGTTGAAAAGACATCGCCGGTCCGCCACCTGCACTTTGAAGAAGCAGCCGAACTGGCTTACTTCGGGGCCAAGATCCTCCACCCGACCTGCATCCTGCCGGCCAAGCTGAACAATATCCCAGTCCGTTTGTTGAACACGATGCAGCCGGAAGCTCCGGGCACCATGATCTCCAACATGACGGAAAAAGGAAAGATCAAAGCTGTCGCCGCAAAAGACAATATCACTTCCATCAAGATCAAGAGCGGCCGTATGCTGTTGGCTACCGGCTTCCTGCGCAAAGTGTTCGAAATATTCGAAAACTACCAGACTCCGATCGACATGGTAACGACTTCCGAAGTAGGCGTTTCCGTTACGATCGACAACCGCAAGCATTTGGAAGAGATCGTCGACGACCTGAAAAAATACGGAACGGTTACGGTGGACGAAGATATGGTCATCGTTTGCGTTGTCGGCGACTTGGAATGGGACAACGTCGGTTTCGAAGCCCGCATCGTCCAGGCGATGAAGGACGTGCCGGTACGAATGATCTCGTACGGGGGCAGCAACTACAACGTCTCGCTGCTTGTGAAAGCCTCCGACAAGACAAGGGCGCTGCAAGCGTTAAGCGATCACTTATTCAACAACTAACAGTAATTCCATAAAAAATTTCAGGCACGGATTACACGGATTACGCAGTTTGAGCAAACTCAGAAAACAGTGAAATCCGTGTAATCCGTGCCAATTTTATATACTAATTATCATATATGCTCAAAGGAACATTTCCAACAGACAAATTCAAGGCGCTGACAACGCCTTTCTATTATTATAACATCGAGCTGCTGAAGGAAACGCTCGATATGGTAAAAACGGAAGCCGGAAAGTATGGCTATCATGTCCACTATGCAATCAAGGCGAACGCCAATCCCCGTATCTTGTCAGTCATTGCAGAATACGGCTTGGGAGCCGACTGTGTGAGCGGCGGTGAGATACAAGCGGCACTCGATGCCGGTTTCCCTGCCGGCAAAATCGTTTACGCCGGTGTAGGCAAAGCGGACTGGGAGATCAATTTAGGACTGGACAACGATATCTTCTGCTTCAACGTAGAATCGGCAGCCGAACTGGAAATCCTGGACGAACTGGCTGCCGCCAAGAACAAAGTGGCCTCGATCGCCCTCCGCATCAACCCGGAAGTAGACGCGCATACACATGCCAAGATCACGACCGGCATGAAAGAGAACAAATTCGGCATCAACCTGAGCCAGCTCGGACAGGTGTTAGACTTGGTCAGCCGTCTCGAACATGTCAAACTGATCGGCATCCATTGCCATATCGGTTCACAGATTACAGATATGGCCGCTTTCCGTGGCCTGGTAATCCGTGTCAATGAAATTCAGGAAGAATTGGAAGCGCGTGGACTGGAAGTCGAGAATCTGAACTTCGGCGGCGGCCTCGGCATCGATTATTATCACCCGAACCATTTGCCGATCCCTGCTTTCGACAACTATTTTGCCGTATTCAACAAACTGTTGCAATTCCGCCCCGGCCAGCAGGTTCATTTCGAGCCGGGACGTTCCATCGTCGCACAATGCGGTTCGCTGATCTCCAAAGTGCTGTATGTAAAAGTCGGCGAGACGAAGAAATTCTGCATCCTGGACGCCGGTTTCACCGAACTGATCCGCCCGGCCATGTACGACGCATACCACCGCATGGAGAATATCACCAGCAACGAAGAAGTTGAAGTTTATGACGTTGTCGGTCCGATCTGCGAATCGTCCGACGTCTTCGGCAAAGACGTCGAACTGAATCGCGCCCATCGCGGCGACCTGATCGCCCTCCGCTCCGCCGGTGCTTACGGCGAAGTGATGGCCTCGCAATATAACTGCCGGAAACTGCCGGCGGCTTATTATTCGGACAGGTTGTAAAAGGCTGAAAACCGAATGTATATGTAAAAGAGGGTGTGTCAAAAAGAAAATCCTGCTTACAATAGACACAATTTAGACACGGATTACGCGGATTACACGGAAAGATAATAAATTTATCCGTGTAAATCCGTGAAATCCGTGCCTTAAAGATCGTAATAAAGGAGTTTTGACACACCGCCTTTTATTTTTTACACAATATTAGGATCTTTCTATTTAAAACCTTATGTTTGTATTCATTATTTTTTCCTAAGTTTAGTACTATAAATTACTGCGTATGAAAACACATGTAAACAATCCCCTAAATTCAGGTTGTACAGTGATCTTTATTCTACTCTTGTCATGTTTATCCTTCTCTTGTTCCAATGAGGACATACAAGAGAATCTATCAGGAAAAGAGGCAAAGGAGATCACACTCAAAATGTCCGTAGATGAAGCCAACGCCATCAAGATCAAAAAAACGGGAAGCTTCACCATACCGGAAAGCGAGGCCATCGAAATGGTGCGTCAGAGATATATGAAAGATGCACTCACTAAATCAGGAAATAACAGTATCATCAAGTCATGCAAAAAAGTCTCTTTACCAACAATGCAAACCAAAAGTTCAACAGATGAAGTCCCCGGATACTACGTAGTAGAATTTATCACAGAAGGAAAAGAGGGCTTTTCCATGGTTTCCGCAGACCGTCGCATTGAAGAGGTTTTTGCCTTTTCCGAATATGGCTCCCTTAATGATACGGCTTATAATGAAGGGCTAAAAATGTTTTGTGAAGGATTGCCTTATTACATTAAAGACAAAATAGAGAGCTTTAACACAGACTCCTTGTATAACGCAGTATCGGAACGTCTTGCTTCTACCAAAAGCGGTTGGATTGATGACGGACCGATCCATTATTTATATATGCAACAAGGGTTTCTTCCTGATCCGGATTATGAATATATGGGAGAAGAGACAATAGGTGATGCCGGAACTGAATATGGGACGATACTGACTACCCAATGGAAGCAGACATCTCCATATAACAACAAACTCCCTTATGTCAGTGCAACACAAAAAGCATATGCCGGATGTACATTAATTGCTCTTGTACAAATAATGGGACACTACAAAATCGGTTACAAAAATATTACTACTGCTGATTGGAAACGTTTTACCCAAACATCGCAATGTTATGAAGAAAAGTTGCAAGATTGTATCAAATCAATATTTGACGAGATTCAAAACAAAGACGTTGACGCCAATGGAACTGGCATCTCTCACAAAAGTGCGAACCAATTCTTAAACAACAATGGATACCAAACTTCCTATTATAGTTCATACAAGCCTGAACAAATGGTACTTCCTGTAATGGTTTCCGGTTATAACCCGGACAGTGACCACACTTGGATCATTGACTGCCGTCGTCGAAGTTCCTACAAGACTTATGACAAATATGAAAAAGATGATGGCTACGATATATGGCGCATTTACGTTGAAAAACGAGAAGAATCAGGACCACTTTCAGTTCATTGCAATTGGGGATGGGGTGGTTTCTCCGATGGCTGGTACACAAGTGGTAGCTTCTATTCCTATAATACTTTCGATTATAGGAATAATCTGGAAATGACTAATATTAAACCTAAAAATTAAAAACATGAAAAAGATCATCTTTACTCTCATCGCTTTTCTTTCCCTAAATGGTGCGATGGCGCAACATCAATGGTCAGTAGGTCCTCGCCTCGGTATCGGTTTTTCCAACAGAGCCGAAGGTTTTGACTACTGTAACCACTTCGTCGGAGGTATTTTCGGAGAATACAGGATAAGCAACTTTGCTACCGAACTGGATCTTCTGTTCACCAAACAAGGCATGAAATATCCTTTAGAATCCCACGGTAATGCTTCCCGAAAAGACAAATGCCTGCTAATCCCCTTGAAGGCCAAGCTATACATGCCCTACCTCCTGAAAGGATTGAACATCTTTGCAGGCCCCCAATTGGAGATATTCCCAAACAGGCATTCTCCTTATATCCCTACAAGTTCTTTTAGTACAAATTCCTACCGAAAAGCAGGAATCTCCATCGTTATAGGGCTTGGTTATCGTTTCGACTTCGGGCTGGATCTGGCGTTCAATTATAACGCAGGAGTAACTTCCAATGTAGACAGGGAAAACATTTCCGACAAGAACCGCGTCTTCCAGCTCACCGCCGGTTACGACCTTTGCAAGCTGTTTAAGCTATGCGGGAAGAAATAGGATTTGCATCTTTATCCATAAAAAAAGCGGAGATCCTGCCATCTCCGCTTTTTCTTTTTCAGAACGCCGGGTTTACAATTCGCCGGGACGCTCCTCTTCACCGCCTCCGAAGGAGGAGTGGGCGTGATGTCGCCGGAACCTGTGCTGCCACCCTTTCCGGCTCCGAGGCGCATAGGTCGTTCGCCTTTTTCAAGGCATCGATCCAGCCGGAAAGGTTCAGTTTTTCCACATCATCCTTATACTTGTCCGACTGCAATTCCTGCAGGAAGTGGTTCGTCATCCCCGTCTGGTCGTCATACGCACGCGTCTGCCCTCCCTGGAAAGCAGCGACCAACGGGTCCATATGAATGCCGACAGCCTTGATAACCGGGTCAAAATGCCCGTCAAACTGCTGACAATCGTGTTATCTAAATTCAAAAACTTAACAAACTATTGATCGTAATATAAAGGGAATATATAGTTTTTGAATTATATTTGCAAATCAATAAACTATACAGATGAAGCCTTTTTTAAAATATTCGATCTACTTACTTCTAATACTTTCAGTACCTTTTATCACCGGATGCAAAAACATTTCCGATGATAAAAAGAAGGTCGCCCTGATCCATTCCTACGAAAAGGGGAAGGATACCTATCCGCTATTTAACGAAATACTCGAAAAAACGTTCCAAAAACAAAAGATAGACGCGGACATTTATCCTTTCTATTTGGATTCTCAGGTAGATCAAAATCAAAAAATGAATGAACGGATGTACCAGTTTCTCGACTCGATCAAAAAAATAAAGCCGGACATCCTTCTGGTCAACGACAACGATGCGCTCGATTACCTCCTGTCTTGCGGACATCCTCTTGCGAAACAGCTGCCCGTCGTTTTCGCGGGCATAAGTTACCCGGACTGGGAACGGTTAAAAGATTTTCCCAACATAACAGGATGGCAAGACAAACACGATTTCATTAAAAACATCGAATTTATGCACGACCTTTTCGGCCAGTTAAAAATCAAGGTCGATTGCGTCGACACTCCAATGGGCGAAAAAACATTGCACGATCTTTTGGCACAAATCAAGACGGCCCCCCACATCGAGTTGATCCGCTGGAATACATATCTCATGAGCCATCCGGAATTAGTCGACGAACAAACCTTCAACTACATGAAAAGACTTCGGGAAATTACTGCAGACGGAGCCAATTCGTCTGACGATGCCGATCCCGAATCGATCGGGTATGTCTTTACAATCCCGTACCGCAATTTGCCCAGCGCACACATATTAAGCGCTTTCATCCGTGGAACAGGTTTTGCCTATTTGGAAATCAATCGAGATTACCTTTCCGACGCGATGTGCCAACAAGTCGATTATCCGGCCCTCACCGCTTACAACGAGTCTGTCCAATATGAATTTTTCCCGAAAAACAACCGATATATCGGAGGATATCTCACTTCCGTAGAAATACAGGCAAAGGAACAAGCAGAAACGGCTTCCCTCATTTTGCGAGGGACTCCAGCCAGGCAAATACCCTTCAAAGAACATAGCAAAGAATACATTATGGTATGGCATGCCATAAAGGCGGCTAACTTCCCGTTGGAGAAAATACCTCCTTACGTCCGTCTCGTGAATGTACCGTTCTATGAACTATACAAACAGCCTCTTACCATCTCCACAAGTATTATATTCATTCTTATTTGCACCATCACCCTCTATCTATGGCGCATGTGGTTGAAAGAACAGGCACACAAGGAGACCGCACAAGCCCAGTTGTTCGTTAAAAACCAAGAATTGGAGGCGGCTTTATTGAGAGCTTTGGAATCCGACCGTTTGAAATCTGCGTTTCTGGCCAATATGAGCCATGAGATCCGCACCCCGCTGAATGCGATCGTAGGATTTTCAAACATTCTGAATTCCGACATAGAGATTGATCAAGAAGAAAAAGAACGTTTCATCGAACTGGTCAACATCAACAGCGACCTGTTGCTCAACCTGATCAACGACATACTGGATCTGTCCCGTATCGAATCAGGACGAATGACTTTCGTATTTACAGAGTTCCCATTGAAAGAATTAATGATGGAAATCTATCAGACTTACCATATCTTGATGCCGGAAAATGTAAAACTGCTCACCGAACTGCCGGAAAAAGACATATTGCTGTCCACAGATAAGCACCGGCTTATGCAGGTAATCAATAACTTTATCAACAATGCCATCAAATTCACCAAAAACGGATACATCAAAGTCGGATTCAAGCCTATGGAACAGGAGCAAATCTGCATCTTTGTGGAAGATACCGGCATAGGAATCCCTAAAGAGAAGCAGGAGACCATCTTTAACCGCTTCTCCAAGTTGGACGAGTACGCGAAAGGCACCGGGTTAGGGTTGTCTATTTGCAAAGTAATCGCCGAATATTTCGGCGGACATATAGAAGTCCAGTCCGAAGTGGGAAAAGGCAGCCGTTTCTCCATTGTTATCCCTCAACAATGCCCGAAAGCTGGCGAAAGCAAATAAATCTCCGTACCTTTGCACATTCGAAAATAAAAAAATCGATGAGCGAAAACGTATTGGTATTCTCAAACATTGAAATGTGTCTTGCCGGAATGACCGGAGGACTGTTTCTCATTCAATTGCTTTACTATTTGGTCACATATGCACGTCCGCTACGCGCGGCAAAGACGGTCGAAAGCACGGGACGGGTTACGGCAAACCGGGAATCGGAACCTGTCTCCGTCATTATCTATGCACACGGGGACCCAGAGGATTTGCGGCAGAACCTGCCGGCTTTTCTGAACCAGGATTATCCGGACTATGAAGTGATCGTCGTCAACGACGGCTCCGATGCCGACAGCGAGGATGTCCTCAAACTATTCTCAAACGAATACAAGAATCTCTACTACACATACGTGCCTGTAGACACTCAATACCTGAGCCATAAGAAACTCGCCCTCACAATGGGAATCAAGGCAGCCCGTCATGATACCCTCCTTTTCACCGAAGCAGACTGCCGCCCGCTCGGTCCGAAATGGATCGAGGCGATGGCCGATTCATACCACCCCGAAACGGATATCATTTTAGGCTTTTGCGCCTACCGCCATACAAAAGGGTTCCTGAACAAACTCATTGCTTATGATAACCTGACGAATGGTTTGCAAATGATATCTTCCGCCCTCTCCCACCATCCTTTCACGGGAAACGGCCGGAATCTTTCCTATCGCAAGAAACTGTTCTTCGCCCACAAAGGTTACTCCAAATCACTCAACCTTCACGCCGGGGCGGACAACCTGTTCATCAACGAAGTATCGGATTCCACCAATACGCTGGTGCAATTTTCACCCAATTCCATCATTGAGATGAACCGAATAGAAGACATCGGAGCCTGGAGAGAGATGAAAGCCTCACGCGCCGTTACCGAGCATTTTTACAAAGGACACTCTTTGGCTTTTTACCGGATGGAGACCCTCAGTTATCTGCTCTTCGCGATTGCGACGATTGCCGCCATCATTGCCGGGCTTTCGGGTAACTGGCTGCTCTCGATATCAGCCGGATTGCTTTTGCTACTTCGCCTCACGATCAAAGCGTTCGTCTATAAAAAATCAGCGCTGCTCCTGCAACAAAAACCGTTGACCGCCTGGCTCCCCCTGCTGGAAATCGCCCAACCGGCCTATGACATATATGTCCGCATTTACAGGATGTTCAACGGGAAAAAAGATTTTACGAATAATGCTTGATCGGGCACATTAACCAATTGGCACATGATTACTCGAACCGGATGCTTTTTGCCGGATGGATTTTGGTGATCAGGTAGGAAGGTCCGAGCATCATTAACATGGCGGCAGCCAATGTACCGATGTTCAGTAAAACGATAGAAAAGACGGTGAGGTCGATAGGAACCGCATCTAAGTAATAAACAGACGGATCGAGCTTTACGACACGGAAACAAGATTGGACGAGACAAAGTACGATTCCGATCACATTGCCCCAAATCATCCCTTTGCCAATCAGGAAAAAGGAGATATAAAGGAATATTTTACGGATACTGGCATTATTTTCACCCAGAGCTTTCAATATGCCGATCATGTTCGTTCGTTCCAGGATAATGATCAACAGCCCCGAAATCATGGTGAAGCCGGCGACGGCAAGGATCAGTACCAAGATCACCACCACGTTGATATCCTGCACTTCCAACCAGTCGAATATCATCGGATTCAGTTCTTTGATGGAACGTGTATAATAAGTGTTGCCATTCCGGTCCTGCTTTTCTGCAATATCGAAATACAAATCTTCGGCAATCCGGTCCAGCCGGTCATAATCACTCACCTGCAATTCCAAGCCACTCACCTCGTCAGGCGCCCAACCGTTCAGGCGGCGTATCTGGCGGATATCGGCTATCACAAACAGCTTGTCATAATCGACAAAGCCTGTCTCATAAATACCCGTTATACGGAATTTACGGGCACGTACTTCATCCTGCACAAAATAAGTCAAAAAGGAATCCCCCACTTTCAGTCCCAACAAATTTGCTAGATAGCTTGAGATCAACACATCCGTAGACGCCTTATCGGCAGGAAGGGTAAACAGTTCGCCCTCTTTCAGATTATTGCGGAAGAAAGTCCAGTCGTAGTCTTCATCCACGCCTTTCAGGACAATCCCCTGAAAATCGGTATCTGTTTTCAGGATTCCCGGCTTCGTGGCAAAAGCCTCCACGTGCGTAATGCCCGGAAAAGCCTTCAGGTGATCCAGCAGCGTGTCGCTTACCGCAATCGGAGTCGATTCGTAGGAAGCATTATTATCGAAGTTCGTGATCTGGATATGGGAGCCGAAACCGATCACCTTGTTCCGGATCTCCTTCTTAAAACCTATGACTATAGCCACCGAAAGAATCATGACAGCCAGTCCTAAGGCTATTCCGACCATAGCAATACGAACAACGGGAGGAGTAGCCTGACGGTCCCCCTCTTTGCTGAAATAGATGCGTTTTGCTATAAAGTACTCTACGCTCAAAACAATTTACAATTCATTTACACTGTTTTTCCCGGATAGGTCTCCAGTGCCTTCCGAAGCACCACGAGCGCTTTCGCCAGGTCTTCTTTTTTCAAGACGTAAGCCATACGGACTTCATTCTTCCCCAATCCCGGAGTCGTATAGAAACCGGAAGCCGGAGCCATCATGACCGTCTGCCCTTCATATTCGAAATCGCTCAGGCACCAGGCACAAAACTTTTCGGCATCATCTACCGGCAACTTGGCTACCGTATAGAAAGCCCCCATCGGAATCGGAGAATATACGCCAGGAATACGATTCAAGCCGTCGATCAAACATTTACGCCGTTCGACATATTCATCATACGTCTCACGGGCATATTCTTCGGAAGCATCCAAAGAAGCCTCGGCAGCAATCTGGCCGATCAAAGGCGGACTCAGACGGGCCTGGCAAAACTTCATAACGGCATTGCGGACTTCGGCATTCTTCGTGATCAAGGCGCCGATACGGATACCGCATTCCGAATAACGCTTGGAAACCGAGTCGATCAGCACTACATTCTGCTCGATCCCTTCCAGATGGCAGGCCGAGATATAGGGCGAACCGGTGTAAATGAACTCACGGTACACCTCATCCGAGAAAAGATAAAGATCATATTTCTTCACGATATCCCGTATCTGGTTCATTTCACGACGGGAATATAAATACCCGGTCGGATTATTGGGATTACAGATCAGGATCGCTTTGGTACGCTCGTTGATCAGCTCTTCGAACTTCTCCACTTTAGGAAGGGAGAAACCTTCCTCGATCGTCGTCGTCACCGTACGGATCACCGCCCCTGCCGAAATGGCAAAGGCCATGTAGTTGGCATAGGCCGGTTCGGGCACGATAATTTCATCACCCGGATTCAAGCAACTGAGGAAAGCAAACAATACGGCTTCCGAGCCACCTGTCGTAATGATGATGTCATCTGCCGTCAGATTTATATCATACTTCTTATAGTATCCCACTAACTTTTCACGATAACTGCGATATCCCTGGCTGGGACTGTATTCCAACACCGACCGATCGATCGTCCGGATCGCATCCAATGCCGCTTGCGGGGTAGGCAGGTCAGGCTGACCGATATTCAAGTGATAGACATGAACACCTCTCTGTTTGGCAGCATCAGCCAACGGGGCAAGTTTCCGAATGGGGGAAGCCGGCATATCGGCTCCTCGTTGTGAAATATTAGGCATTACTTTTTACTGTTATTTTTATAGGTGTGGCAAAGATAGGAAATAATTGAGAATTGAAAATTGAAAATTGAAAATTAGTTTCACTTTGTCGCCTTTACGGCAGTTTTCATTTTCAATTCTCAATTTTCAATTACCTAAATACCCGGACGCGGCGAATCCTTACTTGCGTGCATAGTCGAGATAAAGGCATTCGGGTCGATCTCCTTCACCTCATCTTTCAGGCGGGGCAGGTCTTTACGCTCGGCAATGGTAAAGATGATTTCTTTCTCCTTGCCCTCATACATACCACGGCCATGCAGGAAAGTGCCGCGCATCCCCATCTTTCCGACAATCAGATCTTTTATCTCTTGTGTTTTTCTCGATACGATAAAGACCGCCCGGTTCGGATTCTCCGTCTGGAACATCTCTACAATCTTCCCGTACACAAAAATAGCAAACCAGGAATACAAAGGAACCGCCCAATCCCGGAAAACAATCAATCCCAACATCACGATAGCCGAATCTAACAAAATAATCATATTGCTGACTTTCAGATTCGAATTATTCGCAATCACACGGGCCAGAACATCCGTTCCCGCACTGGTACTCTGCGCACGGAACACGCAAGTCACACCGATACCCAAAATGGCTCCCCCGTAAAAACAAGCGATAAAGCTATCGTTTTCCACCAGAGGCTGGTTACCCAGCAAATAAGATAAAGAGTCTGTAAAAACGGAAATCAGCACAAACGTCACAATTGTTTTGGGACCTGACGCCAATCCAATCTTTTTCATCGCCAAAATCATCAGCGGGATGTTAAAACAAAGAGCCGTAGCACCCATCGGCAAACCGTCGGGCATAAAAGAGAAAAGTCCTTTTGTGACATAGTGCAATACGATCGAAATACCATAGACTCCTCCCGGGACGACCTTGTAAGGAGCTAAGAAGAGAACATAACTAAGTGCTTGTAAAAAAGCACCGATGATAATCAAAGTGTAGTCTGCTGCATTTCTTTTCAGCGTGGCATTAGAAACCAGTTTAAGCGGTTGTTCCATGTTTGCGTTGTTCGATTTATGTGTTGTTTGTTATTTGTTAAAAACAGCGCAAAGATAGATAAAAAAGAAGAGATTGCACACATAAAGCACACAATCTCTTCTACTATCAAAAATAACCTGATCAGGATTGAATCATTAGAAATTCAAAGTGCGGTTATTATTATTTGTCACATTCAACAGAACCAAGTATTTGCGATACTGTTCCGGTGTCAGAACCTTCTTCATCAACTTCAGATTTCCATAAACAGCCTGACGCATCTTTTTGTCACGCATTTTTTCACTTGCCCGGAGACTTTCTCCCTGCATATCCAGAAAATACTCGTTGATGTTTGCTACTTCATTGGCTTGGTTAGAAGACAACTGCAAATAGTTGCTCAATTTTTCAAAGTTAATAGCAAACGGTTCTTTACTCACATTGTTACGGTTCTCGCGTGCAAAACCCATTGTTGCACATAATAAAACGGCTGCTACAGCCATACCTAAACGTCTCATAATACCTAAACATTAAATTGTTAAACCTAAACACAGGGGCCATTTACCCCTTCCTTTTTTTTCTTTTCGTTACTGCAAATATAACAACATGTTTTACAACATTGTTCTTGGATATGTTCAAATATTGTTAACAATTGGCAAATTGGATACTATTTAACAATTAGGAAATCTTTTTGAGTCACAAATGAAACATTTATTATAAATAAGACACCGTTTTCTCTACTAATAGATCAAATCGATAAGCGTATAAGCATAATCTATCAAAGTCTGTTTACTCCATTTATTGCGCCTTTGCATCCGGTTCCTATTCCTTGATCACCCTGAATTCGCATTTCCCGATACCGAACAAGACTGTCCCACCAACCACTCCGGTAAAACCGGATGGATATCGGAAATTCCATCATGGCTACTTGCAAACCGGACGACCTTCGATTTACAGAGCCAGCTTAGGTTGGGATTCCAATTCAAGCAAGAACTTTTTAGCCGGAAGCCCGCCGCCGTAACCTGTCAGCGAACGGTCACTGCCGATCACCCGATGACAGGGCGCGAATATCGACATGGAATTTGCGCCATTGGCATTGGCAACCGCACGGACAGCTTTAGGCATACCGATACGCTGGGCCATTTCGCCATAAGAAACCGTCTTTCCAAAAGGTATTTTCAACAGTTCGCTCCATACTGCTTTTTGAAAGTCCGTGCCAACGAAAAGAAGCGGCACGTCGAACTCTTTACGCTTTCCGGCAAAAAACTCGTCGAGTTGCCTTGCAGCTTTCTCGATTACTTCCGATGTGCCAATCTCGAATTCGGCACACAGCATCCGTTTCAACCGTCGGTCTACATGATCACGATGTTTTTCCACCTGCCAGTCGCATAAGCAAAGCTTGTCACCAAACGAACCGAGTAACAACAAACCGCAAGGCGATTCGTAACGTTGTACTTTAATACTATTTTTCTCTTTCCTCATAATCAACTTATACTAATAATTTATGCTTCTCATACGATGGCCTCACCCAACGCAGATAAACGGCAAGCGAAGCCAGGCAACAACCGGCTCCCACTCCATAGGCCACAGCCAACCCGGCACAGGAAGCGATAAAACCGGCCGAAAGCATCCCGATACCGACCCCCAAATCAAAAGAGGTCAGATAAGTAGAGGTAGCCGTACCGCGCATACTATGCGGAGCGACATTGACAAAGAGGCATTGGAAAGCCGGAACCCCCACTCCGTAGCCGATGCCGATCATCAAGGCGCAGGCAAAGAAAACCCAAGGCTGGTGGACAGTCGCAAACACGGTAAACGTCACCAACAAGCAGACCGAAGAACAGACCGACACCCAATGGATTTTCCCGTGATCGACCAGCCTGCCGGAGATCAGGCGCGACGTTCCCACTCCTATCGCCATATAAATAAAGAAATAGCCCGGATCGGCCACTTCGATTTCCTTTCCGTACAAAACGACAAAAGAAGTAATCATCCCATAAGGAATAGCAACCAGGATATAAGCGAGCGCAGCGGGCAACGCCTTCACCAAGATAAAGCGGTCGAGGGAAAAATGCGGCCGCGGAACCTTTTCCCGTTTCGGATAGCGGATCAGGCAAACAGAACCGACCCCGATAAAAGCCGCCACCCAACCAATCGAGACAACCTGATGAAACCCGCCTTTCCCATAGATGGCAACCGCCACCAACGGAGCCAGCGACATCGCCAAGTTGATCGTCAGACCGTAAAACCCCATCCCCTCGCCACGACGGGAAGAAGGGATCACATCGATCGCAATCGTATTGCCGGCAACCGAAGTCAACCCCATAAAGCCCCCCTGAATGAAACGGACAGTCATAATCGTCAGCATGGTCGTGGCAATCAGATACCCGCCGAACATGAAAGCAAAAACAAAGAAAGCGAAAAGGTATAACGGCTTACGCGAAAAACAATCCACTAAAAAACCCGAAAAAGGCCGGACACAGAGCAAGCCGATCGTATAGCTGGACAAAGCGATCCCCACATTTGCCGTATCGATTCCTAAAACTTCCACCAGATAGACCGGCATCGTCGGCATCAGCATATAAAAAGAGAAGTTCATCAGGAAATAGGAAATGCAGCATTGCACAAAATTCCGGTTCCACAATATAGGTTTATGCTCTTCCATTTTACTCACGCCAGCTCGCTCAACTCCAGCCAGCGCATTGTTTTTTCGTCTATTTCTTCTATTACTTTTGCGATTCGTTCGGATTTGGCCAACAACTCGTCGTTGCTCAACGAGCCGCTGCTCATAGCCGTTTCCAACTCTGCTCTTTCGGCTTCGAGCTGAGGAATCTCGACTTCGAGCGCTTCAAACTCCTTGCGTTCCTTGAAAGTCAGTTTCTTTTTCTGCTCCTTTTCAGGACGCGGCGTTTTCTCCACGGCGGGAGCCGTCTTCGCCAGGCATGCCGCTTCAGCCTCTTTTTCCAACTGATCCTGCACCTCTTTCCATTCGCGATATTGCGTGTAGTTGCCCGGAAAATCCTTTATATCGGCATTTCCCCGGAACACCAGCAGATGATCGACCACCTTATCCATAAAATAGCGGTCGTGCGACACGACGATCGCACATCCTTTGAAGTTCCGCAGATATTCTTCCAGCACATTCAGCGTGACGATATCCAGGTCGTTCGTCGGCTCGTCGAGCACAAGAAAGTTCGGACTACGCATCAAGACCGTGCAGAGATACAAACGGCGTTTCTCTCCCCCGCTCAACTTGTAAACGTAGTTATGCTGTTTCTCCGGAGCAAAAAGGAAATAATTCAGAAACTGTGAAACACCCATCTTCTTCCCGTCACCCAGATCGACATATTCGGCGATCTCCTGGACCACATCGATCACCTTCATCTGCTCGTCGAACTGGAGGCCGTCCTGGCTGTAATACCCGAACCGGACTGTCTCGCCCACGTCAAAACGGCCGCTGTCAGGCTCCACTTCTCCCATCAGCATCTTGATAAAAGTCGATTTTCCC
This sequence comes from uncultured Parabacteroides sp., assembly GCF_902493135.1. Lineage (GTDB taxonomy): Bacteria > Bacteroidota > Bacteroidia > Bacteroidales > Tannerellaceae > Parabacteroides. Next base: position 19,458 of record NZ_CABUOD010000043.1, read on the forward strand.
GTTCCGTTATTCCCGACAATCCCCATCTTCTCGTAACGGGCGAATATATAGTTGAAATCTTCCACGATCTTCAAATCACCGAAACTTTTCGAGACATGTTCCGCCTCGAAAATCTTCGATCCGATATACGAAGCCTTTACATCCAGATTGACGTTTCCGGCGTCATGCTGCTGCTTGGCTTTCTTTTCCAGCTCATAGAAAGCGTCAATCCGGAATTTCGCCTTAGTCCCGCGCGCCTGCGGCTGACGGCGCATCCAGTCGAGTTCCTTACGAAGCAGATTGCTGGCCCGGTCCACCTCGGCATTCAACGCGTCCATACGCTCCTGTCGTTTTTCCAGGTAATAACTGTAATTCCCTTTATACTGGTAGATCTGCTTCCGGTCTATCTCGATAATCTCGCTACAGACACGATCCAGAAAATACCGGTCGTGCGTCACCATCAAAATACTAATGTTCGCGCGAGACAGATATCCTTCCAGCCATTCGGTCATTTCCAGGTCCAGGTGGTTGGTCGGCTCGTCGAGGATGATCAATTCAGGATCGGTGATGAGCACGTTTGCCAAAGCCACCCTTTTCAACTGTCCGCCGGAAAGCGTTTCCACTTTCTGGTCGAAATTATGAATCTTCAACTGTCCTAAAATCTGCTTGGCACGCTGTTCGTAATCCCAAGCCTTCAGATTGTCCATCCGAAGCAGGATATCTTCCAGGTTGGAGTGGTCGCCGCTCGCCATCGCCTGCTCATATTCGGCGATCAAGCGGACCGTCTCGTTCGATGAGTAGAAACAAGCCTGCAACACGGTCAACCCATCCGGATAGTGCGGCGTCTGTTCCAGATACCCAACCCGGAGATCATTACGGAACACGACCGCCCCACTGTCATAATCCTCTTTTCCGGCTATAATATTCAGTAAAGTCGTTTTCCCCGTTCCATTCTTGGCTATCAACCCGACCTTTTGCCCTTGCGCGATTCCAAAAGTGATCTCTTCGAACAAAACCAAATCCCCAAAGCTCTTAGTCAACTTGTCTATTTGTAAATAGCTTATCATATATTCATATCTGCTTTAAATGCAGGACAAAGATACAAAAGATTAGGTACAATGAACGGGATTATTTCGTATATTCATGCTGGAGCGGTTGCCTGTCGACAATTGTCGACAAGCCTGCCGACAGTTATGAGCAAGCCTGCCGACAATTGTCAACAGGCCTGCCGACGAATGTCGGCAAACGATTACCCGGCGGCAAACACACCACGACATGCAGACCCCGTTACGATTTCAGCCCGATAAATCATGAGGAATGTAGGCAATGAATTCCATAACTGAAATTATATTTTTATCTTTGCCACTATTATGTATTATTGGTTTCATCAATCATTTTATATGGCAAAAGCCCTCCCGTTCATCGGTGGATGGCTGGCTGACCGCCTGTTGGGTGATCCTGAGGGATGGCCACATCCGGTTGTGGGCTTCGGCAAAGTGATTTCCTTAGGAGAAAAGACGCTGAACAAAGGGAATGACCGGGCTGTCAAAGGAGGTGTCATGGCGCTCGTATTGGTTACCGGAACTTATTTGCTTTGCGAACGTATATTGGTGCTTGCCGAGTACTTTTACCCGCTGGTCGCTTCGATCCTGGTCGGAATAGGCGTCTTTTACTGCCTGGCGGGAAAAACGCTGGCCAAAGAAGTAAAAGCCGTTTTCGAGGCTGTGGACCGCAGCACGGAAGAAGGGCGCAAACAGGTCGGACGGATCGTTGGCCGTGACACTTCCCTCCTTTCCCCGCAAGAGATACGGGCTGCCGCTCTCGAAACGCTTGCGGAAAACCTGAGCGACGGGGTGGTCGCTCCCATGTTTTGGTTTGCCCTGCTCGGACTTCCCGGCATGATGGCTTATAAGATGGTGAACACGCTCGATTCGATGATCGGCTATAAAAACGAGCACTATCTCGAATTCGGACAGATTGCCGCAAGGCTCGACGATCTTGCCAATTATATCCCAGCCCGGTTGACTGCATGGTTGATGCTGGCTGTCTCCGGCAACTTGAACAAAATGGATTTCGTAAAGCGTTTCGGCCCGGCTCATGCCAGCCCGAATTCAGGCTACCCGGAATCCGCCCTTGCCGCCATATTGAACTGCCGTTTCGGTGGAACCCACGACTATTTCGGGAAGCCGGTGGAAAAGCCTTATATCGGGACTAACGAACGGACTTTCACAACAGAAGACATGTTAATTGCTATCAAAATAAACAGTAATGCCGAACTTGCCATGGGGCTTATTGTTTGTTTAATATCAATAATTATCCACTAAATAAATACGTACAGAATGGAAGTAAGATTAAATAAACTCATCAGTGATTCCGGCCTTTGTTCACGCAGGGAAGCGGACAAGTTCATCGAAGAAGGACGTGTCACCGTAAACGGCAGCCTGCCTCATGTCGGGCAGAAAGTAACCGAAGCCGATATCGTCATGTTGGATGATATACAGGTTAAAGTAGGAAAGCATACGTCCGAACATGCTTCCGTCGCACGTGGCAAAGCCCAGGAACTGGTATTCGGCGAACAGAAGAATAAAACAAAAAAAGAGAAACCGCAGGTTGCAACGACTTCCGAAAAGAAAGCAGCCTCTCCAACAACCGGTTCAAAAGGCCTGCGCCCCGGTAAATATGTAAAATACAATAAATATGCTGCTGCCCGTCATGCCGCTCGCAACGGGAAAAGCGCAAAAAAAGAGACAAAGGCAACCGATATCGAAAAAGAGATGCTGAAAGAAGCTCTACGGCCCAAATTCGGCAAATCATTAGGACGGTCGGCCGTCGCACAGCGTCTGGCTTCTTCCCCGAAATCGGCAGCGTTGCGCAAGACAAGTAAGAACAACCCGCTCAACAAAGCTAAACGCGCTGCTGCCCGCAATAAACCGAAAGGAGAATAAGACAATGAAAAAAAAGCATATCGTTTTAGTAACAGGCGGTCAACGTTCCGGGAAAAGCGGATATGCGCAAAAGCTCGCTCTGTCACTGACCGCTAATCCGGTTTACCTGGCGACATCACGTGTTTGGGACGATGAGTTCCGCGAGCGTGTAGTTCGCCACCAAGCCGACCGGGGACCGGAATGGACGAATATCGAGGAAGAAAAATACCTGAGCAGACACGATCTGAACGGGCGTGTCGTCGTCATCGATTGTGTCACCCTCTGGGGCACGAACTTTTTCTTCGACAATGAAGGCGACACGAATCGTTCGTTAGCCGAGTTAAAAGATGAATTCAATAGATTTACAGAGCAGGATGCCTATCTGATCTTCGTCACAAACGAAATCGGGTTGGGTGGCGTTTCTCCCGATGCGGTGCAACGCCGGTTCACAGACCTGCAAGGTTGGCTTAACCAATACATCGCATCCCATGCCGACGAAGTTGTCCTCATGGTGAGCGGTATTCCCATGAAAGTTAAATAATAAAACACTATACAATGATCTCTTTCAATATTCAAAAACCTGACATCGCTATTGCCACAGCCCTGCAGGACAAAATCGATAATCTGACAAAACCCAAAGGATCACTGGGTACGCTTGAAGAAATAGCCCTTCAAATCGGTCTGATCCAGCAAACATTATCCCCGGCACTTCATCATCCGGTTAACGTAATATACGCTTCCGACCACGGGATCGCCGACGAAGGAGTCAGCAAATCTCCCAAAGAAGTAACACGCCAAGTCATACATAACTTCCTGAACGGGGGAGCAGGCGTCTGTTTCCTTTCACGCCAGCACGGCTTCGAAATCAAGATTGTCGATGGTGGTGTGGATTTCGACTTCCCTGCCATCCCGGAGTTGATCGACCGGAAAATCAGGAAAGGAACCCGCAACTTCCTGCATGAAGCGGCCATGACACAGGATGAAATGGAATTGGCCATCCAATACGGCGCCGAGATTGTCACGGATTGCTACGACAAAGGGTGCAACGTGATCAGTTTTGGTGAGATGGGAATCGGAAACACCGCTGCGTCGAGCATGTGGATGACTTGCCTGACAGGAATCCCACTGATCGATTGCGTAGGCGCCGGAAGCGGCTTGGATAACGAAGGAATCAAACATAAATATAATGTCTTAAAAAAGGCACTCGACAACTACAAGGGAGATAACAGCCCGTTGGACGTGATCCGCTATTTCGGCGGCTACGAGATGGTGATGGCTGTAGGAGGCATGCTCCGTGCCGCCGAGTTGAAGATGGTTGTTCTGGTGGATGGCTTTATTATGACGAACTGCGTACTGGCTGCTTCACGCCTGTATCCGGACATGATTCCATACTGCATATTCGGGCACTGCGGGGACGAGGCTGGACACAAACGCGTACTGGATATCTTACAAGCCAAGCCGCTGTTACATCTCGGCTTACGCCTGGGTGAAGGTTCCGGTTCCGTATGTGCCTATCCGATTGTTGACTCGGCAGTCCGCATGATCAACGAGATGCACAGCTTCCGGCAAGCCTCCATCACCAAATATTTCTAATTCCTTTATTTCTTAATTTTTAATTCATAATTTTTAATTTCCCCCATGCTCCGTATCCTTGCCGCCTTTATATTTTTCACCCGGCTACCATTCTGGCGACTGGCTGAAGTTCCTTCGGAATATTTCAAGAATGTAGTCAGCCGCTGGGCGTTAGTCGGCTGGCTCACTGCCGGGCTTTCCGTGATCGTGCTTTACGCAGCCTCACTGGCACTTCCGGCAAGTGTTGCCGTACTATTGGCAATCGTCACCCGCCTGCTGATAACCGGTTGCCTGCACGAAGACGGACTTGCCGATTTTTTCGACGGCTTCGGAGGAGGAACCTCTCGCGAACGCATTCTTTCAATTATGAAGGATTCACATATAGGAAGTTACGGGGTGATCGGATTGATTCTTTATTTTGTGCTGTTATATACGCTGTTAAATAGCCTGCCGCTGGCTCTCGCCGGAAGTGCGATACTGGCAGGCGATCCTTTTTCCAAAGGAGTCGCCGGAATGATCATCAACAGGCTTCCCTATGCACGTAAGGAAGAAGAGGCTAAAAACAAAACGGTCTACAGCCGGATGACAACAAGTGAATATACATTTTGCCTTTTCTCCGCCCTTATTCCGATGTTCTGGCTGCCGGAACCCATTTATTTTCTGGCAGGTCTACTGCCTGTTCTTGTCTTCTATTCTCTCACCTCTCTGATGAAAAAGAAAATACAAGGTTATACAGGTGACTGCTGCGGAGCAACATTTTTGCTTTGTGAACTGAGTTTCTATCTGGGAATAGCCGTTATTTATACAACAATCATATAAATCGCATTATAACATGGAAATTTATCTGGTCAGGCATACTTCCGTCGACGTTCCCGCCGGCTATGCATACGGACAAACCGACGTTCCGCTTCGCCCTTCATTCGAGGATGAAGCCAAAATCGTAAAAGAGACCTTATCCGGCCATACATTCGACAAGGTGTGGAGCAGCCCGCTTACACGCTGTGTCCGCCTCGCAGACTATTGCGGCTACCCGGATGCAGAAAAGGAAGACCGTATTAAAGAAATCAGCTTTGGGGAATGGGAGATGAAATCTTGGGACGAACTATCCTCCGATCCCCGGTCGGGAGCCTGGTTCGACGACTGGATCAATGTTCCGGCTCCATCAGGCGAATCCCTGCAAGATCAATACAACCGTGTCAGTCATTTCCTAAATGAAATAAGGAAAAGCGGCTTTCAGAAAGTATGTCTTTTCGCACATGGCGGGGTCTTAACCTGTGCCCGCGTCTATGCCGGAGAGTATGACCTGAAAGAAGCATTCAAAAATGTTCCTTCATACGGGACGGTTATCAAGTTGGAGCTGGATTAAATTCCGCATATTCGTTAATTCTTTCAGTGTCACCTGCTTTTTTAACAATATGCCAGGCAATTCTAAACAAAGCCCTTAACAAATGTGTTTCTCTTATAATAAATTCTTAATTTTGTCACATTGAATTAAATTTAATAGATACACTATGTTGACAGCAATGATCATCGTGTTCCTGATAGGATATTTGCTTATCGCCCTGGAACATCCGCTAAAAATCAATAAAGCGGGAACAGCACTCCTGACCGGAACAATCCTTTGGGTTTTATATACATTGGGTTCTCCCCAATTCATTCCGACAGCTTCGGCTGAAGAGTTTAAACTTTTTTTAGATGCATTCCCATTCATGCGGGATCTGCCCTACGTAGACCAGTGCATCCGCTTTGTCGTCGACCACCAGATACTGAACAGTATCGGTGAGATCGCGGAAACCCTGATTTTCCTTATTGGGGCGATGATCACCGTGGAACTGGTCGATTCACACGGAGGATTCATGTTTATCACCAACCGCATCACCACCAACAGCAAACGGAAACTACTGTTCGTCATTGCCACGATCACTTTCTTCATGTCGGCCGTCCTGGATAACCTGACGACGTCTATTGTGATGGTTATGTTGATCCGGAAACTGATCGGTAACTATAAGGAACGCTGGATCTTCGGCAGCATCATCGTGATCGCCGCCAATAGCGGCGGGGCCTGGTCGCCCATCGGCGACGTGACGACGATCATGTTGTGGGTAAGAGGGAATATCTCGACTTCCGCAACGATCCCGCATCTGTTTCTACCGAGTCTCGTATCGGCAATGGTTCCCGTATTGATCATATCCCGCTATCTGCACGGCAAAGTTACGCCTCCGAACGCTTTTGAGGAAAACCGGGATAACCTTTTATTAAAGGTATTGAAAGCGAACGAAAAACTGGCTATCCTCTGCATCGGCGTGTTCTGCCTGCTGTTCGTGCCCGTGTTCAAGACGATCACCCACCTGCCTCCGTTTATGGGGATTCTGATGGGAGTCGGCATTTTATGGGTATTCACCGAACTGATGTACAGGCGGACGCCTATCAATGAAGACCTAAAACTCCGTTTGTCAAAGGTCGTGAGCCGTATCGACGGCGCCACCCTGATGTTTTTCCTCGGTATCCTGCTGGCTGTGGACGCCCTGCGCTGTAGCGGTGTTTTAGGCAGTTTTTCCATCTGGCTGGACGATACGATCGGCAACGTATATGCGGTTAACCTGATTATCGGGACACTCTCTGCCGTTGTCGATAACGTTCCTCTCGTTGCCGGCGCTATCGGCATGTATCCGGTCGCTTCAGACGCTATGATCGCTACGGCTGCCGATCCGGTCTATATGGCCTATTTCGTACAAGACGGCGTGTTCTGGCAATTTCTTGCCTACTGTGCCGGTGTAGGTGGCAGTATGCTGATCATCGGTTCTGCCGCCGGAGTCGTCGTGATGGGGCTGGAAGGGATCAACTTCATCTGGTATCTGAAACGGATCTCCTTGCTTGCGTTGGCGGGCTATCTGTCGGGAGCTGCTGTTTACATCCTGCAAAATATACTATTAGGCATATAGAAAGATTCTTATTATATTTGTCGGCAATAATTATAAATACACACAATGAATTTCATTTCTAAGCTATTTAAGAAGAAAGAAGAAGAAACAGAAGTCGTATCGAAAGGTTCCGTAGAGGAGTTCGTTACGCTGATCCGCGTGTATTACCAGGCGGTAATGGCTGTACAGTTAGGTATCACCAACCTCAACATATTGAACGATATGGCGTTGTTTAAACGGATGCTAAAGATTCCGACACAGAACAACAAGTTGGGTATAGCCGAGAAATCCCGTTCCCGCAAAATCCTGATGCAGGAATACGGACTGAATGAGAACTTCTTCAAAGAAATCGATGCGTCCATCAAAAAGAACTGTAAGACGCAGAACGACATCAAGTCTTATTTCATCATGTACCAGGGATTCAACAACGACCTCTTCTCCCTGCTCGACAACTTGATGCAATGGAAGTTCCGCTTCTCCATGCTGGTGAAAAAGCTGTTATATTCGCAGACCCAGAAAACGATCCACGAGATCGTAACCCGTTCGGAATGGAAAGACGTCGGCGTTCAGAAAGTCGCCTGGAGAATACGGAAATACAAAGAGACACTCGGCTATTCGGAAGAATGGATGACCGACTTCGTGTACAATGTCGTGCTGATGGCCAAAGAAGATGCCAAAAGAAAGAAGAAAGAAGACAAATAATATCGTGACCGCATGAGCTACCTGTTTTTAGAATATCCGAAATGCAGTACCTGCCGGAATGCCAAAAAGTGGCTGGATGAACATAAGGTAACATACGAAGACCGTCACATCATCGACCGGAATCCTTCCGTCGAAGAACTGACGGAATGGATCGGACGCAGCAAGTTGCCGCTCAAGAACTTCTTCAATACCAGCGGACAGGTTTATAAAGAGATGAGGCTGAAGGACAAACTGCCTGCAATGAGCGAAGAGGAACAGATCGCCTTGTTGGCTTCTGACGGCAAACTGGTCAAGCGCCCTCTTTTGGTCGGCGACGACCAGGTAGTAGTGGGCTTCAAACCGGACGAATGGACCAAGCAGGTAAAATAATGGAAACTCCAGTCCCACAGGCGGTAGAACAGCATCCGTTGGGCTTCTTCCTCCCGGCAAACACAAAGTTGCTGATGTTAGGGAGTTTCCCTCCTCCACGTGCACGCTGGTCGATGAACTTCTACTATCCGAATATCCAAAACGACATGTGGCGGATACTCGGATTGATTTTCTATAATGATAAAGAATATTTCTTAGAGACAAAAAAGGCTTTCAGTGAAGAGAAAACAAAAGCCTTCTGCCGGGAAAAAGGGATCGGGATCGGCGATACGGCAATGGAAATCATTCGTTTAAAGAATAATGCTTCCGACAACTTCCTGCAAGTGGTCACACCGTTGGATCCGGTCGAGGTTCTGGCTAAAATACCGGAATGCGAAGCAATCGTCGTTACAGGCCAAAAGGCAATGGACACGCTTATTGCGATGTTACCCCCGTTGGAAGAGCCCAAAGTCGGCTCCTACTCCCGCTTTACCCTTTCAGGCCGTATCTTCCGCCTTTATCGCATGCCCTCTTCCTCCAGGGCTTACCCCAAGCCATTAGAGGAAAAGGCTGCAATATACAAAAAGATGTTCGAAGATTTAAAATACATATAAATCAGTATTTACCCGCAATGGAAATACCGGTTTACCAGTTCAAGCATCCCTTCAGGATCATTTTCCAGGTCTTCGCGTAACGTTGTATCATTATAACTTTCCAGTTTCTTCAGGATACCGTCGATCATGCTCGGACTAAAGACATTATGCTGTTCGAATACCGCCCTCTGCTCCTGCAGGCGTTTGGCCGATGCGGCACAGCTATCCGGCAATTGGTCCAATGTTTCCAGACGCGCCTTGTTTTCTTCCTGATGGATATTCACGTTCACGTATGTCTTATCGGCCACATCCAACGCATCCGGAATTTCAAACCCGTACCGGCAAGCAACCGCCAGTCCCGCCAACAACTGATATAAATCAGCCGATCCGTCCGGCGAACGCATTTCGACCGTCTGTTTCTGGGTCGTATCATAGTGGCTATCCGTCTCCAACGGATTTGCCAACGAACACATATCCTTCTTGGCAGCCCATCCCAACGGAACGCGCACCAATACGGAGCGGTTACGATCGCCCCAGCAAATATTCGTCGGAGCCTCCTGGTGAGGGACCAGACGGAAATAAGAGGTCGGATTCGTATTGCCGAAAGCCGTAATGGACGGAGCTAACTTCATCATGCCGGCAATCGCCTTACGAGCCGTTTCCGACAAAACGCCCTCCTGCAACATCTGGTTTTTGCCATCCTTCATAATGCGCATATGTATATGCAGACCGGACCCCGCTTTTCCAGCCGTGATCTTCGGGGCAAACGTAATATTCAACCCGTATTCGTATGCCAGATTACGGATCACCCATTTGGCGATCATCAACTGATCGGCTGCATCTTCCACCCGCGTCGGCAGGAATTCAATCTCATTCTGTTCATAGATTTTACCATTCAAGGTAAAATTGCCGACTTCCGAGTGCCCATACTTTATCTGCCCTCCCGCTTGGGCGATATATTGCATGCATTGCGTACGAAACTGATTGAATTTCGCATAAGGCCCCGATTCATGATACCCACGTTGATCGGTTGCCGGGAACAAATCTTCCTCATCCGCAATCACGTAATACTCCAACTCACCCATCGCCTCGAACTGCATGCCCGTCACATCCGTAAAAACCCGGCTCGCCTTGTGCAACGTATATTCCGGCGAACTTTCCAGCGGCTCGCCATCCTTATTAAAGAACGAGCACAACATGCTCAATGTCGGCAATTCGGAAAAAGGATCGATAAATGCCGTACGGAAACGCGGAATCACATACAAATCGCTGCTACCCGCCTCGATAAACGAAAACAGGCTGGAACCGTCCACACGCTCCCCACAAGTCAGGATTGCGTCCAGATATGCGGCATTGTTAATGACAAAATTCAATGTTTTCAAACGCCCGTCACCGGCAGGATACATAAAGTTCACCATCCGGATATTCTTCTCCTTAATGTACGATACGATATCCGCCTTTGTAAATTCGGAAGATGGTTTCTGAAGAAACTCAACCAAGAGGTTGGCATTCATGTCTAATTCGTCTTTCATGTCTTTGTTGATTGTTTGTATAAATTACATATCCGATTAACAACTCTATTACATCAAAGATAGAAAAGAAATTCCGGGAATCACCAAAGAATCGAGAAAATAAGCGGTTTTATCAACTATTTTTTGTACATATAGTTGGAATTATAGAATATTCTCTTACCTTTGCACCCGCAAACACGGAAGTAGCTCAGTCGGTAGAGCACTGGTCTCCAAAACCAGGTGTCGGGAGTTCGAGCCTCTCCTTCCGTGCTAAAAAGGAATCATCTCGATTTCAACAATTCCGCAATCTGTTCCCCAAACACAATATTCAATATCTGATCTTTTTTATCGCTGTCCAATTTTATTTGCAGAACAGCTTCAGTCGACATGCCTTCTCCATTGGAGAGAACATACTTCTCCGGAAATGTGATAAGATCTATTACAGAGAGCTGCAACACCTTTGCAATCTGCAATAAGGTATTGTATTTCAATTCTCGTTCTCCAGACATAATCAAACTAAACCCAGCTTGCTTCATTCCTATTTGAGTCGCTATGTATTCCTGCGAATAGCCTTTATTCCTTCGAATTGTATCTATATTTTCTAATATACTGTTCATGTAACCAAATTAACAATAGTCCCAGAACAAAATAAGCGTACCTTGTAATATTTCATTGCAATTATTTTTGCATATATAACATTTTGTAATATCTTTGCCGCGGATACAATTTAAAACTATTAACAAGGTCAGTGTTTACTTTAAGTAAATGATCGGCCCCTTAATAGACTGTTAACTTAAAAAAATCATTATGAGACCAATAGTCATTCAAACACAGTTCAAGGAGTGTATAACGCAATCTATCGAAGATATACATCGTAGAGCAATTATCAACAAATGGGTTGATGACCTATAGCGGCCGCTCCCCTATCGTAATTTTCTTTCATACAGCATAATCAATTTTTCCAAAATATATGTTTCATTTAATTCATACTGCCTATGATCTAAATAATATTCGAAATTCTATTTTTTTAAGCTGGATAGCAATATCCTATTGTTTTTTTAACCTTATATTCATTTAATAAAGAAAGAACATGAAAGACTTTTCTTTGAAAACACATTCAACACGAAGCGGTGTCATCAGCAACCTCTTCCGAATGTTAACCTTATCACTTTTTGTACTATGTACAACAGTTGTTTTTGCACAACAAAAGCCCATCAAAGGTACAGTTGTCGATGCTACAGGTGAACCTCTTATCGGTGTGAACGTATCTGTAAAAGGTACTACTATCGGTATTATTACTGATATTGATGGTAAATATACTTTAGAAGTTCCAACAAACGCCACTCTTGTGTTTTCTTATATAGGATATAGAACACAAGAACTTCCTGTAGGAAACCAAACAACCGTCAATATCACCATGCAAGAAGATACTCAAAACATTGATGAAGTTGTCGTTGTCGGGTATGGTGTACAGAAAAAAGAAACCGTTACCGGTTCCGTTTCCACGCTAAAAGGTGATGATTTGATAAAATCGCCGGTAGCCAACTTATCAAATGCTATCGCCGGTAAAATGTCCGGTGTCGTAACCTACCAACGTTCCGGAGAGCCCGGTTACGATGGAGCGACGATTCGAATCCGTGGTTCAAACACACTTGGTAACAACGACCCGCTGATCGTTATCGACGGAGTGGCAGCAAGAGCCGGTGGTTTGGAACGTTTGGATCCGAACGAAATCGAAACGATGTCTGTCTTGAAAGATGCTTCCGCCGCTATCTACGGTGCACGTGCCGCCAATGGTGTAATCTTGATTACAACAAAGAAAGGACGCCAAGGCAAAAAGCCGGAATTCACTTATTCATTCAATCAAGGCTGGTCTAAACCGACCAACTTGCCGGAAATGTGCGACGCCGTCCAATATTCCGAATTGGTAAACGAATTGTATATGAACAAAGCCATGCTCAATCCGGCAAAGAACAACGGACAGACCATGGGTGATTATACATTATTCAGGACTCCGGAAGAAATTGAATTGTATCGTAACGGAAGCGACCCTTGGAGATACCCCAACACCGACTGGTATGCCGCAACTTTTAAAAACTGGTCTCCGCAGCGTGTACATAACGCTTCTTTGGAAGGTGGTTCTGACAAATATCAGTATTTTGTAAACTTCGGTCATAAATTTACCGATGGCTTGTACCACAAATCAGCCAACAACTACAAACAGTTCAACCTGCGTATGAACGTGGACGCACAGTTCAACGACTACATCAAAGTAGGTGCACAGTTGATGGGACGTCAGGAAAACCGTAATTTCCCCAGCCAGGGAGCAGGTGACTTATTGTGGTTCACTTCCCGCGGAAGACCAACCGACCATGCCTATTGGCCGAACGGACTGCCCGGACCGGCACAGGAATACGGACGTAACCCGGTTGTTGCTTGCACGGATGAAACCGGTTATACGCATGACAAACGTTATTACATCCAGAGCAATGCCAAAGTTGAAATTACCCAACCGTGGATTGAAGGATTAAAACTGACCGCCTCTGTTTCTTACGATAAATATTTGAAACAAAGCAAGACTTGGTTCCAGCCTTGGACTTTGTACGATTGGGATGGTGTCAGCTATGACGCCGATGGAAAAACACCGAAATTAACGCCGATGTTAAGCTATCCAAGCCATGAAGATCCTGATTTATCAATGGAGTCTACCGACCAGACCAATACGGTATTGAGCGGTATTTTGACATACGACCGCAATTTCGGCGATCATGGCGTAAACTTTTTGGTCGGTATGGAACGTGACTGGTCAAATGCCGAATCATTCAATGCTTATCGCCGTTATTTCTTATCAAACGCTTTACATCACTTCAATGCCGGTGGTGATAAAGAAAAGAATGCCAAAAGTGACGGAGCCAATTGGGAACGCGCCCGTATGAACTATTTCGGACGTATGGCCTATAACTACAAAGAAAAATATTTGGCCGAGTTCGTCTGGCGCTATGACGGTTCTTATATGTTTGCAGAAGGTAACCGTTTCGGTTTCTTCCCCGGCGTATTGTTGGGATATCGTATTTCTGAAGAAGATTTCTGGAAAGAGAACCTATCTTTCATCGACTATTTCAAGGTCCGCGCCTCTTGGGGACAGATGGGTAACGACCAAGTTTACTTCGACGGTTCGTTAAGAGAATACCAGTTCTCTCCGACCTACTACTACGAATGGGGTATGATCATCGACAACAAAGACGAAAAAGGATTAAGAATCAGTCGATTCCCGAACCCGAACATTACTTGGGAACGTGCAAACAACTTTAATGTCGGTATCGAAACCCGTACATTCGACAACCGCTTATATTTGGAAGCCGATTATTTCTACAACAAGCGTTCTAACATCTTGTGGCGTAGAAATGCTTCCATCCCGTCAACATCCGGTTTGACACTTCCGGCCGAAAACATCGGTAAAGTAGACAACACCGGTTTCGACTTCAAGGTAGAATGGAGTGACAATATCGGAAAAGATTGGCGTTACAGCATTTCGGCGACTGGAGGTTACGCCAAGAACACCATCAAGTTCTGGGACGAAGCACCGGGATCACCGGAATGGCAAAAATCAACCGGCCATCCGATGAATACAGATTTGTATTATGAATATGACGGCGTGTTCAAAGATTGGGACGAAATCAACAATACGGCCAATCGCCCGAACTACGACGGTATCACGAAAGACGCAGACTTGCGCCCCGGCGACATGAAGTTCAAAGACTTGGACGGCGACGGCAAAATCACACCGGACGACCGCTATCGTTCAGACCGCACCAACGAACCGAAATGGACGTATGGTATTACCGGTAACTTGCAATGGAAGAACTTCGACTTGAGCGTATTGTTCCAAGGTGCAGCCGATTCATGGACCAAGGTTTACTGGGAAGCAGGTGATATCGGCAACTATCCAAAATATGTCTATGACAAACACTGGTCTATCGAAAATCCGTCCAGCCTCTACCCGCGCGTAAACGAACGTTCGGCTTACTACTGGGACGGAACGGCTGCCGGTAACAATACATATTGGATGGTCAACACAAATTATATCCGTTTGAAAAACCTTGAACTGGGCTGGACATTGCCGAAAGCATGGTTGGCTCAGACAAAGCTGATCTCATACGCCCGCATTTATGTAAACGGTGTAAACTTGCTGACATTCTCGCCTTGCAAGGATATTGACCCGGAAAGTACAAGCAGCAATGCAACGAACTATCCGCAGTCTAAAATCATTAATGTCGGTTTTACAGTAACTTTCTAAATTAGTACGAAATGAAAAAAGCGAATATATTATGTTTATTGTCAGCCGCTTTGATGACAGTATCTTGTAGCACGGATTTCCTGAATACGAAATCCCAGACTGAAATCATGGCTGAAGACATCTGGAAAGAAAAAAATCTGGCAGAAGCGTATATGTATGACATATACTTCGCATTCCAAGATGCAGGTTTTACAGAAGAATTGCAAGCCTCTGCTTGCGACGAGGCGCTGTTCACTCACGGACGTGAATTCCGTGAAAGCAATGCAGGAGCCGTAACAGACGTGAACTTAGGCTGGTTTGCAAAGACACAGAGCGGACATCAATGGCAACGTTTGTATTTGAATATCCGTTCCTGCAACGATTTCATCGAAAATCTTGAAACGGCAACCTTCGCAGAGGATGCCAAGCAACAGTTGAAAGGTGAAGCCTATTTCTTACGTGCTTACTTCATCCATCGCCTGACAAGAGCTTTCGGCGGTGTCCCCTTGCAACTGAAAGTAACGCAACTGACAGATCCACAGGAATCATTCTTGTTGCCCCGTTCTTCTTATACGGATTGTATCAAGCAGGTATTAAGCGACCTCGACAATGCTGCCGAATATCTGAAAGACCATACCTTCGCCAACACGCAGAAAGGCCGTGCAACATTGGCAGCGGTAAAAGCCCTGAGAGTACGCGTACTGACAGATGTCGCAAGTGACCTTCACGACCAAGCGAAAGCCTCCGCCAAGTCCTCTTTGCTGGGTTCATACGCCCATCCTGAACTCATTTTCTATACGGAAGGGACACAAACCGAACGTTGGAAAGCAGCCAAAGCAGCCGCAAAAGAGTTATTGGACAACCCGATGGGACATGCCATCCCGACTTACGGAGGTCCCGGTCTTTCTACGGAAGAAAAAGCAAACGAGATCTGGCGTTTCTTCCTGACAGAAAGTGCCGACAACATCTTCTCCCGCTATTTCATCGACACAAAAGATGAAAGTGGAACCAAAATGCCGCTTTTCAACGGTCCATCAGGCTACCATGCCTGGGGTGGAAACACTCCGGTACAGGATTTGGTCGACGCATTTGCAATGGAAGATGGAAGTAAATTTGACTGGAACAATACTAAACATGCTACTGCTCCTTACGAAAATCGCGAACCGCGTTTCTATGCAACCATCATGTACGACGGTATGCAATGGATACAACGTCCGGCCGACTATGCAGCGATTGAACCTGAGGGTAAAATCCAGACAGGTTATTACCAATTGGATCCTCAAGAAACAGATGATTCCAAATTTTACTCAGGTATGGATACCCGCTCAGGAGGTGGTGAAAAGTGGAATGCAACTTACACCGGTTATTATCTGAAAAAATACATCAATCCGGCCGATGGCGACCATCGTAATAAAATCAACGCCATTTTCCCGTTTATCCGTTTGTCGGAAGTTTATTTCTGCTATATCGAAGCTTGTATTGAATTAGGAGAATTGGACGAGGCCAAAAAGTACTTGAACGAATACCGTGCAAATGTCAATCTGCCGGCTGTTACAACCAATGACCAGGCAGAACTGCGTAAAATCTATCAAAACGAACGCCGTCTGGAATTTAGTTTTGAAGAAATCCGTTATTGGGACTTACGCCGTTGGATGATTGCACCGGAAGCACCGGGATTGAATAGCCTGAAAGGTATTCGCGTAACCGCATGGCTGAAACCGGGAGTTGGCAAACAAGACAAATATAATGCAGACCCGACTAAATGGGATCTCAAATATAAACCGATCGACTTGTCTGAAGAAGCTCGCCAGTTTGTTGACAAATGCTACTATTTACCGATAATGCGTAATGAAACACTTAGTAATCCGAATCTGATTCAAAATCCGGGATATGGTGACTGATTAGATTTAGATCTTCACTCTTTATAAGGACAGTGGCTTATCCACTGTCCTTTTTTGTCTTGATTCAAATAAACGGGAAAAACTATTATTGCAATTTAAGAACAAAAAAACGCATGAAAATAAACAAATATCTCTATATGTTGATCTTATCATTTTAATAAAACCACAGCAGAATTACACAACGCAATAAACAATTACAAGCCAAAACATTTTTATACATTTATTTTGATTCAATCTCCTTTTTGCCCACTTTTGTCCCCGGAACAAGTTCATAATTGTTAACAGGGCTTGTGTTTCATTACAGAAACATTTCCGTAAGAAACTCAATGTTAACCTAAAAAGTTAAATTATATGCAACCAAGTAAAAAATCTTCAATGCAATTATTCTTTACAAACATACGTCTAATTAAATTACTATCGCCTATGAAAACATAGCTCAATTCATCTATTCACAAAACGGATAAGTAGTTATCCATTAATGTTTTTAACCTTATATTCATTTAATATCTCTAAAACATGGAAAGATATTCTCTAAACCATTTATTCAGGACGCTCGGCTGTTTTTTGCTTTGCGTCATGTTTACAGCTACGGCACTTGCACAGCAAAAGACCATAAAAGGTACCGTAGTGGATGTGACCGGTGAACCCCTAATCGGTGTCAACGTATCAGTAAAAGGGACTACAATCGGTATAATTACCGACATCGACGGTAATTATACGTTGGAGGTACCCTCCAATTCGACTATCGTCTTTTCTTACATCGGCTATCAATCGCAAGAAGTTCCGGTTGGCAGCCAATCCACGATCAATATAACTTTAAAAGAAGACACTCAAAAACTGGAAGAAGTCGTAGTAGTCGGTTACGGCACACAAAAGAAAGTGACTGTGACAGGTTCCGTTGCCAGTGTAACCGGTGAAGAACTGAAAGCTTCTCCGACTTCCAATCTAACCAACGCCATGGTAGGACGAATGCCAGGTGTTATCGGTTTTCAGACAGCCGACGAACCCGGTGGTGGTAGTACAACCATTCGTATCCGTGGTACAAATTCATTAGGCAGTAAAGATCCGTTAATTGTAATTGATGGTATACCCGACCGTGATGGTGGAATGAACCGTATCAATCCAAACGAAATCGAATCTATGTCTGTTTTGAAAGACGCCTCTGCTGCCATCTATGGAGCACGCGCAGCCAACGGCGTAATCTTGATTACAACCAAACGGGGTAAAGAAGGGAAACCTTCCGTTAGCTTTAACGCAAATGCAGGTTTCTCACAACCTACCCGCATACCTAAAATGGCCAATGCCTATGAATATGCAACAATGATCAACGAAATTAATCCCGGAACCTATACCGAAGATGCTTTAGGTAAATTCCAATCCGGTGAAGATCCTTGGGGTTATCCTAATACAGACTGGTTCAATACCATATTAAAGCCAGCTTCTCCCCTTTATCGAGTAGATTTAGGTGTAAATGGAGGTACAGAAAAAGTTAAGTATTTTGTAAACTTAGCAGCCAATGGTGAAGATGGATTGTATAAAAACTCCGCCAACCGTTACGACCAGTACAGTCTCCGTACAAACTTAGATATAACTCCAAGTAAATATGTGAAGTTCACTCTTGGCACGACAGGTCGATTCGAATATACTCAATACCCAGCTAAAAGTGCAGGAGACATTTTCAACGGTGCACGTCGAAGCTTTCCAACATCACCTGCTTTCTGGCCTACAGGCGAACCAGGCCCAGCTATTGAACGTGGTGATAATCCAGCTGTAACCTGTACCGATGCTGCAGGCTTCGACAAACAAAAAAACTACTATGTACAAAACAATATTTCAGCAGAAGTAAAGATACCTTGGATAGAAGGTTTGACTTTACGTGGCAATGCTTCATACGACATCCATTTCTACAACCGTAATCTATTAAAGAAACCTATTATTCTTTACTCGTGGGACGGTATTAACCGTGATGCTTCCGGCCTTTCGGCTTCAGCACAATGGCTCAGCAGTCCGGAATTGACACGTGAACATTCCGAACAGACCGATTGGATGACCAATGCGATGATTGATTACAACCGCACATTCGGTAAACATACCATTGGTATTACTTTTGGTGTGGAAGCTCAGAAAAAGCATTATGAATACACATTAGCTAAGCGCGTTGGCTTCCTTACAGATTCTAAACCGGAGTTAAACTTAGGAGGTGCTACAAATCAGTTAGCAGAAGGTTATTCTTGGGAAGAATCCCGTTTAAATTATTTTGGACGTCTTTCTTACAACTATTTGGAGCGTTATCTGGTTGAGTTCGTATGGCGTGCTGACGGTTCTTATCGTTTCCCCAAAAGTGAACGCTACGGTTTCTTCCCTGGCGTATCTGCCGCTTGGCGTGTCTCTGAAGAAAGCTGGTGGAAAGAAAATATTCGCTTTATCGATTACTTCAAACTGAGAGGTTCCGTATCACAAACAGGAAACGATGCTTTGCTAAATGCCGATGGGAACTACGATCGTTCCATCCAGTATCTGAACACTTACGGATTCCGTAATTATGGTATTCCATTCGGGACAACAGAGTCACAACGTTTATATCCGACCCGTACACCGAACGAAAAAATCACATGGGAAGTTGGTACAACATACGACGTAGGTCTTGATTTCAAATTCTTGAATAACCGTTTGAGCATAGAAGCTGACGCTTTTTATCACAAACGTACTAATATGTTGATTTCCCGCAATGCATCATTACCTGAAATCACAGGTATTACCCTTCCACGCGAAAATTTAGGAGAAATGAAAAACCGTGGTTTCGAAATGTTGGCCAGCTGGAATGATCGCATTGGCGAAGTGGAATATTATGCATCATTCAATATGACCTACGCCCGCAATAAAATTCTTTTCTGGGATGAGACTCCTGGGGTGCCGGAATACCAAAAATCGACTGGAATGCCAGTAGGTTCAGACTTATATTATATTGCAGACGGTATCTTCAACGATCAAGCTGAAATTGACTCCTACCCACATTGGGAAGGAACCGTTCCGGGAGACGTAAAGTTTGTTGATTACAACAATGACGGAGTAATCGATGCCAACGATAAAGTCCGTTCCGACAAAACCGACGAACCACGCTTCGTAGGAGGTTTAACCCTCGGTTTGAATTGGCGTGGTTGGGATTTAATGGCTCTTTTCCAAGGTGCTACAGGTGGCCAAGTATATATCATGACATGGTCAGGTACGATTGGAAACTTCCTGAAAAGCTACTACGACGAACGTTGGACAGCCGATGAACCATACAAAAATGGTCCACGCACTTATGAACGTGAGAACCAGTATTGGGCGAACCCCAATAACTATAGCACTATTTTCCTGCGTAATGCTAATTATCTGCGTCTGAAAAACCTTGAAATCGGATATTCTTTCTCGGGCGACTGGATGAAAAAAGCAGGGTTCTCTAAGTTACGTCTCTATACAAATGGCAGCAACCTGTTCACCATTGATGGGGTTAAAGATGCTGATCCAGAAGCAAGATCTGAAGATTTGAACTCTTATCCGGTGAGAAGAGTGATTAATTTTGGTGTACAAGCAACTTTTTAAAATGATTGAATTATGAATAAGATATCGAAAAAAATAGGTTTACTACTTGCTACAGGCTTCATAGCCTCAATGAGTGCATGTTCGGATTTTATGAATCTGACACCCGCCGACCAGTATGATGGAGATGCAGTGTGGTCAGATGCAGGCTTGGTACAAGCAATTGTAAATGATGTTTACAGTTTTGTACGCCATGGATCTGATGAATGTAGCACTACAGCAATGACAGATGATGCTTACTTCACGCACGATTATGGTTGCAAAGCCGTGAACGAAGGAACCATTTCCCCCAGTGATGTTGGTTGGTATGACGATGGAAACTGTCCATTCTATTGGAAAGAACGTTACAAAGGTATTTATGAAGCCAATCTCATATTATCCAATATCGATAATGTCCCTGAAAAAGTAGGTTATGATTTAAGTATTATGAAAGGAGAAACGTACTTCCTTCGTGCATATCTCTATACGGAGATGATGCGTGGCTTCGGTGGTATTCCTCTGATAGACAAAACTTATAGTCTTGAAGAAGCCTCTACTTTGCAAGTTCCGCGTAGCAACATGGCTGATTGTTTGAATTTTATATTGTCCGATTTAGAAAAAGCGATCACCTTGTTACCCGAATCTGCAGATGCCGGTCGTGCGACAAAAGGCGCAGCCATGGCTTTGAAAGCTCGAGTAATGCTTCACGTCGCCAGTCCATTGTTTGCTGACCGTTCAATAAACACTTTAGAATGCAATCAATACAATGGCGACCGCCAAGCCCTTTACGAACAGACTCTACAAGCAGCAAAAGACGTCATTAACAGTGGTATCTACAATTTAGTCAATTGCAATGCAGGGACTATAGAAGAAATAACCAACAATTTCCATAACATAGCATTGACCAACAACTCGGAATCCATCTGGTATAAGCAATTTATAAATAAAGATGTAGACGAAAATATGCTTCGCAATCGCGCCGCTATCTGTCATGGTCCGAACGGTTACCATAATTGGGGTGGCGTTTGTCCAACTAATGACTTGGTTATGTCGTTCGAAATGGAAGACGGAAGCCTATATGAAGATTTGCGTAAACCAGGAGAAAAAGTGACATCAAATCCGTATTACAACCGCGAACCGCGTTTCTATGCCACTATCGGTTACGATGGTCTGGAATGGGGGCGTCCTCGTGGATCCGACGCAACTGCACTCGACCCGACTCCACTTGGAACATTACAAATGGGTTTTTACGAATCACCTGACGGAACAACTGTCGATGTAGTGACAGGTTATTCTTCAACAGGCGAAGTAACTTCCCGTGAAAGTTTCACCGGTATCGTAGGTGTGGACACCCGACAGTCGTCAATCGAAAACTGGAATGGTTCTTACACCGGTTATATAGAAAAAAAACTAATCGATACATCATTTGATGCAACCGAGCATAATTGGCAAACTGCAACCTACCCATACATTCGTTTAGCTGAAATGTACTTGATCGCAGCCGAAGCTGCAATCGAATTAAACAAACTTGACGAAGCTACAACTTATTTGGATGCTTTGCGTAACCGTATCGGTCGTCCAGATACAAAAACAACTTTATCAATCCGAGGTAAAGCGTTCAATCAAGCTGACCTGCGTGAATTTTTGCGTCAGGAACGTCGTTCCGAATTAGCTTATGAAGATTCACGTTTCTATGACATTCGTCGTTGGATGATTACTTCTGATGTAACTCGCGAACCGACCGGTATTGTTGTAATTGCTCGTTTGAAATCAGGACAGACCTCTAAATTACCATACGTACACAACGATGATAAATGGAATTACACTTACCAAGTGCTTGATTTAAGCTTCCGTGAAGTACGTAAATGGGACAACAAACTGTATTTCGCTCCAATCCATCGTGACGAAATGAACCGTAATACAGCATTGGTTCAGAATCCGGGGTATTAATTATTTGTCGAAATCAAACGTAACACAGCAATGGTTCAGAACCCAGGAATGGAATAACGACCATCAACCTCATACGAAAAAAGGAAGGGAAGCAATTCTCTTCCTTTCTTCTTTTTTATAAGCCGCCCCTGTCAATGAAACACTTCACACATATACTTTATTTGGTTCTTCGTCACTTTCGGGGCAGCAAAATATGCTAACCGCCTTTATCTATGGACTATGCCAGCTTAT
>NZ_CABUOD010000044.1 GCF_902493135.1 uncultured Parabacteroides sp.
AAATCTTTTTCCAGCCGTAATCAGAGAAGGGATTGATAAATTTGTCCATAATTAAATGTTTTAGTTGAACTATTGATACTTCGCGGACAAATATAGGCAAATATTATGTATAGGAAAGGCAAAAACAAATTTATTTTCAAAATCGAATCATCAGTTTTACGGGTGCCAACGCCTAATGATCAATATTTTGTTGTGAACCCCGTGAAACCGGTTTACGATCAGCCAAACTTATCGACATATCTCGCCTTTTTTTATCTTGCATTCACAGGGTTCACAGCAACATGCTGATCTTTAGAGTCTCTCAAATAGTGTAATCCTAATTACATAAAATAACTAAGGGGTATTTAGAGGATATTTTAAGAAAAACTGAACGATTAAATAATTGGGATATACAAATCTTGTTTTGTCGGCTTGCAAAATAAGAAGAGTAAAGCGATACTTCCATCTATGTCGTGTAGAAATCGATTTGGTTTATATATAATGTACGCACGTACATTGTTTTTAATCTGTAGGGCAGGGAAGTCGTTCATCTATAAATATCAGAGTTCGTCTTGTAAATATGCGTTTTCGTACGAGATAGCTTATGTTGTTGATAAGAAAGAATATAGAAAAGGAAAAAATATTAAGGAAAAGGATTGTCGGTTTAAAAGTTATGCGTATTTTTGCCAAAAGAAATTCGTACGCAGTATTGATTGATTATAAAGTATTAGAAGCGTACATGTTATTTGATTGAACTTATTACACTTTAGTATTAATATTAAATTATTGGATTATGAACAAATTGTTTTCTACACTTTGTGCCGGTCTTGTGCTGGCAACTGTAGGGACTACTTCTGCTTCTGCTGTTAAGTTGAAGGCAGATGGTGCTTACAACGAAAAGTTGTATCAAATTGCGGTTGGGACGACAGGTGACTCTGTTGTTTATATGACTAATCGTACTGATGGCAACGACTCTTTGTATATTAAGAGTTTAACAGACCTTCCTGCAAATGAATTGTCAAACACATTGTGGTGTGTAGCTGTAACAAAGCCGGCTGCTCAAGGTCAATCTTACACTTTCGACTTTTTGAATAAGTCAACAGGCAAGAAATTAGCAGTGGATGTTGAATCTGTGCTTCAATTGACTGCAAATGCTTCCTCTACAACTGGTCTTCCTGTTGGAACAGAAGTTGATGGTTGGGCTTTCTCTATGACAGCTGGTGATCAGGAAATTGAAGAAGGTATGCCATTGTATTCTTATATTCCGGGAGCTGCTGATTCTTTGGCAGTTTTGGCATATAAACCTACAACAAGTCCTGATGCAAGAGTGGGCAGTTTGACTGATGGTCATATGACTGCTCTTACTTTTGCAGCAAATAATGCAGCAAAACCAAAAATGATTACTGATGGCTATATTTTTACAATTCAGGCTCCGAAGCGCCTTTCTCTGGATGCAAAAGCATTGCATACACTGTTAGGTTCTCGTGACTCTGCTGCTATTAACTTAGATTTTTATAAGAAACTTACCGGTGCTACTAAAGAAACTAAGGTAGACCCGACAAAAATTCTGAATAATATTTTTGCTCAGGATTTGGTAGCAAGAGATAGCATTAGTAGTGGGGCACTTAGAGGTGTGTTCTTGATGAAGGCTGATAAAAGTGCTTATGTTCGTGTAGATACATCTTATCAGAATGCAAGTGGTACTGGATTCCTGAAACTTACGGATACCACAAGTGTTGCTTCCTTTGAAGCCTCTCAGGCTGCAGGTAAAGTTGGTAATTATCTGTTCCATTTTACTTATGCACCGGAAGGAGATAGTTTGTTTATCAAAGTAGATTCTGCAACATATAAGTTGGTGGGAGAAACTGCATTTGATCATACAACTGCTAATGCAGACTCAACTTACATTATTCTGCAGGATTTGGAAGCTGATAAAACTTGGGCTTTAACAGCAGGTTGGGATACTATCCGTACGCGTATTGGTTTAGGTTTTGGTACCTGTGGTGAAGCAGTAGTTTCAAACCGCGTATCTGTTGAAAATAACGGTTTGTATACTATTAAAGATAAAGCAACAGGTAAGTACTTCGCTTATCCTTTGTATGGAAATGGTGCACAGCCTTTATGGGTTGAATTTGATGAAGAATCTCAGCTTGCCGAACATATGCCGGCTTATCAGTGGATTATTCAGAAGTCATATACTACAGGCGACTTAGCTAAAACTTCACGTTTCACTATTGAAAACCGTGAATATAATGATAATGGTACCATTTCTATTCAGTTGTATAAGGATGCAGATGGTAAGATTTATGCTAATAGCACAGGCTTTGAAGGTACAGACTTGGAAATTGTAGAAATCGATAAGGAAACATATCCGGAAGCATACAATGATCCTTATTTAGGATACAAATATTTGGATAAGGCAGTTATTCAGTATAATGTAAATAAATATAAATTCAAATATTTCCATCCGTATGCTTTGGATGATAATGCTCGTTACCTGTCTGTAGGTGAAAAAACAGACTCTTTGTTATATGCTAAGAGCTATAAAGCTGGTGCAAGCGCATTTGAATTGAAATCTTCTGGTGTAGCACGTAACTATGGTGTTACTGTTGGAACTGCAAATACAGATCCTTATAAGAAAATCGGTATTGTTCAGTTGAAGAGAGCTGCTTATTCTATTGCACAGGGTACTGCTGTAATGGATTCTATCACTAACAAGAAATATGCAATGGCTAATGGAGTTGCTGTAGCTGATAGCTTCTATTTCAAAGAAAACAACCATTATGATGGTGCTGACTATTTTGCAATTTTGAAGGCAGTAGAGAATGGCGGCAAAGTTGTTCCTATGTATTCTAAAGCAGGTGTTTCTGATGATAACACTAATTCACCGGTAGGTGTACAGGAATTGACTACAGAAAGAACTTCTGCATTTGCAATCAGTCTGGATGATACTCCTCTTTACCGTCGTTTCAACAACGCTAATATCGACGAAGTTGAAACAGGTGTTGATAGCTTGATCTTCTTCGAAAGATATCGTAAAGAATATCTGATGGATGAAACAAACAAAAACTTCTTGAATCAGACAGTTGATTATCTGGGCATCTGGAGCAAGGATAAAGCTGATGGTAAACTTGCATTTGTAGTCGATACAGCTTGGGTTGTCCGTGGTATTGGTAATGGTATCAAACCGCAGTATTTGATCTCTGTAAATCGTGGTGATTTCGGTGGTAAAGTTGCTGAACCTTGTCATGAAACAACTGGCCATATTACTGCTGATGGTAAACCGACAAACGATCCGTATGCTTGTAAACATGCTCATGCTGCAATTCCTGCATTCGATAGAGGTAAATATCTGGTAAGCTTCGCAGACTCTGTTGCAAAATATGGTAAGGGTGCAGAAGAAGCTCTTCCGTATCTGGATGCTGACAAAGCTTATACTCGTGTTGGTTTCGTAGAAGCAATCAAGAAAGGCGATAGCTTGTATGTATTGCCCGCTCAGTACAAAGCTCTTGCAAACGATGCAATTGATTTCGCTGTTCTGGAAAAAGAAAATGAAGCATTGGTTAAAGCTGGTAAGTTGCCGTTCATTATCGCATTGAATAACGATAACCATAAGAATGTAACTTGGTCATTCCGTTATGTATATCCTGATAAGGCTGCTGAAGCAACTGAAGAAGGTGTTGATAATTCATTCTTGATTGAATCTATGAATTACGATGGTAAGGAAATTGCTCCTGATACAGCTGCTTGGTTGAAGAACCAGAACGGTTGTCTGGTATTGACAAATGATAAATCAACATTTGCAAATGCTATCACAGGTGGTGACCCTGCATTGAGATTCAATATCGACCGTAAGGGTGCTGATGATAGCTATGCAACAGACAACGAAGCAATCGCAACATCTGAAGTAGCCGTTATCGCTCAGGAAGGTGCTGTAAGAATTGCTAACGCTGAAGGCAAGAAAGTTGTTATCACTAACATCTTGGGCCAGACAGTTGCTAACACAGTTATCACTTCAAGCGACGCTGTAATCGCTGCTCCTCAGGGTGTAGTTGTTGTAGCTGTTGAAGGCGAAGAAGCTGTAAAAGCTATCGTTAAATAATTCGATGCATTTATAATTAAATAAATCAACTGCTCCTCTTCTCGTGAGAAAAGAGGGCAGAAAACAAACAAGCCTTTCCGGTAGAAATATCGGAGAGGCTTTTTGTGCATATATGTGAGGGGAAGGATGGGGGGATTTGAAGAAGAATCGGGGCGGTTTATCTTCGGGAGAATGCGATATTTGAAAACGATCCTGCACAATCGTCCAAATACACGATTCTGACAGGGGTTAAGACCGCCATAATATAACTAATTTTCCGACCTGTTGAAAACTTTTTATTACTTTTCTCTTATATTTCTTGGCGGTTAAATTAGGAAATGTGTACTTTTACCATCCGATAGGGGGATGTGTGTGCTAATCAACCAACTACAGGCCCTTATTTTAAGGAAAAGTTTAACATGAAGTAGCGAAGAAATGGAAGAAAAAGAAGTCTGTTATCATGTACCGGTAATGCTTCATGAGAGTTTGGAAGGACTGGACATTCAACCTTCCGGGGTGTATGTCGATGTCACCTTCGGCGGAGGAGGACATTCGCGTGAAATCTTGAGCCGGCTGGATAACGAAGGAGAACTGTATGGCTTTGACCAGGATGCCGATGCTGAGAAAAACATTCCGGCAGATTCTCGCTTTGTATTTGTCCGCAGTAATTTTCGTTACTTATATAACTTCATGCGCTATCATGGTGTAGCGGGCGAGGTGGATGGGCTGTTGGCAGACTTAGGCGTTTCTTCCCATCATTTTGATGATAAGGATCGCGGGTTTTCTTTCCGTTTCGACGGGGCGTTGGATATGAGAATGAATACCCGGGCAGGACAAACTGCTGCGGATATCGTCAACACCTATACGGAAGAACAGCTGGCCGACCTGTTCTATCTTTACGGCGAATTGAAGGTGGCACGCAAACTGGCTTCCGTGTTGGTGCGTAGCCGGGAAACAAAGAAGATAGAGACGATCGCCGACTTTCTGGAAGTGATAAAGCCCTTTACGGGAAAAGACAAGGAGAAGAAATTCCTGGCCCAGGTATTTCAGGCATTGCGCATCGAGGTGAATGATGAGATGCGTGCCTTGCGCGAGATGTTGCAACAAACGCTGCAAGTGCTGAAACCCGGTGGTCGTCTGGTTGTCATCACCTACCATTCCTTGGAAGACCGCTTGGTGAAGAACTTCCTCAAGACAGGAAACTTTGAAGGGAAGACGGAGCAGGACTTTTTTGGGAATATCAAATCCCCGTTTCGTCTGGTGAACAATAAGGTGATTGTCCCGTCGGACGAGGAGATCGAACGGAATCCCCGTTCCCGGAGTGCAAAATTAAGAATTGCGGAATTGAATAATGGACAATTGACAATTGACGATTGACAATTATGGCAGTGGAAACGAAACAGAAGAAAAAGAAGAAGGAGAATCGTTTTTCTTTTCTGTATATATTGGGTGGTGGAATCCTGAAGGAGGATTTCATTGTCAGGCATACGAAGATGATCGTGCTTGTTGTCATGCTGATATTCATATTTATCGGTAACCGATATGTCTGTATGCAGCGATTGCGTGAAATCGACCGCCTGCAACAGCAATTGCGCGATGTGCGGTTCGAGGCACTGTCCATTTCTTCGGAACTGACAGGCAACAGCCGTCAGTCGCAGATCGAACTGCTGATAGAAGAACAGGGTATAGAATTGGAAGCGGCAAAGAACCCGCCGTATGAATTGTATAAGTAGAGATGGCTGAAGAGATCGAATCAAAAGAACAAGCTCCTAAGAGTAACCGGATTTTATTCTGTTACTTCTTTATCGTGCTGTTGCTCGGATTGGTGGCAATAGGCATCTTGGTGCGTGCCTGCGATACGGCTTTTGTGGAAAGGGAGACCTGGATGAAGGTGACCGAGAGCCAGAAGCGTCCGAACCGCCTGATCTATCCCAGCCGTGGGAATATCTATTCTTCCGACGGCAAGCTGATGGCGACCAGTGTGCCTTGCTTTTATCTGTATATCGATTTCAACGCAGACTGTTATACCCATCCGACCAAGAAGTGGAACAGTCTGGATACGCTTCTGAAAAGTAGACATAACGGGATCGATTCCCTTTCTTTTTACCTTTCCCGCAAATTGAAAGACAGGACACCTGCCGGATATAAGAATTACCTGCTGAATGGATTGAAGAAGAAAAGCCGCCAGTTCCCCGTTTGCAGCGGTAAAGTTTCCTATTCCGACTTGAAGGAAATAAAGAAATTCCCGTTCTTCCGTTTGGGGAGGTTCAAGAGCGGCTTCTACACGCGTGAAATGGTGGAACGGCAGAAGCCGTTCGGAACATTGGCTTCCCGTACGATCGGCGACACGTTCCGCGATATCGACCCGAAGACCGGGCTGACCAAGGGAAAGAACGGCCTGGAATTACAATACGATACTTTGCTTCACGGTGTAGCCGGCCTGAATTCCGTACGCCGTCTCGGTGGAGGATGGACGAATGTCGTAGAGATCGATCCGGTGGAGGGAATGGATATCCGCACGACGATCGACATCAATATCCAGGACATTGCCGAGAAGTCGTTGCTCGACATGCTGAAAAAGATCGATGCCGCATCGGGTACGGCTGTCGTTATGGAAGTCGCGACTGGCGAGGTGAAAGCCATTACCAACATGGGACGTATCCGTGAAGGCGTTTACGGCGAGGATACGAACCATGCCGTGGCGGACGAAACGGAACCCGGCTCGACCTTCAAAGTCGCTTCCATCATGGTGGCGCTTGAAGACGGTGTCTGCCAACCCGGCGATACGGTCGATGTCGGCAACGGTATCTATATGTATAAAGGGGCCCGTATGACGGACCATAATAATAATAAAGGCGGTTACGGCCGTATCTCGGTGGAACAGGCTATTTGGTATTCTTCCAATATCGGGGTTGCCAAGACGATCCTGAAAGGGTATGAAAAGAATCCGACTAAATATGTGGAAGGGCTGTACCGTCTTGGCCTGAACGAAGACCTGCATCTGGAAATCCCCGGAGCCGGCCGTGCCAAAATCCGCCGGCCGGACGACACCGTGCGCTACTGGTCGAAGACGGCTCTGCCGTGGATGTCTTTCGGGTATGAGACCCAGATCCCGCCGATCTATACGCTTGCTTTCTATAATGCGATTGCCAACAACGGCAAGATGGTGCGTCCGATCTTTACGAAGGAAATCATGCACAACGGCAAGACCGTGCAGAGCTTCTCTACCGAGGTGGTCCGGGAATCCATTTGTTCGGAACGTACGCTGGATATGATAAAGGATATGTTGCTGGGCGTAGTGGAGAAAGGAACCGGCAAAGCCGTCCATTCCGACTTTGTCCGTATTGCCGGTAAGACCGGTACGGCCCAGATCGCTTCGGGAGGTGTCTACCGCCAGGCAGGCCACCAGGTTGCCTTTTGCGGCTATTTCCCTGCCGACGAACCGAAATATTCCTGCATCGTCGTGATCCGCCAGCCGCGCAACGGCTATCCTTCGGGGGGTACGATGTCAGGCGGCGTAGTGAAGGCGATAGCCGAGAAGGTATATGCCAGCCACATGTCTTTCGATATCCGCGATATGGAGAAAGACTCGCTGGCCGTAACGTTGCCGCAGCCGAAAGCCGGTGAACGGGGGGCGCTGGAATATGTTTTGAACAAACTCGATATAGAGGCCGATAACGACAGCATCGAAACCGGATGGGTGACGGCTAAGCGTGAAGACGGCAGGGAAGATGTGAAACTGAAAGATATCCCTATCCGCGAAGGATGCGTGCCGAATGTGGTCGGCATGGGAGCGAAAGACGCCGTTTATCTGTTGGAAAGCGCCGGATTGCAGGCTTCGTTGAACGGCAGGGGGCGTGTCTCTTCTCAATCCATATCTCCCGGTTCACGGGTTTCGAAAGGACAAACCGTTTCATTAACATTAAAATAGGCTATGGAACTAAAAGAACTTATTCATCCGTTGGATGTGCTTGAGGTCGTCGGAAACACCGATGTGGAGATCTCCGGCATTCAGTCTGATTCCCGTAAAGTGGAAAAAGGCTTTTTGTTTGTGGCGGTTCGGGGTACGGCCGTGGACGGTCACGCTTATATCCGGAGCGCGATCGAGAAAGGTGCCGCCGCAATCGTCTGCGAGGAAATACCTGCCTGTTCGGATGAAAACATACGGACATCCGAAGGCAAACCGGTGTTTATCCGGGTAAAAGATTCTGCGGATGCCTTAGGCAAATCGCTCTCTGCCTGGTATGAGAATCCTTCGGACAACCTGATACTGGTGGGAGTGACCGGAACAAACGGAAAGACAACGATCGCGACGCTCCTGTACGAGATGTTCCGGAAGATGGGGCATAAGGTAGGGCTGCTCTCTACGGTCTGCAACTATATCGACGGCGAAGCGATTCCGACCGACCATACGACGCCTGACCCTGTCACCCTTCATGCCCTGATGGCACGGATGGTGGACGCCGGTTGCGAATATGCCTTTATGGAGGTCAGTTCGCATTCGATCGACCAGAAGCGTATCAGCGGCCTGTCGTTCAACGGAGGCATCTTTACCAATCTGACGCGCGACCATTTGGATTATCATAAGACGGTCGAGAATTACCTGAAAGCCAAGAAGAAGTTCTTCGACGACCTGCCCGCTTCGGCTTTTGCACTTACGAATGCGGACGATAAAGCCGGCCTCGTCATGTTGCAGAACACGGCTGCCGAGAAGCTGACCTATTCGCTTCGCACGTTGGCCGATTTCAAAGGAAAGATATTGGAATCCCATTTCGAAGGAACCGAAATGCTGGTTAACGGGCGTGAGGTGATGACGCGCTTTGTCGGTCGTTTCAATGTCTATAACCTGTTGGCCGTGTATGGAGCGGCTGTCTCGTTAGGCAAAGATCCGGAAGAAGTGTTGGTGGTGTTGAGCGATCTGCATCCGGTTTCCGGTCGCTTCCAGACGATCCGGTCTCCGAAAGGCTATACGGCAATCGTGGACTATGCCCATACGCCTGACGCATTGACGAACGTGCTGGGCAGCATCCGTGAGGTGCTAGACGGCAACGGCCGTGTGATCACGGTCGTAGGTTGTGGCGGCAACCGCGACAAGGGGAAGCGCCCGATCATGGCGAAGGAAGCAGCCAAGTTGAGCGACCAGCTGATCCTTACCTCCGACAATCCCCGTTTCGAGGAGCCGGATGAGATCATCAAAGATATGGTTGCCGGTCTGAACGCTGCCGATATGGAGCATACGCTTTGCATTACGGACCGTGCGCAGGCGATCAAAACGGCCACCATGCTGGCCGGGAAAGGCGACGTGATCCTGGTTGCCGGCAAAGGCCATGAAGATTATCAGGAAGTAAAAGGCGTAAAGCATCATTTTGACGATCGGGAACAACTCCGGCAATGGATAATCGGCAATTAATTGTCCATTCTCAATTGCCAATTAAAAAACGAAGTTTTATATGTTGTATTATTTGTTTAATTATTTGGATCAGCTCGATTTTCCGGGTGCCGGCATGTTCAAGTATGTATCATTCCGTTCCGCCCTGGCATTGATCCTGTCCTTGTTCATCTCGACGGCTATCGGACGCCGTATCATCGACAAGCTGCAAATGTTGCAGATCGGCGAGACGGTGCGTAACCTCGGTCTGGAAGGGCAGATGAGTAAGAAAGGGACGCCGACGATGGGAGGTATCATCATTATCATTGCGATCGTGGTGCCGACCTTGCTCTGTGCGAAGCTGACCAATATCTATGTGATCCTGATGCTGGTGACGACCATCTGGTTGGGGGCGTTGGGATTTGCCGACGACTATATCAAGGTGTTCCGGAAGAACAAGGAAGGCATGCACGGCAAGTTCAAGATTATCGGACAGATCGGCCTGGGGCTGATCGTCGGCCTGGTACTCTTTATGAGCCCGGATGTGGTGATCAAGGAGAATATGGAAGTCCGGCATGACAATGTGATCGAGGAAGTCCGCTACCATGCGGTTGAAAAGAAGTCGACCAAGACGACGATCCCGTTTGTGAAGAACAACAATTTCGATTATGCGCAGTTGGTCAACTGGGCAGGCGAATATAAGGAAGAGGCAGCCTGGCTGGTCTTCGTCCTGATGGTGATCTTCGTGGTGACGGCCGTGTCGAACGGGGCGAACCTGACGGACGGCCTGGACGGCCTGGCGGCGGGAAGCTCGGCGATTATCGGGGTGGCGCTCGGAATACTTGCGTATATGTCGTCGCACTTCGAGTTTGCCTCCTTCCTGAATATCATGTTCATTCCGGGGGCGGAAGAATTGGTGGTGTTTGCGGCTGCCTTTATCGGGGCGACGGTCGGATTCCTGTGGTACAACGCTTATCCGGCACAAGTGTTTATGGGGGATACGGGGAGCTTGACGTTAGGCGGTATCATCGCCGTGTTCGCGATCATTATCCGGAAGGAATTGTTGATCCCGATCCTGTGCGGCATCTTCCTGGTAGAGAATCTCTCCGTCCTTATGCAGACGTTCTATTTCAAATATACGAAGAAGAAATACGGTGAGGGACGGCGCATCTTCAAGATGGCTCCCCTTCATCATCATTTCCAGAAGCCCGGCAATGCGGGAATACAGGCGTTGATACAGAAACCTTTTAACGTGGTGCCCGAATCGAAGATCGTGGTCCGGTTCTGGTTGATCGGTATCATCCTGGCGGTTATAACGATTGTGACGTTAAAGATGAGATAAAGTGATTTATGATTTATTATCGACGCATAAATCATAAATCATGAATGAATAAAGAAATCATACATCAAATGAAGAAAAGGATTGTTATCTTAGGGGCCGGTGAAAGCGGTGCAGGCGCCGCCGTGCTGGCGAAGGCGAAAGGATTCGATGTGTTCGTTTCCGATTTATCGTCTGTCAAACCCAAGTATAAGGATATGCTGGATGCTCACGGTATCTGTTGGGAAGAGGGCCGGCATACCGAAGCCGACATCCTGAATGCCGACGAGATCATCAAGAGTCCGGGGATTCCCGACAAGGCTCCTATCATAAAGAAACTGAAGGAGAAAGGTACGCCTATCATCTCCGAAATAGAATTTGCCGGACGGTACACGGACGCCAAGATGATCTGTATCACCGGGAGCAACGGCAAGACGACGACGACCATGCTGACCTACCATATCCTCCGGCAGGCGGGAGTGGATGCGGGGCTTGCCGGGAACGTCGGGAACAGCCTCGCCCTCCAGGTGGCTGAAGATCCTCACGCCGTCTACGTGATCGAACTGAGTAGTTTCCAGCTCGACAACATGTACGAATTCAAGGCGGACATCGCCATCTTGTTGAATATAACGCCCGATCATCTGGATCGTTATAACTACGAGATGCAGAACTATGTGGATGCCAAATTCCGCATTATCCGGAACCAGACGGGCGAAGATGCTTTCATATTCTGGAACGACGATCCCATCATTGCCCGCGAAATCGCCAAACGCCATCCGCAGGCAACTCTCTACCCGTTCGCCGAAACTCACGAAGCCGGCGTAAAGGGCTATACGGAAGACAAAAAGATAATAATTGAAACCTCAAACGGAACGTTTACAATGGAAGAAGATTTATTGGCGTTATCGGGAACGCATAATCTGTATAATTCGCTCGCTTCTGGTATCGCATCCAAGCTGGTGGATATCCACGACGAGAATTTACGGGCTTCGCTGAGCGACTTTACCGGAGTGGAACATCGCCTGGAGAAAGTGGCGCGTGTGCGCGGAGTCGATTACATCAACGACTCGAAAGCTACGAATGTAAACTCCTGCTGGTACGCCCTGCAGAGCATGACCACTCCGCTGGTCCTGATACTGGGCGGAACGGACAAGGGGAATGATTATTCCGAAATCGAAGAGTTGGTGAAGAAAAAGGTGCACGCCCTCGTATTCCTCGGTGTGGACAATGCCAAGCTGCACGGTTTCTTCGACGGGAAGGTCCCCGCGATCGAAGATGCCCGTTCGATGGAAGAGGCCGTATCGAAAGCGTATAAACTGGCCGAAAAGGGAGACACCGTCCTGTTGTCACCCTGCTGCGCCAGCTTCGACCTCTTCAAAAGCTATGAGGATCGCGGCGACCAGTTCAAGGCTTGTGTGCGGAATCTCTGAACCTGTCCCCGTGCGGGGCATGCACGCGGTAAGGTGCGAGGGGCGCACGCGGTAAGGCGGGCTACCTTCATATAAATACGATAAATTGGTAAAAGAATAAGTAGATGGATTTAGCAAGTAAACTGTTCAAAGGCGACCGGGTGATATGGATTATATTCATGTTCCTGTGCCTGATTTCGGCGGTCGAGGTTTTCAGTGCGACCAGCACGATCGCTTATAAGAGCGTGACGCATTGGGAACCGATTGCGCGGCATGCGACATTCATGCTGGGCGGTTTTGTGCTCGTATTGTTGATGCACAATCTGCCGTGCAGGTTTTACACGTTGTTGAGCGTCGCGCTTCCTGTCTCGGTGTTCTTGTTGATCCTTACGTTTTTTATCGGGGTTGAAATAAACGGGGAAAAACGTTGGCTGAATATATTGGGGTTCACCTTCCAGCCGTCCGAGATCGCCAAGATAGCCCTGGTCGGCTATACCGCTTTCATCATGAGCAAAAGGAACTGGTTTACGGACAAGCAGATGTTTTGGTGGATTCAAGGCGGGGCGGCTGTCGTTTGCGGCCTGATCTTTTTCACGAACGGATCGACGGCTATCCTTCTCTTCTCCATCGTGCAGATGATGATGTTCTTCGGCCAGATTTCGATTGTCCGCCTGGCGAAGTGCTGGGGGATATTGATGGCCGTCGTCGTCCTGATGGTGCTATTGCTGTGGAAGATGCCTGACGGCGTGATGGAATATATGCCGGAGCGCGTGCATACATGGAAAGCCCGTATCGAACGTTTCTTTGATCCGGCTCCTCCGGTGAAGATAGAACCGGGAAAGACGATCCATATCGATGGCGACGACTACCAGGTTGTCCATGCCAAGATAGCGCTTGCACGTGGCGGTGTCTGGGGGAAGTTTCCCGGTCATGGCCAGCAACGCGACTTCTTGCCGCAGGCCTATTCTGATTTTATCTATGCCATTATCATCGAAGAGATGGGGATTGCAGGCGGGATCTTTGTCCTCTTCCTTTATATAGCCCTGCTTGTCAGGGTGGGGATGATCGCCCGTAAATGTGACAAGCTCTTTCCGAAGTTCCTGGTCTTGGGGTGCGGGCTGCTGCTTGTGGTCCAAGCTTTGACGAACATGGCGGTGGCGGTAGACCTGATACCGGTGACCGGACAACCTTTGCCGTTGGTCAGCCGGGGGGGGACGTCGACCGTCATCTCGTGCGCTTATATCGGCATCATCCTTAGCATAAGCCGTTTCGGAGCCAATATGGGCAACGATGAAGAGGAAGATGCATGCCTATCGGATGAAAATTCTCCGGGCATCGGACCGGAAACGGATGGGCATCGGATCGAAAACAGCCCGGCATCCCCGGAAGGCGGCGAGAGGACAGGCGAAACGAATCCCCTCGAAGCCGTCGCCGAACTGAAAGAAGAAACAACAACAGAAACTAAAATATGAGACAGTACCGAATCATCATAAGCGGCGGTGGGACCGGCGGACATATCTTCCCGGCTATCTCCATTGCCAATACCTTCAGGAAACGTTTTCCGGAGGCGGAAATACTGTTTGTGGGAGCTGATGACCGGATGGAAATGGAGAAAGTGCCTGCCGCCGGTTATCGTATCGTGGGATTGCCGGTAAGCGGCTTCGACCGTGCCCACCTGGCTAATAACATCCGTGTCGCAGGCCGCTTGCTCAAAAGCCTCCGGCTTGCCAAAAAGACGATACGCGAGTTCAAACCCGATATTGCCGTGGGCGTAGGCGGTTATGCCAGCGGGCCCACCCTCTGGATGGCTGCTTCCTTGGGAATCCCTACCCTGATACAGGAACAGAATTCCTATGCCGGCGTCACGAACAAGCTCCTGGCAAAGAAGGCCTGCAAAATATGCGTTGCCTACGAAGGCATGGAGAAGTTCTTCCCGGCCGGCCGTATCGTCGTGACCGGCAATCCGGTCCGTCAGGATCTGGAAGAAGCGTTGGGTAAGCGCGAGGAAGCCTTGAAGTTCTTCGGCCTCTCGCCGGACAAGAAGACGATCCTGGTG
Source organism: uncultured Parabacteroides sp. (assembly GCF_902493135.1). GTDB lineage: Bacteria > Bacteroidota > Bacteroidia > Bacteroidales > Tannerellaceae > Parabacteroides. The sequence goes on from NZ_CABUOD010000044.1 coordinate 14,212, forward strand.
GTCGGCGGCAGCTTGGGAGCGCGGACGATCAACCGCAGCATACAGGGAGATCTGGACAAACTCTTCGCTTCGGATGTCGACGTGCAGGTGATCTGGCAAACCGGACGCTACTACCATGAAGAGGCCTTGAAGCATCTGAAGGCCTACAGGGGAATGCCCGTCTGGTGCTCGGACTTCATCACCCGCATGGACTATGCCTATGCGGCGGCCGATCTGATCATCTCCCGTGCAGGCGCCAGTTCCATTTCCGAACTCTGCCTGCTGAAGAAACCGGTGATCCTGGTCCCTTCTCCCAATGTGGCGGAAGACCATCAGACGAAGAATGCTTTGGCTTTGGCGGGTAAAGAGGCCGCTATCATGGTGGCCGACAAGGATGCCGAACAGCAATTGGTGCCGAAGGCCCTCGAAATCATCCACGACGACGAACGCCTCCGTACCTTGAGCCGCAATATCGCGACACTGGCCCATCACCAGAGCGCGGAACGCATCGTCGACGAGATCGTCAGGATCATCGAATGACCGGCTATGACCTTTTGCGGGAAAACCTATAGGCTTTTGATGAAAAAGCTATAGCCTTTTGCAAGAAAAGCTATAGCCTTTTCTGAAGAAGATGCCGGTCTTTTATAACAAATACGATATGAAGATCGTATCTTTGTAACAAAGAACAGTAACGAGTAATAAAATATGGATATAAACAACATAACGGCTGTCTATTTTGTCGGAGCCGGCGGGATCGGGATGAGTGCCTTGATCCGCTATTTCCTTTCGAAGGGAAAGAAGGTGGCCGGTTACGACAAGACCCCTTCCGGCTTGACGGAACAGTTGAACTATGAAGGAGCCGTCATTCACTATGAGGACAATGTCGACCTGATCCCCGACGACTTTACCGATCCGGCAAAGACGCTGGTCGTCTATACCCCTGCCGTTCCCGAAGCCCATTCGGAACTTTGCTATTTCCGGGGGAATGGTTTCGAGGTGATGAAGCGTGCCCGTGTGCTGGGCGAGATCACCGGTTGCAGCCGGGGATTGTGTGTGGCCGGTACGCATGGCAAGACGACGACCTCCTCGATGGTCGCCCACCTGCTGAAACAGTCTCAGGTGGATTGCAACGCTTTCTTAGGCGGTATCCTGAAGAACTACGACAGCAACCTGATGCTTTCCGACAAGAGTGACCTGACCGTGATAGAAGCGGACGAGTTCGACCGTTCGTTCCATTGGTTGAAGCCTTATATGGCCGTTATTACGGCGGCCGATCCCGATCACCTGGATATCTACGGGACTCCGGAAGCCTATCGTGAAAGTTTCGAACATTTCACCTCGCTGATCCGCCCGGACGGTTGCCTGCTAATGAAACAAGGCATCAACGTCACGCCCCGCCTGCAGGAAGGCGTGAAGTTTTATACTTATACCGGCGCTCCCGACGCAAAAGAGCTTTCAACTTTCAACTCTCGACTCTCAACTGAAAGCCCCGACTTTTATGCGGAGAACGTCCGCATCGGAGGTGGCGAGATCTTCTTCGACTTCGTCGGTCCCGATGTCCGCATCCCCGACATACAGCTGGGCGTACCCGTGAAAGTAAACATCGAGAACGGAGTCGCCGCTATCGCCCTTGCCTGGCTGAACGGGGTGACGCCGGAGGAGATCAGGCACGGCATGGCGACCTTTGCCGGTCCGCGCCGTCGCTTCGACTTCCATCTCAAGAAGGAAAACATCGTCCTGATCGACGACTACGCCCATCATCCTGCCGAGCTGAAGGCAAGCATCCTTTCCGTGAAGGAGCTTTATGCCGGACGCAAGGTGACCGGTATCTTCCAGCCGCATCTCTACACCCGTACGCGTGACTTTGCCGCCGACTTTGCCGCCAGCCTCTCGCTCCTGGATGAACTGATACTGTTGGACATCTACCCCGCACGCGAGGAACCGATACCGGGCGTCACCTCGCAGATCATCTTCGATGCCGTGACCATCGACGACAAACGGCTGATCCGCAAGGAGGAACTGTTGGACGTGGTGGCAGCCGAAGCCGGCAAGCTCGAAGTCGTCCTGATGGTCGGAGCCGGCAATATTGAACTGCTGGTAGACCCGGTAAAACAAATATTGGATAAAAAAGAATAAATCGTGATCCGTATCGTATCCATAATCGTTGCAACACTGTTGTTCTCTTACATCGTGTTTGTCTCCTTCTTCTTTCGGGAAAGCAGGCAGAAGGAGCTGTGCCGTGAGCTGCAGGTAGTGGTCGTGGACAGCCTCGACAAACATTTTGTGAGCGAGAACGACCTGGTGCATATTCTCAAGAAGGCGGACCTGAACCCGATCAGGAAGCCGATGGACGAGGTCAACACCGACCGGATTGAAAACGAACTGCTGAAAAACGAAATGATTGCCCGCGTCGAAGCCTACAAGACTCCTTCCGGCATGATTAAATTGGAAGTAGAGCAAAAAATCCCTATCTTGCGTGTGATAAGTCCGCGAGGCAACTATTATGTGGATAATTTGGGAAGCACGATGCCTGTCAGCCGCCGTTATGTGGCGCACGTTCCGGTAGTGAGCGGATATGTGGAAAAAGAGCTGGCGGTAACCGACTTATACGAATTTGCATTATTTTTGCAGGAGAATGATTTCTGGAATAGTCAGATAGAACAGATTTACGTTCATCCTGACAACGAGGTGGAGCTGATCCCGCGGGTCGGCAACCACCGCATCGTGCTGGGCTCCTTTGCCGATTTCAAGGAGAAGCTGGACAATCTCCGGCTTTTCTACGAGAAAGCGATCCCGAAGGTGGGATGGGAGAAGTACAGCATTATCAGTTTAAAATATAAGGATCAGATTGTTTGTACTAAAAGATAGAGAATATGGCATACACAGACTTTATAGCGGCCATCGACCTTGGCTCTTCTCACATGGTCGGCATGGTAGGCACGAAAGGCCCGACAGGGACCCTTTCCATCATTGCCTACGAAGTGGAGAACTCCGATACTTGTATACGAAGAGGATGTGTATATAATATAAAAGATGCAGCCGGCAAGATCGTGCGGTTGGTCCGCAAACTGGAAAACAAGTTGGGCGGTTCCCGCATCGGCAAGGTGTATATCGGGGTGGGAGGCCAGTCGCTCCGTTCGGTCAACCATGCTGTGTCGAGAGTGCTCGGTAGCGGCACGGTGACCGAAGAGGTGCTGAAGGAGCTGGACCAGGAATGCCGGCAGTATCGTCCCGATATGCTGGACGTGCTGGATATAGCCGCCCCCGCTTATTATCTCGACAACCAGCCGGAAGCCCATCCGGTAGGTCTGGGATGTTCGCGTATTGAAGCCCGTTATAAGTTGCTCGTCGGCCGTCCGTCTCTCCGCCATGCCGTAACCACGAACATGTCGGAGCAGATCAAGCTCGATGTGGCAGGCACCATTGTCGCGCCGTTGGCGTTGGCCGACCTGATCCTGACGGAACAGGAGAAGTCGAAAGGTTGTGCGCTGGTCGATTTCGGTGCAGGCGTCACCTCTGTCACGATGTACAAGGACGGTAGCCTGGCAGGCCTCTATGTGATCCCGTTGGGCAGCCATCTGATCACCCGCGACCTGATGTCCCTGGGTATGCCGGAGAAGGAGGCGGAACGGGTCAAACGCACCTACGGCAACGCTATCTGGGAAAAAGACAACGAACAGCAGATGGTCTCGGTAGACCTGGCCGACGGACAGCATTCAAGCGAGATCAAACTCTCGGATATCAATATGGTGGTGGAAGCCCGCAGCCGTGAGATCATCGAAAACATATATGCCCGACTGGAAGATACGGGTGTGGCGAAAGAACCCGGTTACAGCATCGTGATTGCCGGCAACGGGGCCGCGCTGAAGAATATGCGCGAGGCTCTCAGCGAACGTTTCAAGATGGATGTCCGTTATGCTTCCGTCCGCAAAGATCTGATTGCCGACGGCGAGATGATTGCCAATAATCCCGAATATACGACCGTAGCCGCCCTGTTGCTGAAAGGCACGGAGAACTGCGCCCTCTATATCGCTCCCGAACCGGAGAAACCGAAAGTGGTGGAACCGAAGGCCGAGCCGAAGGAAGAGCCCGTAATCGTTGCAGTGGAAGAAAAGCCGGAAGAACCGCCTGTCGAAAAGAAGGCAGCGGCTTCGGCTACGACCAAGAACCGCAATTCCGGGACTAAGAAAGAGGATGAAAAGAAGAGAAACAAGAGTTGGGGGCTCGGAGATCTCTTTAAAAATGCGGTGGATAAGATGGGAGAGGGCATTGACAAGGCTTTGAAAGATGAGCAATAATCGGTAACAATAAAAGACAGACGACAATGGAAGATAATACATACGATTTCGATATGGCGAAAGCGCCTCAGACAATCATCAAGGTGATCGGCGTCGGTGGCGGTGGCGGTAATGCGGTCAGCAACATGTACCGCGAAGGTATCCGGGATGTGTCTTTCGTATTATGCAATACCGATAACCAGGCGTTGCAGAAATCGGAAGTTCCCGACAAGCTCCTGATCGGACGGAACACGACGAACGGGCTTGGCTCCGGCAATGTCCCTGAAAAGGGAGAAGCCGCGGCGCTTGAAAGCGAAAAGGAAATACACGATATGCTCGACGACGGAACCCGCATGGCCTTCGTCACGGCGGGTATGGGCGGAGGAACCGGTACGGGGGCCGGCCCGGTCGTCGCCAAGATCTCCAAAGATATGGGAATCCTTACCGTCGGTATCGTCACGATCCCCTTCGTCTTTGAAGGACGTCCGAAGATCGTGAAAGCGTTGAAAGGCGTAAGGAAGATGGCGCAGAACGTAGACTCCCTGCTTGTCATCAACAACGAACGGTTGAGGAATTTCGCCGATATGCCGGTTCCGCAGGCCAATCGCAAGGCCGACGAGACATTGACGATTGCCGCCAAGAGCATTGCCGAGATTGTCACGACCAACCTCGAACAGAACGTCGATTTCGCCGATGTCGACACGACGATGCGCAACAGCGGTGTCGCCCTGATCAGTATCGGTTTCGGAGAGGGCGAAGGACGTTTGCACCAGGCCATCAACGAGGCGTTGGAAAACACGCTGGTGAACGATGTCAACAATATTTTCAATGCCCAACGCGTGGCGTTTGTCATCTACTACAGCCATGAAGACGAGCTCCGCATCAGCGAGATGACGGATATACACAACTTCATGTCCCAGTTCAAGACCGAATACGAAGTGAAGTGGGGGCACGGCTATGACGACAGTCTGGGCCACAAGATCAAGATCACGATCCTCGTGACCGGCTTCGGCTTGGAAGACATCCTGTCGCAGAGCGAACAGCAGGAGCTTGCCACCGAAGAGGAAATACGTCTGGCAGCAGAGCGGGAAGAAGCGGCAAGAAAAGCGAGAGAAGAAGAAGACAAATGGGTGAAGCAGTATTACGGCGAGTATATCGACTCGCGGCCGAATACCGAAATCGTTGTTTTTGCCGTCGACGAATTGGACGATGACGCCCTGATCGCTTTCATGGAAGATAAACCGGCCTACAAGCGGACGGCCAAAGACGTCCAGCAGATACGCCGGAAGGGAGAGGAACCGGTACGCACCCAAGGCATGTCGTTCACCACGCCTGCCGCTAACCAGAGCAAGAAGCCTAAATCGGGCGGCACGGTTATTAGTTTTAGGTAATGACTAATGGCTGATTAATAATTAATAATTAATAATGAAAAATTAATGATGAATGGTTGGAGACCCGAAGGTTCAATTATTCATTCTTAATTCTTTAATTTACAAAACTATGGATTTGTTCGAAAGAGTCAGCGAAGACATTAAAAACGCAATGAAGGCGAAAGATAAAGTAGCCCTTGAAACACTGAGAAACGTGAAGAAGTTCTTCCTTGAAGCGAAGACCGCTCCGGGAGCCAACGATACATTGACGGATGCCGATGCATTGAAGATCATGCAGAAGCTCGTCAAACAAGGCAAAGATTCCGCCGCTATCTACGTGCAGCAGGGACGTCAGGATTTGGCCGACGACGAACTGGCACAGGTAGCCGTTATCGAAAAGTACCTGCCCAAACAGATGTCTGCCGAAGAACTGGAAGTCGAGCTGAAGGCGATCATCGCACAGGTCGGGGCCGCCGGTCCGAAAGACATGGGGAAGGTGATGGGCGTTGCCTCCAGGGCATTAGCCGGAAAAGCCGAAGGCCGCATGATCTCAGAAGTCGTTAAAAGACTTCTGAATTGAAAACTGAAAATGGAAAGTTGAAAAATAAAGAAGAGACGCTTTGCTTTTCCATTTTCCATTTTCTCCCTTTTGTCTCCTTATCAATCTAATTTTCAATTCTCAATTTTTAATTGCCCATTATGATTACTTTTGTTTGTTGCCTTATTGCACTCGTCGTAGGCTATTTCGTCTACGGTAAATTCATCGAACGTATTTTCGGCATAGATGCCCAACGGCCGACCCCTGCCTACACGCACCAGGACGGCATGGATTATATCCCGATGCCTACCTGGAAAGTCTTTATGATCCAGTTCCTGAACATCGCCGGACTGGGTCCGATCTTCGGCGCCATTATGGGGGCGAAGTTCGGAACCGCCTCTTTCCTGTGGATCGTGCTGGGAAGTATCTTTGCCGGTTCGGTACACGATTACCTGTCCGGGATGTTGTCCCTGCGCCATAACGGGGAGAGCCTGCCTGAGATCATCGGTCGTTACTTAGGCGTGAACTTCAAGCAGTTCATGCGCGGGTTTACGGTGATCCTGATGGTGCTGGTCGGCTCCGTGTTCGTGGCCGGGCCTGCCGGACTGCTGGCAAAGTTGACGCCGGAGCATCTGGATACTACTTTCTGGATCGTTGTCGTGTTCCTGTATTATATCCTGGCGACCTTGTTGCCGGTCGATAAGATTATCGGTAAGATCTATCCATTGTTTGCTGCCGCTTTGCTGTTTATGGCGATCGGTATCCTGGTGATGTTGTTCGTCAACCATCCGCCGTTGCCGGAGATCACGGACGGGATGCCGAACACCTATCCCGGCCACCTGCCTATCTTCCCGATCATGTTCGTCAGCATTGCCTGCGGTGCCATTTCCGGTTTCCACGCGACACAAAGCCCGTTGATGGCCCGTTGCATCAAGAATGAGAAGTACGGCCGCCCTATCTTCTTCGGCTCCATGATTACGGAAGGCATCGTTGCACTGATCTGGGCGGCAGCCGCTACCTATTTCTATCATAACAACGGTATGGGCGAAAACAATGCCGCCGTTGTCGTCGACAGCATTACGAAAGAATGGCTCGGTGCGGTAGGCGGCATATTGGCCGTCTTGGGTGTGATCGCCGCCCCGATCACCTCCGGCGATACGGCCTTCCGTTCGGCCCGCCTGATCGTGGCGGACTTCCTGCATCTCGAACAGCGCAGCATCTCCAAGCGGCTCATGATCTGCATCCCCTTGTTCCTGGTGGCTATCGCTCTTTTGCTCTACAGCCAGAAAGACAAGGACGGCTTCGATATGATCTGGCGTTATTTTGCCTGGAGCAACCAGACGCTCGCCGTGTTTACCTTATGGGCGTTGACCGTCTACCTGGTGATCTCGAAGAAGCCCTATGTCGTTACGCTGATCCCGGCCCTGTTCATGACAGCCGTCTGCTCGACATATATCTTTGTCGCTCCCGAAGGCTTAGGCATGGAAACCGGCATTTCACAGATTATCGGTATTGCCCTGACGATCGTCGTTTTGGTCTTCTTCCTGATTTGGAAAAAGAAGACCGGCAAGATATAATACAGCGGAACCGATCTTCTCCGGTCCCCAGGGATGGCCGATGCTGCCTGTTATATAGGTGTCGGTATCGGCCATCCCAAGAGAAAGCGGAGCTTTCTTGGAAAGGCCTAAGCGGACGGGCGTCAAGCGGAGGACAAAGGTGAAGCGTCCGGAGCCTGCGCTGTCTGAGCGAAGCGAGTTTCGCAGGCGACAGCGGAACCTTTGCCCGGAGTAGACCGGACGGTTAAGCCTTGATTTTTTGGTTACTTTTGGATCAAGCCAAAAGTAACAAGTCAACCATTATTTACCAGAAATCGAAGAAAAAATATCAGAACTGTAAACCGAGGCCCGGTGGTTGTCCCTTATCTTTATCCACAGAAAACATATAAAAGGATAACCACCATGAAAAAACTGATCAGTTTAGTAAGCCTCTTTTGCCTGTCGGTACTTTTGCCTCTGTCTGTTATGGGTGAACCCATCGACCGGGAGGCTGTTGTCAAGCGGCATCGCGTGTGTACGACCGGGACACTCCTGAAAAGCCCGGCACAAGTAGGGAACGGGAAATTCGCCTTCGGGATGGATATAACCGGATTGCAGACCTTCGTCCCCTTCAACACCCTGTCCGACTGGAGTTGGTACAGTTTCCCCCTCCCCGAAGGGATGAAAGCCGAAGATTACCGTCCGGTCGTCGTCGAGACACACGGCAAAAAGATCGCCTACGAACTCCGCAACCCCGACCAGCCCGAACTGTCCGAATGGCTGACCAAGAACCCCCACCGCTATAACCTGGGTCGTATCGGTTTCCGCCTGCTGCGCGAAGACGGTACGGAAGCGAAGGAAATCGACCTGGGCAACGCCCGCCAGGAGATCGACCTGTGGACAGGCGTCGTCTACAGCCGTTTCGAACTGAACCGCAAGGTGGTGAAAGTCCGCACCGTCTGCCATCCCGATAAAGATATGATCGGAGTCAGCATCGAATCCGAACTGCTGAACGACGGCAATATGAGCATCTGCCTCGACTTCCCCTATCCCGACGGACGCTATTTCAAGCATTATGTAGGACGCTACGACACGATCTCCGGCCATGTTTCCACTTTTGAGAAGCTCTCGCCTAACTCGGTCCGTATCGATCGCGTGATGGATGATACACATTATTGCGCTGCTTTGGATTGGACCGGCCCCGCCACTTTCCGCCGCGAATCGGAAAAGGCGCATACCTTCCTCCTTCAACCCCGGCATACCTCCACCTTTTCCTTTACCTGCTGTTTTTCTCCGGAACCGGTCGCAAACGTGACAGAACCGGTTGCCTCAATCGAACAGAAGAGCGCCACAGCCTGGGAGAAATACTGGCGTTCGGGAGCCGCCATCGACCTCTCCGGCAGCAAAGACCCCCGCTGGCTGGAACTGGAACGCCGCATCGTCCTCTCGCAGTACCTGATGCGTGCGAACGAAAGCGGCCTGTTCCCGCCCCAGGAATCCGGACTGGTGAACAACGGCTGGTACGGACGTTTCCATTTCGAGATGATCTGGTGGCACGGCGTGCACTACGGGCTGTGGAACCGGATGGAATGTTTCGACCACTACCTGAACGTCTATAAGGACTTTATGCCGCAAGCCCTCGAACGCGCCAGGAGCGAAGGCCGCATCGGTGCGCGCTGGCCGAAGTGCACCGGGAACTTCAACCGCGAATGGCCTGGCAGCGCCCATGCCTACCTGATCTGGCACGAACCCCACCCGGTCTACTTCGCCGAGATGCAATACCGCCGGAAACCCGCTCCCGAAACGTTGGAGAAATGGAAAGACATCGTGCTGAACACGGCCGATTATATGGCGGACTACCTTTTCTACGACAAAAAGGCGAAACAATATGTCCTGGGTCCCCCTGTCGTCGTCGTTTCCGAGAATACGGACCCGTTGCAGACCATCAACCCGATTTTCGAGTTAGGCTATTTCCGCTACGGCCTGCGTACGGCATTGGCGTGGGCGGACCGCCTGGGCCTGCCGGAAAAAAGGACGAAGAAATGGAAGGAAGTGCTCTCGAAGATGGCTCCCCTTCCCGTTGCCGGCGGCGTCTACACCACCTACGAAGGCATCCCCGACATGTGGACGAAATATACCTACGAGCATCCGGCCCTGACCGGCGTCTATGGCATGTTGCCCGGTGACGGGGTAGACCTCGCGACCTTCAAGCGCACGTTGGAGAAAGTCAGCAAGGAATGGCAGTTCGACCGCATCTGGGGCTGGGACTTCCCGATGTTGGCGATGGCCGCCGCCCGTACGGGGCAGCCTGCGCTGGCTGTCGACATGCTGATGCACCCCTCCGCCGGATTCCAGTTCGACGAACACGGCCTGGCGACAGGAGGCCCCTTCCCCTATTTCCCCTCCAACGGAGCCTTGCTGACGGCGGTCGCCATGATGTGCGGCGGCTGGGACGGCTCGGAGGGAGAGGCCCCCGGTTTCCCGAAAGACGGAAGCTGGACAGTCCGCTACGAAGGCTTCGTCCCGATGCAGTGACAATCCCTTTATTCCTCTTTTTTATGCAAGCTGGCGAATGATTTCATTCGTCAGCTTTTTTTCTGTTTATATGTATATATAAACAGCTTGTAATTCATTGAATTATTTTCGAAAATAATCCGATAAAAGAGAACAATGTATTAAATAAATGATTATATTTGTGAAGTGATAGAAACAAAGAAGACTAAAAAGTTATGAATGACAAAAAAATAGAGCTTATGTCGGTGAAAGGCGCAATGGGTGTTACCGAGTTCGCACTCCTTTATTTCCCGGATTGCGCACCCGAAATCGCTTACAAAAGAATGTGGGTATGGATTCATACGTCACGCGGTTTAAAGGAAAAACTGGCGGCTGCCGGATGGGTCAAATTCCAGAAGCTCTATACGCCGAAACAGGTCGCCTGCCTGGTCGACCATTTGGGAGAACCTTGAAACAATACAAACCGAAGATATTGAAAAAGCCATATGCCCCGCGTAGCAAGCACGAACGCAGGAAGGCCCTTTTGATACCTTTACCTAACAACAAAAATATGACAAACACTGAAAATGTCGAAGGAACCTACTTCGGCTCTGTTTCAGAAACAGAAAACATGCGTTTAATGACCTTGGACCGGTACATCGACGAGGTGAAGAGTGATAAACATGCAAGACAGATCGCCTACCTGCGCGGCCTTGCCAAAGCCGGCAAGACGGAAGAAGCCAAAGCATACAAGAAGAAGCTGCCCCTCTATGTGGCAGGCGGCGTGATGGAAGGAGGCCGCAAACTCGAAAACATGGTGCGCTACAGCGGCTGCATCGTCATCGATATAGACGACTCGCCCATCCCGCCCGAAGAATTGCTCCGAAGCGCTTATGAACTCCCGTATGTGAAAGCCGGACACGTCAGCCCCTCCGGCACAGGGGGCAAGCTCTTCATTCTGGTCGACTGCGAATTGGAATACCATAAACCCGCCTTTGAGATCGTCTGTCGCCGCGTGGAAGCGGATATTCCGGGTGTAACGGTCGATATCACCGGTAAAGACCCCAACCGCGCCTGCTTCTTCAGCAACGACCCCGGCGCGTTCTACAAGAAAGATGCGGAAGTGTTGCGCGTTCCCGTTTGCGATCCTTCCCTCCAGGCCCATGCCGCCTGGCCGGTACAGGCAGCCGGCGGCCGGCATTCGCTCTCGAACTACATCGACAAGTATGAGCAGGACAATCCTTTCGTCTCCGGCTCGCGTCATTCGTACGTGGTGAAGCTGGCTTCCGTCTTGAACAACGCCGGTTTCCCGCAAGGCGAGGTGGCATCGGAATGCCTCCGCCGTTACCCGCGTCCCGATTTTACATCTGTCGAAATAGAGAAGACCGTGGCGGACATTTATCGCCGTTACGGCTCCTCGCACGGGAGCAACCCCTATCGCCCGAAGGAGGCGCCTGCGAGTGGGAAAGTTGTAAAAACTACCGAATTTACCCCCGCTTGTCCTGTTGGTGCGCCTGCTGCCGGAACGGATGTCGAATCGGCTGATATCGAGATCGATAATGCCCTTTTGCCCTACTTCGACGAGTCTGTTTACGAACAACTTCCGCCCCTTCTCGCGGACGTCTTGAAACGTGCCGAGTGCCGTACCGAGAAGGACATACTCCTTGTCTCCGCCCTGACGCTTTTGAGCAGCGTGATGCCGGGCGTCAAAGGCTCCTTGAAAGAATGCACCTACAGTCCGCCTTTCTATACCATCGTGACGGGCAGTTCGGCCAGCGGCAAAGGCTGCATGGCTCCCCTGCAAAAGCTGGTCGATCCCTGGCAGAGATATGTCTTTGACAACTCGCGCCATTATGTCAAGGAATATGAAGAAAAAAAGGAGGAATACGAAAACTACCGGATGTCCAAGCGCAACAGCCGTTCCGCCCGCCCTTCCGGACCGGCTCCCGAAAAGCCGGTGGTCGTGAAGCAAAAGAACCTGTGCGTGCCGGGCTATGTCACCCAGGCCCGTCTGGTCGAACTGCTTCAGGACAACGCTCCCTACACCTCCTGCATGTTCGAGACGGAGATGGAGACGGTCGCCTACATGATGTCGCAAGATTTCGGCAATTACGGGAATGTCCTCAACAAGGCGGCGCACCACGAGCCGGTCGGCAGTTCGTCCAAGATGAACGGTTCGTTCCTGGCCAAGCGTCCCGAACTGGCGCTGCTGTGGAGCGGTACGCCCGCCATATTGCCCCGCCTGATCCCTTCGACCGAAAACGGACTGTTCAGCCGCATGTTGATGTACAAGATCGCCGGGAGCGGCAAATACCGTCCGCTGACCTCGTCGGACGATACGCCGGCTGCCGCCGAATATATGGACGATATCGGTCAGCGTGTACTGAATATCGGTATCTTCCTGGACGGTTCGCCGACGTGGGTGAAGTTCAGCGAGGCACAACGCAAACGGCTGGACCGCTTTTTCGAAAGTGAATTCAACAATGTCCGTTCTTTCGGCAACGAGGATCTCGAATCGACCGTCCTGCGCTATCGCCTGGCTATCTTCCGCATTGCGATGGTCCTGACCGGCCTGCGTAAGGGGGAGAGCGCCGATCCCGAACGTACGTGGACGATCCGCAAGGATGATTTCAACACTGCTTTCCATGTCGGGACCACCTGCCTGCAACATGCTTATGTGGTGGCCACTTCGCTCAAGCCTGCCTCCGAAGAAGTGCATTTCAAGTTCCCGCACTATCAGCGCAACTTGTTCGCTTCACAGCCGGAAACTTTCAAGCGTGCCGAGATCCTCGCCGAGGCTTCTGTCCGTGGAATCGCCGCGTCGAATGTCGATAAATTTCTTCGTAAAGCAGAAACGAATGGTCTAATCGATTCATTAGGAAGAGGTTACTATCGAAAAACGAAGATGGGCAAGCAAGTGGTAGCCGTGTAGTGGAGCGGGGGCAATTTGGGTAGTTTTTGCAGCTTTTTCAGGCAAAATCCGGCAAAACTAAAAAATTGAACGAATAGGCATCGGATGAAAAACGAATAAGCACCCCCTTGAAAAGCAGTAGGCATCGAGGTATTCCCCCGAAAATCACCGATTTTTGAACCGAAAGGGGGTTGATGAATTTTAAGACTTGGTGTTTTTATGGTAAATGCCTATGGATCAGATGTTTGTAGAAATAAAAAATGACGAAAAAAACGATCCTTTTTTTTCGTCATTTTTACTGCACAAAAATACATATACTTTTTTAAACCACAATTCTTTTCTGTAAAAAATTTCGTACCTCTATATCCTTTCTTATCAATTAGATAGCAATTTGAGTACGAAAAACCACCTTTCCGATACGAACTCCGAAGTTAGGCAAAAAAAATGACGAAAAAAAAGGATCGTTTTTGCTATCAAAGAACAAATGTTAACACGTGTACATTATAAATGCGTGTACATATATATATAGAACTGATATTTCAATTAACTGTATTATTAATATTAAAATTTAGATTATGAACAAAAGATTTTCTACTCTTTTGGCAAGCGCCCTGCTTGCGGTGGGTTCATTTTCGGTAAGTGCAGCAATAACAGTGGGTACTCCTGTTAATTCGTTGGCTTTAGGCAACAACGAAGGAAAGCTTTACCAGTTGGTAACAGCGGGTGACTCTGTGCTTGCTATCCAAAATGACTCTTTGAAGTTGATGGAGGCTACTAATGCTAAGGCATCTATCCTGAACACATTGTGGTGTGTAAACGTGGAACGTTACAATCAAGGTCAGGCAATCAAGTTTGAATTTAGAAACAAGGCGACAGGCCAGTTGTTGGAAGTAGCCAGCGATTACTTGAAAGGAGTACCTGCAGATGGTACTACTGCTGATTTGGAAGTTGGTGGCGCAATCGGTGGTTGGGCATTCTCTAATACTTTGAATCAGTTGCAGTCAGAAAAACCTCTTTATTATTACTTCCATGAAGATTCTGTCGTGACTTTGGACAAATCGGCAAACGGAAAGGATGTGGCTGGTAATGCTTATTTGGTATTGACGAAACGTGAGGCAGAATCAACAAATGCTTATTCTAATGCGTTACAGTTTACATTGGCTGAAGCAGCTGCTATCACATTGACTGCTGAACAGATCAACACTGTTTTGGGTACTCAGGAAGCAACGGCCGGTGTGAAACTGAAATTCCATGAAGATAAGAACAAAGTCAGTCAGAAAAATTACTTTACTGATGACGCCAAGTTCTTTGCTGATACAACTATGGCAGGAGCAGCAAGTAGCCCTTGGGTTCGTATCTTGACAGGAAAGAAAGAAGACAGTACATACGTATATGTTGATACGGCTTATACAAATGCCAACGGCGTGATGTTCTTGGATTTCAATACTCAACAGTTGAAACATGCCAAACTTAGCAAGAACACGACCGGTAATACGACTGTAGCTGATTCTTTGGGTATGTTGAATGATCAAGCTAAATTCTTGTTCACTTATTGGCCTTCAATTGACAGTTTGGTTATTCAGGTTAAACAGATTACCAATTTAGGAAGCAACGCGAATTTTGCTGCTGCTTATGCGACTGGCACTGACACGGTAAATATCGCGACTGGTAATGATGATAAAAGAAACTATGTTACTGTTCAGGACTTAGTTGAACAAGATGATATCCGTATTGTAACTATCAACAACAAGAAAGAAACCGAAATCAGCTTCGGTATTTCCGGTTGCGGCGAATACGTAGGCAACAAGGTTACTTTGGACGAAGGTCTGTACCTGATCAAGAACAAAGATAATAAATATCTGGCTGTGCCTATCCACGAAGATTCTATTCCTCACTGGGTTTCTTTGGAAGATAACGTAGAACCTTGGGATATGACTGCATTCCAGTGGGTTATCGAAAAGAAGCGTAAGAATAGCGATGTCTCTGCTCTGAAGATCACAAACCGTGAGTTCAGCACAGTTGTTGCAGACGGCTTGCAGCTTTACAACGATGCCGACGCCACAATCTTCGATGCTGCCGTTGCAGTAGAAGGCGGTTTTGAAAAAGCTTCTGCCGAAATCATGGCTGATGCTCACAGAGGTTATCGTTTCTTGAACAATGACTCTCTGAAAGTAACGGCTTACAAGTTGCAGTATTGGACTGCTTTCGCTTCCGACGATCTGTATATGGGTGCGATGAAGAGCGGTGACTCTGTTATCTATGTAGGTGCAAAAGACAACTATGTACTGGCTCCGACAGGTGCTGAAGCCAACTTCGGTTACAAAGGTGCTGTAGAAGGTCTGGCACAGTTGAAACGTCAGGCTTATACGATGAAGTCAAGAGGCACGAACAAGATGGTCGTTGAAGCCGGTGAAAACAGAATCGCTGTTTCGGATGCGGCTGCTACTGATACTGCCAAGTTCTTCTTCAAGGCTAACAACAATGTAAACGGCAAGATCTACTATGCTCTGATCGACACAGCCTTCAAACTGGCTCCGGATTCACTGCGCAAAGTAGGTGTGGATGAAAACAACAAGTATCTGAAGAGACAGATCATGACTGAAACTCGTACTTCCGCATTCTCTGTAGAAGTAGACGACACGCCGGTTTACCGTCGTTTCGACTCCTTCAAACTGGAAGGCAATGAAGGCGATGTTGCCGATACACTGCGTTTCGTAGAAAAATATCGTGGCGAATTCTTGCAGATGGAAGCTAACGAACACTTCACGGTAGAAGGCATCAACTTCTTGGGTATCGACGCTGTGAACAAGGGTGAAGGCAAATCATTCTATGTAGATACAGCATGGGTAACACGTGGCTTGGGCTACATCAAACCGCAGTATCTGGTATCTATCGACCGTGTTCCGGCTGAAGATGTCGTGATCCGCAAGAAATGTCCGATCTGTGCAACTCTGGGCGATGCTGCTCCTGATCACTGTATCCACGATGAATACATCACGGAAGAAGGCTTCGAAAGAGGTAAATATTTGGTTAACTTCGTTGACTCGGTTGCTAATGAAGACTACAAGTGGGGTAAATACAGCCGTGTCGGTTTCGTAGACGCTTTGCATGTCGGTGACAGCTTGTATCTGTTGCTTGACCAGTTCGCAGGTCTGGATACGAAAGACATTGACATCACTGCAATCGAAAAGGCTGATAGCGCATATCAGGCTAACGTTGGTAAAGACAGAAATAACAACGGCCGTTACATCAAGAACCTGACGGGTGACGAACACAAGGCTTACACTTGGTCATTCCGTTTCGTAGACCTTGAAAACGCTGCTGCAGAAGAAGAACCGAATCGTGCATTCTTGTTCGAATCTCTGCCGAAGGATGCTGCTGATATTATCCAGCCTCAGAACGCTTCTTGGTTGAAGATGCAGAACGGTTGTCTGGTAATGTCTGATCCGAACGAATCTACTTTCAACGAAATCAAGACAGGCGGTGACGATGCTTTGATCTTCAATATCGAACAAGGTTCTAAAGACGATATCGCTACAGACAACGAAGTTATCGCTACATCCGAAGTGGCTGTTATCGCCGGCGAAGGCAATGTGACAATTGCTAACGCTGCCGGCAAGAAGGTTGTTATCACTAACATCTTAGGCCAGACAGTGGCTAACACAGTTATCTCTTCCGACAATGCAACTATCGCTGCTCCTCAGGGTGTGGTTGTAGTAGCTGTTGAAGGCGAAGAAGCTGTTAAAGCTATCGTTAAGTAATTAGCGAATGGATTATAAATGTGTCGCGTGCGTCAGTGCGCGGCACTTTCAAAATACTAAAATCAAATAATTCTAAGATTCATCGCGCGTCTCTACAAAACGGCAACTACCCCGCGAGGGCGAACAAGCGGTGAATATTAATACTAAAGTAATGAAATTAAAAAAAAGTTCATCTGCTCTCCCTCTGTGAAGACCGGTAGCAGACACAAAACAATCCCCTGCAGTCATTCGATCGCAGGGGATTCGTTGTTTTTTTTAGAAACGGGAAAGATAATGGGCGAATGATCCATTCTGTATGGAATATTTGCCTATATTTGTCCGCGAAGTATCAATAGTTCGACTAAAACATTTAATTATGGACAAATTTATCAATCCCTTCTCTGATTACGGCTGGAAAAAGATTTTCGGCAGTGAAGTAAGCAAAGATCTTATCATCAGTTTCCTCAATGAAGTCATCCAACAGGAAGTAATCGTCGACATCACGTTCCGCAACGTCGAGATGCTCGGTTTGAAGCAGGACCAACGACGTGCCGTTTTCGATATTTTCTGCGAGAATGAAAAGGGGGAAGTCTTTATTGTTGAAATGCAGAAGAGTCGGCAGAAGTACTTCTCCGACAGGGTGTTATACTATGCCTCGTTCGCCATCCAGCAACAATCGATGATCGTAAAGGAAAGGCTCGAAAAGGAACCGGACGAAGTAGTCCGCAAACGCTGGAACTACCAGATCAGCAAGGTATATGTCGTGTGCATCCTTAACTACGTGATGGATCCGTCCCGTCCTGATAAATACCGCTGGGATGTCGTGCGCATGGACCGGGAGTTGAAAGTTCCTTTCAGCGAGACGCTCAACGAAATCTATATCGAAATGCCGAAATTTGTATTACCTTTGTCGGAGTGTGATACACTTTACAAGAAGTGGTTATATGTCTTAAACAACATCGAGATCATGGAACGATTACCGAAAGAACTGAACAATCAGATATTCCGCAAGCTGAAGAGCATCGTGGAGGTAGA
>NZ_CABUOD010000045.1 GCF_902493135.1 uncultured Parabacteroides sp.
CAATGTAGCCGGTAGCCCTGTGAAGGACGAAAGCATACAGAAAACAAGCCCCGGAAGTGATCGACATCTTCGGGGCTTCGTTGGTTTAAGATTTGAATCTTTAAATACTGATTTACCCGTTACTTTTGGCTTGATCCAAAAGTAACCAAAAGATCATGGCCGAACCTGCCTCGCTACTCCGTTCCCTACGTTCGCTGTCGCGTCTGAAACTCGCTTCGCTCAAACAGCAGACGCTCCGGGCGCTCACTGCGGTCTCTGCGCTTAACGCTCACCAGCTTAGGCCGGAGATAGAGCCTGACGGCTCTTTGGGGATGGCCGATACCGCCTGCTTCTCTGAGATTGCGCATCAAGAGAGGCAAGCCTTGTGTCGCAGTCTCTCTTTTGCCGTCTGCTTCTTTGCGATCCCGCATCAAGTGCGGGAACAGGCTTGTCCCCGTGCTCCGCACGGGGCCGCAGAAGAACCGTCGGTATCGGCCATCCCAAGAGAAAGCGGAGCTTTCTAAGAAAGGCCTAAGCGGACGGGCGTCAAGCGGAGGGCGAAGACGAAGCGGCCAGAGCCTGCGCTGTCTGAGCGAAGCGAGTTTCGCAGGCGACAGCGGAGTCTTTGACCGAAGTAGACCGGACGGTTAAGCCTTGAACTTTTGGTTACTTTTCTTTCAAGAGAAAAGTAACAGAATAATCTTGATCTTTTGGTTACTTTTGGATCAAGCCAAAAGTAACAGATAAGATTCTTATTCTGCCCAATGATATGAATCGATCTTTTTATGCCGGCTGACCTGCTCCTTTACTTCCGGGAAGTACCGGGCAAGAATGGCGTATAGCCCCGGATCGTAGGCTTTCAGTTCCTCACGGGTGTTAATCTTATTATGTTTGCCGTCGCCCTCATCCGTATTGACCTCCGCGTTCACGTTAAACCAGTTCTGGACACCTTCCGCCCAATATTCCCAGACATTCGTGGCGGCATAGACGTTTCTCCAGCGTCCTTTCGCTACGGCTGCATCCAAAGAAGCCTGCAATTCGTCGTTGAACTCAGGATGAATCGGGAGGATGCCGGCTCCATGTATGGTGTGGGCGAACTCGTGGATCAGGATATCCTCCGCATGATATTTGTCGATCTGGTAGGCAAGGATATTCTCCTCGGCACAAGTCGAGAAAGGATGTTCGGCATCGCCGCCCAAGCCACGGGCACGCACATCCCAGTTGAGCGTCGTGTCTTTTGCCAGGAAAGCATGTTCGGGAATATCCGTCGTCCCTTCGTAGCGTGCCATGATGCCGATGCGGGTATGCCGGTCGGTCAGCGATTTCATGACCTCGCGTGGAAGTACGTCCGTCAGGGCCTTGATACTGATATAAGCGGCGTAGAAGCAGGAGTCGGGTACACGCCAGGAACTGACGACATGAATGCCGTTCACATTCATATATTTCTTATAGAAGGGATCGAGCTGGAGTTCGGCAGGAGGAGCGGTGATTGCCGGGGTGTCGGTCAACAAGGCGACCGGAGCCGCTTCGGTTGCCGCCGGGCAGGTACATGTGTCGTTGCAAGCATTGTTGGTCTTGACCGCAGGCTGGCAAGCCGTAAGGGCTGCCATGGCGGCAAGGGCTGAAATAAATAGCCGGGATGTTTTCATCGTAATACTGTTTTAAATGGTTGATGTTGTATTTGCCTGTAAATGTATGAAAAAAACGTGTTATTCCGCACAAATTATGTGCAGTATCGCACATACATCCCATCTATATAATACATATCTTTGCCGCGTCAAGGATGATTTCTTACAGGAGATAGAATACAATCAGGAATATGAAGAACGGGAAAATATTGATTATAGATGATAACGAAGATGTCCTCTTCGCGTTGAATCTGTTGCTCGAGCCTTATGTGGAACAGATAAAGGTGACGACACAACCGGAACGGATCGAGCATTTCATGTCGGCATTCGTGCCGGACGTCATCTTGCTGGATATGAATTTCCGGCGGGATGCGATCAGCGGACAGGAAGGGTTCTTCTGGCTCGAAAAGATAAAGGCCGCCGATCCCGATGCCGTGGTCCTTTTTATTACGGCCTATGCCGATACGGAAAAGGCCGTGCGTGCCATAAAAGCGGGGGCGACCGATTTCATTCCGAAACCCTGGGAAAAGGAAAAACTGCTCGCTACCCTTTCGGCCGCCTTGAAACTGCGTGAAAGCCGTACGGAAGTCAATACGTTGAAACAACGGGTCGAGGTTTTGGGAAACCCTGAAGACACCGGCTTTGAGATTATCGGCGAGAGCGATGCCATGCAGGAACTCTTTGCCACGATTGCCAAGCTGAAAGATACGGATGCCAATATCCTGATTTTAGGTGAAAACGGGACAGGAAAGGATCTGATCGCACGTGCCCTCTATCATCATTCGCCCCGCAGCAACCAGGTTTTTGTCAGTATCGATTTAGGGAGTATCCCGGAGCAACTGTTTGAAAGCGAACTCTTCGGATATGAAAAAGGAGCTTTCACGGATGCCCGGCGCGATAAGCCGGGACGTATGGAAGTGGCTTCGGGAGGAACCCTGTTCCTGGACGAAATCGGTAATCTGAGCTTGCCGATGCAGGCAAAGCTATTGACCGCTATCGAGAAAAGGCAGATTCTCCGTTTGGGGGCTACCCGTTCCGTGCCGATCGATGTCCGGCTGGTCTCTGCCACCAATATGAATATCCATGCGATGGTTCAGGAGGGAACTTTCCGGCAGGATTTGTTGTACCGCATCAATACGATCGAGTTGCATATCCCTCCACTCCGCGAACGGGGAAATGACATCTTGCTCTTGGCCGACCATTTTCTGAACCGTTATGCCCGCAAGTATAAGAAAAAGATAGGGGGCCTTACCCGGGATGCGAAAACGAAGTTGCAAGGCTATGCATGGCCGGGCAATGTCCGCGAGCTGCAACATGCGATCGAGCGCGCCGTGATTCTTTCGGATGGCCCCATGTTGAAACCCGAAAACTTTATGCTGCATCCGGCGCCTGCCCAAAAGAAAGGAGAGCCGGACGAACTGAACCTGGGCGTTCTCGAAAAGGAGGCGATCGAACGTGCCCTTCGCCGGGCGGACGGGAATATCACTCGTGCCGCCGAACTGCTCGGAATCACCCGTTTTGCCTTGTATCGTAAACTGGATAAGTTGGGCTTATGAAACGATATGTCCTTTTCCTGAAGATCGGGCTGCTGGTCGGGCTGTCCCTTTCAATAGCCTTTCTGCTCTTGAAGGGGTTGTATTTTACGGCTGTCATGTGTATTGTCATCTTGCTGGGAACCGCTTTATCCCTTTATCAGGACCAGCGGAAAATGCTTCAGAGGATGGAGCATCTGATAGCCAACATCCACTACGGGGATATGAACCTGTCTTTCCCTGTCCCTTCGACGGACGGGCCGGAAGCCAACCTGACACGCGCCATGAATGAAGCGCTTTCCGCTTTTCGGACCCGCCTGTACAATGTGGTGGTGGCGGAGGCGGAGACAGAGGCCTGGCAGAAGCTGATTCGTGTCCTGACGCATGAGATCATGAATTCTATCGCTCCTATCATTTCCCTGTCGGAGACGGTGACGGAACGGGCGACCTCCAACGGCCTGAACGAACGGGATTACGGCATTATGTTGCAAGCCATGCAGACGATACACCGCCGGAGCAAAGGGCTATTGGATTTTGTCGAGAATTACCGGAAGCTGACTCGTATTCCGGCTCCGACACAGCAGTTGTTTCCGGTCTCCTTCCTTTTTGACGATCTGAGGGGACTGTATCCGGCCGGGGCGGTTTCGTTCTCTTTCTCTGTCCGCCCGTCAGACTTGAATATTTATGCGGATCGGGCCATGATTGAACAGGTGTTGATAAACCTGTTGAAAAACGCAGCCGAGGCATGCCGGGAACGTCCTTGTCCCGAAGTCCGGGTGAATGCGTTCAGGCGTGAGGGAGTCCCGGTCATTACGGTATCCGACAACGGATGCGGCATTGTGCCGGAGGCGATGGATAAGGTGTTTGTACCGTTTTTTACCACCAAACAGGGCGGTTCGGGAATCGGCCTGAGCGTTTGCCGGCAGATCATGAACCGGCATGGAGGCAGTATTTCCGTTATTTCGGAAGAAGAGAAGGGGACTACTTTCACTTTGCAATTTCCACAGACGCGTGTGTTGTAGGAGAAAGATATCGGGCGATGATCTTTTTCAACTCCGCCGGCTTGATCGGCTTGGCCGCATATCCGTTGAAGCCGCTTTGTTTGACCCGTTGTTCATCCTCTGCAAAAGCAAAAGCCGTTACGGCAATGATGGGGATGTCGGAATCTTCTTTTCTGATCTCGGCAGTCGCTTCATATCCGTCCATGTCCGGCATCTTGAGGTCCATCAGGATAAGGTCCGGGTGGCGCTCGCGATAGAGCCGGACGGCTTCGTTCCCGTCGCGGGCATGCAATAGGGTATAGTCTTTCAGGACTGCGCGGATCAGTATGTAGTTGCTTTCGTTGTCTTCCGCGATCAGCAACGTCGCTTTTTTCCGATTCGTGTCGTCGGTTACCGTCTCTTCGTCCACCGCCTTCTTTATCGGCTGGGCTTTTATGTCATGGATGACGGAATCCGGCAAAGTGAACCAGAAAGTCGAGCCTTCCCCCAATTCGGATTCCACACCGATCTCGCCGCCCAGTTTCTTGACGATCATCTGGCAAATGGCGAGTCCCAGGCCTGTCCCTTGCGCGAAACTGTTCAGCTTTACGAAACGGTTGAACACGAGGTCTTTCTTCTCCGGTTCGATGCCGCATCCGGTATCACTGACGTAGAATAACAGGTTTTCGCCGATGTGCCGGTAACCGAACCGGATGCTTCCTTCTTTCGTGAACTTGATGGCGTTGTTGATGAAGTTCGTCACGACCTGTGCCAACCGGTTCTTGTCCGACAGGATGATGCAATGAGGCATTTTCTCGACAAATGAAACCTGCACTCCTTCAAGGACCTTCAGGCGGGAAGACTGTTCGATGTCGGATAATAGGGCGTTGATGTCTATTTCGGATTCGATAAATTCCAATGTCCCGGCCTCGATCTTGGCAACGTCCAGAATGTCGTTGATGAGTTGCAGGAGCAATTCGTTGTTGCTGCTGATGATGTTGATATATTCGTCCCGCTCCTCTTCGTTCTCCGCTATGGTCAGCAGATTGGAGAAACCGACGATTGCATTCAGCGGCGTACGGATCTCGTGGCTCATATTGGCCAGGAAAGCCGATTTCAAACGGTCGGATTCTTCGGCCTTGTCTTTTGCTTTTCTCAGCTCTATTTCGTCCTCCTTCTGTTTGTCGATCAGGATCAGTAACTTGTTTTTCAGCTTGCTGGTGCGCAGGTAGAAGTAGAACACCATGATCAGGAACAGCAACAACACGATTGCCACCAGCAGCAGGATCTCGAATTTATACTGGACGAACAATCCGACCTCCGTATTGATTAATACGGAATGCGGGGGCAGTTCTTTTGCCGCGATGTTTCGTTCTTTCAGCTTCTTGGCGTCGAATGTATATGCGTTCGGGATTGTTTCCGCGTCGAGTTTGTCAGGATGTTCTTTCAAAAGGTGGACAGCCTGGCGGGCCAGATCTTTTCCTATGGAACGGTATTGGGGAATGCAGCCTCCGATCGCCCAATGCCCTAATCCGATAGAGGTCAGTGAAAATGTCGGGACTTTCGGGTTGGCCAGCATCATGGTGTAGGTCGCGTTGCCGACATAATATCCGTCGTTGACGTCGACGCGCCAGGTTCCCAGAAGGATGGCGGTTTGCGGAGGCAACTGTTTGATCTCTTCGATAATGTTATAGATGTCGTTCTTACGTCCGTCCAGAGGGATCAAGTCGATCCCGTCTATTTTGCTGATTTCCTTTTTTACCAGCGCCTGAAGAGAAATGCCTCCATAGCTGTTGTCGGTGATCAGCGCAAAATGCCTGGTACTCGGATACAGTTTTCGAACCAACTCTATATTGGCTTTGATATCATAGTTGTAGACAAATCCGGCCAGGTTTCTCTCCTTGCTTTTCAGGTCTTCTATGTTTACGCTTTCGGGATTCCATTCCGCTACATTTATATTACTGTCCGGCAGCAAGACGGCATTCCGGCTGACCATACCGCAAAGTATCGGGATATCCCGGATAATGCTGTCATTTTGGGAAAGGTAGGAAGCCCATCCTTCCTGTCCGAGTATGACAATCAGGCCGGGGCTGTTTTCTCCCTGGTATTTGCTCAGTAACTGCCTCATCCTTTCCTTCCAGAGGGGAGCTTCGGGGAGGCTCTTGCAGTTCATGTTCTCGATTACCACAGGCGAGTTGCCTCCCTGCTTCTTGTACTCTTCCATGAACTCGGAAATGTTTTGTGTCGTATTGCGTGTGTCGGGATTGTAGGAACTGATTATCAGGATGGGATTATTTTCATCCGCATGGACTTGACATGTGAAGAGCAAGTATATGACAGTGAGAAAAAACAGCCACCTGTGCTTTGCTTTGTAGTCTGATGATTTATTCATTCAATATTATTCTATAGCTCCAAAATTATTCCCTTTTGAATCCCGTTCGCAAAAATAGGAATAATATTGATATAAGTTTGCATAAATCAGTACTATTTATAATTCAATCATAAGTCCTATACTGGGCAATAAGGTCCCGGTACGGCGTTCCACGGGCTTCAATTCGTAGCGTTGCCGGTCGAGGGGGGCTTCCGGGTTCAGGATCTTGCCTGTTTTGATATACACGTCCTGTTCTTTATATTTGGAATTCAGGATGTTTTGCAAGTCGATATAAGCTCCCAACATGAACTTTTTCAGATAGAAGGTCTTGTCTATCCGGATATCCAGTTGCGTGAAAGGTTTTAACCGTTCGCTGTTGAATCGGCTGTAGTCGTAATAAAGGCTGCCGCTGGCGTCCCAGGCTTCGACCAAGCTGCTTTTTTCAACATCGTAAGGGGTATAAGGCGCACCGCCCACGACTCTTAGTTTAGCTCCGACATCCCAGTTCTTAGGCAGCGCATAGGTTCCGCTGAAGGTCAAGAGATGGCGGTTGTCCCAAGCTGACGGGATGTATTTCCCGCTCCCGCGTCCGTCCTTGAACTCGCTCCGGACGTAGGTGTAGGAGGCGATAAAAGTCAGTCCTTTATAATTATACCATCGTCCGGTCAGTTCGAGTCCGTATGCTCTTCCGGTAGCGGTCGAGCTGACCGCCTCGTTTCCTAAAACCCCGTAGTCCGTACCTTTGGAGGCAAGCGGAATGCTGTCGACCCATGACATCGGGTACTGGTCGTATTTCTTGTAAAACCCTTCTGCCGAGAATTTCAGATAAGAGGAAGGGCGGTATTCCAGTCCGAGCCCCGCCTGGTCGCTCCTGATATAAGTCAGGCGGTTGTCTTTATTCAGGTAGTTGCCCTCGTTGTCTTTGAATCCGAGAACCGTATAAGGAGGCAATTCGTAATACCTGCCGATGTTCCCGTTCAGATAGACTGCTCCGAATAAGCGGTAGGAAAGGGAGAGGCGGGGGGAGAGCTGGTCCAGGAGGTTGTTCATCTCCGACGAATAATCGTTGGCATCCGTCCGTACGCCTAAAGAAGCGGTGAAACGTTCGTTCTCGCTTTCGTATATGGCTGTGGCATAAAGCCCCCATTTCAAAAGTCCGAGATCCGTCTGGTAGTTGATCACTTTGGGAACTGTGGTGAACTGCTTCTGGTAGGTACGGTTGGTGTAGGTCGCATATTCGAGGTTCCCGCCGACATTCAGCCGGAAGAAAGGGAAACGGAATATATTCTCACTGCGCAGCTTGTTTTCGATCTCGTCCGAACGGTAATCGAGCGTCAGGTTCTCTTCCGAGCTTTCGTCATTATCCCTGTATTTGATATTCCGGTTGTTTAACTGGCTCCGGCTGGCGATCAGCGAATAAATGTTTTTGCCGAAGTAATGTTTGTAAACCGCTCCCAACGTGTATGTCTTTTGCCTGACCACCGGCAGATAGGCTAAGATATACTGGTTCTTTTCGCTCATGTCTTCCATGCCTGTGTTGAGTTTCATGTCGTCGATGGCCCCCAGTCCCAGGATTGTCAGTTCGTTTTTCCGGTCGAATGTATGTTTCACCTTGAACTGTGCGTCTGTAAAGGTCGGCAGGAAAGGCAGTCCGATCATGTCGAACAGGAACTGAAGGTATGAACGGCGGACGGATACCTGGTAAGTCGTCTTCTTCCCGGCCGGCCCGTTGGCTGAGAACCCGATGTCCGAAGCCCCGATCACTCCCCGCAGGGAGAATTTTTCTTTGTTCCCGTCCTGTAGCTTGAAATCAAGGACCGAGCTAAGGGCGTTCCCGCGTGCGGCAGGATAGGCGGCGGAATAGAAATCGACTTCGCGTATGAAGTCCGGGTTAATGATCCCGACCGGGCCTCCGGAAGCTCCCTGTGTGGAAAAGTGGTTGATGTTCGGTATTTCTACGCCATCGAGAAAGAACCGGTTCTCGGACGGTCCTCCGCCTCTGACCATCAGGTCGTTGCGGAAAGCGGCCGTAGACGCCACACCCGGAAAAGATTGCACGACCCGTGATATGTCCCGGTTCCCTCCGGCGCTTTTCTCGATCTCTTTGAACCCGATCACGCGCAGTCCGAGCGGACTTTCTGCCGTCTTGCGGAACGGCGAGGCGACGACGCTTACTTCTTGCAGGCTTTCACTGCTTTCTTCCAGTTCGACCGGAAAGAACATATCCTTGTTGGAAATTCTGAATTCGGCCGTAACCGTTGGCTTATAGCCGATGAAGGAGGCTTGCAGGCGATAGCTTCCGGGAGCGACCCCGGTGATCTCGAATCGGCCGGTCGAATCAGTGACGGTTCCTTCTATCGTATTCCAGATGACGACATTGGCAAAACTGACCGGCTCGCCGTTGGCGGCATCTTTTACGATCCCTTTTATGGAATAGGTTTGTTGGGCCTGCATCATTTGTAAACCCGTAAACAGCAAGAGTAAAAGAAAGATAAATTTCTTGGCCATTCTCAATTCTTGTTAGGGTGCAAAGGTATATAAAAACCGGGATTAAAGACGTACCTTTGCAGGCATATTATAGAAATATATGCAGAACGCAACGAATCATATCAAACGGGAATTGCAGCTGACGGCGGATGGAAGCCATACGCTCTTTATCCCCGAAATGGACGAACACTACCATTCCGTGAACGGCGCCGTGCAGGAGTCGCGCCATGTCTTTATCGAAGCCGGGTTGCACCATCTGGAACGAACCGAAATCACCGTTCTGGAAATAGGTTTCGGCACCGGGCTCAATGCCTTTCTGACTTTGTTGGATGCCGAGGCGCATCAACGGAAAATACATTACTATTCGGTTGAACTCTACCCGTTGGATACGGATGTGATCGGGAGCCTGAATTACGGGGAAATGATTTGTGCCGGACGGAAAGATGTTTTCCTGGCCCTGCATCAGGCGGAATGGAATGTGCCGGTCCCGCTTACGGAGTTCTTCGAACTGCATAAAATACAAGGAGACAGCAATACGTGTGCTTTGCCGGACCGGATCGACCTGGTCTATTTCGATGCGTTCGCTCCCGACAAGCAACCGGAGATGTGGAACCGGGAAATCTTCGACCGGTTGTATGCCCGAACGACCGGAGGCGGGGTTTTGACGACCTATTGTGCGAAAGGCGCCGTCCGGCGCATGATGAAAGAAGCCGGATATGCTGTCGAAAGAATACCCGGCCCCCCTGGAAAGCGCGAAATGCTTCGTGCTATTAAATTATAAAAGAGCTTCGATTTTAGATACGAATGTCGTTTTAGGAGCAGCGCCGACCTGTTTGTCCACTACCTTGCCGTCTTTGAAGAAAAGGACGGTCGGGATATTGCGGATGCCAAACTGCGCAACCACGTCGTTGTTGTTGTCTACATCCATCTTGCCGATCGTAACGCGGCCTTCATATTCGGTGGCCAGTTCGTCGATGATCGGACCGACCATGCGGCAAGGACCACACCATTCTGCCCAGAAGTCAAGGACCATAGGCTTACCAGAGTTTACCAACTCTTCAAAATTTGCATCTGTAATTTGTAGTGCCATATCTTTAATTATGAATTATATATTCGAATTTCGTGCAAAAGTACAAATTCTTTTATACCGCACAAATTACTACCCGTTAATTTTAAAATCCATATTCTCGTTCGTTTGCAAGAATTCGACCAGGTTGCGCGTGACATTGAGCCGTATGTTTTGCGAGAAAAAGTTCTGCATGATGTTGTGCTCGCCGTCCACCACCTTGAAATATAACAGACTTTGTCCCGGATTGTTTTTGATCAGGGTCGACAGTTCGTTTACGGTCGGTTCGTCCAAATCGTGGATCGGGACCGTGATGCTGATCTTTTCGATCAGGCGGTCCTTCTCTTCCTGTAGCAACTGGATGGACCCGATGGACAGGCTCAGGCGACCGGAGTTGTAACGGTCTTCCACACGCGCCTTGATCAGCAGGTACATGCCGCGCTTGCCGAACTTGCTGTAATCGACATAATCCTTGCCGAACAACGCGATTTCGCCGCTACCTGTAAAATCTTCTATCTTGATAATGCCGTAAGGGTTCCCTTTCTTGGTCATCCCTTCGCGGAAGTCCGTCACGATACCGCCGAACAGCAAGTCTTTGCCCACCAGGTTTTCCTTGTCGTTTATTTCCGCCATGCCGGTATTGCATACGTACGTCAATATGATGCGGTATTCGTCCAACGGGTGGGCGGAAAGATAGATGCCGACCAGTTCTTTTTCCTTGTTCAGGCGTTCGAGGTCGCTCCAACGTTCACATTTGGGAATCTCCGGTTTGGCGATGGCGATAAAAGTATCTCCTCCGAACAGGGAGTTGGTCGCCGTGCTCTTGTCCGTCTGGAACTTATTGCCATAGCGAACCAGTGTTTCGAGGAATATTTCCCCCTTCCCGGTTTCGGCAAAGAACTGTTCCCGCTGGATGCCGAAATTGTCGAAAGCACCGGCCAATGCCAGCGATTCGATGTTCTTCTTGTTGCAGGCAGTCAGGTTGACGCGTTCCACGAAATCAAAAATATCTTTGTACGGGCCGTTCTTCCTCCGTTCTTCAATGATATTTTGCACGGCGGCTTCGCCGACCCCCTTCACGGCGCCCAGACCGAAACGGATGTTCTTGTCCTTGTCTACACCGAACTTCAGGATCGACTCGTTCACATCCGGGCCGAGCACCTGGATGCCCATCGCCTTGCATTCGTCCATGAACTTCGTGATATCCACAATGTTCGACAAACTTCGGCTCAGGACAGCGGCCATATATTCGGACGGGTAGTTCGCTTTCAGGTATGCTGTCTGGTAGGCTACCCATGAGTAGCAGGTAGCGTGACTCTTGTTGAAGGCGTAGGAGGCGAACTTTTCCCAGTCGGACCATATCTTCTGCAATGTCTCTTCCTTGTAGCCGTTCGCCTTTCCACCTGCCATGAATTTGGATTTCAGGTGGTTCATCTTCTCGATCAGCTTCTTACCCATCGCCTTGCGGAGGGCGTCGCTCTCGCCACGCGTGAAGTTTGCCAACAGACGCGACAGAAGCATGACCTGTTCCTGGTAGACGGTGATGCCGTACGTGTCTTTCAGATACCGCTCCATGACGGGAATATCGTACTTGATTTCCTCCTTCCCCTGTTTACGGGCGATAAAAGAAGGGATATAATCCATCGGTCCCGGACGGTAGAGGGCGTTCATCGCGATCAAGTCCTCGAACTTGGACGGTTGCAGTTCTTTCAGATACTTCTGCATGCCGGCGGATTCAAACTGGAATGTACCTGTCGTCTTTCCGTCGCAATACAGTTTGTAGGTCGCCGGGTCTTCCAGGCTGATATGGTCGATGTCCAGTTCCTGCCCGGTCGTCAGCCGGATGTTTTCGATCGCTTCCTTGATGATGGACAGTGTTTTCAGCCCTAAGAAGTCCATCTTGATCAAACCGGTCTCTTCGATCACCGAACCCTCATATTGGGTGACGAGCATCTCTTCGCCGGTATCCTTGTCCTTGGCCGTGCTGACAGGTACGACATCCGATATATCGTAACGGCCGATGATGACGCCGCAGGCATGCACACCCGTGTTGCGCACATTGCCTTCCAGCATCTGCGCATATTTCAGGGTGTCGCGTGCCAGCGGATCGTTTCCGGTAGCCGCCTCTTTCAGTTCCGGCACATAATTGATCGCATCCTTCAGCTTGAACTTCTTCATGTCCGGTATCTTGTCCGGGACGAGTTTAGCGAGGCGGTTCGATTCGGAAAGCGGGAGTTTCTGCACGCGTGCGACATCCTTGATGGCCGATTTGGTCGCCATCGTGCCGTATGTGATGATATGCGCCACGCGCTCGGCCCCGTATTTCTCCGTTACCCAGCGGAGCACTTCCCCGCGGCCGTCATCGTCGAAGTCGGTATCGATATCGGGGAGGGAGATACGGTCCGGATTCAGGAAACGCTCGAACAGCAAGTCATATTTGATCGGGTCGATCTTGGTAATCCCCAGGCAGTAGGCGACAGCCGAACCGGCCGCCGAACCACGTCCGGGACCGACCGAAACGCCTAATTCTTCACGGGCGGCACGGATAAAGTCTTGCACGATCAGGAAGTAACCGGGGAAACCCATCGTCTTCATGATATGCAACTCGAAGTTCAACCGTTCCTTGACTTCGTCGGTCAGGTCATCCCCGTAACAGATCTTTGCCCCGTCGTATGTGATCTTTTTCAGATAGTCGGCTTCCAGTTTGATACGGTACAGTTTTTCGTAACCGCCTAATTTCTTTATTTTGTCTCGCGCGGCCTCTTCGCTCAGGACAACGTTCCCGTTTTCGTCGCGGGTGAATTCGTCGAACAAATCCTGTTCGGTGAATTTCCGGCGATATCCTTCTTCCGTCCCGAACTCTTCGGGGATGGCGAAGGTCGGCATGATAGGACCGTGGTCGATGGAGTAGAATTCCACCTTGTCGGCTATCTCCAGCGTGTTGCTGAGGGCTTCAGGAATATCAGAAAAGAGGGTATTCATCTCAGCCGTCGTCTTCATCCATTCCTGTTTGGTGTAGCGCATACGGTTCGGGTCGTCCAGGTCTTTACCCGTACTGAGGCAGATCAGGCGGTCGTGCGCTTCCGCATCTTCCGCGTTGACAAAGTGGACGTCGTTGGTCGCGATCACCTTGATGTTGTGTTTACGCGCCAGTTCTAAGATCACCTTGTTTGCCGTTACCTGGTGGGGGTACACATCCTGTGCGGCGTTCGGATCATGTGTCTCGTGCCGCTGTATTTCCAGATAGTAATCTTCGCCGAACAGGTTCTTGAACCAAAGGACCGATTCTTCGGCCTTGTCTATCCGCCCGTTCAGGATATGCTGCGGGATTTCCCCGCCGATGCAGGCGGAGCATACGATCAGGTCTTCGTGATATTTTTCCAGCAACTCCTTGTCGATGCGCGGACGTCCATAAAACCCTTCCGTCCAGGACAAGGAAACCATCTTGATCAGGTTCTTGTAGCCGTTCAGGTTCTTGGCCAGCACGATCAAGTGCCATCCGCTCCGGTCGTTCTGCGAAGCGAGCTTGCTGTGCCGTCCGAAACGGGCGCAATAGCACTCGCAACCGAAGATCGGTTTGAATATCTTTTTCTTCTCTTCTTCGATCTTTGCCGGTATTTCTTCAAGGCGTGCCTGCTCTTCAGCGGTCAGTTCCGTTTTGCTTTTCAGTTCTTTCAGCTCTTTCTCATACTCCTTGATGGCCCCTAACGGTTTGCCGTTTTTCTTGGATACCTTGTTGAAGAACTCTTTTATCCCGAACATCACACCGTGGTCGGTGACGGCAATCGCCGGCATACCATCCTTTTGCGCTTTGTCAATCAAAGCGTCGATCGATGCTTGTCCGTCCAGCAGTGAATACTGGGTATGTACGTGCAGATGTATAAACGGTTCCATATCAATTCTTAATCTTTTTTATTTCGGCCTATAAAGATACGGGTTATTTTACAAATTTATTCTATCGGCAGTTATAATCCGGCTGAAAAATTCTATCTTTGCTCATAATAACTCAGAGATTGGCAATATGAGAAAAATTATATTTATCGCCCTTTGGGCATTGTTGATGATTATGCCGGCGGCCGGTCAGGTCGCTTTCGGCGTTCGTGCGGGTGGCGCTTATTCTTCTCTGGTGCAAAAAGTGGAAGGAACATACAACGCCGGCGCCCGTTTCGGCTTCAGTCTGGCGGGGCTTGCCGATATACATTTATATAAGGGCTTGTCTTTGCGTCCCGAACTGGCGTTTACGAATCAGGGCGGTTCTTTCATTTCGAACTTCCAGGTGGAAGGGGCGAAGAACTCTCTCAACAAATGCAGCTACTACTCTATCCAGGTCCCTGTAAACCTGGCTTATACATTTCATATTAATGATGTCCAGTTAGGCGTTTATGCCGGTCCCGCCCTCGATTTCTCCCTGTTTGGGAAAATGAAGACCGAAAACCAGAATGTGGATATCCATTTCGGCCAAACCAAAGAAGCCGACCTCAAGACATTCGACTTGGGCGTCAGTGTCGGTCTGCGTGTCGATTACAGTCATTATTTCTTTTCCGTCGGAGCCCTTTGCGGCACGCTGGATCGCCGTGCCATAGAGCGTGAGGGCGAATCTTCCCTGTATCAAAACAATGTGACGTTGTCGTTGGGATATATGTTCCGCTAAGACGTCGGTTTGCTTGTCCGGCAGGCTGTTAGATTATCGGTGTGTTTATAGCAGCGAAGTCTTAGGGCTGTGTCGCCCTGTAAGGGCGACACAGGTAACATAATGTGATAAAAAAAATACAAGAACCCCTCCCAAAAAGGCGGATATTCATATTTTGTTAATATCCAGACTCTTGCCAAATATCTTGTTTCTTAAAAAATATTACCCTTGCGGGAAATTTGAAATATATGGGGTATAAAATCAAATTTTATGCGCTACTGTTTCGATCCGGACCAATGGGTATTTTGGAAAATCGTACAATAAGTAAGAAATATGGTTTGTCTGTCATCTTTGGATTTATCTGAAAGCGGCGGACAAATTTTATAAAAAGACGTATGATAGTTGTTTTTGTTTTCAATTCTATTATAGTGAATCTATCGTTTCGAGAGGTATTTCTCTCAATTTGGATGATTGCCACATTTACCCCTTAAAGATGAAAGTCGTGCCTATTATCTCTCTTAGATATCTGGTCTATTTTTGCAATGTAAAGTTAAAAACAGGGATAAAAACGACATAGTTCTAATAGAACTTAGTGTAAGAAGAACTGAAAAACAGGCGATTACAGGAGTTTTTAGACAAGCGTATAGAATGATGGATTTAGTTTAAGTCTTGATTTTCAAAATAAAAAAACGACATAGTCCTATTAGAACTACGTCAATCACTGGAGAAATTAGAACAAAGATAAAAACAATAAAAAATAAACAATATGAAACTCAAAAACATCGCATTAGGTATAGGGTTCCTTGTAGCCATGTTTTCTTGTTCAATGGAAGACGATATTGCTCCGAATATGGGAGGCGAAGTAGAGGGCGTGTCCGAGGATGTATATGCAGCCCTTCAATTCAATATTTCGGCAGGAACGGAATTGAATACGAAAGCAACGACAGGTGTTACAGAATCAGAAGATTCGGATTACAGCGAGATGGAAAATAGTACGGAAATGGCTGTAAACGAATGTTTTGTTTTTGTCGCAAACGGAGATGATATTATCGGGCGCAGACATTATGAAAGTGCTGATATCACAAGATCGGCTACTGATAAAAACAAATATACTTTAAATAAGCATATCTTAGTGAAAGTATCTAATGAAAAGCCGGTTCTGACAGTTTTTGCTGTTGGCATGAAATCAGACAATGCTGATACTTTTGCAAATGGGCTATATCTAAGTGCTACATCGCTGAAGAGCCTGAAACAGAGTACTGTCGGAAAGAATCATCAGGATAAAGGTAACTCTCTGACTGACTTTATTAAAGTGGGAGAAGGTACGATCAAACCTTATGACCAGGATCAAACAAATGGATATCAGACTTCTAACAAAACAACAGATTTTGCTTGTAACGAAAATGGTACTGTAAGGTGTGGGCTTACGGATATAGCGTTAGGACTCCGCGCCGCTGCAATAGAACTAATGTCTTTTAAGGTCGTAACTGTAGGAGGAACTACACTTGCAGACCTTGTTACTTCCCATAATGGAAAAAACAATGAAGGGGAAATCAACTCCATCACTAAAAATGGTAATGCTGATATTACTGCTCCGCAGATCAGAGCGATCGTTAAAGACGTTATTATAAGCCCGCAAGTGGTCAATACGGTATTGTATCCGACGGATGAAAAGAAGGAACTGTCTGAAAGTGATAAAGTTTTTGCTGGAAACGACGGTGGTAATACTTCTTTTATGATAGCCTACAATGATAAAGTCGAAAAAGCAAATGGCGATGCTGCTAAAATAACGCAGATCGAGAGCAGTTCTCATCCGCTAAATCATCGCTTTTATACGTATCAAAATGCAAACGCAACTGATCATAAGACGAAAGTGACTATCAAATATGAAGTTGAAGGTATTCCGGGCGAATGTACATTCTTTGTGAAGACTGGAGGCATAGGCGATGATGCTGCTAAAGTCCTTGCCGGCAATCTCTATCAGTTGCATGTTACGATTACCAATGCTGTCGCTACCATCAAGGTTGTGACGAAAGATTGGAAGTATAATAAAGTAGAACAGGAAATGCAGGAGGTAATAAAATAAGTTTAATCAGGGTAAAAGTAAAAGGTAAGTATTATGAAACTAAGAAACATTATATCGATAGTGACAGCCGGTCTGTTTATGATGTCGGCTTGTACGGATGAAGAATTGATAGATAGTTCTGCTCCTGATTCGGGTGTGAATATTTCGTTGACCACCAAAGGAGTGATGACAAAAGCCCTCGCGGACGGCTATGGACATTCGACTCCCGATGAAATCACGATAAACACATGTGCAATCGCATTCTTTGATGTGAGCACCCATGAGAGAGTCGGTTTTTCGTATAATACTTTTGATGCGGCTACCGGCAATTTGAATGATGGACGGGCTTACTATTCCGTATCTGATATTTTAGTGAAAGGCGGTACATATAATATGCTTGTTTTGGCAAATTCGTCTTTGTCAAAAGAGAATATCCAAGCCGCAAACACATATAATGCCTTTAAAGCTTTGAAGGAAACATTAGAGGATCAGGGTGCTGCGACTTTTAATGCTGCAAATTTGGTGAAATTCGGAGAACAAGAGGTTACGATAGGCAAAGGACAAGCAAATAACATACAGGTCGAACTGACCCAGCTTGCTGCACGGATCGATTTGTCGTTTAAAGTGAATGTGCAGCCAGAGGAAGTGGGAGAACCCATTGTAGAGGAAAAATGGTCTATGGAGGATTTAGTAGGGATAGCTACAAAAAATCCGGGTCAATATGAAGTGGGAAGTGATAAGCCTGGCGAATGTAAAATTACTTCACATTCTCATTCAGGTAAATGGCTGTACGTTCCTAACAACGTAAGGACGACAACCACAACTAAAAAAGCGTGGATATTTGCAATTTCTAATGTTATGATATCGAATGGCGCTCTAAAGTCAAACTCATTTATGGAAACAACGGAAACTGCTGTTAATGCGGATGATAACAGTTCTTACTTGGTAAAGGATTTTGAAGTTAAGCTTTCGGATGGAACTGCCACAGTCCCTTTTTATACATATGAAAAAACATTTAGCCCACAAGAGAATCCGTTGACTGTAACGGTGGATGGAAATTTGAAATATGGAACGTTTACAGAGAAAACGATAGAAACATTCTCAGCAGAGTATCAGTGGAAAAGTGACCAAGGCGGTGGTGGTTGGGGAAACTCAGGCCGATTTGATAAAACAACGGTTGTTTCTTCTGAAACCAAAACCACGCAAGAGATGACTGAAACGATTGACAATATGGAGAAGTCATATAAGTTGGTATTCAATCCTGCAAAAAATGCAGACTGTAATACCAATGGAGTCGTTCACGGCAACTTGTATGATATAGTAGGAACGATCGATGTCAATACGCGTGAAGCAAAATTTAATTGGACTTTGAAACCGTGGGATGTTAGGATTCGTGAGATATCTGTCGATATTGTAGACCCGGCTTTCTTGGTTGTTGCCAATACGGAAATGACGATGCCGAATATGACTTCAATCTCGACAATGTTCCAGTCTTCTTCACCGATAACGATTTCAACCCCAGTTGTATCAAATGGGACTGCTAATCAGAAATTGAAGGTGATTGTGACAAAGAGTGAGGGTAATAGTGGTTCTATTAATATAAGTAGTGATCTCCCGATTAATTTTGTCCCGAAAGAGATTTCGTTTACGGTTACAAATGAGGATGGGTTAAGTGAGGATGTGAAGATTCATCAGTATCCGCCGTTGTATATTACAGCAAGTACATCATTAAATGAGGTAACAGGTAATAATGATAATCAGAATAATCGAAATATGTATGAGTTTAAATCATTGATTGCCGATTTTACTAAAATTGGCGTAGGAAGTAATTGGTTTGAATTAGAAGAGAGTTGGAGTAGTATTGGCTCTGATTGGAGCAGGAATGGGCATTTGGGAACTCTTAGTGATCGTCAAAAAGTAGCGAGTCAATTTGCTACTTATATACAAAACAATGCAGTTTTGGCATATCCGGAAACAGCAGATAAGACTTTTAATAAATATGTCAGTTCTAAGACAAATGGATCAACTTCTAACCGATATGTAGGGACAGTTCCACGTACGGTTCAGAATGAAACCAATAACTATCGTATTTCTCCTTATTTTGTACTGGCTTCTCAGAATGGAACAAATAATAGTAAAGAAAAACAATCGCATGAAGAGTTTTGTGCGGGCTATATAGAGCAGGATTTGGATTATAATAATTATCCGGAAGGAACTGTGGGAAAATGGCGTGTCCCGACAAAAGCTGAGCTTTATTTGATTGATATATTGCAAAATACGCA
Source organism: uncultured Parabacteroides sp. (assembly GCF_902493135.1). Lineage (GTDB taxonomy): Bacteria > Bacteroidota > Bacteroidia > Bacteroidales > Tannerellaceae > Parabacteroides. The sequence continues at coordinate 19,021 of NZ_CABUOD010000045.1, forward strand.
AACTTGTGCTGTTAAACGTATTTTGGAAGGAGCAAATTATTGGTGCGCGACTCCTGCTTTAATCTATTTGATGGATCCTCGTGTAGCAGGAACTAAGGCTGTTCGTTGCGTGAGAGATATTTATATAAATGAATAAGGTCTAATTATTAAAATATAAACAACAATGAAACAAATCATATATATATTTTCGGTGATGCTATTAGCCTTATTCTCTTGTACGGATGATATTTTAAATTCGGATCAGGAAAAGGTGATAGAAGGAAATAAAGTCCAACTGAATTTCCAGGTAAATGATATCCCTGATTTTAAAGAAATAACAACAAAAGCAGCGGATGAAAACACGGTCGAAACGATCTCTTTAATGACTTTCGATGATGGCGGTTCTTTTTTAGGACGGGTGGAAGCAAAGGTTGCACAGGAATCGGGTACAACTTCCGGTACTGGTTCCGCGTTAGTACCGATCAATACTTCGACAATCCATTTTGTCGCTAACTACAAGTGGACGGATGGTGCTTACATGACACCTAACGGAGAAACAGAGTCTTCTTTAATGTCTTCACTAATTTCCGGGACGGATAATTTTTATGTGGCATGGGGGAGTGTTTCTAACGTAGACTTGTCTCAAACCCTCTCTGTCACAATGCTTCGCAATTATGCAAAAGTAACGGTGGAAGCTGCTGCTGGAAGTGGTTTTGAGGTTGGAGGTTTCGCCCTTTCTCATTATGCTGACAAAGGAACGGTTATTGCGCAAGAAGGAACATTGAATGTCGCACCGGGTTATTCTTTGGTGACTCATACTGCTTCACAGTGCAATATGGATCCTAAATATCTGTATGAATATGAAAACACGTATGACAACCAGACTTCTGTGATCGTCAAAAGAAAAGATCTGAATCAGTATTATAAGATTCAGTTATTGGACCCAGAGGGTAGTCCATATCAGATTGAGCGAAACTATGTATATAAAGTTATTATTAATAAAATAGAGGAAGGGGCAGAAGGCAGTAAGACTTTTGAGGAAGCATTGAATGCAACACCTACCAACAATATTTATGTGGAAGTCATCAAAGAGGCTACGACTGTTTCGGATAAAGTGGGAAATAAACTGGTCGTTGATCCGGTTTACCACTTGTTTGTGAAGGATGGAACGTTGACATTTAAAGCAAATTATTATCCAAATGGAGGTTCTGCTACTGATAATGAAAAGATATCAATTAAATTAATTCATAATGGTCATCAGTCTACATCTATTTTACCGGATGTAACGGAAGAAACATCGTTGTCTGTCGGATATGGCGGAACAGTCACAACGCGGGTTGCACTTCCGGGGGGTGATCTAACGAATTTGGCATTGGACTCCGCTATGCTGCGTGTAAATGCCGGCGTATTGACCCGTATTGTAACTGTCTTTATCAGCAAACAATATGATTTTAAGCCTCAATCGGCGGGTTATGCTGAAAATCGTGTAGGACAGGAGATTCCTTTGAAGTTTACAATCCCATCGGATTTTCCGGAAACCTTGCTTCCTATAAAGTGCTATATCAAAGCGGATGGTTTGAATCCGGTTAAAACTGCCGGGCAGGAGGATATGCTGGTAGAACATAAAGATGGTACTATCTATTATATCTACGAAGCTAAAAGTACTGGCGATAAAACATTAATGTTTAAGACGATTCAAGCTGTGGTGGACAATCCTACGATAACGAATGACTATTTTGAGGATGGAACCTTTATAATGAGATTGGCAGGAAAGAAAGTATTCTCTGATATCTCTGCAGGCCCAGTTTATTACGAAGCAGGTTCGACTTTTACTTTGAAATTCAATATGGAAAGTGATGCAACGGTAGCGATTTCCGGAAATGGCATTAATTCCATGTCTTATAGCGGGCATGCAGGTCAAAATACTGTAACGTTGAAAACTACGCAACGTGGAGCTGCCGGTACGATTTATCTCAAAGCAGAAGGTTATAATGATGTATCTATAACTTATTCTAATAATTACATTTTGCAAAAGGATTATGTGATTACGAATGCAAATTTGAAGAGGCATTATATTCGTACCTCTAATATAGACAAGGATGTCTCAATTACTGTAACCCCGGCAGAGTATATAACAAGATTTACTCGTCCAAGTGATGGAAAATATAGTATGACTATAAAAGCTGGCGTTTCTGTAAATGAATCTTTGAAGTTTAGATGTTATATATCGGGAACAATCCTGGGGGATGGCAACTATTCCGGCGAATCTCAAATTGCAAACTTCTTATCAGATCCAAGTATGACATTGAATAAAGAATAAGCCTATATTTTTTCATTTAACTTACATACACCAATCCTTAACGGGATATAGGTAGCTTAGGGCGCGGAGATTTTCTTCGTGCCCTTTGTGATATAAGGGAGGTTGTGTGTGTCTTTCCGGACAGGGAGGTGTTTTTGGGAGCAAAATATAACTTTTTGATGCATAGCCTATGGGCTGTTCCAAATAAATGTTATCTTTGCCGGTAAGGAAAGAGGGAATGAATCTTCTTTCTTCTTATAATCAACAACTAAAACCATATAACTATGGCTATATTTATCAATCCCTTTGTGGATCGTGGTTTCAAACTCCTTTTCGGAAGAGAGGATAGTAAGGCGCTTTTGATTGATCTGTTGAATGACCTTTTGGAGGGCGAACGTGCGATCGTTGAACTGTCTTTTATGAACGTGGAAGCTCCTGCTGATTGCCCCGATGGGCGCAATGCCGTGTTCGATCTGAAATGTAAGGATAAAGATGGGGCTGTTTTTATCGTTGAGGTCCAGAATTCACTGCAAACTTATTTTTTTGAACGAGGATTATATTATCTTTGTCGTATGATCTGTGATCAGGACAGGAAAGGTGAACAATGGAACTTCTCTTTATGTCCGGTCTATGGCATCTTTTTCCTGAACTTCAAGTCGGGTAAAAACGATAAGGTGCGTACGGATATTGTGCTCGCGAATCGTGAAACAGGTTGCCAAGCCAGTAACCTGCTGCGCGAAGTGTTTATTGAGATGCCCTTTTTCGATAAGAAAGAGGAGGAGTGTAAAACGGGTTTGGATTATTGGCTTTATACATTGAAATATATGGAACAGTTAAAAACAATACCATTCAAGGGTCAAAAGGCTTTGTTCGAGAGACTTGAAAAGTTGGCTAAGATTGTTAATCTCAACAAAAAAGAACGGATGGAGTATGAAGAATGTCTGAAAGTCTATCGTGACAATCAGAACACGTGGGATTATGCAATAGAGAAAGGCTATCAGGAAGGGGTGGACAAAGGACTGAAAAAAGGACTGGAAGACGGACTGAAAAAAGGACTGGAAAAAGGGCTGAAAAGAGGACTGGAAAAAGGACTGGAAAAAGGTGTCCGCCAAGTGGCCCTTAACATGAAACGAAAAGGCATGGAGGTCACTGCCATTATGGAGTGTACCGGCCTGGATGCCGGGACGATTGCGGAATTGTAGTTGGAATAATCGTTTGCAGAAGATTAATAGGCGAAGGTCCGGTAGCTTGCAGGTTGCCGGACCTTTTTTTCCTGTAATTGACCTACTTGTGTAAATTCTTTCTGCGAAAAGTTTTGTGTTTTGCGGAAAAACCGTACCTTTGCAAGCCGAATATTATCAAAATTGTACTAAGAGTTTAATTCTTAGCACGTTGTTGCGTCAAGTGTCCGTAGCGACAGCGCACGCGGGGATTGGATTCTTGTTTTTTAGAGTTATTAATTTATTAATTTTTTAAGCAAGTGGATACTTTAAGTTTTAAGACCATTTCTGCAAACAAAGCAACTGTAAACAAAGAGTGGGTCATTGTTGACGCCGAAGGACAGACTTTGGGACGCCTTTGCGCAAAGGTAGCGAAGCTTTTGCGCGGTAAGTACAAACCCAACTTTACTCCGCACGTTGATTGTGGTGATAACGTAATTATCATCAATGCAGACAAAATCGTTCTGACAGGTAACAAATGGAACGATCGTATTTATTTGAGATATACCGGATATCCCGGTGGACAGATCGCTTACACGCCGGCTGATTTGCAGGCTAAAGGTGACGACCGTCTGTTCCGTAAAGTAGTGAAAGGTATGCTTCCGAAGAATCGTCTGGGTGCCAAACTGTTGAAAAATCTGTATGTATATGCAGGAACAGAGCACAAACACGAAGCTCAGCAGCCTAAATTAATCGATATAAACTCATATAAATAATCACAATGGAAGTAGTAAATGCAATAGGAAGACGTAAGGCAGCAGTTGCTCGCGTATTCGTAAGCGAAGGTACAGGAAAGATTACTATCAACAAACGTGATCTGGCTAATTACTTTCCTTCTACAATCCTTCAGTTCATTGTTAAGCAGCCGCTCGCAAAGCTGAACGTTGCAGAACAATATGATATCAAGATCAACCTCGATGGAGGTGGTTTCAAAGGACAGTCTGAAGCTGCTCGCCTGGCTATCGCCCGCGCACTGGTTAAGATCAATCCGGAAGACAAATCCGCTCTTCGCGCAGAAGGTTTCGTCACTCGTGACCCGCGTGCTGTTGAACGTAAGAAACCGGGACGTCCTAAAGCTCGTAAGAGATTCCAGTTCAGTAAACGTTAATCTTATTTGTGAGTCCCTTACAAGTATAGCAAAGCGTTTAGTATCTAAATTATCAGGATTCTTTTTATATGCTGACATACGGGAGGACTACCTGATGATTGAGTTAAACAAAAGAAAGTAAACGATTTTAAGAAAAAAACAATGTCAAGAGTTAATTTTGATCAGTTATTAGAAGCTGGCGTACACTTCGGACACTTAAAAAGAAAGTGGAACCCCGCAATGGCTCCTTATATCTTCATGGAGCGCAATGGTATTCATATCATTGACTTATATAAAACAGTTGCTAAAGTAGACGAAGCGGCAGAAGTAATGAAGAACCTGGCAAAACAGGGTAAGAAAGTACTTTTCGTTGCTACTAAAAAACAAGCTAAACAAGTTGTCGCCGATAAGGCTTCTTCAGTAGGTATGCCTTACGTGATCGAACGCTGGCCGGGTGGTATGTTGACCAACTTCCCGACTATCCGTAAAGCTATCAAGAAGATGGCTACTATCGATAAGATGACAAAAGATGGTACATTTGATAATCTTTCCAAGAGAGAAAAACTTCAGATCACTCGCCAGCGTGCTAAGTTGGAAAAGACTTTGGGTTCTATCGTGGACCTGACTCGTCTTCCGTCCGCTTTGTTCGTTGTTGACGTAATGAAAGAACATATCGCAGTCCGCGAAGCGAACCGTCTGGGTATCCCTGTATTCGGTATGGTTGATACGAACTCCGACCCGAACAACATCGACTACGTGATCCCGGCTAACGACGACGCTACAAAATCTGTAGAAGTGATCTTGGGCGCTATCTGCGAAGCAATGAACGAAGGTCTGCAGGAACGTAAAGCTGAAAAGATCGATACGGAAGCTGCCGGCGAAGGCGAAGCTCCTAAAAGAGAACGCAAAGCGAAAGCGGCTGTAAAGAAAGAACGTACTAAGAAGGAAGACGACGAAGCGCTGAACGCTAACGTTGCTGACAAATTCGCTAAGGACGAAGAGTAATTCAATTGACAATTGATAATTGACAATTGAAAATTAAGAGAAACATAAAATGAAACGATGGGCAATTGGCTTTTGACTTGAATTGTCAATTGTCAATTGTCCATTGTCTATTAATAAAGTAAACATTTAATAAATAAGGAAATAAGATTATGGCTGTAACTATGGCTGATATTACCAAGCTGCGCAAAATGAGCGGAGCCGGTATGATGGACTGCAAGAAGGCTTTGACCGAATCTGACGGTGACATCGAAAAAGCAATGGAAATTATCCGTAAAAAAGGACAGGCTATTGCTGCTAAGCGTTCTGACCGCGACGCTGCTGAAGGTTGCGTATTGGCAAAGAAAGACGGCGAATTCGCTGCTATCATCGCTTTGAAGTGCGAAACTGACTTCGTGGCTAAGAATGAAGATTTCATCGCACTGGCTCAGGCTATCCTGGATGCCGCTGTGGCTAACAAGTGCAAGACTCTGGACGAAGTGAAGGCTTTGCCGATGGGGAAGGGCACTGTGCAGGATGCTGTTACCGATCGTAGCGGTATCACAGGCGAAAAGATGGAGTTGGATGGCTATAACGTAGTGGAAGGCGCTTATACCACTGTTTACAACCACATGGGCAAGAACCAGTTGTGTACGATTGTCGCATTCAACAAGGAATCTGAAGAGGCTGCTCACAACGTCGCTATGCAGATCGCTGCCATGAACCCGATCGCTATCGACGAATCCGGTGTCCCTGAATCTGTAAAAGAACAGGAAATCCAGGTGGCTATCGAAAAGACAAAGGCTGAACAGGTGCAGAAAGCTGTTGAAGCTGCCCTGAAAAAAGCCGGTATCAATCCTTCGCACGTAGATAGCGAGGACCACATGGAAAGCAACATGGCTAAAGGCTGGATCACGGCTGAAGATGTTGCCAAGGCAAAAGAAATCATCGCTACTGTTTCAGCTGAAAAAGCTGCAAACCTGCCTCAGCAGATGATCGAGAACATCGCTAAGGGCCGTCTTGGCAAGTTCTTGAAGGAAGTTTGCTTGCTGAACCAGGAAGATATCATGGATGGCAAGAAGACTGTAAGAGAAACGATGAAGGAAGCTGATCCTGAATTGCAGATCCTGGCATTCAAACGCTTCACTTTGCGTGCCGAATAATTTTTGCTTCGGCAGAACAAAATAAAAAAAGGAGGTGTTTCGTGATGAACATCTCCTTTTCTATTTTTAGGCACGGATTCCACCGTGCCTGATTTGTATGTAACGCTTATTTCAATGCGGCCAAAGCCTCTTTGATACGCTTGATGGCTTCCACAATGTTTTCATCGCTGGTAGCGTAGCTCATGCGGATGCATTCGGGGGCGCCGAAAGAGGTACCGCCAACGCAAGCGACATGGGCGACTTCCAACAGGTACATGGCCAGGTCGTCGGCATTCTCGATCGTGCGTGTGCCGTCGGTCTTACCAAAGTAATAGCTGCATTTCGGGAACAGGTAGAAAGCGCCTTCCGGCTGGTTTACTTCGAATCCCGGAACTTCCTTCGCCAAGCCGACGATCAGGTTGCGGCGGCGTTCGAATGCCTGACGCATTTCTTCAACCGGAGCCTGTGAGCCGGTGTAGGCAGCTTCTGCCGCTTTCTGGGATACGGAGCACGGGCCTGAAGTGTATTGTCCCTGCAATTTGTTTACAGCCTTTACGATCCATTCCGGTCCGGCGATGAAACCGATGCGCCACCCAGTCATGGCATAGGCTTTGGAAACACCGTTGACGATAACCGTACGGTCTTTCATCCCGTCTATCTGTGCGATGCTGTTATGTTTGCCGATGTAGTTGATATGTTCGTAGATCTCGTCTGCAATCACGATGATTTCCGGATGTTTTTTCAGGATTTCGGCCAGGCCTGCCAATTCTTCCGCGCTGTAGACCGAACCGGTCGGGTTAGACGGGGAGCAGAGGATCAACGCCTTTGTTTTCGGTGTGATAGCCGCTTCCAGCTGTGCCGGGGTGATCTTGAAATCTTGTTCGATACCGGCCGCAACGGTCACGGGTTTTCCTTCGGCCAATTTCACCATTTCCGGATAGCTGACCCAGAACGGAGCCGGGATAATCACTTCGTCGCCCGGATTTACCAATACCATGATTGTATTACAAACGGATTGTTTGGCACCATTTGCGCAAGAAATCTGGTTGGCTGTGTATTCCAATCCGTTTTCGTTTTTCAACTTGGCAACGATGGCGTTGCGCAAAGCCGGATAACCGGCTACGGGAGAATAACGGGAATAGTTTTCATCGATCGCTTTTTTGGCCGCTTCCTTGATCGGTTCGGGAGTGTTGAAGTCGGGTTCTCCGACACTCAGGTTGATAACATCAACTCCCTGGGCCTTTAATTCATTGCTCTTCTGGGACATCGCCAATGTTGCGGAAGGCGACAAACTTGCTAAACGTGCTGATACTTGTGTCATGATAGTGTTATTATGTAATTATGAATTATTTGATATTGTGTAAGACGTGTCCCATGCGTTCCTTTTTCGTCTTCATGTAAAATTCGTTGTAAGGATTCGGAGCGACTTCGATAGGAACGTTTTCTACGACCGTCAGCCCGTATGCTTCCAGTCCGACACGCTTGACGGGATTGTTGGTCATCAGGCGCATCTTGGTGACGCCCAAGTGGCGCAGGATCTGGGCCCCGACGCCGTAATCGCGTTCGTCGGCCTGGTGTCCGAGATGCAAGTTTGCATCGACAGTGTCCAGACCGTCTTCCTGTAGTTTATAGGCTTTCATCTTTTCCATCAGCCCGATGCCGCGTCCTTCCTGGTTCAGGTAGACGATTACTCCCTTGCCTTCTTTTTCGATACGTTGCATGGCTTTGTGCAACTGTTCGCCACATTCGCAGCGCATGGAGCCGAAGATATCACCGGTTGCACAAGAAGAATGTACGCGTACCAGAATCGGTTCGTCCGGCTCGAACTTGCCTTTTATCAGGGCGATATGTTCCAGTCCGTTGCTTTTCTGGCGGAAAGGGATCAGGCGGAAGTGGCCATATTGGGTGGGAAGGTCTACTTCGACGCCATTTTCTACGATCGATTCTGTTTTCAGGCGATACGAAATCAAGTCTTTGATACAGATGATTTTGATATCGAACTTCTTGGCTACCTCGATCAGTTGGGGCAGGCGGGCCATGGTCCCGTCTTCATTGATGATTTCGATCAGTGCGCCTGCCGGGTACAAACCGGCGAGGCGTGCCAGGTCGACAGCTGCTTCGGTATGTCCGGCACGGCGCAACACGCCACGCGAACGGGCGCGGAGCGGATTGATATGTCCCGGACGGCCCAGGTCGGACGGCTTGGTTTTCGGATCGGCAAGCGCCAGGATGGTTTCTGCGCGGTCGAACATCGAAACGCCTGTCGTGCAGCCGCCTCCTAATTTATCTACTGTTATTGTAAAGGGAGTCCCCAGCAAAGAGGTGTTGTTTGCTACCTGCATGTCGAGCTCCAATTCCTGGCAACGTTCTTCCGTGATCGGTGCGCACAGTACGCCACGGCCGTTTTTCAACATGAAGTTTACTTTTTCGGGAGTTATCTTTTCGGCGGCAATAATAAAATCACCTTCATTTTCGCGATCTTCATCATCGACAACGATTAAGAATTTTCCTTCGCGGAAGTCTTCAATAGCTTCTTCAATGGTGTTTAATTTGATTTCGCTCATATATTCGTTTTACTTATATTTCTTATTTCACAAAGATACGGGTAATTTTTCAATTATGTCAATCAGTTCATTGCTTGTCTTTTGTACCGTTTTGATATCGTGCCGCAAAAGTTTGCGCTGGTACGTGGCAAGCAGATAAACCGGAAGCCCGATCGGGAAAAAGAGGCCGATTGCCAACCCTGCTTTTCCGTTTATTTTTGCATTTATCTGGTTGTAGCCGCTTATGACCGGGTAGTCCATCAGCTTGTTCAAGACTAAGTTCTGGTCCGAATTGGACAGCTCTTCGATGATGCCGTCCATTTCTGCCGCCAACTGTTCGGCCGTATGGTCGCGACCGCCCTGTTTCCAGAAACGGAAATAGTTTGTCCACCGTTTATGGGCGGCCAGATAGGCATTGCTTTCTTCTGCCAGTTGTTTCAGGCGGGGGATGATCTGCCCGTAATCCGGGTTGAACATGATCACCTCTTTCATTTCAACTTTTCTGCCCGAACGTTTCCCGAATATATTTTTCAAGGCATTCAGGTATGTATCGGCATTCAGGATGACGGAGTCGTTGACCGCTTTATAAGTCAGGAAGATACCTAACGGGGCCAAAACGGCGGAACTCAACCACATTCCCTGCCATGCTTCCCATACGCCGTCGCGGGCCATCTTGAAGCCGATGTTGTTGATAACATAATAGAATATGAAAAGGAGAACGGAAAGAACCACCGGAGTCCCCAAGCCGCCTTTTCGTATAATGGCCCCAAGCGGTGCGCCGATGAAAAAGAAGACCAGACAAGCAAACGAGATGGTGAATTTGTTGTGCCATTCCGTCAAATGGCGGCGTACCCTGTAGGCCTCTTCTCCGATAGTGGCTGCTTTGAAGAAGTAATCGGCCTTCATATTTTCGATGCTCGATTTCGCACGTGTCAGGATAGTCGCCTTCTTTCCGGGATTTTCTGCCTGGTAGAGGCTGTCGAAGTTCATGACGATTACCGGCTCGTCCCTCTTGGCCTCCGGTGTCGCCTTTGTATCGGATTTCTCGCTATTCGGAGCGTCCTTTACGTTATTCTGTTTTATGTCTTGCGGCTTCTTAAGCGTCTTTTTGTATGAAGTTTCGTAAACGTTCTTGGCATTGACGTTTTGTATGCTGTCTAAACGTACGGAAACGGAGTCAATGAAGATTTGCAGGTCATGCATGTTTTTACCCATAAACTGGTTTTGCATGAACGATTCGTCCGTCCGTGAGAAGTTTGCATCGAATTCGATCAGGATATCCCGGCTTTTGAAGGTCTCCCTCTGGTAGGGAACGGAACTTTTTGTGCCCGTAGTGCTCGATTGCTTGTCTAAGCTTCTGAAAGATTCTCCGTTAAATAAGGAAAGGACCAGGAACATTTTGTCCGCCGAAGTTTTCAGGCGACCCGAATCCGCGACCATCACGCTTACCTTGTTGAACCCTTCGGAATAGTCATAGATCATCATGTCGCGAAGAAGCCCCGTTTTGGTGTCTTTATGCTTTACATATACATTATATCCGGTGATTTCGCCGTAGAAAACCCCTTCCGGAATATCCAACTCCGGCGATTTCTGACGCATGGACCAAAGCAGCGTGTAGAGTTTGACCTGCACGACAGGCATGGCATAGTTCTGGAAGAAGAAAGCCCCGATACTTATAATACTGATGGTGATGATCAGCGGACGCATGATATGGACCAGTGAAACGCCCGCCGATTTCATAGCCAACAATTCCAATCGTTCGCCGAGATTCCCGAACGTCATAAGCGAGGCAAGCAAAATGGCCAGCGGGAGTGCCATCGGCACAAGGAATAGGGCGGCATACAAAAACATTTCCGCCAGAACAGGAATCCCCAGACCTTTCCCGACCATGTCGTCAATGTACCTCCACAGGAACTGCATAAGCACAATAAACAGACAGATACCGAAGGTCATCAAGAACAACGGCAGGAAAGTCTGCAGCATAAATGTATATAATCGTTTTATTTTCAACATTGCTTATCCGGTTGACGGCGCAAAAGTAGTGAAAAAACGATATGATCGCTAACGGAAATCACTAAAACAACCTAAATACCGAGCGTACGCCTCAGTTCTTCTACTTGCGTGTCCCATAAATCGATAGAATCCCTTTTTTCATCCAGCTCGGCAAAATCCGTTATTTGCAAAGAAGTCGATCCTGTCAGTTCATGGCTGTGGATCTGGAATTCGAAATAGGCATTTTCATCCTCTTCATCCGTCCAGCGGTAACGAACGCTCATTTCCGGTTTCATAGACAGTACTTCCGCTTCCTGTTCGGCTTTGTTCCATTTAAAAACATACATGTTACCGTTGATAATAACATCATCGGCGAACCAGGCGGATAACCCTGGAGGAGTAGTGAGGTGATTCCATAAGCTTCGTCGTGAAACTTTATCGAAAATGTATTCGATATGAAATTTCTCTTTTTTCATCTTTCATTGTGTTTATTGGCAGCAAGATAATAAAAGAATTGATATCTGCCAAATCTGTTTCAAAAAAAGCAACTCTGAATTAAGATCTTAACAGGAAGCTCTCGAAAATAATTGAATTTTTTTTCATGAAAGTGTTGCACAATATAAAAATAAGCTCTACTTTTGCAGCGTCAATCAGGGAAATGATGACAACATGATGGCGAGATAGCTCAGCTGGTTAGAGCGCATGATTCATAATCATGAGGTCCCCGGTTCAATCCCGGGTCTCGCTACAAACTTGACACTTCTGTAATATTGCAGAAGTGTTTTTTTATGTGGTTAACCGAATAACCGGTAATCTCGAAGCGGTGTCGAGCAAAATTTAAACAGGCTCTAAGAAAAAAATAGACAATAACCCCCATTTTGCCTCTTTGGGCTATTTCATCTGAAAATCCGATTCGTATTTTTGTTACATTTTGTTCGGCTTGGAGGCTTGTTTGATGATGATAAGCATTATGAAGTTGGCATTTTGTCCGGATATTTGTCTCGTATTGTCGTTTAAACAAGGAAATAGTGACAATGTGATAATCCTTAACTCCCGGAGAATCGAATATTTCCGGGTAAAGCCGGAGGATGCCCCGATTATGCCCCTGATTTTCCCGTCTATTTCACATGAGGTGCGCAGTTTTTCGCCATGAAGACGGTCGTCGTTACCGTGGCGACCGTCTTCATGGCGAACGGCGACCGTCTTCGTGGGCAATGGCGACCGTTCTCGTGGCAATGAAGACGGTCTTCGTGGCGAAAATCCGGCAAATGACTGAAAAAAGCTTTTTCTTCCCTTCCAAAAGCACCCTTTGGTGCTTTCCTTTATTGGCTTGTTTAAATGTTAAATAATATTTTATTTACAATAAGTGGTAATATGAGGTGTGTATTCGCCTACCATAGACGGGCGCAGATAAATCGGTATTCACCTGTTTCACCTTTGAAAATATCCGGAACATTCTTCCCGATCCGCACTCCCGTTCATAAATAATATGTATATTTGTGGATTAAGTAACAACTAAAAAACAGTAACTATGAAAAAGGAAGAATCAGATCTGAAAATCATAGAAGAGATGGAAAGAAGAGAGTTGCAGGACAGGTATATCCGTTTTGATTGGGCCATCAAGCGTCTGCTGCGCCAGAAGGCCAACTTCGACGTGCTCGACGGCTTCCTGACCGTCATGCTGAACGAAGAGATCAAGATCGTCGAAATCCTCGAGAGCG
>NZ_CABUOD010000046.1 GCF_902493135.1 uncultured Parabacteroides sp.
CATTACCTTGCTTTGCAATAAACTTACTAGCTTTAACACATGAACTGCCCCGAAAATGACGAAGAACCAAGTTTTTTCCATTTCTCTGTCACTGTATCACTGATACCTCTTTACCAATTGATATTCAGCTTATTCCATAGTGATACATACCTGTTTTCTCTATCACTAAAGTATCACAACAGTGTCACTACCCTATCACAGGTAATTTGATGGAAAACATGTATTTCGTTTATATATGACTGTATATAAGCGCATTGCAAACAACACGAACAACAAGCGCCTCATTCTCACTCCTGCAAATGACTCGATTATTTTATGTAAAAACGACTATAAAATATGTAAAACCAAGTAGTTTTCGTGATCCGGCAAGGCACTTTAGTTTCCGGACGTTCCCCTGTTGCTCCTTTTTACACCCGGGTGTGGAGAGCCGGTACACCCGGGTATAAAGGGTGGCGACATGGGGGTGTCTACGAGATTATGTGCTTGTTTCTTGCTAAAAAAGAGAAGTCTTTTGTGGAATGAAAAACCGTATTTTGCCGATTTAATACCTATTACATTCGTTTTTACATTTGTTTGCTTGATTTTTTTTAGATGCTTTTTCAAAAGCAAGAGAAGGCAATGTGCTGTTTTTCAATTATATGATAAAAATGCCATGTTTAGGAGTGATAGAGGAGTGACACTGTAGTGATAGAGAAAAACGCCATGTATCACTTCCTATAACGCTTGAATATCAATGGATACAATCTTAATAGTGATAGAGTGACAGATAATTTGCAGAAAACTTCGTATGTAGATCTTTAGCCTCTGAGAACATAGCGGTAATCGTTTAAATGTTGTTTTGAGACTATAGAATTAACACTTTTGTCGTTATATTCCTATTATTCAGGCAGATATTTATTTGGTTATATCGAACTCACGTTAAGTATGCTGTAAACAAAGCAATGGAACTGTCATAACAGGTCTATTAAAAACAAGAACACGGAACTTCTCCGGTTTATTTTCCGGGATGTTCCGTGTTCTCTTTATATAATTCTTAATCCTTATCGGCGGCTTACTTCACCTCAACCTTTTCGCTAACGACCTGCGAACCGCTCTCGGCACGGACGACATAGATGCCCGGTGCGAGATGGTCGACGGAGGTGGTCGGCGTGTTTAGGTTACGCAAGGTGCGCAAGGCGCGACCGGAAACGTCATAAACCGTCACTTCGTTCAGCGGGTCAACGGAGGAGATATCGATCCGTCCGGGTGCGCTGTTGTAGAAGATGATGCGGCCCTGGGCAACGATCTCGTTGGAGGTGGCGATCGAACCGTTCAATACGTAACGTCCGGAGGTATTGCCCGGAACGGTCAGCGTCAAGCCGTCAGTCACGTCATAGCGTTTACCGGTCTGCTTGTCCACCAACTTCACATTTTTCATGGCGCCCGACACCTTGAAGCTAAGCTCTACCGGGGTCGCGTTTTTGCCGTAGATACCGAGCGGGATCTCCGCCAGTTCCGGCGTCACGTTGATAGCCGTCATCTGGTTGCCGGCAAGAGTATAAACTTGCGGTGCAGCTACTTCCTCGTTGATCAGCAAGGCGGCGTCTTCGCCCTCCACATAGCTGTCTGATGCGGTGACAAGACCGGCAACGACGGCAGTATTACGAACACCGTCACGGGTAGCGGTGATACGCAATTGCGGCAGAGGTTCATCGGCAGGGGAGGAGGTGGCGGAACGCAAACCTGGTTTTCCGGTTGCCGGGGCTTTCGCAATCATGTCGGTGGTGAAAGTGGCTTTTGTCATATTCGGGACAATGAATGACTGGAGGGGAGCGATATATTCACCATTATAACCATCTGATGTAGATAAGGTATAATCCTTACCCATCACATTAGATATTATTTTGTTGTCATTCAAAATATAATATGTTCCTTCACTTCTTCCATTCACTTCAAAAAACGTTTTCATATTCAAATGAGACATGAATGGGTTTCCGAACATTTCTTCAACCGTGTCCACCACATGAGATGTAACAGGATTGCTCCCCATCTCATCAGGACTGATCAAGAAACGACCGTTACCTTCTCGATTTTCGCTTGTCAACTCTTTGTTGTCATTCGTAGTATTATCACTCGCATAGTAACTATATGAATTATCGTTTTTGGGTAACCGGAATAATACTTTACCACTGAAAGAACTTTCCGCCTTTGTTCCAATCGAAAATCCTGTACCTGAAGCAAATGATACATCCACATCATTATACAGATTCGACCAACCGGTAGAAATAGCATAATTTACAGGATTATTAATACCGCTCGAATGAATTACCCAAGCTTTACTTTTCTTCCATCCACGCATATAAACAGCTGGAGCCCAACGGGTATATTTCGTATTATCCTCATAATTAATTTTCTCAAACGCCGGAGTTTCCTGACGTGCATATTGACCAGTCCCAGTTCCTGTCGGCAAATACATATCTCCCGATACCACGCCTCTCAAAGGTGAAGCAAGCATATACCAGCGGTTCGGGTCCATTTCATAATCTACGTGTGCCGTATCATAAGTCAAGTACTCCGTATGCAGGATTTCTGATTCAGGTTTGATATAGATATCATCGCAGGTATTGCCGTAGAAGCGGACACAGGCATAATTATGAACATCATCCTTTTTATCAGGATTATCAAAACTTCCGAACAATTCTTTTTCATAATCCGGATCGGCAAGCAAGTCATATTCGATGTTCTTGGTAGCAGCACCGATTTCATCCTCTGCTTTCATATTTAATATAGGCAAGCTGGTTTGCTTTTTCAATTCATACAAATGCGGATGGGCAGCATAAGCATTTCCATTTAGATTATAATCGTTCCCTTCTTTCTGTGCCTTACCATAAACCGTCACTTTCGTGAAACGCATTGGGACGTAGGCTTCATTATGGCTACCGCTCTTATTTGCAACACCTATTGTATAAAGTTCTTTATCATTAGACCGTCTCCAATGGCTTGGCCCGTCGTTGTTCCAGTTATACATATCTGTTTCACTTCCGACCCATGTCACATATTCGGGAACGATTTTGAGGGTCAGTTTCATGATGCCATTATAAACGATTTTATCTTCATCCGTATTCTTTACGGCATAAGGGATATTGACCATATACCAAAAACCTTCACGGAACTTATTAACAGCCATTTGATTAAATTGGATTTTGAAATAGTTTTCATTCCATGTCGGTTTAGCATTATTCATATCCACATATTGATCTCCAAGTTCTATTAATTTAGCCACCGACTCCGTCTCTTTCCATAGAATATCCGAAGTTTGGTAAACCATTATATTCTGATTAGTCTTATCTACAACAAATATTTCATTCTTTTCTGACTTACGAGAATAAATCGGAATACGCAATGTCCCATTGTTCAACAGCATATCCTTTATCTGAATCAAACCCACACGGACAGAACGAACATGTGAGCCGTCTGTCGAATCTTTATCAGGTTGAGTATCTTTCGGATCGTCTTTCGGATCCGGGTCTTTATGGTTATTAGGGTCTTCGGGATCTTTCGGATCGGGCACATCGGGATCACCCGGATCAATAATCGGAGGTGTACCTCCTAATTTAATCTCAACAGGTTTTGCACAATACAAATTTTCTGCAATCATAACATCATTATCCTGTATAGCCCTTGGCAAACCGACAATCAACTGGTATTTATTTACCATTGTATAGTCAAAAGAATATTTACCAAAAACAAACTTACCTTTCTTATCGTTCTCTGTACTTTCATATTCTCCAAATCTCTCTACTAAAGCATTTTTTATATTTTCCCTGGTATCTTTATCTTTGCTTGTTGAAATTACATTCAATGCTTCCTGAATTGTATACTCTGTGTTGCCTATCGTTACTTTGGAAGTATTAAACTCTTCAAGGGTTCCTATAAACCAGTCGAATTTAGCATTCTCCAATGTTGTCCATGTGCCACTATCCAAATATCGGAAATTACCGACTATCTTATATGTTTTCCCCTGTTCCACGTTTTCCGGTTTAGTAATTTCCGATCCCACACTTTCGTCACTATATATAGTAAAGCGATCGCCAGCCACAGAAATTCTAAACGGATCTCCGATCAATGCACAAGAACCACACGCAATAGATTCATAATTATTACCTAACGGCTGAGTGGTAATTCTGGCAACATATTCTTTCTCTGGGTCAAAAGCCTCACCGATATCAAGTGGCAAAGAATAAATTTTATCTGCTGAATTTTTCGAGTCAAAAGAAAATGAAGCATCAACCCATGCCATATCATCTTTGATAGTAGAAAGATAAGAAACACGGTATAATTCTTTTTCCCCATCGCCATCGTAATCTATCTCAAGAGGTCTCTCTAAATTTTCTTTTTCATAAACAGAATAATAAATCTTTGTGAAATGTTTCATTGCATCCTCTTGTCTATCAGCATATTTATCATTAATATAATCTACCAACTTTTGTGGTAACGGATCATTTGGATCAGCCCAATGAACATCATCATTAGGCGATTTCACTTCCTGATTTTCCTTCAATCCCATAACACGCATGATATTACTATAACTTGTCCCGTATCTGACAGTTTTTACTTCCGTATCGCACAAGTTACCGGCTTGCACGATTTCAACTTCCGGTTTTCTCATAAATACACGGATATCATCAATAGCATAGTCGGCACCGTCAGTGTGGGGCTCGTTGTTTTGAACTTCCAAGTAGAATTCAGTACATCCTTTTAAATCATCAACAACAAACGAATAGCAGAGTTGTTGCCATTTGAAAAGATTGCTATTATTATGTTCGTTAGTAATATTTCCGCTTAAATCTTCGCTTACATTTCCATAATCAACCAAAGCATCACAGGAGGTAAATTGATGTAGTATAACCTCTTTCCTTTCGGCGTTAAAACCCTTAAAGATTAAATTCACGTTAGGTGCTAACGGATTATAAGATATTCCACCTATTGATGAAGTACGGGGTCGCGTCATATCTGCAATCCATGCTGTTACAGTCAATTCCGTATTGGGGCAAATATTATCAACCGGAACCTCTACCAATGTTCCTGCTTCTTTTGAAGCATCAATATAATAGAAATATCCATATTTCACTTTATTTTCTTCATAATCAGCATCTTCACGATCTTGGGATATCATGTATGTACGATCGTATAATGTTAGATCAGTACTTGCGGTAGGCCATATATACATTTTACTCCAATCAACATTATCTTCTTCACTATGCCCTTTATAGCAAATGTCACCATGAGCAGAAATACCTTTCAGTCCTGCACTTCGGTATAAACCATATATATTTTGATTATTTGTTATAGACAGATTATTTCCTTGAGGAGCCCATTTTCTATCATGAAGTAATGTATAAGCGTCTTTTCTTAAGAACCCGTAACTAGTTTGATTTTCCGAATAATAACCAAACGGTCTTTGTGACATATTGTTTGCATTTTCTGAGTTTGCATTAGAAAATCCTACTAACTTATCAACCACATCATTATTATCAAAATCCACAGAACCTATCAATTTATATTTCTCCGAATGTCTTCGTGGCCATCGATAGGCAAAATCATCATTATTAATATCAGTTCCTAATTTAAAGCCGGAATTGAGTAGCGGATTGAAAACAAATTTGGCCATAGGATCCGATTTATTCCCGTTAGAATCGTCACTATCTGAAACTCTAACATAAATAACGATAGAATCTGTTGGGGAATACTTATCACCATCCTCACCTCCTAAAATTCTTTGTGTTTGTTGAAAAGGAATCAAAGCGTTTTGACGACTTACAAGTCGGAAAGGTCTATATTCAGAATCTTCTTCACCTTTATATTTATATTCAAAATGTTTCCCCTGATAATTGCCCCAGAAATAATTATCCGGCATATAAGGCATAGAGAAGTTTATAGTTTTATTCGATTCATCATACGGATAATCAAATTTAAAAACTTCCGGTTCATTTGGAATATTACCATTGGTTGCATTTTGAAGGCGATATATAAAGCGTTTTGTCAATGTCGGCTCCATATATATTCCAGCTACATTTTCTTCAGTAGATTCTTCCCATGTACCATCTTGATAAATACTAATATCACAATAAATATCAAATTTATTAAATGCTTCATCATTATTTACAGTAAAATAAATTGTGGAAGCATCCATACCGTATCCACCACCGTACTCGTTATAGTTTTTTTTCCAAATTTTTTGCCTGAGCCTTTTTGACCAAACCCATCCTCCATTCTGTTCTTCAATAAAAAAATCTTCAGTTAGATGTTTTCCTTCATCATTATCAGTAGAGTTATGTTCTTCATTATTCGTTGAATTTGGACGACGAGCTTCATAATCCCAATCTCCTCCCTGCATTCTTGCTATTTTTTGATCCATTACTTCTTCCTTAAACGAGAATTGAATGTTGCTATTATCAATATTTACAGCATTTCCATTAGAACGGTCTACTACATACCAATGTACAAACCAGTTATACTTTTCGTTATTATTTGCTTTATTGGCAATACACAACCTTAATTCAGGTATAAATAATCGGCGTGCTTGATTCATCCTCGCATAAATCGTCTTTACTTCATGAAATACACTATCATGTCCCATGCGCATGGTTGTACCATTGTTTAGACTTATAACACTTTCATGATCTTTCATGATAATTTTGGGCCTATTACTTCCATCTTTGCTAACCGGTCCTGTAAACGTCTTCTCTCCCCAAGCTATCCAGCCGCCCCCGCCAACTAACAGGGCGAACGACAGGAAGAGTACCCGGAGCCATCTGTCATATATTAATTTATTTCGTTTCATTGTATTTAATTTAGTTGTTATATCTGTTGTTTATAGTATGAAATATGCTTAGTAAACAAGCAGGAATCTACTTAATAAGCAGACTCGTGGATACTTACTAAGTTGACAAACATCGACTTATCGAGTAACCTTTCAAGGATTTGCCGCTTGGTCAAATATATCCGCAAACTTCAACTGGATTTGGAAAGTGGCCAAAACGACACCGCCTTTCTTTGCAATCAGCTCGAATGTCGCGCTTTGTTCCTTAGTAGCAGCACCAACCATGCGACCGCCTGTGATTTGCCATTTTCCAGTAGTATTATTTTGTGTCACACTATTAGGGGCTTCCGCTAACAAATCACCCTTGTTTACGTTTCCGATACTCCAATCTACTTGTTTAGAGATATCTCCTTCATTATTTTCTTGCGAAACCAACTCATCGATCGTAATTGTAAATGGACCACCGCCATATACCGTGCAAACCAAATCGGTTATGCCATTGCTGGTAGAAGATTCCGGATATCCTCCGATCGGCGGATTTTCATTGCTTACAGACAAAAGTGTCAGTTTATAAGGCGTGAACTCGATATTCAGATTCCAGACATGATTGCGGGGAATCTGACGAAGGGCAGTGAACTTTTCCCCTTGATGCGGATTATTATCCGGATGAACATCACTGCTTGTCTGCAATTTCACCTTAAACCCGCCGGCAGTCTCCGACTCGTTCACATAGAACCAATCAGACTCCATGGAACCGTCTGTTGCAGCAAGTTCCTCATCTTTGAAAAGATTTTCAATCGAATAACCATTTCCGGACAGTGCCACAAACTTGTCCACTTCAAAAAGACTCCCTGTCGTATTGAACTCTCCCACGGTCAAACCGGTAACAGTAATCAGGTGGTTCGTTCTGTTGCGCATCTTGACTTTCAGACGGCTCACCAAGCGAACCAAATAAATCGGTTTCACTCCATTTGCCGGAACCCATTCTTCCTGCACACTCATAGGAAGGAATTTTTTCGTAGCAAGAATATTATTGATGCCTGATTCCCAGGAAACGGTAGAGGGCAACATTGGCATATTATCTCCCTCCGCTGTTGCAACAATATCTTTCAAGGGTTCATCTTTCAGCGATTCCCAATTCGCAAACGCATAAATCCGCTTCGCCCCGCCGGTGATCTTGAAAGAGCCAGACTTCCAGCTTGTCAGTTCGCCTTGTTGGGCTTTCGTATCGCTTTTCAAATCCGGCTGAAACTTCTTTTCCACCTTGCCGGACGCATCCACGATAAACACCACTAACGAATGGATTAGTTCGCCGTCCAAAGGTTTCAGATCATCGGCGCTCGCTTTCGTCTGCAACGATCCCGATACATCGGAAACGCCCACCTGTAAGTCCACCTCCACCATTTCGGGGAGGTCGGGATCGCCGTTCCCACCCTGTTCGCCGCTCACGCATCCGAAGGCGATGAGGGCAAACAGGCCGGCAAGCAACGGCAAGCGCTTATATTGATTCAATCTGTTTTTCATAATCCCATCTCCTCATTACCAAGTGTCACATCTTCGAGGCGGACAATCCAGTCGTCCACTACCACGTAGAGGCAGTGCGCCCGTCCGCCGGCGATATCCACGTAGGCGGTGATTACATATTCGTCCTGGCGGTCCAGGTACTCCTGTCCCGGCAACTTGTGCGAAGCGATCTGCGTCAGTTTCAGCAAACCTGTCAGGTCGACATTGATGAATGGCGTTATTTCGCTTGCATAGCGGACGCTCAGCGTGCCGGTCGAATTGTCGATCAGGCGGAGCGTATTCAGTTCGGTACAGACGGCATCATAGGAAACAATTGCATTGTCGGCCGACTTGACCGTCTCCACCTGTTGCAGATAGGGCAACCAGGTGATGCGCGTGGCGGATTGCGGTTCATTCTGCGCGTCAAGATCACTATTGGTAGTGGTGACCACTAAATTGAAAGCGTCTTCCTCCAGTTTCGTACCCCGGTTGGCATCGATCAGGATGAAGCGTATTTTGTTAGTGTTCTTCACCAGCGGAAACTCGGTGTCGGTCGCGCCGCCTACCGGGACCGTATAGTCGAGTTCGCCTTGAAACAGACCCGACAATTCGCGATCCACCCGATTTTCTGTGGCTTTCACCGCCATGCGGAAGTCGTCAATGGAAGAACCTGCGGCAGGCTCCGTCCAGGTGTAATCCGTCTCATTCAGCCCGGCCCAGGCCAGCAGGCGGTAGTCACCCGGTTCCAATTCGCTGAGGTCCACTTCGTTCTTCTTCAACTCGTCGCCCTCGATCAATCGCGAAGAAAGGTACTTGCCGTCGCAGTCGTAGATGTAGAGACGGACGTTCTTTTCACGTTCCTGGTTCACCATCTCGTAGGCAAACGCGTCGGCATGTTTGATGTTGTGCCGGTAGACGAAACGGAGCGTGTGCCGGCAAAGAGGAAGTTCGTCATGGATATAATCGCATGAAGTCAGTCCGGAGAGGCCGAGAACCGCCAGTACCGGAAATAAAAGGTATAATATCTTATGGTATTTCATTGTTCTCCTATTTTTTGTTTAAAAATAAATCGTCTCGTCCGGAAGCGGTCCCCAAGGCTTGACTATCACCTCTATCTCGATGTTATCCGGTTCGTCCGGATGATCCGGATTGTCGGGATCTTCAGGATCGTCCGGATCTATCGGATCCTCGGGCTCGGGATCGAACGGCGGTTCGTAAGGGATGTCATTCCCCAAGCCGTAAATGTCGCGGATACGCAACTTGTAGACGTTATTGCGCACGATGGCATACTCCATGATCCCCTTCGACGGGGCGTTGTTGTTGGAGTGACGGATCCAATGGGTGTAGAAGCAAACACCGTCCACATAGGTATGCAAACCATAGCGTGCCAACAGACGGCGCGTGTCTTTGCCGCCCTGATTGACTTGCGGCGTGCCATCTGCGCGTGAAACATATCCGAATGTCGTGTACATATAACTCTTCCAAGCCAATGCAGACGCTTCATCAGAAGTCAGACGCATCGATAAATCCTTGTCTTTCAACCATCGTGAAAGGAAACGGCGGTATCCGGTCGGATCGCCTTCCTTCAAACTCGACGCCAGCGACCGCACGTCATTCCAGGTCTTGCCCGTGAAATCGTAGGCCGACACGTCCAAAGCCCCTTCCGTGAAAGCAAGCATCGCCGCTTCGGGTGATCCGTAAATCGCTCCACCGAAAGCGAAAAAGGTAAACGGCGAGCCGTCCAACCCTTTACGGTAGTCGGCCTCTCCTGTCGCGGGATCGTAGAACAGGCACTTTCTGGGGCCATATAATGTCCTAAACACAACTCCGGTGCTATAGTAAGGCGACTGATCATCCCGCGCCACCGTGTTCTCTTTCGTGTAGCCCACGCGATACCACTCACCCACTCGCTCACCCATGCCATCGGTGAAACGCCAATTGCCTGCCGAAGTACCGAAACTCATAAAATAGTTTTCATAGAGGGCTTCGACCGGTTTGCCGTCCGAAGCGGGACGCTCCGGCCAGTTGGGATTGAACATCTCGCTGTTCACGTTCGCCATCGTCTTATAGCGGCTCCACGGGTCGAGCACGTAGTTCGTCTGGTGGTCACCCCATTCGGGCAGCTCCAGCCCAAGGTATTCGAGCGTGTTTGCCGGGCCGAACCTACCGTCAGGGGCGGCATCGATTACACGCTTGATCATATACGAACCGGCATCCAGCTTGTTGACGATCATGGCACCGGTAATCGACACGCGGGCAGCACCGCCTATGCGGTCCATCACGTCGAAGTAATCGTGCTCCGGAAGATAGTCGATACGTGCCGCATGGCGCTCGACCTCAACGGTCGCCGAAGCCGGGTTGTCGATCGTATTGTCACCGCAGATGTAAACCTTCTCGTCCAGATGGCCGTCCGAAGCCATCACGAAACGGGAGTACTTGCCGTTTCTTTCCATCCAAGCCCGTTTTTGCAGGAAGTCGCGCACGCCTCCCAACGTCAAGTCTTTGAGCTGCGGACGGATGTTGCCTGTGTTAGTAATGACCAGCAGGTCGTACCAGCCGCCTGGCAGTCCCACCAGCACCGGTTCTGTGCGGTTATCGCCCAGCATGGCATCGCGGTCGAGGTAGATGATCTTGTCGATCGGCGTCGAGGCGGGCGAATTTATCCCATCCGTCCCTCGGTAAAAGAGCAGCATCAAATCATCAATGCGCGTTTCGTAGTCCTGTCCCGGCTCATAGCCGTCCCCGTTCTCTCCCCCGGTGGGGTTCGAGCGGGTGAGCGGAGCCTTGGCATCCGGACAATGAAGTGTCAGACGGAAGTAGTTCTCTTCGATCGGCTTGTCATCGCCATCGTCGCGTTCCGTCCGAAATTCGTCCGAACAGCCGGCAAACAAAAGACCGCCGGCCGCACAGGCATATACCAATAATTTATGTGCAATGTTCATACCCTATCATTTTTTGAAAATTTCTCATTCCGCACGCTTCGCCTTGATCTGTTCGAGGTTCGCACGTGCCGCATCACCGCAGACGGTGCTGTTTTCCAATGTTTCCAGGATCGCTTCCGCACCGTCGAGATCACCGCGTAGCATCCGGACAGAGGCGAACGCCAATTGTTTCTCGTCACCTTCGACGGCTTTCGCAAGGTAACTTTCCGCACGGTCCAACTGGCCTGTCCGGATCGCCGTATTGGCGGCATTCAGGTTAGACACCGGATCGTCGGGGAACATGCGGACGGCGATTTCAAACACTTCGTTATACTTGTCGCTTCCAGCCTCATAGAGTTGTGCCACCATAAACATTTCGTTCAGGCTGAGCTTCTTCGGATCGGTATAGATGAGCGATTTCGCTTCCTCGGCCGTAAAATTGCGGATGTTGTATTTCACCACGTAGTCCGAGTGACGCAAAGCAGGATAGATGTCACGCAGCAGTATCTTATAAGACGTACCGCCATTCAATGTTTTCAACTTCAACTCCTTCTTGTCCATATCGCGCGGTTCCGGATTACGGATGATGGCGAGCAGTTCCGCCTTGTCAGGCAGGTTCATCTCCTCCAGCCGCTTTTCCAGTCCTTCCCAGTCTTCCGGCTCGAAATCGACGCTGAACGTGGCATGTTCGAATCGGTAGAGGCTCTTCACGTAGTCACGCAAGGCCTTTGCACGGTTTTCCGCCAGATAAGTGTTGTTGGCATAAGTTCCTTCAGGAGAGGCGAAGCCCTTGATCCATACTTCCGTGATAGTTGCATAGGGATCGTCGCGTACCGCGTCGATAGTGGAACGAATGGCGGCCAGTTCACGCGGGTTGTTGCGGTAGTCAGGATAGATCGTTATCTTGTTGACCGGGAAGTCGAGGAACGCCTTCCCTTCGATCGAACGCGCTTTGACCGCTTCGGCTTCGGGCGTACGGTAGGCGAGTAACGGTTTCAGCACAACCGGTTCGGCAAGGTTGATCGGAAAGAGCGGTGAACGATCGTTCATCAAGTTTTCCCAACCGCAACCGCAGACATCCGTCACGAGAGCCACTTCCGACTTCTTCATCCAGGGAGCCATCGGGGTACGGGTGGTATATTCGAAAGACTGTTCCTTGCCATTCTCACGACGTAGTTCATATTCACTATGTGTCCCATACGTACGTCCCGTACGTTCATACAGTATATGACGATCACGACCGCAGACAATCAACGGAGTAAGCGCACGGACACTGTCACCCGCCGTCACGACCGGCGTATAAACGTAACAACGGTTTGAGGGTACTTCTATTTTGCTCAGGTCAAGCGTCATGCCGACGATCAATGTGCCGTCCGCCTTTTCCACGATTTGGTCTTTCACTTTGATTGTCTGTGCCTCGGAGGCGGTTACCGCCAGCAAGCCTGCCAACATGGGCAGTAGGGTTCTGTACATTTTCATAAGATGACGGTATTAAAATTGATAAATCAAATTGATGGCTGCCTGTGTTGGGCCGAAATAATGTTTCTTGACATACTCTTGCCGACGACCGCAATTGGTACAGGGATATTTCTCCGACTCAAGGTAGAGGTAACCCACACCGACAGTCGCTTCCAAATTCCAATGCTTGGAGAGCAGCCAGGAATAACCGTAACTGATACCCGCACCTGCACCCCAACCCTGATGGCGTTCGCCTTCAGTGCCGAGTATTTTAATGTCCGACACATTATATAATATGTACGGGACATGCAACCCGATGAAATGTTTGTAGAACGTTTCACAGAACCAATAGCGTATCTCTGGATGGAGTCGCCAATGTTTGAGAGATTTGCCATAGCTGCCGTCCTCCTCCTTTCCGTCGAACGGGTTCAGCCCGGTTTCTATGTCCAAGCTCCAATGACGTGCCAAGCGAAATTCCGCGCCGACATTGAAAGTTGCCGTACCCCAGTATGGGATATTGGTCTTGATCCCGGCGGTCGAACCTTTTTGCCCGGCCAACCTGTCTTGTCCGTAGAAAGACAGGGGGATCATTAACAGGAACATCATGACGATAAGTTTTCTCATCATACTCTTTGTTATTTTATTATTATTTTTCCCAAATTTCAAGGCCTTATTCGATGCTTTTAATTCATCCGATACCACACGGCCTGTTTCTATGGTTTCCTATGCAGTCAGGAATATTGCAATTCCATAATTTTCTTTTCATCTATTTTAATTATCAGTTAAGTCTGCATTCTTTAGTTTTGTACTTATTTATGAAATAAGGTGAGAAATCCCCTACGAAGTTACAATTAAGCATAAAAATCTGTTCTATTAAACTATTCAGCCTGTTCTAATTTAGCATTTGAAATCTTTATATTCCCGAGAGGAGTTAAATATGGTTAATTTTTGGGTTTTAGTATGTTAAAGGAAGAGACGCTGGCAGGAATGTTATGTCTATAAATATCCTATGATCATCAACATAAATTATAATTAAAATCAGGCAATAAGAAAGTGTGATGACCTTATTTACAGGTAAAAGGCCTTCATAAATGGAATTTCAGTATATAATTTTGTATTACCTTTATTACCAAAATAAAGGTTTTTTATTAATCTAAATAGTTGATTAGCCTATTTTCATAATTGTAAGGTTATCCTTTTTTAGATTAAAATTCCCTTATTTCATAAATAAGGTTGTGTTTCCGTTTTCTATTCTATTTAACAAATAATCGATAGAACCTGAAACTTTCCGGTTAGCCCTTGTCAATTCGGAAACATCCAATTCACTTAAATAATAGCGTGTCGTCTTCTCCGAACTATGCCCCAAGGCTTGACTGATAATCGCAACCGAAACTCCGGATTGCAATGCCGCAGATGCCCAGCTATGCCGCATCACGTATGAAGTAAAATGTACGGGAATGCAAAGTTTGTCACCGACCTCCTTCAATTCCTTGTTATGCAAAGCCAGACAGTGTTTATATTGCGAGTGGGTGGGTGAACCGGACGGAAGAATGGGAAAAAGAAACTCCCTTTCCCCATCCGCAGGGGTGTACTTACGAATGATCTGCCACATGCCGGTAGTGATTTCCATACGGATTTGAGCACCTGTCTTACGACGATTATAGACCAATTCACCATTCCGAATGTTGTCCGCCGTCAAATAGGCCATATCGACAAACGGCATCCCGCAAGCTAAAAAACTGAACAGACACAGGTCGACTGCTAATTCTTGTCTCTGAGAACCGTCAGTCTCAAAACTCGCCAGTTTCTGAATGAGCCTGACGGATATGGCACGCTTGACGGTAAATTCACGTTTGAGCTTTAAGCCCTTAAAAGGGTGTTCCACAGGCCGTAACAGTCCATCATAACAGGCTGCATTATAGATTGCGCGTAAACTGCTCTGGTAGGAGTTGATCGTATTTGCAGCCAACCCCTTACATTGCAAATAAGCGGCAAAATCAGAAATCAGAGTCCGGTTCAGGTCTTCCATACGAAACCCGTCGTTTCTCGCAAATTTCAAAAAATGATTGACGGCTACCTGATAAAGTTCCGCCGTACTGGCCTTGTTCAGTTTTTTCTTCAGTGCGATACGCGCATTGGCATATTCGAGAAGCGATAACGAAGGTAAAGTTTTCTTTCGTGCCATTTCTGTATATTGTTTTAAATGATATTGCATTATAACAAATACGGATGGCACTTATTGTCAAATTCTTCAAAAAAGGTGTACCCGGTCTGACGTAATAAAACCCCAGCTTGATACACCCTTGTCTGACCTAATAATAGAACGGTCTTGGCTTCTTATAAACAGCTTAAAAACGAAGCTATTGATGCTCAATATCCCGTTTCCGCTTCAAAGCCTCCAGGAAGTAATAGTCGGCATAGTTCAACGGGACATCTATTTCTCCATTATGCGGAATGCTTCCGACGCAATGCATCAGCAAGAAGTTTCCGTTCGTTCCCAATTCAGCCCGGTAAGCCGGCGAAGCCAGGCTTTCCATGATCCGGTCGGCATATGCCTTATACGTTTGCGGTTCAGGCACATCCATCGTACTGATCTCATACAAGGCGGAGGCGATACAAGCAGCAGCCGAAGCATCCCGGTAATCGTCAGGAATGTTCGGGGCATCCATATCCCAATAGAACACAAGGTCTTCGGGTGTATTCTTATGATTGAACATAAAACGGACCGCTTTTAAAGCCTGGTCGAGATACTTCCGGTCTCCCGTCTCCCGATAACATAGCGTCAGACCGTAGATGCCCCAGGCCTGTCCACGGCTCCACGCCGATTCGTGCGCATATCCCTGTGCCGTATGGCGGTTGCGTACGGAACCGTCTTTCATGCTGTAATCCACCACATGATAGCAACTGCCGTCCGGACGATATTGTTCCTTCATGGTACGGTCGACGTGCGAAACGGCAACCTTATAGAAAGTCGAGTCGCCGGACAACCGTGTAGCGGCAAACAACAGCTCCAGGTTCATCATGTTATCGATGATCACCGGGCACTCCCAGCCCCGTTCGGAAATCCATCCCCTGTCCACGTCCCACGACTGAATAATCCCTGCCACCGGGCGGAAGCGGGTAGACAAGGAACGGGCGGCTTCGACAATCACCTCCTTATATTCCGGATCGCCCGTCAGACGCAGGCCGTTTCCAAAACTGCAATAGATCATAAAACCGACATCGTGGTTCCATTTGATATTTTTGGCATCTTTCACCGCCTCCGTATATTTCTTCGCAAGAGGCAACAGGCTCTCATCTCCCGTCAGTTCATACAGGTACCAGACCGAACCGGGAAAGAAACCACTGCGCCAGTCGGCCAGGTTACAATAATAAACGGAACCGTCCGGGTTCAGCGTAGTCGGGTTCATAAACTTGCCGCTCGCCTCGATCAGCTCGATCTCTTTTCCTATCTGTTTATGGGCAAACGCAACGTTCTCTTCAACGAATCTGTCTTCTGCCCCTCCGCAGGAGATCAATGCAACACCGAGCGCCATGCCCATTAAATGTTTCACTTTTACCATATCTATATTATTTATTTTAAATGTAACTAATCACCTATTCTCCCGACAGGAGAACTTTGATAACCTGTACAGGTTCACCCGATACCGATGCCGACAGGATCGTATATCCCTCTATCGGCTTCTCCGCCTCCGTCCCCCTTTTTGCCGTCTTTGCCGTAAAAGAAGCATTGCCGGGCGAAGTGATCTTCAAGGAAAAAGATTTACCGTCCTTCCTGAGAACGGCAGTATTTCCTTTGCATTCGACGTCTGCCGAAGTTATCACGGACCATTGCACCGATTGGGACGGGTTCTGCAACCCTACGCTGTCTGTAACCAGTATGCGGGTATCGTCGAGCATGCGGAAGGTCCGGTAGACAAAACGGCTCTGTCCGGCATAAGCCGTGCCCATGTCCATCGTGACAAAAGGTTGGGCGGCCTTGTCATCCTGCCGTTTGATCTCGCCTGTCCCGGCCGAGTTTTGCAGTTTATGGTCGATCGACAGCGTATTGTGGCTGAAATTCGAGTTTCTGAAATACGACCAGCGTTGTCCTCCCGGCTTGTAATCCCAGAACCCGGGCAGACTATAGTTATCGCTCCCCAGATCGTCCGTCCACCTTATCCCGTTCGTCTCAACGATAAAGGTTCCGATATCCAGCTGCTGGTGCGCCCTATCCGGATCTCCGGTCTTGGCGATCAGATAAAGGCTGTTAGGGACATTCCGGTTCCCGTTGAACACGACAATATCATTGATACCTTCGTAAACTTTCAGTTTCGGCAAGGCATCGGCAGGAGAAGAGGCCGTATCGTACCAAGGTATGGACAGGAAGTAGAATCTGAAATAATTCTCGCTCTGCACGGTCTTTGACAAGACATTCCGGTAGAAAGTCGCTACCTCCGGCTGGCGGAAAGCCCGGCTGAAATAAAAGTAAATGGGTTCTGCCGCAGGAGCCGTACTGCCGGAATTGGCAAAATTGAATATCTTGCCGGAAGGACTTGTGCTGTGCATATAATACAAGACGCTTTTATCCACCCCCTCCATTTCCGAAAGCCCGAAGTCCTCGCCAAAATTATCATTCAGCGCCTTCAGCAAAAGAGACAGGTACATGTTCGTATATCCCCAATAGGCAGGTCCCTCATAACAAACACCGTCCGGTGCAAAATGCTTCAGACAGTTCGGGATGTACCTGACCGCTTCGCCGATGATGTGCTCCGCCAGTTCCGGCTCATGCTCTTCAATAGCCAAAGCTCCCAATACCATGCCGGTATTGCATACCACGTTCCAGTTCGTTTCGCGTTTCGCCCAGGAATCCGCATTTCCGGTTTTATATTCCTCGACGACAAGGTCCAATGCCTTTGTTTTGATCGAATGGACAACCAACTGCCTGACCGAAGGAGCCAATACATCGTACAGCCAGTCATAACCAATGGCTACGGCTGTCGTCATCTCCGCCACATCCAGGTAGTGGACAGGATCCCAGTCCGGGAAATTGCAGACGTGGACCAGTTCTTTTTCCGCCTTCTCCGCAAAACGTCTGTCTCCGCTCAATCGATAGGCCAATGCCAGGTTGACCATCCGGTAAACCTGTTCACGGCTGACAGGCAGTATGTCTTTCGTATTTTTAATTTTCCTTCGAGGATCTTCCTGGGGAGGAACCGACAACAAACGTTCCGCCTCCCTCATCAGGCCGGCACGCAAGCTATCCAATAGTGGTTCGGTTCCGAATAAACCACGAACCCTTTGTTCCTCTTGCTTGCTGAAAAGCAACCTGGGATGCTGGCGCAACTCTTTTCCGGTCTGCCGGACAGAAAAACTCCGTCCGGCAACCGTAAAAGAGAACAACAGGAAAAATAAACCTATTAAGTGAATCAATCTCATCATTACCAACCCGGGTTCTGTGTCAACTCCTTATTCCGTTCCCGTTCCACACCCGGTATAGGCCAAAGCATATCCCGTTCGCTAAACAGATGGGTATAGATCGGTTCGCCATAGATATTGACCGCATCGACATTGTCAAGCGCTTTACGGGCAACCTCATATCCCCAACGGCGCAAGTCGCTGAAACGAAGTCCTTCCCCGGCAAACTCGACGGCACGCTCCTTGCGTATCCGTTCGGCCATCTGCTCTTTGCTGCTGACAGCCATCCATGCGGGACCGGAGTTCAAGCCCGGCATGTCGACACGTGCACGCACCTTGTTGAATTCGGTCACGGCCTTGTCTAACTGCCCCGCCTCGTTATAGGCCTCGGAGAGCATCAACAGAACATCGGCAAAGCGGATCAAGGGGAAAGCGAACGGTGTATGCAAACGGTTACTGATCGCACCGCCCTGGTCTCCTTCGGCCACGAACTTCCGATAGAGATAAGAGACCCAACCTGCGTTGTTTTGGATCGTACCACCATTGGCATTTCCAGCCAGGTCATGGTCCAAGGCAAAGATCAGATCCACATTAGTAGTACGGCCAATATTTCCCATATAGTGCGAATAAGGGACAATCACTGTAGCCATCAATCTCGGATCGCGACAAGTATAAGCACTCAATATCTTGGCTGTATCCGCTTCGCGAAGTCCCACGATCGCTCCCCCTTCCATCTCGATACTGAGAAGTTCTTTACGTTCATCAGGAGACATGGCATTATAACCGGGGAAAATCTCATCCCAGTTGAAGGGGCGACCGTCCTTGAACTCATACATATCCACCAACTGTGTGGAAGGGACCGTATTGTTCCAGCAACTCCCGTATGCGCCACGACATCCCATCAGAGCCTGTATCTGCATACCATACTCGGTGCCGACACCACTCTTGTTCTGGATCGAGAAGACCGTTTCCGGACTCTTGGCTCCGTTATAGAGTTTGAATACACGGGCGTAATCGTCGTCGAGGGCATAGCCATAATTATTAGACTTATTATAAACAATTTCCTCAAAATCGTTGATGGCAGATTGCCACTCTTTGTCATAAAGATGCACTTTACCACGAAGGGCGTAGGCTGCACCTTTAGTAGCACGCCCATATTCACCGGCGGCATGTTCGACAGGGAGGAACTTGATCGCTTCGTCCAAATCTTCCAAAATATGGGCACGTACCTCTTCGAGGCTGCTTCTCGGTTGCTTCAGGTTCATAAACTCCTCGTTGACATTTGTCGATTCGTCATAGTAGGGAACCCCACCGAAAAGATCTGTCAAGGAAAAGTAGAACATCGCACGCAGGAATTTGGCTTCCGCCACGTACTCATCGATCTGTTCGTCCGTGATGATACCGCGCATGCCTTTTACCGAACGTATAAAGGTATTGACACGATGTACACCGTCATAGAAGGTCTGCCAATGATTTTGTATCGTTCCGTCACGGTCCGTATAGGTCGACAGGAACATCATATAATAGTTATACCCGTAAGCGATATCTCCCAAATGGTCGAAGCAGAACTGGTAACCGTACGCCTCGTTCAGGCGCAGCATGCCATAGATTCCCATCAAGCCTTGATGGGCATGATCGCCGGTCTTGTAAAATGTTCCTTCGTTGACTTTGTCTCCCGGATAGGTCTCCAAATCATAGCAACCGGTGAACGTCATGGCAGCTAAAAGCATTGTCGCCAAATAGATTATGATCTTTTTCATGTCTTCAACTATTTAAAATGTAAGGTTTAAACCAAATGTTGTTAATCGCATAGTCGGATATTTCGTGCCCGACACCTCAGGGTCCAATCCCTTATATCCCGTAAAGGTCAAAGCATTGTCGATGCTGACATATAAACGGAAGTTGTCGATCAGGAGTTTTTGCGAGAGATGTTTCGGGACCGTATATCCCAACTGGACGTTTTTCACCCTCAGGTAAGACTTGTCCTGTACCCAGAAGTCACTTGCCACCCGGTTGCGTCCGTCGGTATAGTTCAACAGGCGCGGATAAGTGGCATCCGTGCGGCCCGGATACCAACGTCCGTCTGCAATGGTCTTGTTGATCTGGTTACCCCGGCGCACTTGCGGCCAATAGCTGGCGCCATCCAATCCGCTCCAATAGGTTTTCAATCCGGTAGCACCTTGCAGGATACAGCTGAAATCCCAGCCTTTCCAGTTGGCGCCGAAATTAAATCCGAAAGTGAATGTCGGGTTGGTACCATTACCGACTTTGATCTTATCGTTGTCGGTGATACATCCGTCCCCGTCGATATCTTTATATAAGAAATCCCCGTATTCCGGCTTCTTGTATTGTTTGAAGGCATCCGGATCATTCGCTTCCATCGCTTCCACTATCGCCATATCTTCTTCGGTCTGGATGATCCGGTCTACCGAAAGCACATACTGGACATTGATCGGTTCGCCTTCCAGGATCATATTGGTTCCGTTCAGAGACATTTCGTCACCTTTGAACTTCGTCACTTTATTTTTGACAAATGAGAAATTACCTCCGACAAAATAGTTGACAGAACCGACTTTGTCGTTCCAGTTCAAGCTCAACTCGACCCCCCGGTTACGGACTTCAGCCGCATTGGATTTAGGAACAGTAGCATTACCATGCACCAATGGCGCCGGCAGTTCGATCAAAATCCCTTTGGTGTTTTTGACGAAAGCATCGACGGTTCCGCTCAATTTAGAGAACAGAGCGAAGTCCACACCAAAGTTCGTGACATAAGAGGTTTCCCAAGTCAATGCCGCATTCGAAAGAGCACGTTGCGCCATACCGATCTGCAAGGCGTCGTTCAAGACATAATTAGAGGCCTGGTAATACAACTGATAGTCATAGTTGCCCACGGCATTGTTTCCCAACGAACCATACGAAGCACGGAGCTTCAACTGGTTAAGCCATGAGATATCTTTCATGAAGGCTTCCTGTTCCATACGCCAACCCAAAGAGAAAGAGGGGAAATAGCCCCAACGATATTTTTGGGCAAAACGGGAAGAGGCATCGGCGCGGAGATTGGCTTCCAACAAGTATTTCTCGTCCCAGTTCAAATTGACCC
Organism: uncultured Parabacteroides sp.; assembly: GCF_902493135.1. GTDB lineage: Bacteria > Bacteroidota > Bacteroidia > Bacteroidales > Tannerellaceae > Parabacteroides. The sequence continues at coordinate 21,182 of NZ_CABUOD010000046.1, forward strand.
GGCCGAAGAATGAACGCATGGACCAATTGGAGTAAGTACCCGTCGCCGTCGCATTGGCAGTGGCGGCATTCAACTCCGTCAGTTCCGAAGAGGTCAGCTTCTCCTTGGAGGCCTCGAACCAGTTGTTACGATAGGCTTCCTGGCTGGCGCCGACCGTTGCCTGGATATTCAACCGGTCGATGTCGGTTTCATATCTGACCAATCCGTCCATATTGTTACGGACAGTCTTGTTGTTGCGGTTGATTACCTTCGAAACTCCGGTTCCGGCAATCTGCAACGTATTGTCATACAAGTTCCACAGATCATGGAAAACCGGTTGCTGGTACAGGAACTGGTCGGAAAAAGCATAGGTCCAAGATCCTTCGATCGTCAACCCTTTGAACGGCCTCAACTGGGCATAAAAACGGGAAACGATGTTATTGGTCGTGCGATTTCCTTTGACGTCGTTCAACATCTTCAAGACATTGTTGGAGCTACTCTGCGGGTCGTCTTCCGGGTTGTTTACCCCTCCATACCTGCCATCAGGCGCCTGGTAGCAGATACCCGGCGTAGTAGCTTGCATATAGGTATAGAAATTGTCGTTCGATTCGGTCTTCAACAATCCCAGCTCCTCTTTTCCACGCGTCCCGTACGCATTGACACCTATGGTAAACCAATCTTTTACTTCCGCATCCAGATTGACACGGGCGCTGTAACGTTCGTATCCGGAATTTTCCATAATACCGGGATTTTTCATGTAATTGCCCGATATATAATAGTGAATCTTGTCAGACCCGCCGTTGATATTGATCGTATGGTTCTGCATCCATCCGGTCTGGAACAGAGCGTCCTGCCAGTCAGAGTTCGGATATTTGACAGGATCACTGTCACCGGCAGCCCGCCACTCGTCGATTTTTCCCTGACTGAAGATAGCGGGGAGGTCGCTGTTGAGCTGCCCTTCGTTATACAATTCCATATAATCGGCATAATTGGAGACCAAATCGATATGGTTCGCCACTTTCTGCATCGTGACATAACCGTTATAAGAGATTTTCGCTTCACCGGATTTTCCTTTGCGGGTAGTGATCAAAATGACACCGTTTGCCGCACGGGAGCCGTAGATGGCAGACGAAGCGGCATCCTTCAAAACCGAAATACTTTCTACATCCTGCGGGTTGATATTATTCATGCTGGCTTCCACCCCGTCGATGATTACCAACGGATTGGAATCGTTTAACGTACCCTGCCCGCGCACACGGATCGTCGCCCCGTCATTACCGGGCCGTCCGCCATTACCGGCTGTTACGGAAACACCGGGAGCCATACCGGCAAGCCCGGCGGAGAGCGAAGTGATCGGACGACTGTCGACCATCTTGCTCATATCGACAGAAGCGACCGCACCGGTCATGTTCACCTTCTTTTGCGTGCCGTATCCCACAACCACCACTTCATCCAAAGCCTGTGAATCTTCTTTCAGCAAAACCGTGAAAGAGCTCTTCCCGTTCACCGGAATCGTCTGGTCTATATAACCGATATAGGAAACGACCAGCACGGCATTCGAAGATACCTGCAAAGAGAAACGGCCTTCCATGTCCGTAACCGTCCCGTTGGTGGTCCCTTTTTCCACTACGTTGGCGCCGACCACCGGACCGAGCGCATCCTTCACAACTCCCGTAATCGTCATTTTCTTTTGCTGAGGCAATGCCACGGCGTGTTTTTCCGTCACTTCCTCCCCGTCACTAACCGGATTGGCCTGGGTAACTCCTGTCGACAAGCACAGTGTGGCCATTCCTGCAAACATCGTTTTCCTAAAGAAAGGAATGTTTAAATCATTCATCATGAATAGGTAGATTTAGATTAATAAATTTTGATAAACTCTGGCGGCAAATGTAGCCGGGCATATACAAACGGACCTATACAAAGCGTCCGTTTCTTATATACACACAGTCCAAATAGAAGATTTAACTATTTGAATATAAACCATTAGCAGTTTTATCTGGTTCTTACTCCTCTTTTTTCCTGAACTGAACAGGCGATACTCCGAACTTCGCCTTAAAGCATCGGCTGAAATAGACAGTCGAGGCAAATCCTAACCGGTCCGATATTTCGTTCACCAACAAATCCGGCCGTTCCCGTAACAAGGTTGCCGCACGGTTGATGCGTTGGTTTTGTATAAATTCGCTGGGAGTCATTCCGGTCAGGTTCTTGACTTTTGTAAAGAACGAACTACGCCCCATGTTCAGTTCGCGGGCAAGCGCATTGATATCAAAGTCAGGTTCTCCCATCCGCTGATCGACGATCTCCACAATCCGGTTCAAAAGCTGCTGGTCCAATGAGGTCGTAGCCAGCAACTGCACATCAAAGTCAACCTGTTTTGTCAACCGGGACTTCAACAACAAACGATTCCGGATCAGATTATTGCAGCGCATCAACAATACTTTTGCATGGAAAGGCTTGCTGATATAATCATCCGCTCCCTGTTGAAGCCCTTCAATATTATACTCGACAGAATCGAGAGCCGTCAGCAAGACGACCGGAATATGGCACAAATCGATATTATTCTTGATTTTCATGCACATCTCCATGCCACTCATCAAGGGCATCATGACATCGCTGACAACCAGATCCGGCTTTTCCTCATTCGCCTTCCGCAATCCTTCTTCCCCATTCCCGGCTAATATAACCTGATAGAAAGGGGCAAAAAGCGTATTTAATATCTGTAGCAGCTCTTCATTGTCCTCCACAATCAGAACTTTATAAGCGCCGGCTTTCAAACCCGGAAAAGCTTTATCCATTTCTTCATATTCTTCGGGGGAAATGGAATCCGCCAAAGATTCTTCCTTAATCATCGGTTCGTCCGGGCTTTCCAGAAGAATCGCATTCTTGTCATTTTCAAAATGGACCTTTCCCTTCAATAGCGTGACTGTAAATATCGTTCCATAACCGACCTGGCTCTGGACCGCGATATCCCCATGATGAAGATGAATGATATTCTTGCTTAAAGCCAGTCCCAGCCCCGTACCGGGGTTGGCCCCCGCTACCTGTTTCCCGTTTTCGGCCTGATAGAAGCGGTCAAAGATATGCGAGACGTCATCTGCCGAAAGCCCGATACCCGTATCGATCACTTTCATACGGACCTCATTTTCATCCGAGGATACATGCAATTCAACCGTACCTCCCGGCTTCGTATATTTGAAAGCGTTTGACAAAAGATTATAAAACACTTTCTGCAACTGATTGGAATCAAACCATAACAACAGATTCTCCTCTGCATGATGAAAATCAAATGTAATGGATTGCTGTGCCGCCAGTTCGCAATAAGAAAGATAAATATCTTTCAGAAATGGAATCAGGTTCTGTTCGCAAACATGCAATGAGACATAATTCTGCTCTAACTTCCTGAATTCCAACAATTCGGAAATCATATTCCGCATCCGGTTGGCATTCTTGCTGATCTTAATAATCCGGTTATACAAGGTCGGAGGAAGGGAAGAACTCTGAAAAAGCATATCTATCTGGCTGATAATAAGCGTCAGCGGCGTCCGGAACTCATGGCTGATATTGGTAAAAAAGCGTAGTTTCGCCTGGTTCAACTCCTCGTTACGCTCTTTCTCTTCCCGTTCCTTTTCAAGGGACAGCGCCAGTTTGCGCCGGGCATTCAGAATCCGTACAGTCAGATAAGTGATCGTAAAAACAGTCAGGACATACAGTGTCCACGCCCAACCCGTTTTATACCAGGGTTGGGCGATCTGGATATCCAGAGAAATTTCACGGCGGTTCATCAAGTGTTGGGACAGATTCTTTTCACGGACCAGCAATGTATATTTGCCGGGATCCAGGTTCGTATAATAAATGCTGGAAGAAGAGGTGGAAACCCAATCATCGTCAAAACCGACCAACCGGTATTGGTATTCATTATTCTTTTGGATATCGATATAATTGGTGGTAGCGAAGTTTATAATCAGATTGTTTTGCTTGTAGTTCAACCGGATCGATTTGCTGAAAGGAAAAGCCTCCTCCAGTATGCCTCCCGAAGCGATTCCCGGATAGATTCTCTTATTATGGATATACAACTCTGAAAAATATAAGGAGTAATTCTTTTCCGTCTTATCGAGATCCTCCCGGTAAAAAGAGGTCAGTCCGTCATTTCCTCCGACAAAAAGTTCATTATTCCGGCACACCAGAATGCCGCAGCCATCCGCAATGGATGTGATCGGCAAGTTCGCACCCAACGTCGCAAACCGGGTACTTCCGCTGAAAGGATTCAGGAAAGTGACTCCCTTGTCACTGGTCACCAGCAATTCTTCCGAATTGGTCTCTGCGACATTATAACAATAATTGCTCAACAGATGTCCGCTTTCCTGCGAATAATGGACAAAGGAATCGGTCTGTCCGTCATACCGGTACAGGCCGCCTCCCAAAACCACGAAATAGATATCCCCGTCACGGGTAGTCATGATCCGTTTCGGTTCGAACCGGATTCCATAACCGGGCAGAGCATAATGTTTCTGATTGTCCGGACGGGCCAGCTCTATCCTGTATAAGGAAGTCCCGATCAGAATCCATAGATTCTCTTCCCTGTCGATCGTAAAGCTCTGGGCATTCCTGCATATCCATTGGAACCGGTCCGTATCGAGATCCATCACAAAGGTTCCGTTCATCGCGCTTACATACAACTTATCGTTATGAATCATCGTGTGGAAAATGATGCCGTCCGGCTTTATGTCTCCTTCCCTGTAATCGTCCAGGTAGTTATGAAAAATACCGGTCTTTATATCGTAACGGGTAAGTCCTCCGTGATGCGTGCCGATATACAAGCGGTTCCGTTTCCCGTCATACGCGATGCACTTCAGGTTATTCTGCAATACGGAATTGCGATGGCCGGCAGTGAAGTACTTAAAGGTTCGTGTCTTGCGATCCATGAAGTTCAATCCGCCTCCTTCGGTACAAATCCAGATGTTGCCATCGTTATCTTCCGCCAGATTCCCGACGAACGAATAATTCAGGCATTCCTTTCGCAAAGGGTTATCCGTATAATGGGCGAATATTTCCCTTTCGGCATTAAAATAGTTCACACCTCCATAATAGGTACCGACCCATATCGTTTCCTGCGCATCTATTATAAACAGAGAAAACGGAAGAGTGCGACAGGCTACCCGGCAAATGATCCTGTTGATATACCGTAAACCGGTCCGTGTAGGGGTTATATTTATGCAGTCCCATAAAAGTGCCGAACCAGATATTTCCAAACCGGTCTTCGGCAAAGCTCCGTATTTGGCTGTTCTCGATATGGAAAGGTGCGGGATTGCTCTCCGAATACCAGGTGATCCGCTCGTCTTGCGTGATCCTGTACAAGCCGCCGGTACGGCAACCGGCCCATATCTCGCCCGTAGAGCTTTCAAATAAGCGGTAAAACTCAGGTCCGTCAATCAGACAACGGACTTTTTTATCTTCCCCGATCACATACAAGCCTTCATACGTCCCGATCCAGATCTTCTTCTCCGAAATCAGCAGGCCGGATATGCCGGGGGTGTTTGTCTTCACATAAAGTTGCAGGCTATCCCCTTTTTCGTCATACCGGCAGACCCTATCTTCATAGCCCGTCCATATGTCACCATTTGCCGAAGTAACCGTTTTCGCCTTACAACCGCCGACGACATAAAATTTCTCTTCCCGGATATCATACCTTACCAACGAATCGCACGTCCTGAAGAAAATATCCCCTTGCCTGTTTCCGGTGAGATGATCGCATTCATGTCCGAGCAAAACATTTATGGAACTTTCCGGGTCCAGGTTCTCCCAGCCTTTATACACCCGCATCCGTTCCCCGTCATAGATGCTGACACCTTCACGCGTACCGAACCACATGCGTCCCAGACGGTCCTGATAAATCGACATAACAGAGACCTGCGACAAACCGTCGCTCATACCAAGATGTTTAAAATAAACAGGATAGACCACTTGGTGTATGAATACAAAACACAACAACAATAGCAGCTTTTTCATATCAGTTCCCTCCACTCCTCATCAGTCAACTGTTGCAGCGGACCGAAAACGGGATGATTATTAATCGTTACTATTAACCGGCGACCTTCAGACATATCTTTTCCTTCAATCTTACAAAGATAGAGGGCTTTTGCCGATCCGACAAAAGATCCACCCGGAATTTTCTTCCTTACGCCTTTACCCTTATTGTCATATTCCCCCAAAAGCCGTTAGTCCAAATCGAAACTACTACCGCATCTATTTCGGTTTTCTACCCCATATAATCCGAATTACATGCAAGGGTAATATTTTTTAACAAACAAGCAATTTAAGTAAACATCTATCAATGAAGAGATTTATTCGATATTGCCATTTCAGAAGGGTTATTGTCATTTTTCATTGATATTCAAAAGATATTGCATTACTTTGCATATCTTTATAGCGGAGAATAATATTACGACAGTTTTATGCCTATGAAAAATATACTCTTGTTCATCTTCTTATTCCTTTTCCTTCTCTCTTGCAGAGAAAATCAGGCAGTCTCGGAACAGATGGATCGGGCGGAAACGCTGTTGACATCAAATCCGGATAGCGCATACGCCATATTGGAGAATATCGAACTGCCGGACAAACTGAACGAACGGCAGTTCGCCCGTTGGTGCATGCTGTTTTGCCGAGCGGCGGATAAGCTGTATAAGGATATGCTTTACACCGAACAACTCAACCGTGCCTTAGACTGGTATAAAAGCCACGGGACGGCAGAGCAACAAGCTTGGATCGGCCTCTACTTAGGACGTTCGTATGTGGAAGACAAACTTTTCATCCCGGCAACAAAGGTATATTCGGAAGCGTTGGATTTGGCAAAAGAGAAACATTCATATAATGTGGCAGGATATATTTGCAGCTATATGGCAGACTTGTACACTTACACCGGGCAGCGTTCCGAAGAACGGCGGAAATATGAAGAAGCTACCGAGTACTTCAAAAAAGCAAATAATATGAGAAGTTATGCGTTCGCTCTGCGCGATATCGGCATAACGTGGGTATTCGACGATTCTTTGTTTCTTGCACTTGACCTGATGCTGCAAGCGGATTCGATCGTTACAAGGATGAATGATTCCATAGGAATAGCATCAATTGCAAACGGATTAGGAAATATTTATGACCACTTGGATCAAATAGACAAGGCAAAGTCCTGTTTTTTCAGGAGTCTGGCTTATGACACGATAGATAATGCTCCTACTTATCTCTCTTTAAGTACACTGTTTTATAATTATGACCGGTTAGATTCCGCTCGTTATTACGCAAAAATGGCAAATCGTCCGACCTATAATCCATACACACTATCCGACCATTTATACCTAAGCTACCTGATCGAAAAAGAAGCAGACAATATCTCGGAAGCATTCCAGTATCTTGAACAATGTTACGAGGCAAAAGATAGTTTGTATGACCAACAGAAGCAGGTCGATATCATCGATGCTGAAAAACGGCATAATTCACTGACTGTCATTCGACAAAATCAAAAGTTATACTCCATCATCCGCTCATTAATCGGATTTATCTTTATAGCCGGCTTAACCGGTGTTTCGTTTTATCTGTATAAAGACCGGAAAAGATTAGACAAAATCAACAAGCAACAGTTACTGCTGGACGAAAAAGAGCTATTATTGTCCAAACTGGAAAATGAAATCAAGCAAAAAGAGATATCTACAACCAGAACAGATAGAGAAGAATACATACAAATCCGCAAAAAGTTGTTCCAAACCCAAAAAGAAGTTTTTTTGCTGAAATATGAGAAATTACAACATTCAACCCATTTCTTGAAACTGAAAGAGCACTTGAACAGCAAAGAAAAATATGGACAAATGCTTTCCGAACAAGACTGGGAGAACTTGAAAGAACAAATTGACTCTATATGTCCGAACTGGCAGGCTGCCGTACAAGAGTGTGCACTCCTAAAAAAAGCCGAAATAGAAACCTGCTGTCTTAGCTTCCTGAATATCAGTATAAAATCGGAAGCCATACTTTTAGGGATCAATCCCGATTCAGCCAATAAGCGCAGGCTCAGAACTCGCCAAGCATTAAAACTGACCAATTCAAAAACGGGTATTTGTGAGTTTATTATCCAAAAAATATCGGAGAATACAGCGGTTTAGCCTTCATGTTCTTATTCTATATTTTATTGATAAATAATACATTACAAATAATGTCCATATAAATCGGTCCTTATCCATATCTCTTCTGACCATTTTTTGCCTTTTCCAAAACAAACCTGCACCTTTGTCGAAAATTCAAAAACAAAAAGAGATGGATACAATTAAGAAATTGGGGAGTCTGATGTTGATTTTGACAATTTCACTTCCTTGCTTTGCAAAAAAGAAAGTTGAATTCAAAGGGAATTTTAACAAACGGGTTAAAACATCCACTTCCGAACTCCCCATCCGCGGATGGCTTGAAGACAACAACAAAGACTTGTTGTTGGAGTTCTCCTATAATTTAGGAACAGTTCAAGTGACTGTGACAAATTCAATGGGAGAAGTAGTGTATAACCAATCTGTAGTGACGAAACCTTCGGTTGGCATTTCTTTGGATGAGGAAATAGAGGAAGGTTCTACAGTCTCTATTACAGACGGGAAAAATTTAGTTTATGGTGAAATCTAATTTAACATCAATATTACAATGAAGAAAATTTTATTTAGTGCAGCAGTCTGTTCGTTATTTATGATCTCATGTAACAATGAGATGGAAAGTGATCTTTCTAATGTAGAAGGCAAGATAACAACAAAAGCATTTGTAGATGATGCGGACTTTCAAATCGTGAATTATAATGGAGAAGATTGTTTTCAATTCAAAAATGATTCCGTATATAACGAGACAATTTCCAAATTGGCAGAAATGTCAAATGAAGAAATAGAAGCTTTTTTCTCCGGATTTAATTTTATCAGCCAACAAAAATTGATGGAAGAGGCAGATAAAGAACAAGAAGCAATTGTCGACGCATACGAAAAAGATCCAAGTCAGCCTTGGCCTTATCAGCAAATAGCAGAGTTTAAACAGAAATATAATGATGTATTCATATTTAACCCCTACGACTCTACAGACTTTATTGCCAATTATAAAGTAAAAAATACCATCTATCGAAAATTAGCAAATAAAAAAGGTCTATTTCTAGTTGGAGATAGTGTTGCAAAATGTCCTATGTATACATTAGAAGAATTCTTTGGCTCACCAATAGTGACGTACAAAGAAAATACAGCAACAACCGAAGCAAACAGTACAAATGAAGCAGAAAGCAAATATCAAATATCTGGAGGTGATTATGTAAAAATAAGAGCTCAATGGCATTTTTTACCAACATCAATTTCAGGTACAAATTATATCTACAACGAAATTGATTATCTCAGTCAAAAGAAAAAAGTTTTGTGGAAAAAACACCATGCTACAATTATACTCACTTATGAAATAAAAAACTCAAGTAGTCCTTTTGAAGCTTATTATAACGTTGGATTTAAAATTCAAACAGGAGGTCGTCTTGATACAGAAGTTTATGATAAAAGAAACGATATGAGAGTTGGACGTTTCACAGAACTTGCGAAACCTTCAGCATCAGTAGCAGTTGGACCTTTTACAAGGTTTTTATTTGATGGAAAAATGTCAATCTGGTCAAATGAAATTCCCGAAGAAAATAAAGGCACATCAAAATTAAGTTATAATAAAAATTGGTAAATATGTCATGAAAAAGATTTTATTTTTATTTTTACTTGTTTCAACCACCGTGTTCGCTCAAACCGAGCACGGTTTGTTGATCGGTGGCGGTGTCGGTTTCCCGATGCAGGACAGTCGTAAATCAGATTGGAACACATCCAATCTTGGTTATAACCATGATTTGAAAGGCAATGGCATGGTCGGATACCGCGTCCGTTTCCTGCCTGAACATAAATCTTTTTTTGACTTGGATGCTACGATCGGATTCCAAGGAATGAGCACATACCAATATTCTCCTTTCTTTGAAGGAGACGGGGATGGAAATTATGGTACAAGTGAAAACGGTAAAAGCTTCAATGAATTTATCATGCCGATCCCCATTGCCGCCAGTTGGAATTATCGCCTCACCGACAAATTCCATTTCGGATTAAGTGCAGTTCCGACATTGTATGTACAACCGCAAACCGTATTCGACCTTTCCGTAATGGCCAAAGTCGGCTACCGGTTGAGCAAACATTGCGAATTAGGACTGTCCTATCAATATGGTTGCCTGAACACGCTGAAGCACTTCAACGACGGTCCGGCACTCGGACGCCGGGGGCATTTGTCCGATTTGATGTTATCGGTGTACATTCCGTTTGTTACCAAATAAAAGACAACAATAATCCGCCCTTTTTCCCACATCGGCAGAAAAAGCCCTCCTTTCCGTTTCGTCTTTTTGAAACGGGAAAAGGCTTTTTCTCCGGCACCCACCAGAAACGTTTGCCTGTTTGCCTCCGGATCGTCCGGGAAAACCACTGCATGCCTATGAAATTTGGAAGGGTCTTGTTCACTTTTGCTGTATGGTTACTTTTTGTGTATTTAATTAATAAAAGAGCACAGCTTAAAAAATAAAAGTCTATATTATAAGT
>NZ_CABUOD010000047.1 GCF_902493135.1 uncultured Parabacteroides sp.
CGTCTTTTGATGCCGCAAGTTACATCACGCCTCAAAATTATTTAGGACAATATTGGTATAAGGCAGCAAAAGTGAACAAGACCCAATGGTATTACTATAGCGGGTAATATATTTTAACAAATCAGATAGTCGTCAAACAAGGGGAAATCTTGTCAATTTGAAAAAGCATTTTTGAAAAGATATAAATCAATATAGAAAACAGAGGTGAAAGATAATCTTGCTATTTTTACCGGCAGAATCTTAAAAAAGAACAGACCATGAGAAAACCTCTGCTTCAAACATTGCTTTGCCTTTTGCTATCGGCTTCTTTTACGGGGAATGCCCAGGATGAGAAGGAGCTTGAATCCGGCTTTGTGAATCCGGCTGAAAAGGTACAAACTTCCGTTTATTGGTATTGGGTTTCCGGGAATATCTCGGAAGAAGGCGTGAAGAAGGACCTCTATTCGATGAAAGAAGCCGGGATCAACCGGGCTTTTATCGGGAATATCGGGTTGGAAGGAATCCATACACCTTATAAGACCGTGCCGTTTTACAGTGAGGAATGGTGGAAGATACTGCATGCGGCCCTTAAAACCGCTACGGAGTTGGGCATAGAGATCGGCATCTTTAATTCACCCGGATGGAGCCAGTCGGGCGGACCGTGGGTGAAACCGGAGCAGGCGATGCGTTATCTGGCATCGGTAAAGGCGGAAGTCAGCGGAGGAAAACAGGTCGAGGTGTTTTTGGCGAAGCCGGATAAGGATTTTCAGGATGTAAAGGTGATCGCCTTTCCTTCTGTCGAAAAGAAAGCCACCCGGTTGTCGGCGGCAAATACAAAAGTGGCATCTGCTATGTCTTTGCAGAATCCGGACCGTTTGATTGACGGTGACAAGGAAACAGCCATGCTTTTTACGGAGAAGAGCGAAAAGCCGGTGGCGATCGATTTCAAGACGGACGAACCGTTTACTTTACGCAGCTTGCAAATCTTCCCCGCCCGTCAGCCGATTCAAACCAATGCCCGCTTATTGGTGAAAGAAGACGGGGACTACCGGATGCTGTCCGAATTTAAGATCGACCGTTTCAATGCGAATCCGAATGTCGGCTTTGATCCGTATGCTCCGGTCGTCATTTCTGTCCCGGCAACGACAGCGAGCGAGTTCCGGCTGGAACTGGCCAACACGGAATCCGGTACGGGATTGGGAGAGGTGGAGTTTTCCTCCCTTCCTGCCGTCGAACGTTATCCTGAAAAGACATTAGCCAAGATGTTTCAGGCACCGCTCCCCTATTGGCATGAATACCAGTGGCCGGTACAACCGGAAACGGATGAGCCCTCTATGGTGATCGATCCGGGGGAAGTATTGGATATTTCAGCCTTCTTGCAGGGTGACCGCCTTGTCTGGAAAGCTCCGGCGGGAGAATGGACGATCTTGCGTACCGGTATGCTCCCGACAGGCGTGACAAACAGCCCGGCCGATCCCGAAGCGACCGGACTGGAGACGGATAAGATGAGCCGCAAGCATGTCGAAGCACACTTCGAGGCTTTCATGGGAGAAATATACCGTCGTATTCCGGCAGAAGACCGTGCCTGTTGGAAAGTAGTCGTACAAGACAGCTACGAAACAGGCGGGCAAAACTTTACCGACGATTTCTTGTCGGAATTCCAGGCGCGTTACGGCTATGACCCGTTACCGTTCCTTCCCGTCTATGAAGGATATGTGGTCAAGAGCGAGGACCGTTCCGACCGTTTCCTGTGGGACCTGCGACGCCTGATCGCAGATAAGGTTGCATACGACTATGTCGGCGGTTTGCGGGATGTCTGCCATAAATATGGCTTGACGACCTGGTTGGAAAACTACGGGCACTGGGGGTTCCCCGGTGAGTTCCTGCAATACGGCGGACAGTCGGACGAGATAGGAGGCGAGTTCTGGAGCTTTGGCGATTTGGGGAATATCGAGAACCGTGCCGCCTCTTCCTGCGGACATATTTATGGAAAACGGAAGATTTCGGCCGAATCGTTCACCAGCGGCGGGACGCCTTTCAGCTGCTATCCCGCCATGATGAAACAGCGTGGCGACCGTTTCTTTACGGAAGGAATCAACAATACGTTGTTGCACGTCTACATCTCGCAACCTTCGGAAGAACGGGAGCCGGGGATGAACGCCTGGTTCAGCAGCGAATTCAATCGGTTGAACACCTGGTATCCGCAGATGGATTTGTTTACATCTTATCTGAAACGTGTCAATTATATGTTGCAGCAAGGTTTGAATATTGCCGATGTCGCTTATTTCATCGGCGAAGATGCCCCCAAGATGACCGGTATCGCGGAACCGGAACTGCCGAAAGGTTACCAGTTCGATTATATCAATGCCGAGGTGATCGAACGCGACCTCTTTGTCAAAGACGGTTTGCTGACGTTGCCTCACGGCACGCAATACCGGATACTGGTACTTCCCAAGCTCGAAACCATGCGGCCCGAACTGCTTGCCAAGATCAGGAAACTGATCGAAGACGGGGCGGTGGTCTTAGGTCCGGCTCCGAAACGTTCGCCGAGCGGCGAATCTTTCCCGGCGGCTGACGGACAGGTTAAGAAGTTGGCGGACGGATTATGGGCCGGCCTGGACGGGCGAAGCGTGAAGGCGGTCAAAAGAGGAAAAGGAGAATTGCTGTTTGGCATGACAATGGAAGAGGCCTTGAAGCATATCGGTTGTGTACCTGACTGCGGATTGCCGGCGGATGCTCCGGTGCTCTACGGACACCGTTCTGTCGGGGATGCCGAGATCTATTTTATCTCCAACCAGAAAGACGAGACGGTCGAGATCCGTCCGGAATTCCGTATCCGTTCGAGACAACCGGAGTTGTGGGATGCGATAACCGGCCGTATCCGTACGCTCCCGGCTTATGAAGAGACAGTCGCGGGAACGGTCGTCCCTTTGAAGTTGTGTCCTTATGAGAGCGCTTTTGTCGTGTTCCGTCGGCCTGCCGTAAAGGCTGCGGGAACGGGATTGCGGCTGAACTATCCGGTTCCGCAGACGCTTGTTCGCTTGGATGCCCCCTGGAAAGTTTCCTTCGAGGAAAAGAGGAGGGGCCCGGCGACCCGGACTTTCGCCCGCCTGGAAGATATCAGCAAGAACGAGGACCCCGATATCCGCTATTACTCCGGTACGATTTGGTACGAGACGGAATTTAAGCTGAAAAAGAAACCGGAAGGCGAATTGTATCTGAATCTGAACGATGTCGGTGTAATGGCAAAAGTGAAGATCAACGGCCGGTATGCCGGAGGCGTTTGGACGGCTCCCTACAGGGTAAATGTCACGGATTGGGTTCGGAAAGGGAAGAATAAAGTCGAAATAGAGGTCGTTACCACTTGGATGAACCGCTTGATCGGCGACAGCGGTTTACCGGAGTCCGAACGGAAAACCTGGACGCCTTGTAACAGTTGGAAACCTGCCGATACGTTGCAGAAATCCGGCCTGGTCGGTCCCGTTTATATAGAAAGTGTGAATTGATTGTTTCCGAATGTGAATGTCAACCGTTTACTTGGCAAAACGGCAATCCTTTTTTACCTTTGCGATGTTTATATTGGGCACGGGTCACACGTATGTGTGATCCGTGCCTATATGTCAGGCTGATAAATCATCATTATGTCCGAAAACAATTCTATATTCATCAAGGGAGCTCGAATCAATAACCTGAAAAATATCGATGTCGAGATTCCCAGAGATAAACTGGTCGTTATAACCGGCCTTTCCGGTAGTGGAAAATCATCATTGGCATTTGATACGTTGTATGCGGAAGGGCAGCGCCGCTATGTGGAGAGCCTTTCGGCATACGCCCGCCAGTTCCTGGGGCGTATGAGTAAGCCGGAGTGCGACTATATCAAAGGCATTCCCCCTGCCATCGCCATCGAACAAAAGGTGAACACCCGCAACCCGCGCTCGACGGTGGGAACTTCTACGGAGATATACGAATACCTTCGCCTCCTGTATGCCCGTATCGGGAAAACCATCTCTCCCGTCTCCGGGCTGGAAGTGAAGAAACATCAGGTAAGCGATATCGTGAAAGAAGTCTTAGGCTATCCCGCCGGAACGCGCTTTGCCGTGTACGCCCCTGTCGTCCTGCCGGATGGGCGTGGCATAAAGGAGCAATTGGAAATCCTGCAAAAAGAAGGGTACACCCGTTTGTCCATCAACGAGACCGTTTACCGTATCGGTGAAGTGCTGGCGGACGACGCATTGCTTTCTTCCCCCGTGATCGAACTGTTGATCGACCGCCTGGTCGTATCGGATGACAAGACCTTGAAAAGCCGTCTTGCCGATTCTGCCGAAACGGCTTTCTTCGAAGGGCACGATACCTGTATCATCCGTATCTACACACCCGAAGGGACGGTTGTAAAAGAATATTCCAAGAAATTCGAGGCCGATGGCAGGGTGTTCGAGGAGCCGACCGATATGATGTTCAGCTTCAATAACCCGTTAGGCGCCTGCCCGACTTGCGAAGGGTTCGGGAAGGTGCTCGGTATCGATGAGAATCTGGTCGTGCCGGATAAAAGCCTGTCCGTTTTCCAGGGAGCGGTAGTCTGCTGGAAAGGCGATGTGATGGGAGAGTGGCTGAAAGAGTTTATCGTGAAGAGCGAAAAATACGACTTTCCGATCCACCGCCCCTATTACGACCTGACGCAAAAGGAGAAAGACCTGCTTTGGCACGGTGCCCGCGGACTGCACGGCATCGACGACTTTTTTAAGTTTGTGGAAGAGAACCTCTATAAGATACAGTACCGTGTGATGCTGGCACGTTATCGCGGGAAGACCGTTTGCCCGACCTGCAAAGGATCCCGTCTGCGTCCCGAAGCCCTGTATGTAAAGGTGGGAGGGAAAGATATCGCGGAACTGGTCTCCCTTCCGATCACGGAAGCAAAAGCCTTTTTCGATCACCTTCGACTCGATGAGAACGAGGCGTCGATCGCCAAACGGTTGCTGACGGAGATCACCAACCGCCTGCAATTCCTGCTGGATGTGGGATTGGGCTACCTGACGCTCGACCGCCTGTCCGCCTCCCTCTCAGGCGGGGAAAGCCAGCGCATCAATTTGGCGACCTCTTTGGGAAGCAGCCTGGTCGGGTCTCTTTATATATTGGATGAACCGAGTATCGGACTTCATTCGCGCGACACCGATTTGTTGATCAAGGTACTCCGGCAATTGCAGGCATTAGGCAATACGGTTGTCGTGGTGGAACATGACGAAGAGATTATCCGGGCGGCCGATTACATTATCGATATCGGTCCGAAAGCCGGTCGCCTGGGCGGAGAAGTGGTTTACCAGGGGGATGTGGATGACCTGAAAACCAGCAGCAGCTATACCGTCCGCTATTTGACAGGGGAGGACCAGATAGAAGTGCCCCTTTATCGCCGTCCCTGGAATAATTATATCGAGGTGAAAGGCGCCCGCAAAAACAACCTGAAAGGTATCGATGTGAAGTTTCCCCTGAACGTGATGACAGTCGTGACGGGCGTCAGCGGTTCGGGTAAAAGTTCGCTCGTGCGTGATATCTTCTACGAAGGAGTCAAGCATTATTTGGATGAGGCCGCCCGACTGATGGTAGACTGTTCCGGCCTGGAGGGCGATATGCACATGATCAAAAGCATCGAGTTTGTCGACCAGAACTCCATCGGAAAGAGTTCCCGTTCCAATCCGGTGACCTATATCGGGGCCTACGACGAAATCCGTAAGCTTTACGGCGAACAGCCTCTTGCCAAGCAGATGGGCTATTCGGCTGCCTATTTCTCTTTTAACAAGGAAGGCGGACGGTGTGAAGAATGTAAAGGAGAAGGAAAGATCACGGTCGAGATGCAGTTCATGGCCGATATCACCCTCGAGTGCGAAACCTGCCACGGCAAGCGTTTCAAACAGGATGTGCTCGATGTCGAATATCACGGCGCGAGCATCTACGACACGCTGGAAATGACCGTGAACCAGGCGATCGAGTTTTTCGGGCAGTATCCGGGGTCACAGGAAAAGAAGATCGTCAAAAAGCTGAAACCTCTTCAGGATGTCGGGCTGGGGTACATCAAGCTCGGCCAGACTTCATCTACTTTGTCCGGCGGTGAAAACCAGCGTGTGAAACTTGCCTACTATCTTGGCCAGGAGAAGCAGGAACCGACGCTTTTCGTCTTTGACGAGCCGACGACCGGTTTGCATTTCCATGACATCAAGACTTTGTTGAAGGCTTTCAACGCCCTGATCGATAAAGGCCATACGGTCGTCATTATCGAGCATAACATGGATGTGATCAAATGTGCCGACTATCTGGTTGACCTTGGTCCCGAAGGGGGAAATGCCGGAGGCAACCTGGTCTGCGCCGGAACGCCGGAAGAGGTGGCGATGTGCGAGGCATCCTACACGGGAAGGTATTTAAAAGATAAACTCTGATAAGAATGGAGGTGTGCCAAACGCTCCTGTTCCCGCGCTTGGCACGGTAGCAAGGCGATGTTGACACACCTCCGTTCAAATTGCTGTCTGCTTTTTTTATTTTTTGCTCTTTTCCTGCTCTGCGACCTGATGAACGCGGTCGGCGACATGTTCTACTTTATCCAGTCCTGCGTCTTTCAGGTTCATTGCTTCTTCTTTCGCTTTTGAAGCAAGGTCGTGGAGGTTTGCATGAAGGCAACGGAATTTACCGTCATCTTCCATCTTGCGGAGTACATAACCTGCTGCGACTCCGACTACCATACCGATTAATAAATCTTTCATACCATTACGTTTTTAAATGATTACTACTTTAGTTTTGTCTCCTCAAAACAAGAGGTAAATCCGTATTGTTCCGGTTTTTAACGTATTTATAAGTATTGCGCTCCACAGCAGAGGTACAGTCTTGTCAAAATGTTTTGCTAAAACAAAGGACTGCTGTTGCCGGGGCATTGCCAACAGACAATAAAGCGTTTTTATCCACGAAACCGGAGAGGATGTTACATAAACGGCCTTGTTTTGTCCTGTAACCCATATGTTTTGGAAAATTAAGGCTGTTTTTTCTTGGTGATTCGGAAAACCTATTTACCTTTGCAACGATTCCGTAGTGGGCAGCGGCTCACAGGGCGCGGGGTCAATTACATATTGTAAGCATTTTACGAAGATTATTCTGAACATAAAAATCTGCAAAATTTTTTAGTATACCGGAATAATGGACAGTAAATGCTTGCGCTGGTTACGTATAAATTCATCTACCATTGTTATGGGAAGAGTGTGTTATATCGTATAAGGCGCGGGCTATTGTTCTATTATTGGTATACGGGCTTTTGCAGATGCCTTATGTTTGATAATAGACAATAGGCCCGCGTTTTTTTATGCCCGTTCATAATCATTCGCGGGGGTTGTTTTTCCCCTTCGTGAAATTAGTTGTTGGATTTTTTAACTCTATTTTATTAACAATTAATTTTTAATGATTATGAACAAGAGATTTTCTACTCTTTTGGCAGGTGTTGCGCTGATGGGGGCAATGTCTGCTAATGCGCAGCAGGTTCCGGTGACGACCAAGCCTGCAGCTACTGCTGTTGCAAATCCGGCGCAACCATTGGATGCCGGGGACGTGGTATATTTGGATTATAATGCTTCTTGGCAGATTGATTTTACAGGTGCTTGGACAGCAAACTCTCACAAGGACAGTTTGATTTGGAATGGAACTGCGGTTGCCGGCCGTTCTAAAGCTCATATTGATTCGTTGTTGTTTAAAGTTGATTATGAAAAAATAGCATTGGATTATAATGGAACTGCCACATTCGAGTATGCATTTACTTTTACAAACAAGGTTGGAAAGTTCGCGTTTGCAAAACCGGCAGCAAA
This sequence comes from uncultured Parabacteroides sp., assembly GCF_902493135.1. Taxonomy (GTDB): domain Bacteria; phylum Bacteroidota; class Bacteroidia; order Bacteroidales; family Tannerellaceae; genus Parabacteroides. The sequence goes on from NZ_CABUOD010000047.1 coordinate 7,812, forward strand.
GAAAACAGCTCCGGCTTATCTGAATACAAATGGAGATTTGAACAAATGGGTACTGTCTAAAAAATATTTGACAGATGGTGGCATCTCTGGTTCCGGTTTTGGATATGTACCGTTTGTGGTTGCTACACGTGTATCTGCTACGGATGATACTCCTAAGACTGTCTATGTTTTGGTGGTGAATCCTTCTGGTGCAATGGAGGTGATGGAAGTTAACTATAATGCTGCTTTCGACAGAGAACTGCAGAATACTAATGAAGTTCTCGTAGATTTCAACTCGACTACCGGATTGGGAACAATAGGTTCAGGTTCTTATAAATTATTTAGAATCACAGGGCAGATCGCGCAGAATTTAGACATAACTGTTGCATCAAATAACATCAAAGACGCCATCGGTTACGAAAAACCGAGCTTCAAGTTTGCAAAGAATGTATCAGAAGGTGAAGACAACCTGTTGGCTGCTTACAACTGGGAATATACAGCTAACGGTTATTTGAAAGCTATCGGTGCAAAACAGGAAAAAACGGGTCGTGACTTGTATCTGACTGTCGATACTTTCTATTATGATGTACCTAATGCCCAGAATTATAAGTTGGCTTTGGATACACTGCCTGAAGTTGGTGCTGCTGCTGATTGGACTCGCAATGTAGAGGCTTACAAATTCGATATCAAAGCATCTTTCGTTAATGATTCAATCACTGTAATAGCGAAGAATACACCGAAAGTAACAAATGGCTACTTTGCACAAGCTGCTGCTCCTATCGATGTAAACGCAAATGCAGACGAAGAGATCATCGTTAAGAAATTCGGTAATAAGACCGTTTTAACGACCCGTTATAATGGCGATGCGACTGCAACTCCGTCTATTACTCCTTCCGAATTCCCGACATGGGAACTGATCGACACAGAGATTGCCCAGTTTACTTCAGGTGATGTTTATGTCATCTACGACATGAACAAAACAAAAGCAGATAAGAAAACGGTTAATCCTGATTATGGAAAAGCGTTGATTATCGACAATATGGAGGACAGATTCACTCAGTTATTCGTGAAGGCAGATAAATTGGACCAGACTCTTCCGTCTCATCAGTGGGTTGCCCTGAAGAAAGACAACGTCAATGTTTATTCATTTGCAAACCGCGAAACGGGTGCGAATGCTGCTGCTTCTGTTTATGGAACAGTTGGTACTGCTTTGACAGGCGTCCAGTTGTATGTTGTGGATGCTAAAGAAAACTTGTACACTTACGGTGCTAAGGCCGATACTATCAAGATGGTGAAGATCGATCCTAAGACTTTGTCTCCGTTCGACGGCTACCGCCATATCACGAAAGAAGAACAGATGAACAAAGTATTCAGCTTGCGTTTCATCAGCGACTTGTTGGGTGACGATGCTTATGTACAGCAGGATGCAGATTCAACGATGACGGTTGCTGTAGGTAATAAAGAAAATGCAGCTGAAATTCGTTTCTTGCATTATCAATACTTTGATACAATTAAGGTTGGCGTTGAAGACCATAAGTTGACAGTTGTTCCTTATGCCGTTAAGATTGGCCGTTATTTCTTGGCCTATGATTTAGACAAGAAAGTCTATCGTTTTACAGAAAAGCAGAGTAATGAAGCTAAAGCAGAAGAATGGTCTCGGACTTATGAATATCGATTTGTAATCACAAAACTTGCTGGCGGAAACGTTGCATTAGTTCCTTATCATACATTGTATGGTTATAATCAGGAAAAACTGGCAATCGACAGTGAAAACGGAAACGCAGTACGTGTCGCTTTGGATAGCGACCTGCGCCACGCATTCGAACTGACAGAACCGGCTAACCGTATCTTCGCTGAAGTATTGGGCAATACTGATACTACTTTGGTAAAAGTAAACTTCCACTCTGTTGAAAACTTGGGTTGGAAATTGGCGAAGGGTGCTGACGACTTCTTGTATGAAGGTGTAACAGAACTGAAAGCCGGTGGCGCTGAATACGAAAAGGCCGCATTCGACTTCAAGTTGGATACTGCTTACGTAAATCGTCCGGGTAACACAATGCCGTTGTATTACATCACTTACGATGCTGTCCGCGGTGATTCCGTTCCTGTTGCTCACATCCACGACAATGGCAAAGACCATGTCTGTCCGGCTCCGTTAGTAAATGACACGGTTTCCGGTAAGTTCCTGTTCGTGATGCGTGACTCTTTATATATTTCAAGAGCTAACGATTTGAAGTATGGCTATACTTATAACAGCAATCTCTATTCAAAACTTCAGATGATCGACGCTAAGCACATCAACGATACATTGATCGTGAACCGTGTTCATCCTATTGCTACCGATACATTGAAGGCCGGTAAGATTAAAGACAATGCAACTGTAGAACAGATGCAGGATCAGTGGTTGAATCTTGAAAACAAAGCTCTTTTCGCATTCCGTGTAAACATGGATAACGCAGAAGAATATGCTATCTACAACCCGGCAACAGATTCGTATCTTACTTATCTGAACGGTTTCGTAGTTGCATCTCCTGATGCTGCTTTCTATACGCTGAAAGACCAGGAAGGCAACAACGTGGCTAACGAAGAGATCGCAGGTACCGAATCTGCTGTCAAGGTGATGGCAACCCAAGGTGCTGTGACTGTAGCCGGTGCACAAGGCAAGAAAGTTGTCATCAGCAACATCTTGGGTCAGGTAGTGGCTAATACGATCCTCACTTCCGACAACGCAACAATCGCTGCTCCGGCAGGTGTGGTAGTAGTAGCTGTCGAAGGCGAAGATGCTGTAAAAGCGATCGTTAAGTAAGAATTTATAATCAAATAATTCTAAAATGTTTGGCCGTGTGCCGTGAAAACGGCAACTACCCTGCGACAGGCGAAGAGGCGGCCGGATTTAATATTAATAATACTAAAGTATTGAATTGAAAAGTTCAAGTAGCCTTTCCCCTGTGAAGGATGAAGGCGTACACAAAACAGGCTCCGGAGATGTCGATCACCTCCGGAGCCTCGTTTTGTTATGGGGAGAAGAGGACGTTTATCCTCCTACGCTAACAAATCCGGTATTTTAAGAGAACGTTATTGTTCAAATCGTTGAAATGCTTTACTTTTGTGATCTGACAAATCAAATCGAATAACAATATGGCTCAGTACAAACGTATCCTGTTGAAATTAAGCGGCGAATCGCTTATGGGAGGTAAACAATATGGTATAGACGAAGTTCGTCTGAACGAATATGCGGCGCAGATCAAGGAGATCGCCGAAATGGGTGTCCAAATCGGAATTGTGATCGGTGGCGGCAACATCTTCCGCGGCCTGAGCGGGGCTTCCAAAGGCTTCGACCGTGTGAAAGGCGACCAGATGGGGATGCTGGCAACGGTCATCAATAGTCTGGCTTTGAGTTCTGCCCTTGTCGCTCAAGGTGTGAAAGCCAAAGTGCTGACAGCTATCCGTATGGAACCGATCGGCGAGTTTTATAATAAATGGCGTGCGATCGAATTGCTTGAACAGGGCAATGTCGTGATCATGTCGGGAGGCACCGGCAATCCGTTCTTTACGACCGACACGGGTTCTTCCCTGCGCGGTATCGAGATCGAAGCGGATGTGATGCTGAAAGGAACCCGTGTAGACGGCATCTATACTGCCGATCCGGAAAAAGACCCGACGGCCACCAAATTCTCGGACATCACCTACGATGAAATCTATACGCGCGGCCTCAAGGTCATGGACCTGACGGCAACCACGATGTGTAAGGAAAACAACCTCCCGATCATCGTCTTCGACATGGACACCAACGGTAACCTGAAAAAGGTGATGAGCGGTGAAAACATCGGAACGCTGGTACATAATTAAGTCTATAAATATTGTGGTGAACTACGCCTTTGTAAGTCTGTTGCGAGCTTCGGTGGGCGTTTCCCCATACGCTTCGCGATAGCATTTCGTGAAATAGGCAGGAGTGGAGAAACCGATCTCGTAGGCGATTTCGCTGATGTTCTTCTCGGTGGTCGTGATCAGCAACTTCCCTTGTTTGAGGCGTAAATGACGCATCAGTTCGACCGGAGCATAGTTGGTGAGTGCTTTAATTTTGCGGTAGAACTGGCTGCGTTCGAGTCCCATTTTTCCGGCAATCGTATCGACATTGAGGTCTGGATGGCCCATTTCCGTTCTGAACAGTTCGAGGAAACGGTTGTAGAACGCATTGTCGATGTCGGAAGTCGGCAATGTCTTGGTGTGTTGGGAGGATTTTTCGCTTTTAACCGTTGCCGGCATTTCGTTCTGCCAAAGTTCCTGGATGCGTTTCCGGTTGGCGATGAGGTTGGATATGCGGGATTTGAGGACCGTGCTGTTGAACGGTTTCGACAGGTAGCCGTCTGCCCCGCTGTTATATCCTTGTACCCTTTGTTCGTCCATCGAACAAGCGGTCAGCATCAGGACTGGGATATGGGAGGTGGACATTTCGTTTTTGAGTCGCTTGCAACATTCAAGGCCGTCCATGACCGGCATCATCACATCGCAGACAATCAGGTCCGGGGTATATTTTACCGCCGCCTTTATCCCTTCTTTACCGTTGGAGGCGACCAGGATGTTATAGTCGGCATTCAACAACTCTCCGACAAGTTTCCGCATATCTTTGTTATCATCTATGATAAGAAGAATGGGTTTGTCGGGGTCGGCAACAAGGGGGATGTCCAGGGCATCGAGTTCGGTCTCCACTTCCTGGCTGTTGATCCTCTTTGTCGATTCAACGGGTGTGTCTGCTATGTGCTTGAGCGGTAAGGTGACGGTGAATACCGAACCTCGTTTCCATTCACTTTCTACGGAAATTGTCCCGCCGTGAAGTTCGACAAACGCCTTGGCAAGTGCCAACCCGATACCGGAGCCGTTCGGGTGGACACGGTCGGCCTGATAGAACCGGTCGAAGATGTTGCCAAGATCGCGTTCGCTGATTCCTTCGCCGGTATCGGCCACCTTGAGGGTCAGGTTTTGCTCGTCGTATGCGTATGAGACGGTGATCGTCCCGTTGTCGGGCGTATATTTGAATGCATTGGAAAGCAGGTTGAAAAAGACACGCTCCATTTTCTCCGGGTCTAAGGCCAGAGACAAGGGTACGTCCGGCTCGGGCGTTTCCAATACCAGTTTGATATCTCTTTTTCGGGCAATCGTGTAGAATGACTCTACCCAGTCATGGACGGCTTGGCAGAAGTCTGTTTCGGATAAGTGCAGGTTGAGTTTCCCGTTTTCATATTTACGGAAGTCCAAAATCTGGTTGATCAGACGTTGGAGGATGCGGACGTTTTTGTCGGCCATATTGATTAGAGTGTGCTGTTGCGGAGTGAGATTGCCGGCTCTGGCCAGTTGGGCGACCGGTTCGGCAATGAGAGTCAGCGGAGTGCGCAGGTCATGCGAAACATTGGTGAAAAACATCAGTTTGGATTGTGTGGCATGTTCCAGTTGTTCGTTGAGCCGCTTTTGTTTGTCGCGTTCCTCTTCGAGCAGTTTGTTTTGTTCCAATAAGATTTTTTGATGTCTGACATGCTGCCAATAGGCCCTGAGCAAAAGGAAACCGACACCGGCCAACAAGAGGATGATGGCAATGCTTGCATAGAACAGCGATGTTTGGGCGGAATGTTGTGTCCAATAATCATCGATCTGTTTCTTTAGTATTTTCATTTTGCTTGTCTCTTGTTTCAATGTCTCGTTTTGCAAAAGCAGGATATCAGCGTTTGTCAGATCCACGGCCGAAGAAACGGGCAAAAGGACTTCCCGTTGGTAGGGTTCACCTTTGAGGATGGCGAGTGCGGTCTGGATCAGGCGGTGTCCCTCTGTCGGATAGAGAAACGTGGCATCGATTACTTTATCGGCGACTGCTTGGATTCCGATATTGGGAGCGGCATCGATGCCGATGATCTTGATAGAATCGCGTCCATGCCGTACGGCCACTTCCGACGCCCCGATAGCCATACGGTCGTTGTGGGCGTAAATCAGGTTGACGTCCGGGTGGAGCTTGAGTAACGAATCGACAATGGGTATCGCCTCCTCCTTGTTCCAGTTGCCCGGCACGCTTGCCAGCAGGCGGCCTCCTCCTGCCGTCAATTCCGCAGCGAACCCGTTGTGGCGCTCTTCGGCAGGCGTCGAGCCTTTACGGCCGAAAATCTCGATAGCGTTGGCCTTTTTCCCTAACAGGTGCAGTGCGTAATGGGCGGCCGATTTACCTAATCCCACGTTATCCACGCCGATCCGGGCGGTGTAGGTATCACCGATGATGTTCCGGTCGAAGATGATGACCGGCATGCCTTTCTCATATACCTCTTTGATAATAGGGGTGAGGGCAGCCGCCTCGTTGGGCGACACGATGAGGATGTCGAAATCGTTTTGGACGAAATACCGGATGTCTTCTACCTGTTTCGCGTTGTCATCATTGGCGGATCGTATTTCCACGATGGCATCTTCGTGAGACATGATCTCCCGGCTGATCTCCTCGTTCATCTTGGTCCGCCAGTCATCCTGGCTGCATTGCGATACTCCGATTTTGTAGACTTTGCTTTGGGTACATCCGTATCCGACCAGTAAAAGGAGCGGCAAAAAGCTATACAAGAATATTCTGTACATCGATGGTATTCAATTTAGTGTTTCGCAAAATTAAAACATAATCCTATGAAAAAGAGTGTGTAAGCTATGAAAAAACGAGCGATACAACAAATTTGATAACGAAAGCACGAATTTTTATATCCTTTCCTCTCCGGTTGTAGTAGCTTTGCGGTATCGGACAGGCAAACTGATTTAATAATCCATATATACATTAATTCTGATGAATATGAAAAAAATAACGAGACGTTTGGCAACCTTGATGCTGTGTGGAGCAACCCTCTTTACACCGGCAGCATGGGCAACTTCGGATGGGGTGGAGGTAAACCATCTGGGCGTGAACAACACCCTTGTCCGGGTGACGGGAAACGGAAATTACCTGCTGTTCCCGGTTCAAGAAGCCAACGATGATGCCCGTATCCATGTATTGGTAGATGGCAATATCGTCGAAACAATCTATGTCCGTCTTGCCCGGAGCAAAACGGACTACACGGTGCCTTACGACCTGACCCCTTATAAAGGGAAGCATGTCGTTTTTGAAATCGTGACGCCGCAAGGCCGGGAATCCCTTCGCGAGGCAAAGGAGGATGCCTGCTGGAAAGGGTTGGAACTGGTGGATGCGTTGGATACCATCAACCGTGAGAAATATCGTCCTGCTTTTCACCACACTCCGTTGTACGGCTGGATGAATGATCCCAACGGGATGTTTTACAAGGACGGCAAATGGCATCTCTATTACCAGTGTAATCCTTATGGTTCCAAATGGCAGAATATGACATGGGGGCATTCTGTCTCTTCGGATCTTATTCATTGGGAGCATAAGCCGAATGCTATTAAGCCGAACGGATTGGGGACGGTGTTCAGCGGCAGTTGCGCGATAGATGCCCGCAATACTGCCGGTTTCGGAAAAGATGCCGTGGTCGCCATGTACACATCGGCAGGCACAAGCCAGATGCAGAGCCTTGCTTCCAGCATCGACGATGGCATGACGTTCGACATCTATGCCGGCAACCCGACACTGACGTTAGAGAGCGAAGCCCGTGACCCCAATATGTTCTGGAACGAAAAGCTCGGTGAATGGAACCTCGTTCTGGCGCATGCCCTCGATCATGAGATGTTGTTCTTTTCGTCTCCGGATATGAAGAAATGGACATGGCAAGGCCGTTTCGGCAAAGGCATCGGTGCGCAAGACGGCGTATGGGAATGTCCGGATCTGTTTGAACTGCCCGTGGCCGGTTCCGACGAGACGAAGTGGGTGCTTTTGTGCAATATCAATCCCGGAGGTCCTTTCGGTGGCAGCGCCACCCAATATTTTGTCGGTGATTTCGATGGCAAGACCTTTAAGGCGGATACCGGTAAAGACGGTAACATCCCGACCAAGTGGCTCGACTACGGCAAGGACCATTATGCGACTGTGAGCTGGAGCGATGCTCCTGATAATCGTCGTACCGTGATCGGTTGGATGAGCAACTGGCAATATGCGGCCGATGTCCCGACCCTGCAGTACCGGAGTGCAAATACCCTTCCGCGCGAAGTCGGCTTATTCCGTGGGGCGGATGGCGAGGTATATGCTTCTTGTACTCCTTCGCCTGAATTGGAGGGCTTGCGGGATAAGCAGATCCGGAAGGCCGAAAAGGCGAATATCGGCAGGAAGTCGTGTTCGTATTCACTCCCCGCTGCCTACGATGGCATTTGTGAGATCTTGTTTGATATAGATGCTCGTAAATCGAAGGTGGTGGCGATGACGCTTTCCAATGAGGAGGGCGATAAGGTGGTGATGAAATATGATACCGAACGCCATACCCTGTCTTTCGACCGGCGGGAAAGCGGCCTTGTGGATTTCAGTGAAAACTTCCCGGCTGTTACCGTTTCTCCGACCTTTGAGGACAAAGGTGCCATCTCGCTCCGTCTTTTCATCGACCGTTCGAGCATAGAGGTGTTTGGCGATGGCGGGCGTTTTGTGATGACCAATCTTGTATTTCCTCGCCGACCCTATTCGCAGCTATCATTTTCTTCGGAAGGCGGCAATGCCCGTCTGAGTAATCTGAAGGTTTATTCTCTACTTAATGACTAAATAAAAAAGGCTATGACACAAACTACTATTACGGGACGCAAATCTTTGTTGCTTCAAATCATCCCGGTCATGCTCTGCTTCTTCGCCATGGGGTTTGTCGACCTCGTGGGGACCGCTTCCAACTATGTGCAGAAAGACTTGGGCCTTACTGATTCCGAGGCGAACCTTTTCCCTTCGCTCGTCTTTTTCTGGTTCTTGATATTTTCGGTGCCGACCGGTATGTTGATGAATAAGATAGGACGTAAGAAGACCGTGCTTATCAGCTTGATCGTAACGGCGCTGTCGTTGTTCCTTCCGGTTTTGGGAGATACTTATCCGGTTATGTTAGTCTCTTTCTCGTTGTTGGGTATCGGCAATGCCATTATGCAGACTTCGCTTAATCCGTTGGTGACAAACCTGATTGCCGGCGACAAGTTGGCATCCACGCTTACGTTCGGTCAGTTTGTCAAGGCGATCGCTTCTTTTCTTGCGCCTATCATAGCCGCTTGGGGAGCTACGACTGTTTTCCCGACTTTCGGTTTGGGGTGGAGGGCTTTGTTTGTGATCTATGCGATCATCGGTTTCCTTTCGATTTCTCTGTTGGCCGCGACTCCCATCGAGGAGGAAAAGCCCGATAAGGCATCCGGCATAGGCGAGTCGTTGAAATTGTTGAGCCGACCGTTTATCTTGCTTTGTTTCTTAGGTATTGTATGCCATGTCGGGATTGATGTGGGGACGAATACCACCGCCCCTAAAATCGTTATGGAGCGTTTGGGACTTCCGCTTGAAGAAGCCGGATTTGCGACTGGTATCTATTTTATTTTTCGTACGGCCGGTTGTTTTTTAGGGACGTTCATCTTGCGTTTTGTATCGCCCAAGCGTTTCTTTGCGATCAGCGCGTTGATGATGTTCGCCGGAATGGGCGTCCTTTTCGTGTGCGACACGCTTCTTCCCCTTTATGTAGGAATCGGTTTGATCGGATTCGGAAACTCCAATATCTTCTCGGTTGTCTTCTCGCAGGCGCTTATCTCTGCCCCCCGTGAAAAGAACGAGGTTTCCGGCTTGATGATCATGGGGCTGTTCGGCGGGACGATTTTCCCGCTTGCCATGGGGTATGCCGCCGATGCGACCGGGCAGGCGGGGGCTGTGGGCATCATGACCCTGGGAGTCCTTTATCTGCTTTATTATACGTTGAAAATCAAATAAAATAATCTTATAATTAAATAGTTATCCAATCATCATGAATGATATCGTAGTAGGAATGGGCGAAGCACTTTGGGATGTGCTTCCCGAAGGAAAAAAAATTGGAGGGGCGCCTGCCAATTTTGCTTATCATGTCTCTCAATTCGGATTGTCCAGTTGTGTGGTCAGTGCCATCGGTGATGATCCGCTTGGCCATGAAATCCTGGAAAACTTCACGTCGAAAGGGCTGAATTGCCTGATCGGGAAAGTCCCTTATCCCACAGGAACGGTACAGGTCGAGATTGACCAGGCCGGCATACCGCGATATGAAATCAAGGAAAATGTGGCTTGGGACAACATCCCTTACACTTCTCAGCTCGAAGCGTTGGCAAAGCAGACCAAGGCGGTATGTTTCGGTTCATTGGCACAACGGAACGTGGTGTCGCGCGATACGATTGGTCGTTTTCTTGATGCGATGCCTCACAAGGAGGACAACCTGATTGTGTTTGACGTGAATTTGCGACAGGGATTCTATAATAAGGAAATTCTCTGCAATTCGATGAAGCGTTGCAACATCTTGAAGATAAATGACGAAGAGCTTGTCACCGTGAGCCGTATGTTCGGTTATCCGGGTATCGACCTTCAAGACAAATGTTGGATTTTATTGGGCAAGTACAATCTCAAGATGCTGATCCTCACGTGTGGTGTCAACGGCAGTTATGTGTTCACCCCCGGCAATGTCTCTTTCCAGCCTACTCCACGGGTGGAGGTGGCCGATACCGTAGGGGCGGGCGATTCGTTTACGGCGGCTTTCATCTCCTCCCTTCTTAAAGGCAAGAGCGTAGCTGAGGCGCATTCCCTTGCGGTACAGACTTCGGCTTTTGTCTGTACGAAAAAAGGGGCGATGCCTGTATTGCCCGAAGCGTTGCTTCAGATGCGGTAGTCCAGACATGTAAACCGGATTTTCGGAGAAACTTGTACATATTTCCGTAAACAGTTTTGCCCCCCGAAAAAAATTACTATTTTTGTTTGTCGATTAAAAATCATCAGTCAAAAATCATAAATCAATAAATCTCAATGGCAGATATAAAACAGTATGTAAAGGCGGCAGAAGAGAAGATGACTTTCGCGATCGAATATTTGGACGAACAGTTGTCTCATATCCGTGCCGGTAAGGCGAATCCGAAAATTTTGGATTGCGTGAGAGTAATGTATTACGGTGCTCCTGTCCCTTTGACAAATGTGGCTACCGTAACTGTTCCGGATGCAAGAACGATCATGATCACCCCGTGGGAGAAGAAGATTATCAAGGATATTGAAAAAGGAATCATGGATTCCGAAGTCGGTATCACTCCTGAAAACAATGGTGAAGTGATCCGTTTGGGCATTCCTCCTCTGACCGAAGAACGTCGTCGCCAGTTGGCTAAGCAATCCAAGCAGGAAGCGGAAACTGCCAAGATCAGTGTCCGTAACGCCCGCCGTGATGCCATCGAACAATTGAAGAAGAGCATCAAGACCGACGGAACTCCTGAGGATGTCGAGAAAGACGCAGAAGCGGAAGTGCAGAAGGTTCATGATAAGTATATCAAGAAAGTGGATGAACTCTACGCTGCAAAAGAAAAAGAAATAATGACAGTATAATAAATTGAAAATTGAAAGTTGAAGATTGAAAATGAAGGAATACTCCGCTTCTTTTCAGTCTTTAATTTTCAATTTTCAACTTTCAATTTTCAATTAACATGAGGGGATTGGTTATTAAGAATACGGGTAGCTGGTATACCGTACGCACCGATGATGGTCGCGATATAGAAAGTAAGATCAAAGGGAATTTCCGCCTGAAAGATATCCGCACCACCAATCCTGTTGCGGTCGGGGACCGGGTCGATATCGATATCAACGCCGAAGGGACCGCCTTCATCACCGAGATCGAAGACCGGAAGAATTACATCATCCGCCGTGCTTCCAATCTATCCAAGCAGTCGCATATCATTGCCGCGAATGTAGACCAGGCGATGCTGATCGTGACGGTCAACTATCCGATTACCACCACTGTTTTTATCGACCGTTTTCTTGCCACTGCCGAGGCCTATCGTGTGCCGGTGAAGCTGGTCTTCAACAAAATAGACCGTTATCATGGCGGGGATCGGGAATTGCTGGACGGCCTGATCAATCTTTATACGACGATCGGTTATCCTTGTTCCATGCTTTGTGCCCGTACCGAAGAGGGCCTGGACGTGTTGAAAGAAGACCTTAGAGGGAAGATCACCCTGTTGTCCGGTCATTCCGGTGTGGGGAAATCGACTATCATCAATAAACTGGTTCCCGGTGCGGGGCTTCGTACCGGCGATATCTCCGAATATCACAACAAGGGGATGCATACCACTACCTTTTCCGAAATGATCCCTTTGCCGGATGGCGGTTACCTGATCGACACTCCGGGTATCAAAGGTTTTGGCACGATCGAGATGGAAGGTGCGGAAATCGCCCATTATTTCCCCGAAATATTCAAATTCTCCGCCGATTGCAAATTCAACAACTGCTCCCACCGCCACGAGCCGGGCTGTGCCGTGTTGCGTGCCGTGGAAGAACATTATATCAGCGAATCGCGATATAAAAGCTACCTGAGCATCCTGGATGATAAGCAGGAGAGCAAATACAGGGAAGAATATTGATAATGCCAGGTTATACCGCCGGCAAGCTCATCCCTGTGATCTTGCGGTATAAATCCAATGCATATACATCTGTCATGCCGGAGATATAATCGAGGACGCATTGTACTTTGCCGTAGACGGTCGGCGCGTTCGTGTCGTACTGTTCCGGGATGCGTTGCAACAGGAGCTTGCTGTAGGCGTGGTCCTGGTTCATGACAGCCTCCGTCAGCGTATCGATCAAATGGCTGAAGATGTGGTAACCGGCCAGTTCGATGTCTAAGACTTCTTTGGCGCGGTATATCTTTTTGTAAGCGGTTTTTGAGCAAGTTTCATAGGCGGTCTTTGCTTGGTCGCAAATGTTGTCGATAAGCGGAGTGTTGTATGTCCCGTTGAGGATTCCTGCCTCGTTTTCGAGGAAGATACGGGAACATTCGTCCACCAAGAGGCCGATGATGCAGGAGCGCAGGTAAGCGATCTGCTCGTTGGTATCGTCCACCATCTTCATGACGCGGACAATATGGTCGAGGCGTTCCCCTTCGAAGAAGTTGAGGAGCAGCCGGATGGCCTCTTCCGTCGTCAGGATATGCAGTTTGCAGGCATCCTCGATATCCATGATCTGGTAGCAGATATCGTCGGCGGCTTCCACCAAATAGACAAGCGGATAACGGACGAACTTGTTTGCGTCTTCCGGGTTCCGGCAAATGCCTAATTCGTCGGCAATGCGCAGGTAATCCTCCTCTTCCGACTGGAAGAAACCGAATTTCCCTTTCTTCCCGGCATAAACGGAAGAATACGGATATTTGATGATGGAGGCAAGCGTGCTGTATGTCAGGGCAAAGCCCCCTTTGCGGCGCCCGATGAACTGGTGGGTGAGCAGGCGCATGGCATTCGCATTCCCTTCGAAATGGAGGAAATCTTCATAGCGGCCTCCTTCGTCGAGAATCTTTTCCTGTAACTTTTTCCCGTTGCCTTCGGCGAAGTAGGCGGAGATCGCCCGCTCTCCTGAATGTCCGAACGGCGGGTTGCCCATGTCGTGGGCAAGGCAGGCGGCTGAGACGATGGAACCTATTTCCGGGAAATTGACGCTTCCGTCGGGATATTTCTGCATCAGGCCTTTGGCGACATTATTGCCTAACGAGCGGCCTACGCAGGAAACTTCCAGGCTATGGGTCAAACGGTTGTGCACGAATATACTGCCCGGTAGCGGGAATACCTGCGTCTTGTTCTGCAAGCGGCGGAAAGGGGAGGAAAAGATCAGGCGGTCGTAGTCCCGCTGAAAATCGGTGCGCTCATGTTTACGTTCGTGATATTCCTCCATTCCGAAGCGTTTGCCGGAGAGTAATTGGTTCCAGTTCATCTTGTCTTGTTTGCTTAATAGATTAATTCTCCTTTTCCCTGGCGGATGATTTCAAAGTCGTCTGTCGTGCAGTCGATGACGGTCGAGGCTTCCGTGCCTCCGTAACCGCCGTCGATGACGATGTCCACCTGGTTTTCATACTTTTCTTCGATCAGTTCGGGATCGGTACTGTATTCGATGATGTCGTCTTCGTCATGCAAAGACATGGTCAGGATCGGATTTCCGAGTTCCCGTACAAGTGTGCGGATAATAGTATTGTCCGGCACGCGGATCCCCACCTCTTTCCTGTTCTTGTAGATCTTGGGCAGCTCGCTGCTGGTAGGCAGGATGAAGGTAAAGGCGCCCGGCAGGTTCTTCTTCATCAGCTTGAAAGCGGCGTTGCTTAATTTGGCGTATTCGCTCAGGTTGGAAAGGTCATAACAGATAATGGACAGGTTGCTTTTCTGCGGGTTGACGCCTTTCATCTGGCAGATCTTTTCGACTGCACGTACATTCAACGCGTCACAACCGATGGCATAAACGGTGTCGGTCGGGTAAATCACGAGGCCGCCGTCGCGCATGATATCGACCACCTTGGCTATTTCCCTGGGATGGGGGTTTTCGGGGTATATTTTTACGAGCATAACTATTCAATTGATAATTGACAATTGACAATTAGGAGGCGACAATCTTTTCTTAAATTGTCAATTATCCATTGTCAATTGTCCATTCATTACGACTTTAGCCGTAAATGATGTGTCCGTTTTCGTCGGTATATTCTTCCAGACCTTTGCTGTATTGGTTCATGGCGCGAAGGCTCATCCCCATGCTTGAGAAGCCACCGTCGTGATAGAGGTTCTGCATCGTCACTTTGCGGGTGAGGTCGGAGAACATCATGACGCAGTAGTCTGCACATTCGTCGGCTGTGGCGTTGCCCAGCGGACTCATCTTTTCGGCGAAATCCATCAAATGGTCCATCCCTTTCACGCCGCTGCCGGCCGTAGTCAGCGTAGGGGACTGGGAAATGGTATTGATACGCACGTTCTTTTCACGGCCATAGATATAACCGAAGCTGCGGGCGATCGATTCCAGCAGGCTCTTGGCATCTGCCATGTCGTTATATCCGAAGAATGTACGCTGTGCCGCCACATACGAGAGGGCGATCACCGAACCGTATTCGGCAATGGCATCCTGCTTTTTGGCAACCTGCAACATCTTGTGGAAAGAGAGGGCGGAGATGTCCAGCGTCTTTTCCAGCATACCGTAGTCCAGATCGTCGTAAGTACGTTTCTTGCGCACGTTCGGGCTCATGCCGATGGAATGTAAAACGAAATCTATCTTACCCCCTAATATTTCTACTGATTTAGAGAAAACCGTTTCCAAATCTTCCACGCTCGTAGCATCCGCCGGAATAACTTCGGCGTGCAACTTCTCGGCTAAGGCATCCACCTGCCCCATACGAACGGCGATAGGCGTGTTGCTCAGTGTGATCGTTGCTCCTTCTTCTACGGCTCTTTCAGCCACCTTCCAGGCGATGGACATGTCATTCAGCGCACCGAATATAATGCCTCGCTTGCCTTTCAATAAATTATGACTCATACCTTTTATTTTAATATGTTACGGCACAAAGGTAGTAAAAATGTGCAAGATACGCAATTGCTTACACGAAACCCCCTTAAGTCCGGGGCGGGACGGGCCCCGGATATTTATTCCCTGTAGTAAACCCTTTTTACCCTTGGCGAAATAGAGGTAAGTATCTCGTAAGGGATGGTCTTCAACTTGTCTGAAAGTTCGCTGACGGGGAGTTCTTCTCCGAAGATGATGACGGTGTCTCCTTCGCGCGCGTCGATATCGGTGACGTCGATCATGCAGGCATCCATGCAGATATTGCCGATGATCGGACAGCGGTGGCCGTTGATCACGACTTCGCCGCCGCCATTACTGAAATGACGGTCCAGGCCGTCGGCATAACCGATCGGGATAATCGCGATGCGGGAATCGCGCTTTACATAGCTCATCCGGCTGTAACCGATGGAATCGCCTGCCCGAACGTTTTGTATCTGCAAGATACTCGTCTTCAGCGTGCTGATGTTACGCAACCCTTTCTGGCCGGAGGCGCTGACCCCGTACAGGCCGATGCCGAGGCGCACCATATCCATCTGGTAATCGGTGAACCGTTCGATGCCGGCCGAATTCAGGATATGCTTGATCACCTTGTATTCCAGTCCGGCTTCCAGTTCTGCTGCCGCGCGGGTGAACGTATCCAATTGCTTTTTCGTGAAATCGTCGAAGATATAGGAGTCGCTGCCTACGAGATGCGAGAATACGGAGCGGGCAACCACGCCGCTTTGTTCCTTCAGGCGACGGCAAATCTCCGGAACATCCTCCGGCTGGAAACCCAGACGGTGCATGCCTGTGTCGATCTTGATATGGATCGGATAGGAGGTAATGCCCCTGCGTTCCGTCTCTTTTATCATCGCGTCGAGCAGGCGGAAACTGTACACTTCCGGCTCCAACTGGTTTTCAAACAAGACATTGAAGCTGCTGAATTCCGGATTCATGACGATAAGCGGGATCGAGATGCCTTCCTTGCGCAGTTCCTCCCCTTCGTCGGCGACGGCAACAGCCAGGTAGTCGCAACGGTGTTCCTGCAGAGTCTTTGCCAGTTCGTAGGAACCGGCGCCGTATCCGAAAGCCTTGACCATGCAGACCATCTTCGTCTCCGGCTTCAGCTTCGAGCGGTAATAGTTGAAGTTATGGACAACAGCATCCAGGTTCACTTCCAAGATCGTCTCATGCACTTTCTTCTCCAACAGCTCGGAGATACGCTCGAAATGGAATTGGCGGGAGCCTTTTATCAGGATCAACTCGTCTTTGAACTTCTTGAAAGACGGGGACTTGATGAACTCCTCCGTTGTCAGGTAAAACTCTTTCTCGATATCGAAAGCTGCTCCGTACTCTTTCAGGTCGCGGCCGATACCGATAATGCGGTCGATCTTCTTTCTGCGCACGAGGTCCGCGACTTTCTTATACAGAGACTTCGGCAGCGTCCCCGATTGCAGGATGTCCGAAAGGATCAGCGTGCATTTCAAGTCCTTTTCTACGCGGCGGCTCTGCTGGAAGTCGAGGGCGATATCCAGAGAATTGATATCCGAATTGTAGGTGTCGTTTATCAACAGGCAGTTGTTGATGCCTTGCTTCACGTCCAAGCGCATGGCGACCGGCTCGAGGCGTTTGAACTTTTCGACATCGTTTACGCTTGTCGGCTTCAGATACAACATCACGGCCATACAGTGGATGACGTTTTCGATAGAAGCGTCGTCCGTAAAAGGAATCGTGTATGTCCGGTCGAAACCTAAAAGCGTGCAGCGGATGATGGTTTCGGATTCCAGCTTCTTGATCGATTCGATATACAAAGGCGCTTCCGAGTCTGTCCGGCTCCAGGTGATTGCCTTGTGGGACAGGCAGGCCGACTCGACGCAGCCTCCGATAAAGGCATCGTCGCCGTCATAAATGATCGCTTCGCAGTCGTTGAACAAAGTCAGCTTTTCCAGGCATTTCTGCGTGGAAGAGATAAAGTTCTCCTGATGCGCTTCCCCTATGTTCGTGATCACGCCGATGGTCGGTGCGATGATCGGTTGCAGGCGTTCCATTTCGTCCGGTTGGGAAATGCCGGCTTCGAAGATGCCTAATGTATTCTTGTCGCTCATCTGCCATACCGACAGCGGAACCCCCAATTGCGAGTTGTAGCTCCGGGGAGAGCGGACGATGTTGAACTCGTTGTGCAATAATTGATAGAGAAACTCTTTTACAATCGTTTTCCCATTGCTTCCCGTAATGCCGATTACCGGGATATTGAAACGTTTCCGGTGATGGGCCGCCAACTTCTGGAGCGCTTTCAGCGTATCCTTGACGACAAGGAAGTTCGCTTCAGGCATCGACTCGAACTCCGGTAAGACAGTGCTGACTACGAAATTGCGTACGCGTAACTTATATAAACCTTGTATATAATTATGTCCGTCGTTGGTCTTTGTCTGGAGGGCAAAGAATAGACTTTGTTCCGGGAATGAAAGACGGCGGCTGTCGGTAAGCAGGATGCTGACAGGAGCGTCATGTAATTTCTTGGCGTCAGCTCCGATTATTCCGGCGATCTCTTTAATTGAATATTCCATTCTTTTTCTCTATAATTAGGTTTAGAACTTCTTTTTAATCATTTCGACTTCATTTGTCATATCAAAGTAAGGGAATTTCTCGTTAAGTCGTTCCATCTTTAACAAAGTTTGCGAGATGAATCGTTTATAGGCTTCGCTTTCCGGTTGAAACGGCTTGTGGTTAATGGCCTTTTGGATATCCTTCCATTCTTTAAGAATCGACAGCGAATCCGGTGAAAACATGCTGTCCGCGAACCGTTCCCAGATATATTCGACCGCCGCGGGGGAGGGGTGCAGCATATCGTCGGCATAGAAACGGTACTCCCTCAATTCGTCCATCATGATTTCGTAAGCCGGAAAATAGGCGGTGCGTCCCGGAAATTCCTTTTGCAGCGCGTCGATGGCAAGCAGGAGGGCGGCTTTGCTGAGCTGGTTGCCGTGCGCCCCGTCTTTCCAATGGCGGATCGGACTGACGGTGAAGAGCAGCTTCATCTCCGGATTCTGTTCCCAAAGCGACAGGAGCAGGCTTTTCCATTCCGCTACGATCTCGCCGACGGTGAGTAGCTGCCGGTCGAA
The DNA here is from genome assembly GCF_902493135.1 of uncultured Parabacteroides sp. Lineage (GTDB taxonomy): Bacteria > Bacteroidota > Bacteroidia > Bacteroidales > Tannerellaceae > Parabacteroides. The sequence goes on from NZ_CABUOD010000047.1 coordinate 26,322, forward strand.
CATCTTTTCCGGCAGCTTATGGCAGTTGGAAACGACCTTTCCCGAACTTTTCAACCTGTAGACCCATGCCGTGCCGAAGGTCAGGATCATCCGGCGGGCTTCCCGTATCGTACCGGCGGAACTGAACAGCCGCCCGTTGATATTTTCGAGGCATTCCGTTTCCGAAGGCGAGGAGAAGCGGCTGTGATGGCTGAAGCTATGGTAAATCCCTTCATGCCGGAAAAGATCATCCCCTGTGAACCGTTCCGGACGAAGCAGCATGCGAATTGCCCCGGCTATGGAAGAAGGGTTATAAAGCGTGCCGAACGGATTCAGGTCGGTCTTGAACTTGTTTTCCTCCAACTTCTTTCCGATATTCTCGGCAAAGCAGGAACCGAGCAGAACCGTTTGCTCCGTATGGGAAAAGGCAAACGGGGCTTTCGGGATGGAGATGCGGGTATAAAATTCCATATTGTTAATGTGTTTTTGAGGAATGACGGCTGTTTTTCGACATTCGGTTTTTATTCTTGCAGCAACCAATCTGTACATATTCGTGGATGCCCATGATGGAATGTTTTTTGAATATCCGCCGCAAAGATAACCATTCAATGGCGAAAATCATCTGATTCAGGGCAACCCTACCAAAATTAGGCAGAAACATAAATGCTGATTCATGGGTGGCTAACAGACAAGGTTGTGCTTTCATGAAGTTCCCTTACGAGGAAACTCTCGTTTCCTAACGAGGAAACTTCCGTTTCCAGCATAGGAAACGCTCGTTCCCTGCAGGGGGAATTTCTGTTTCCTTCAGGGGGAAACTGTAATGGATTGGTTATCAATGTTTCTTAATACACTGTTTTGAGAGCCGTTTTTCACTTTGTGTCTTTCTCAATGGTATGGGCGGTACGGTCTTGTTCGGTAGCAATTGCCATCTATGACGACCGCATAGAAATAGAGAACCCCGGTTCATTTAAATGTACCGTTGGGGAGTGGGAAAGGGGTTTTTTGCCGTTTTTAGCCTGTTTTTTCGCTGTTTTCTCAAAAATGCCGTTTTTCTACTTTTAGTATTACTTGAACAAAAGGGCGTAAATTGTTAGGAGTGAGAATTATATGCTTGCTTATGGGAAATGACGAAAAAGGCCGTTTTTGAGAGGATAAAATGGCTTGTTCTTTGCTTGTAACTTATTGGGAATAAAAGAAATAGGAAGGTGAAATCGAAATGACTAAAAAAACGTACGTTTAGATTCGTCATTTTTCAGCTACAAAAATACGCATACTTTTTAAACCTGCAACCCTTTTCTCCAAGAAAATTTCTTTTTCTATATTCTTTCTTATCAATTAGATAGCTTATCGAGTACAAACATACCGCCTTTTTACCACGAACCTCCTGTTGCCCCTCCGAAAATGACTAAAATAAACGTACGTTTTCATTATCAAAATACATACGTTAACATTCATCGGAGTTGTATACATTATATAACAAATAGGTTTTATTACTAATTAAATTATTAAATTATGAACAAGAGATTTTCTACTCTTTTGACCGGCGCTCTGCTGGTCGGTTCGGTCGCTGCGAATGCAACTGGCATCAATGTTGATGTCGCGACTAAGATCGAGCAGTTGGCGAATGGTTCTCGTTATTATGTGCTGTCTACAGCTAAGGTTACTACTTCTGGGGCTGCTACTACTGTTGTCTCTATGGATGGTGCAGATGCAAAGGTTATTACTTCTGTTAACACTCCGTTGGCTGAAATCAACAAACAACTTTGGAGTATAAAAGTTAATGCCGTTGCAGGTGCTAACCGTTTTGTCTTTACAAACAAGGCGGAAGGTATGACGCTTTCTTTTGATCCTGCAAATGCGATTGATATTTCTGCAGGTAGTATTGCTACTCCTGCGGCAGATAACAAAGCATTTCAGATGACCGATGTTGAAACTGAATGGAGCTGGGTAACTACTAAGGATGCAACATCTGAACTTGCAGATGCTGCTGAACTTGCAGCTTATTTCCACAAGGACTCTGTTATGAAGTTATATCAACTAACATCTGGAGGTGAGGTATTTGCTGTAAAATATGCCAATACCGCTGCTGCTCCTTCTGTTACTGGTGCTACGGAAGTTAAAGTTCAGGCTGTTCAACCGGGAACTCAGGTTCTTACTGCTGCTGATTTGAACGTATTGGGTGAAGGTGCTAACAAGTACTTTACTATTGATGCAGGCCAGACACTGAAAGGCAATCCTTTTGCAGGTGCTAAATGGCAGGCTCAAACAATTGCAACAGGCGGTCAAAGTAGCACTGATGCAGCAAACTTTGTTTATGGTACATCGACAAGTGGCATGGTTGCTACAACTGCAAATTATGTTGTATTGAACAAAATCGGTTCTGACAATAAGCCTTCTTTTACATTTGCCAATGTTGATACTGCGTTTTATGATGGTGTTGCCATTAATAAAGACACTTGGTATAAATTGACTACATCAGCAGGTAAAGTAACAAGTAATGCAGGTGTAGTTTCCACATTAGACTCTTTGGCTAAAAAGGGGGGACTTGCTCAGGAAGCATTCGAGTTCCAATTCTCACGCGATTTGTTTAAGGATAGTGTAATTGTAGCTGTTAATGCTGATGGTTTAAAGGAATATAAAGACGTTATAGCCGATCCTGCAGATAAGGTATTTGGCAGATTGACTCATTGGGGAACTAAACAATCGGATGGGACAAAGGTTGGCTATACCACTTTGTCTTATGCCTTATTGGATAACGCAAATGTCTTGACTCTTTATACAGCAGGTGAAGAAGAAAATCTTCCGTTCTACGTATCCGGCGCACTTGTTGAAAGCACCGCTACCTCTGTCGAAGACGGTCTGTATTACATCAAGAACAAAGCAGGTCAATACCTGGCTGCTCCTATCTATAACACTACAAACGGAACAACTTCTGCTGCTAAATGGGTGACTGTAAACGGAGGTTTGCAGGAAGTGGCTCACATGCCGGCTTACCAGTGGGTAGTTTTGAAAGATAGAATCTATTCTGAAACAGCTAAAAAAACTTCTACGGTTACAATCACAAACCGTGAGTTTACAGCAACAGTGGGTGCTAATGTTCAGTTGAACCAGAAAGACGAAGCAAGCTGTCTGTATACAAGTGCTATTACTGGTTTGTCCATTGCTGCTACCGACTCTTTGGTATTTGATCCGATCAAAGACTTGGCAATCCTGTCAGATACTTTGTTAGGTTATAAGAACTTCGAGGCGGACTCCCTGCTTGTAAACCGTTATACATTCAACTACCTGCACGACTATGCAGACAGCAAGTATATCGTTAAATCAGCAAAAGACTCTTTGGCTCAGGCTACGGATGGAACTCAGCCGTTTGTCATTGAAGCAGAAGATGATATTTATGATTATGGTTATAACGTAACTCCTGCCGTCGCAGAACGTATCGCAGGCTTGAAACAATTACGCAGACAGGCTTACCAGGTATATCTTCCGACAGCAAAGGGTAAACTTTACCTGTCAAAGAATGCTGAAAACAAGTATATGTTTACAGTTCCGGCTTACGGTACTCCTTCTACATTCTTGTTCAAGGAAGAAAACGACCTGACAAGCAACAAGCATTACCATGCTTTGGTAGCTGTTACTGAAAATTTGGGTACTCTTGCTTCTGAAACATATACAAAAGTCGGTGTTATCGACGCTTCCGCTATCCTGGAAGACCAGAAAATGAACGAACAGAGAACATCTGCCTTCAACATCGGTAAATACGATGCTCCTCTGTACCGTCGTTTCAATTCTCAGAAATTGGAAGGCAACGCAGGTGATGCTGCCGATACATTGCGTTTCGTAGAAAAGTATCGTAAAGAATACCTGCAGGTTGAAGCAAACGAAAACTTCAAAGTTAAAGGTATCGACTTCTTAGGTATCTATACTCCGGACTTTACGAAAGACGGTAAATCGTTCATCGTTGATACAGCCTTTGTAAACCGTGGGAGCGGTAACATCAAACCTCAGTATCTGATCTCTATCGACCGCGACGATGTTGCGGGCAAAGACGCTGAACCGTGTCCGTTGGAACACAATCATGGTTATGACAAAGACGGCAACCCGTTAGACAAATGGTCTTGTTCACATGCAACACCGGCAACCGGCGGCTTCCACTATGGTAAATACCTGGTTAATTTCGCCGATTCTGTAGATCACGCTGCCAAGAGCGCAGATTACGGTTGGAAGGGTTATACACGTGCCGGTTTCGTGAAAGCCGTTCACATGGGTGATAGCCTGTATATCCTGGCTGGTCAGTTTGCAGATGTAACTCCGGCTACTTTCGACACTGCTGCAATCCACAAAGCTGTTAAAGATGGCAAGTATGCAGCTGAGTATATTAAAGATTTGCAAGGCGATGCTCATAAGCTCGTAACATGGTCAATGCGTTTCGTAGATCCTGAAAATGCTGCAAACGAAGTAGAAGATGACCGTTCATTCCTGATGGAATCTCAGGGAGAAGGTGAGATTGCTCCGATTAACGGCCAGTGGTTGAAGATGCAGAACGGTTGTATCGTATTGTCAGGTTCTTTGGATGGTTCTGAGTCTTCATTCGACCAGATTACAGGTGAAGACGATGCTTTGATCTTCAACATCGAAAAGGGTAACAAAGAAGATATGGCAACAGACAACGAAGCAATCGCAACATCCGAAGTAACCGTTATCGCCCAGGAAGGTGCAGTAAGAATCGCGAACGCCGAAGGCAAAAAGGTTGTTATCTCTAACATCTTAGGCCAGGTAGTCGCTAACACGGTTATCACTTCAAGCGACGCAGTTATCGCTGCTCCCCAGGGTGTAGTCGTAGTAGCTGTTGAAGGCGAAGAAGCTGTCAAAGCAATTGTAGAATAAAAGAAACACAAAAATTTCCCTTGCCGGGGGATTGATCCCCCGGCAAAAGAGAAATATTTTATAATCAAATAATTCTAAAGTGTTTGACCGTGCAAAACGGAAGTTTTAATTACCCTGCGACAGGTGAACAAGCGGCCAGATTTAATATTAATAATACTAAAGTATATTGAATTTAAAAGT
>NZ_CABUOD010000048.1 GCF_902493135.1 uncultured Parabacteroides sp.
ACGGGCGAATTGTTCTTTCTTGTTTTCCCGGCAAGCGGCTAACAAAAATAATAGGAATAATATGTAGAGCAGTTGTTTCATTTTCTTGTTATAGTTTGAATGTCACGATCGGATTATCGCTTTCCGCGCAGGTCGCAATTCCGGTGTTTGTTTTTTCGTTGATATGGATGCCTAAAATATTTTTGTCGAGCGTATATTTTCGAACCGGGTTTCCTGCCAAATCGAACACGTAAAGGAAATGGCCTCCTTTGGGAGCAGACATGCCGCGTTCGTAAAATTTGTCCCGCTCTTTCCAGGACATCCCATCGAAAACGGTATAAATATAATCGTCTGTGACTTGTATGTCCACAAACCCTTTGATGCCGGTCGGGAATCCTTCGCCTCCTTTTGCAATGAATTGGGGTTCTCCGGCAGGACCGTATATAACGTTATGAGTTTGAGTTTTCAAATTGTATATTTCAAGGGCTTCTCCCAATTGGGTCGCCATCGCGTATATCCCGTTTTTCGGGTTGTAATCGGTAAAGCTACGCCAAGCTTGTGCTAAGGCGGGATGAATATCTTGCTCATAGCTGATTTCGGTGGGAATTTTACCTATGTTTTTGATCGGTTTACCACTATGACTGACTTTGTGATAACGAAAATCACCTAAGTAGTCTGTGATCAGAAAGGCTGAATCTGTACGATAGAAATCTAAAGAGCGAACTAATGTTTTATCTAATCTTATTTCCTCTTTGCGCAAAACGGTCTTGCCCGTCGGAGAGACAGACCAGCGCGTGATCAGCATCCGGTTAGCATCCAATGTCCAGACTGAATCCAATGCAGAAAACTGGAACATCTCTGCCGAAAGCATTTCTCCGGGGGCCTCTCCACGCTTTCCGAACGGTGCGATCGGCTTCCACTCCGGATAAGTAAAAGCGTAAAAGTAATGGCTGTCATTATGTAAATCCATGATGACAGCGATACTGTCTTTTACCGCTACCCGGTAGGGATAACGGAAAAAGGCAGAATCAATAGAAATCTCCTGCGTGGCTACCATTTTCTCATCAGGAAAAGTTGTATACCGAGGGTAAAGGGAATCGGGTGAACCACTGCAGGAGATTAATGTACTTATTCCTATTAATAATATGTATAGGAAGATTCTCATGTCATTTTAAACTATAGCCACTATACATCTTATCAACTTTATCACCATGACAGTCGACATCGCCTATCCCGTAACACCTATAAGCACTACTCTCACCGGACGCCAAAGCCTCAATATTATCAAATGCCAATTGAGGCAAGCCGACAGATGATGTCGACAATGTCTTGATACAAGCAACTCCACCCAAACAAACCAAAACAATTACTACTGCTAAAACTCTTTTTTTCATAACTTTTGTTTTTGAGGCAAATGTAGGGATATATAATTCGGATGTCAATAGGTTTGTGCCACATATTTTACAATTCGCTACTACCCAGATAAATAGAATGCCATTTCCTGACTTCTTGTAGGTTTTCTGTAGGTTTTCTTCGGACTTGAATTACATATATCTGAAGAGAAAAGCCTATATAGATGCCCATTTTTTATATTTTTGCAACATGCAAGAAGAGAATAGACATACAGACAAAATCCTTTTTTTTAAAAGACTATGCATATTATTATATATGTGTATGACTTTGTTTTGTTTGATAATGGTCTGGCATGGATTCCTTTCATGCCGTAAAAAGATTTTCACTGAAGCCTCTGCTACTTTTCAAGATGCTATCAGTAAAGAAATAAACACCCGATTGGGTTCCATACCGATAAAAACCAATAGAGGGACATTATTATTATCGGACTCTATTTCCTATGAAGAAAAAGAAAGATGGTGTGACCAGGACTATCTGTCTCTGAATGATCCGAACCGGATTTTCCTGGATAGCCTTTTTCGCGCCAGACTTGCAGATTTAGGTATGGAATCACAAACAGCGGTGCGTTGTAAGCGTAAAGAGAAAACAACGATAAGTTACACCGATAGCCTTTTTATGAAAAAAGCTACCGCTTTGAAGCCTGTTATATATCGGAAGAATAAAAATATAGAAGACAATATAGAATTACAAGCATTTGTGCAAATTCCGCTTTCCTTTATTTTAAAACGGGCAGATTCCATCCTTCTCTTTTTACTCTTTTATGGTTTATTTGTCGGAATTTTATACGGCAGTTATAAATGGGGAATAAAAAAACTAAACGCGGTATTGCTTGAAAAGAAAGTTGTAGAAACAAAAATTGTAGAGAAGCCGGTTGTCGCTTTTGTCCGTTCTTTTTCCAAAGAAGGGACCTTACCTTTCGGATTACGGTTCGACAAGAAAAGCGGCATCTTGAAATACAAAAACCTATATGTGACTTTAAGCGGGCAAGGCCTGAAGCTGTTTACTCATCTGATTAATTCTCAACAATCAGTGATAGCGCCTCAAATTATCTATTCACAAATCCTCGGAAATGCCTTAAAAAAGGAAAAGATCGGTAAAGCGGAACGCGATGCGGTTTCTGCCGCTATTGTGCGCTTGCGGGAAAGCTTGGCCCCCATGCCCTTTATTCAAATCAAATCCCATCGGGGAACCGGCTATCAGCTTATAATAAGCAATCCTGAAGAGGTCTAAGAAACACAGAACACCAGACTTCGAAAGACGTTAAAACGCACAATAACCCCCTTCAAAAGGCATATATTTGTATTTTTCTGTTATTCAGCATCTTGCAGAAATACAAGTTTCTTAAAAAATATTACCCCTGCGTGTAATTTGAAAAATATGGGGTAGAAATCCTAATTTCATGTGCTACAGTTTCGATTCAGACTAACGGGTATTTTGAAAAACCGTACAATAAGCCAGAGATGACAATAAGTTTTATTTTTAAGAGATACCGGCCTGACGCTGAACCGGTAAAAATATCGGAGAAAGCCTGGGGATATTGTAAAAAACGCCCATAGAAACAAGAAAAAAGCTGTCAAAACCACCTTTCCAAAAGGTTTCTCCAGCAGCGGCAACAGACATTTCCGGAGGTATTTTCCGCGAGGTGCGCAGAAAATTCCCATGACGACCGTCTTCATGGCTCTGAAGTGTGCAGTTCACCCTGCATGAAGACGGTCGTCATGGCAACGAAGACGGTCGCCAGCGCGATGAAGACGGTCGTCACGGGAAAGGGCTGCCGGCCTCCCTGCGACCGGGCTCTTTATACGTTCCATATTCCTGCACCATCCCCAAGCAGGATCCGGATATTCGACTCTCCGGAAGTTAAGGTTTACCGGATTGTCAAGGAAAACAAGATCCGGATTGACAAAAACACATGTACCGGAGACGAACCGCGCAGACGTGCTGCCTGCACGTCACAAAATGTTCCGGCCCGCTTACAAAAAGACAACCCGAAAAGGTTCGGTTTTCGGGTTGAAATAGAAAAAACAGGGGGTTATTGTAAAATCTGAATCATCCTTCTCAGAAGATCCCGCCCTTGTACATATCGTTGAAATTCGTATGCTGCCCTTCCAGCTTCCGGGCTTCGTCGCCTTCGGGGTTCAGTTCGATGGACTTTTTCAGATCTTCGAAGGCGCCTTCCTTGTCTCCTTTCAGGTTCTTGGCACGGCCCCGTTCGGCGTATGCTTTGCCGAAATCGGGTTTCAGGTCGATCGCTTCGTCGAAGAAAGTAATGGCTTCATCCAGACGTTCCTGCGTGATCAGGAGCTGGCCGACGAGCAACGTCGCCTCGTCATTGAACGGATTCAACTCCAACACATTCTGGTAATCGGCCGCAGCAGCGTCGATATTGCCCATCGCTTCATGGATACGGCCGCGCAGCAAGTAGGAAGTTTCTTCTTCCGGAGCCAGCGTGATGGCCTTTTCCACATCGGGAAGCGCTTCGGTTGCCTGCTGCATCGACAACAATATCCGGGCACGCATCAGATAGGCATCCGTGAAATCTTCTTTCAAGGCGATCGCTTTCGTCAGGTCGGCAATCGCCCCTAAGGGGTCGGAAGTCGTCCGCTTCGCCTTCCCCATCAGGAACCAGGCCAAATGGTTCGTCTCTTCCAGTTCGAGAATATGCCGGCAATCGGCAATCACGTCCGCATCCTTGTCCAGCATGAAAAGCACGTTCACACGCGTCAGAAGCGTATTGATATGGTCCGGCTCAAGCTCCACCATGCGGTTCAGCACTTCGAGCGCTTCATCCGCCTTATTCGCCGTCGTATAGGCAGCGACCAGATAAGTCATCGTCTCGAAATCCTCCTGCAACTTCAACGCTCCGGTAAAACACTTGATGGCATACGCCACCTGGCCTATCTTCTGGGCGCGGACACCGTCGTATTTCAGAATATCGAAATTTTTCTGATCGTTCTTGCTTTTCTCTTCTTCGGGCGTTGTCGCCTTAGAAGAAGAAAATAATGATTTAAAGAAGTTTCCCATGATTTAATTACAAATTGTTTTCAGGGAGGCAAAGATACGAAAAGTCCGAACCTTTTTCATATTTTTTATGAAGAATCTATAAGTGAATTTCAGACAATTTCATAATTTTGTAGCTGAATTTTTAACTTGGGAAGGATTGTGCCAGCCACACCAAACGCACGCTTTCCCGTCAATTAATGAGTATGGAAAACATAGAAACTGGACTTTTGCTAATGATCGTGGGAATGACCACTGTCTTCGCTATCCTGCTGATCGTTATCAATCTTGGGAAGGGCCTGATCGTACTGGTAAACAAATATGCGCCCGAAGAGATTATTGTAAAAAAACAAGTGACACCACAAAGGCAAGCGGCGGCATCCGTACCGGCTGCCGGCATTACGAACCAGACTACCGCCGCCATCATATCGGCGGTCAGTGTCGTGACGGGGGGAAAAGGGAAAGTCGTCAAGATCGAGAAGTTGTAAGAGTAATTATATATAATTTATCATGAAAAGAGAAATCAAATTTAGTTTGGTCTTCCGTGACATGTGGCAATCTGCCGGAAAATATGTCCCCACCGTAGACCAACTAACACGGGTGGCACCGGCCATTATCGAGATGGGATGTTTCGCCCGCGTAGAGACCAATGGCGGAGGATTCGAACAAGTAAACTTATTATTCGGTGAAAACCCAAACAGAGCCGTACGCGAATGGACGAAACCGTTCCATGAGGCCGGCATACAAACCCATATGCTGGACCGCGCACTGAACGGCCTGCGCATGAGTCCCGTACCTGACGACGTTCGCCAGTTGTTCTACCAGGTAAAAAAAGCACAGGGAACAGATATCGCCCGTACGTTCTGCGGATTGAACGACGTACGCAACATCGCCCCTTCCATCCGGTATGCGAAAGCGGCAGGGATGATCTCGCAATGTTCGTTGTGCATCACCCACTCGCCCATCCATACGGTCGAATATTACACCAAGATGGCAATGGAACTGATCGAACTGGGAGCGGATGAAATCTGCATCAAGGACATGGCCGGCATAGGCCGTCCGCATTCATTAGGACAGATCGTGGCCAACATCAAGGCAAAACATCCGGAAATCCCGGTCCAGTATCACAGCCATGCCGGCCCCGGATTCAACGTGGCTTCGATCCTGGAAGTATGCAACGCCGGTTGCGATTACATCGATGTCGGCATGGAACCGCTTTCATGGGGTACAGGCCATGCGGACCTGCTGACCGTACAGGCGATGTTGAAGGATGCCGGCTACAAAGTGCCGGAAATCAACATGGAGGCTTATATGAAAGTCCGCAGCCTGATCCAGGAATTCATGGATGACTTCCTCGGTTTGTATATCAGTCCGAAGAACCGCCTGATGAACTCGTTGCTGATCGGTCCGGGACTGCCGGGCGGCATGATGGGAAGCCTGATGTCAGACCTCGAAAAGAACCTGGAGACAATCAACAAGAACAATATCAAGAACAACAAGCCGCTCATGAGCCAGGACCAGCTGCTGATCAAGCTGTTCGACGAAGTGGCTTATGTATGGCCGCGTGTCGGCTACCCCCCATTGGTGACCCCGTTCAGCCAGTATGTCAAGAACCTGGCGCTCATGAACGTGATGCAGATGGAAAAGGGGAAAGCCCGCTGGAGCATGATCGCCGACGATATCTGGGACATGATCTTGGGCAAGGCCGGACGCCTGCCGGGCCCGTTGGCGCCGGAAATCATCGAGAAGGCGAAAGCCGAAGGCCGTGAGTTTTTCGAAGGGAATCCGCAGGACAACTACCCGGACGCGCTCGACAAGTATCGCAAGCTGATGAACGAAAAACAATGGGAAACGGGCGAAGACGACGAAGAACTGTTCGAATATGCGATGCATCCGGCACAGTATGAAGCCTACCGTTCAGGAAAAGCCAAAGTGGAATTCAAAGCCGACGTAGCCAAGAAAAGAGCGGAAAAACAGACTGCAGCCCAACCTGCCGCCACTACGCCCGCATCCGCGGCAGCCGCCCCTGCCAACGTGACCATGGCCCTGCCGACAACACCCCAGGTCATGACCGTCGATGTGAACGGACAGGCCTACAAAGTGACCGTTGCCTTCGGAGACACAGCAAACACGGCCGCCCCTGCGGAAACAGCATCCGCTCCTGCCGCAACATCTGCACCCGCAGCTGCTCCGGCCGGTGCCGGCAAAGAAGTGCTCTCGCCGCTGGAAGGTAAATTCTTCCTGGTGAAAGGCGCTTCGGACACGCCTGTAAAAGTGGGAGATGTCGTAAAGGAAGGAGATGTGCTCTGCTACGTGGAAGCCATGAAAACGTACAACGCCGTACGTGCCGAATTTGGCGGAACCGTTACCGCTATCTGTGCGGCTGCCGGTGACGCCGTTTCTGAAGATGACGTATTAATGACGATACAGGAATGAACGAGATATTTCAAAATCTGTATGAGATGACTGCGTTCAGCAATATCATAGCTGAACCGCAGTTCCTGATCATGTATGCCATAGCGTTCATACTGCTTTATTTAGGTATAAAAAAGCAGTATGAGCCATTGCTGCTCGTTCCGATCGCGTTCGGCGTGCTGCTTGCGAACTTTCCCGGAGGCGACATGGGCGTGATACAGGCTGACGAAAACGGCCTGATCAACGTGCACGGAGTGATGAAGAACATCTGGGAAATGCCGCTTCATGACATTGCACACGAGTTGGGGCTGATGAACTTCATCTATTACATGCTGATCAAGACCGGGTTCCTCCCTCCTATCATCTTTATGGGTGTGGGAGCACTGACGGATTTCGGGCCGATGCTGCGTAACCTGCGGCTGTCTATCTTCGGAGCGGCTGCCCAGTTAGGTATTTTCACCGTCTTGCTGGTAGCCATCCTGATGGGATTCACCCCGAAAGAAGCCGCTGCTTTAGGCATTATCGGAGGAGCGGACGGACCGACTGCCATCTTCACGACCATCAAACTGGCTCCTCACCTGTTAGGCCCGATCGCCATTGCGGCTTATTCCTACATGGCGTTGGTTCCGGTTATCATCCCACTGGTAGTCAAGCTTTTCTGTTCAAAGAAAGAACTCTGTATCAATATGAAAGAGCAGGAAAAGAAATACCCGTCGACGACAGAGATCAAGAACCTGCGCGTTCTGAAGATCATCTTCCCGATTGTGGTGACGACGGTCGTGGCCCTGTTCGTTCCGAGCGCAGTTCCTTTGATCGGTATGCTGATGTTCGGTAACCTGGTAAAGGAGATCGGGACCAATACATTCCGCCTCTTCGATGCCGCATCCAACAGCATTATGAATGCAGCGACCATCTTTTTAGGGTTATCGGTCGGTGCAACCATGACAGCCGAAGCATTCCTGAACTTCACGACAATCGGTATCGTAATCGGGGGCTTCCTCGCGTTCGCCCTTTCCATTGCGGGAGGTATCTTCTTCGTCAAACTGTTCAACCTTTTTACGAAGAAGAAGATCAACCCGCTGATCGGGGCGACCGGACTGAGCGCCGTACCGATGGCATCACGTGTCGCGAATGAAATAGCATTGAAATACGATCCCAAGAACCATGTACTTCAATATTGCATGGCCAGCAACATCTCCGGCGTCATCGGTTCAGCCGTAGCCGCCGGCGTACTGATCTCGTTCTTAGGATAATTTCAAACACGGATTATATTTGAGGCACGGATTTCACGGAAAACACGGACAAATTTATTTTCTTTCCGTGTTTTCCGTGTAATCTGTGCCTAATTTAACATCTACCTGCAAATTATTTGCTCCCAAATGCTGTAATCCCAAAATATTTACTTTAATTTGTGACTTGATATAGGATACATTTATCCTTTTCCTAAATGCGATTGAATATGAAGGACACTCACGAAACTAATTTGCCGACTGAAGAAAACGGCAAATTGGAAGAAACTAAGGCTCCGGAAACAACACCGGAAAACACGGCGGAGGAAGTTGTAACAAACGAAACACCGGACGCCGGAGTTGCAGCAGAAGAAACATCTGAAGCAGCAGTCAAAACGGACGAAGCTGCGGCAGGTGAAGAGACTGTTGCGGCTGCGGGAAAATTGTCGAAAGAAGAAATTCTGGAGAAACTGAACGGTCTGGTGGAAGCGGCAGCAGACGCGACGCGCAACGAGGTGGAAGCACTCAAACAGGCTTATTACAAAATCCACCGGAGCGAAGTGGACGAATTGAAGAAAGCATTCCTTACGGCCGGTGGTGAAGAAAAGGATTTTGTCGCCCCCGAAGACGAAGCCGAAAGCAGGATCAAAGAACTGCTCAACGTCTACAAAGAAAAACGGGCTGCCATCCTTGCCGAGGAAGAACGGGTTAAAGCGGCCAATTATGCCTTGAAACTCCAACTCATCGACCAGCTGAAAGCATTGACCGAAAGCCAGGAAGATTTCAATAAACTATATAACGACTTCAAGGACATCCAGCAGAGATGGAAAGAAGTGAAAGCCGTTCCGCAGGAGCACGTCAACGAACTGTGGAAGAACTATCAGATATACAGTGAGAAGTTCTACGACATCATCAAGATAAACAACCAGTTCCGCGATTACGACTTCAAGAAGAACCTGGAAATGAAAACGGCTCTTTGCGAAACCGTCGAGAAACTGCAAACGGAACCGGATGTCGTATCCGCTTTCCATCAGCTTCAGAAGCTGCACCAGCAATGGCGCGAAATCGGTCCGGTAGCGAAAGAACTGCGCGAAGACCTCTGGTCCCGCTTCAAAGCCGCTTCCACGATCATCAACAAACGCCATCAGGAGCATTTCGAAGGGCTGAAAGCGAAGGAACAGGAAAACCTGGAGGCCAAGACAGCCATCTGCGAACAGATAGAAAACATCGATTTCCCGGCTTTGAAATCATTCAAAGATTGGGAAGAAAAGAATAGGGAAGTAATTGCCTTGCAGGACAAATGGAAAACAATCGGCTTCGCCCCGAAGAAATCGAACGTGAAGATATTCGAACGTTTCCGCGCTGCCTGCGACGTTTATTTCAACCGCAAAAGCGAATTCTACAAGAATATAAAGGACGAGATGGAAAAGAATCTCGAACTGAAAAAAGCCTTGTGTGAAAAAGCCGAAGCACTGAAAGACAGCACGGACTGGAAGAGCACGACCGAAAAGATGATCGCCTTGCAAAAAGAATGGAAGACGATCGGCTCGGTAGCCCGCAAACATTCTGATGCGATCTGGAAACGTTTCATCTCGGCTTGCGACTATTTCTTCGAACAAAAGAACAAGAATGTATCTTCTCAAAGGAGCGTGGAGCAAACGAACCTGGCGGCTAAAAAAGCTTTGGTGGAAAAGATCAACGCAATCGACGAAGCCGACCATGACGAGGCACTCGCTGCCCTGAAAGGATATATGGCAGAATGGAACACGATCGGCCATGTCCCTTTCAAAGAGAAAGATAAGATTTATAAGGAATATCACGAAGCAGTCGACAAACAGTTCGACCGTCTCAAAGTCGATCAGAACGACCGCAAGATGCAGACTTTCCGCAGTAACCTCAACGACATGAGCAACGGCGAACGGGGGAAAGGCAAACTCTACGGCGAACGGGAAAAACTGATGCGCATGTACGAACGGATGAAGAACGAACTTCAAACCTACGAAAACAACATCGGGTTCCTGAGCATCTCCTCCAAAGGCGGCGGCGGTTTGCTCAAAGAGATGGAACGCAAGATCGACAAACTAAAAGACGAAATGGCACTCATCATTAAAAAGATCGACGCCATCGACGAGAACCTCGAATAAAACGGCAATATTCCATAAACCGATATAAATTATCAGGCACGGATTACACGGATTTACACGGGAAGAAAATAATTAATCCGTGTGGTCCGTGTAATTTGTGCCTAATTTATATACCTATTATATACATATAGCATGAAACCTAAAATACATTTCTTTAACCCGGGACACGAAACCGCCATACTACAAGGCTCTGAAAATTACACTCCGCCCGCAAACGTGCAAAGGATGATCAGGGAGTTATCCTATCTTCCGGTCTGGTACGCGGACCCGGAGGATCTTGTCTTTACGGAAGAGATCGCTTCACCGCGTTTCTTCTCCCTACAGCCTAAGGAGTTCAGGCCGTTTGCCAAGCTGATCTCACGCAAGGAGATCGAAAAGCAGCAGAGCGGTCTGCCCGAAATGCAAGCTGCTCCCTGGGGACTTTCTCCGCATAGCCATTCCTTTTTTGAAAAGCTTCGGAAAAGCGGCAACCTGAACCTTACGATCCCGGAATGGAAAGAAGAATATGTCCGGTTGACAAATCGTCAGGCAGCAGCCGAATGTCTGGACAAAATACGGGAACTCCTGCCTGATATGGATGTGCCGGTATCGCCTAAATTCTGCAAAAAAATGAGGGAAGTGGAAAAATACCTGATCCTCCAGAATGCGCCTTTCGTGCTGAAGACGCCCTATTCGTCTTCCGGCAGGGGCCTGCTTTGGTTGCCGGAACGCAAATTGACTGCCAAAGACCGCGTCTGGATCGAAGGGGCGCTGAACAAACAGGGGTGTGTCAGCATTGAATGTGCGCTGAACAAATACCAGGATTTCGCGATGGAGTTTTATTCGGACGGGAACGGGAACGTACGCTATGAAGGGCTTTCCGTATTCGGAGCTGAAAAGAAAGGGGCTTATTCCGGAAATGCATTGGGCGAACAGACATATCTGGAAAGTTTCTTTGTTGAAAACTTCGGAGACAAATTCCAGCAACTGAAAGAAGCTGTGGGAGAGGCAATCCGGCAGATATATGGAAACATCTATACCGGTTACTTAGGGGTGGACATGTTGGTCTATCGCAGAAAAGCAGACGGCGAATTCGCCATACACCCCTGCATAGAAGTGAACATGCGCTACACAATGGGGATGGTAGCCTTGCGCATCAGCCAAAAGTACCTGGCGCCTAACGCCCGGGGCGATATGCGCATCACCTACACAAGCAAACCCGGCGAAGCCTACGAGCAACATTGTTTCATGAAAAAGGCCTATCCGATTGAAATGAAAGACGGGAAAATAAGAGAAGGATATATTTCTCTCTGCCCGGTCACAAAAGAGACCAAGTACAGAGCCTATATGCTGATTTTCTGATTCCGATATTTGTAAAGTCGATAAATCTGCAGATTCAGCTTTTGGCAGATTAGCCAAACACCGGTGATTCTATTAAAAAAACATCCATGCCGGGCGAACCAACGAAGCCCCGAAGATGTCGATCACCTTCGGGGCTTGTTTTCTGTATGCTTTCGTCCTTCACAGGGCTACCGGCTACATTGAACTTTTCAATTCAATATACTTTAGTATTATTAATATTAAATCCGGCCGCCTGTTCGCCTGTCGCAGGGTAATTGCCGTTTTCACGGCACGCGGCCAAACATTTTAGAATTATTTGATTATAAATATCTTCCTTTTGCCGGGGGGATGAATCCCCCGGCAAGGGATTGTTTTTTGTTTCTATTATTTTATAATTGCCTTAACAGCTTCTTCACCTTCAACGGCTACCACTACCACACCCTGGGGAGCAGCAATTACAGCGTTGTCAGATGCGATTACTGTATTAGCTACTACCTGGCCGAGGATGTTGCTGATAACAACCTTCTTGCCGGCAGCGTTAGCGATGGTTACCTGACCTTCGCCTGCGATAACGGCGATTTCAGATGTGGCGATCGCTTCGTTGTCTGTTGCGATATCCTCTTTCGAACCCTTTTCGATATTGAAGATCAATGCATCGTCCGAACCGGTGAACTGGTCGAAAGTTGATTCGGCGCCTGCAGTACCAGAAAGAGCGATACAGCCATTCTGCATTTTTAACCACTGGCCGCTAACAGGAGCAATGTCTTTATCCGTGGCGGCTTTCTGGGATTCCATCAAGAATGCGCGGTCATCTTCTTCTTCATTCGCTGCATTTTCAGGATCTACGAAACGCATAGACCATGTTACAAGCTGATGTTTGTCTTCGCCTGCGATCAGGTCAACCAGATATTTGGAAGCATACTTATTGTCTTTGATTGCTTTGTGGATCGCAGCTGTGTCCAGAGTGGCAGCAGTTACATCTGCAAACTGGCCTGTCAGGATATACAAGCTATCCCCGATATGGGCAGCCTTCACGAAACCTGCACGGGTGTAACCCTTCCAAGCATAATTGCCTTTGTCTGCTGTTGCATTTGTAACAGAGTCAGCAAAGTTTACCAGATATTTACCAAACGCGAAACCACGTGTTGCAGGTGTTGCGTGAACACAATGATCGGCATCTGTCTCTTTACCGTTGGCATCTACGTGTTTATGGTTCGTGGCATCGCAAGGTACACCTGCTACATCTTGAGCATCCTGACGATCGATAGAGATCAGGTACTGCGGTTTGATCTTGCCGTTGAAACGGTTTACGAATGCAGTATCGACAATGAATGATTTACCATCTTTTGTGAAGTCCGGAGTATAGATACCTAAGAAATCAATGCCTTTAACCTTGAAGTTATCATTATTTTCAACCTGCAGGTATTCATTACGATATTTTTCTTTGAAACGCAATGTATCGGCTGCATCACCAACATTGCCTTCCAGTTTTTCAGAATCGAAGCGACGATACAAAGGAGCATCGTATTTGCCGATCAGGAATGCAGAAGTTCTTGTTTCAGATGATACCTGGTTCTTCAATGTTGCAGACAAATCATCGTCGGTTACACCGGCTTTAGAATAGCCCAGATATGTAAATTCATCTACTGTTCCTGAATTCTCAACATACTCACTCAACCGGATCATTGCATGATAGCAATTATCGTCACCAGTTAAGTCATTATTTTCTTTGAAGAAGAATGTAGAAGGATACATATTTGCAGAAATTGCATATTTAGATTCGTCGTTTATACCTAAATAAGCATCATTCTTAGCTGGGACATATACCTTGTAAGCCTGTCTTCTCAACTGTTTCAAACCAGCGATACGACTTCCTGCTTTAGTTACATCGTAACCATAATCAGCGATAGCGCCATCTGCTTCAAGCGCAAATACGGCTTTCCCATCCAACACTGTAGCCAAAGAGTCTTTTGCCGATTTAGCAATAAACTTATCCTTTGTATAAGCATGCAGGTAATTGAATGTGTAGCGATTTACCAACAGGTCATTGGCGTCGATATTCTTATACCCCAGCAAAGTATCGCTCAAGGCTGTTGCAGGAACAGCATCGAAAGCCAAAGAATCTGAAGTTGTGAACGGTCTGCTATAAACGGAAACATACATAAATTCTGCACCAGCTTTTTTTCTCAACTGGATAGTTGCATAATCATTATCAACAACAACATATTTTGATCCATCCCAATCAGTTGTCTTTGCAAACTCACGGTTTGTCAATGTGATTGTAGATGTTTTAGCTGCTTTATCAGAAGTTTTGTCTTTTAAGGCAACCCACTGGTATGCTGGCATGTGAGCAGGATCTTGTTCGTCCGGGTTTACGGTTACCCAAGTAGGATATCCGCTATATTCGTCATATGCATTATAAACCGGGACAGCCAAATACTGACCTTTCTTATTCTTGATGAAATATACGCCATCCTCAACAGAAGTCAGAGTTTCATCTGCTTCAGGAGAAGATACGGCAAACAGCAAGTTTTCTGTTTTTGGAGTTGAATAAAGAGTCAGCACTTCTGTGCTCGGAGTTAATTTAATTGCAGAAACAGTCAGATAAGTCTTAATTGTTGTATTACTCTGGCCTGTCTGCCATTTAGAACCGGTTGCATCAGCAGCACCTTCTTCTTTCAATGCGCCTACAGGTACAGATACGATTACGCTATCTTTGAACAAATTGCGTTGAATGAAGAAATCAAAAGCAGCCGGGCTTGCCAGTTTAGAATAATCTCCAGCAGTTTTCGTGTTCGCAAACTTATACCATGTGTTCAGGTTCGTTCCTGTTCCAACATGGAACGCTGTATCGACATAGGCATATCTATTATCCAACGTGCCATCAGCTTTCAAATTTCTCAAATAAACAGCATTAGTAGTAGCAGATGATTCTGCATGGAACTTTCTTCCGGTCAATTGATCTGCTCCTACTAAACCGGTTTTGTTGGTGCTCAGTGTAAAGTACTTGTCGGTTATACCTAATACGTTCAGATCGGCCGGAGTCATATAAATACTACCCGGTTCAACAGCTTGAAGTGCCAATTGAGTGCCACTTGTCAAAGTAACAGTTGCTGTACTATTTGCATATTTATATGCATACAGATAGCCACCTGTTGCAACTGCAATTGACATCGTAGAGTCAGCACGGAAAGCACTTGTCAGTTTAACAACGTCATCTAATTCTGCAGTGGCATTCGGAGCCGACACCCATGTCCATTCTGTGTCATTGGATGCAGCTTCCAAAGAATAGGCATTATCATCCGCTGCTGTCGGTGCAGGAACATTGCCACTTGCATCTGCAGCAATGGCATACTTAGGATCAAAAGACAAAGTCATGCCATTTTCTTTGTTAACTAAAACAAAGCGGTTGGAACCGGCAACTGTTGTTACTTTGATTGTCCATAATTGGGTATTAACCCCCGTAGCACTTGCAGTAACTTGTTTAGCATAAGCTGTACCAGTAGTTGTTTCAGTTGCAATGACATTGCCGATGTTCCCAGTGGAAAATCGGCTTGTCGTCAGCATATAATTGCGAGCTGGAGTAGAAGTAAGTTCTGTCGCAACAGTTCCTCCAATCTGTGCATTTGCTGACAATCCACCTGCTACCAGTGCGGCAGCCAAAAGAGTAGAAAATCTCTTGTTCATAATCATTAAAAATTAATTGTTAATAAAATAGTGTTTGAAAATCCAACAACTAATTTCACGAAGGGGAAAACAACTCCCCGCGAATGATTATGAACGGGCATAAAAAAAACGCGGGCTAATTGTCTATTATTAATCCTAAGGCTCTGCAAAGCCCGCCTAACAATAATAGAACAATAGCTCGCGCTTTATACGATATAACAATCCTCCCATAAAAATGGTAGATAAATTTATACGTAACCAGCGCAAGCATTTACTGTCCATTATTCCGTCAGGCTTAAAATTTTGCAGATTTTAGGATTGGAATAATCTTCGTAAAATGCTTACAATATGTAATCGATCCCGCATTCTGTGAGCCGCTGCCCACTACGGAATCGTTGCAAAGGTAAATAGGTTTTCCGAATCGGCAAGAAAAAATACCTGTAATTTTCCAAAATATGTGGGTTACAGGACAAAACAATACCATTTGGACAACATATTCCCCTGGTTTATGGATAAAATACAAGTAAGTGAAACACTTTGGATGAAGTAAAAAAACGGATCTCAAGCTGTGCATTGATTGGCACTGATAACCAGCCAATTCCAGTTTCCTCCTAAAGGAAACCGGAATTTCCCCAGCAGGGAACTGAAATTCCCTCGGCAGGAAACGATAATTTCCTCGGTAGGAAACGAGAGTTACCTATGCAGGAAACGACAGAAAGGAATGGTACTAACGTATGTTTCTTAACATACTCTTTTGCATGACATAATGTAAGCTTTATTCCGTACCTTTGGAACAAGGACGTAAGAAACGCTTACAGTCTGCTAATTTTAAATCTGAAAGAAGATGAGACCGGAAGATTACATCACCCGTGAGGGGAAGTATGGTGCGCACAACTACCATCCCCTGCCTGTCGTTCTCCGGAAAGGAGAAGGAGTTTATGTTTGGGACGTGGAAGGAAAACGGTATTTTGATTTCCTGTCCGGCTATTCCGCCCTGAGCCAGGGGCATTGTCATCCGAAGATCATTAAGGCGCTTACCGACCAAGCACAGCAGTTGACACTGGTGTCGCGTGCTTTCCATGCCGATATCTTGGGAGAGTATATGGAGTTTGCCTGCAAGTTCTTCGGGTATGACAAACTGTTGCCGATGAACACCGGGGCCGAGGCGGTCGAAACGGCTCTCAAACTGGCAAGGCGTTGGGGATACCGGGTGAAGGGGATCGCTCCTGAGCATGCGAAGATCGTCGTTTGCAGCGAGAACTTCCACGGACGGACGATCACGATCATCTCCATGAGCACGGATCCCGGTTCGTATGCGGACTTCGGGCCTTATACGCCCGGTTTTATCAAAGTGCAATATAATAATGTAGGCGGATTGGAAGAGGCGTTGAACGATCCGGACGTTGTCGGTTTCCTGCTGGAACCGATACAGGGGGAAGCCGGCGTGGTCGTCCCCGACGAAGGGTATCTGCGGAAGTGCCATGACCTTTGCCGGCAACACAATGTCCTCTTTATCGCCGACGAGATCCAGACGGGTATCGGGCGCACCGGCAAACTGCTTGCCTGCGATTACGAGAATGTCCATCCTGACATTCTGATTTTGGGGAAGGCCTTGTCCGGCGGTGTCACGCCTGTCTCGGCAGTATTGGCGGATGATGAGATCATGTTGACGATCGCGCCGGGCGAACATGGTTCCACCTATGGCGGTAACCCGTTGGCTGCCCGCGTGGCGATAGCTGCCCTTGAGGTGGTGCGCGACGAGCATCTTTCGGAGAATGCTTTCGAGATGGGTGTCCTCTTCCGCAGCGAAATGGAGAAGATCGACAATCCGATGATCCGCCAGGTGCGGGGAAAAGGACTTCTGAATGCTGTTGTCACCGTGCCGCGGGATGGGAAAGTGGCCTGGGACATCTGTCTGGCGCTGAAAGAGAACGGATTGATCGCCAAGCCGACGCATGACCATATCATCCGTTTCACTCCTCCGTTGGTTATCGACCGGGATCAGATGATGGAGGCCGTCGGCATTATTAAAGATACATTCGCTCAATTTTGATTGCCTATGAAGATAAATGTGATAGGAGTCCCACTCAACTTAGGGTGCGACCGCGAAGGGGTGGAACGCGCCCCGAACCACCTGCGTGAACGGGGCCTGATGAAGATTATCCGTAAAAACGGACATCGGGCCTTCGACCTGGGCAATCTGTATGTTCCTCCGGTTTCGGAGGCGGATAAGTTTGCCCGCGGGCGGAGTCTGAAATATTTAGATGCGATTGTCGAGGTCAATAATAACCTGGCCGAGCTGGTCTACGACACGTTGCGCGGAGGGGCTTTCCCGCTGGTGATCGGCGGAGACCATTCGTTAGGGCTGGGCAGTGCGTCAGGAGTGGGAAAGTGCTTTGACGATTTCGGCATCATCTGGCTGGATGCGCATGGCGACATCAATACGAGCGAGACTTCTCCCAGCGGCAATATTCATGGGATG
This sequence comes from uncultured Parabacteroides sp., assembly GCF_902493135.1. Classification (GTDB taxonomy): domain Bacteria; phylum Bacteroidota; class Bacteroidia; order Bacteroidales; family Tannerellaceae; genus Parabacteroides. Next base: position 17,649 of record NZ_CABUOD010000048.1, read on the forward strand.
CCGCTTAGCGCCCTGATGGGGATGGGGAGCGAGGAATTAGTCAATATCTATGCGCCCGGCAACAAGGTGAATCCGCAGAATGTCTTCCTGGTCGGAACCCGGAGCCTGGATGAAGGGGAACAGGCTTTGATCGAGCGTGAGCAGTTGAGTGTTTATACGATGGACATGATCCACCAGAAGGGCATCGGCTTTGTTGCCGAAGATATCAAACGGAAGCTGAAGGAACGGAAGATACGGAATGTCCATTTCAGCATAGACGTGGACAGCATCGATCCCCGCTTTGCTCCCGGTACGGGAACACGCGTGTGCGAAGGACTGATGCCGGACGAGTTCAAGGATTTCGTCGAACATATACTTTCCACCAATCTGATCAAGTCGATGGACCTGGTCGAACTGAATCCCGAACTGGATGTGAACGACCGGACCACCCATCTGTGCCTGGACATTATCGATTATATAACGGCCCGCTTGTAAGCGGACTCTATTGGTACTTCAAGAGCCGCTCTTGGAGCGGAAAGCCGATTTGAAACCGTTTCTTTAGAACGGATAGCCGATTGCCAGGTGGACACCCATTCCGTCTTTGAAGTCCGGGATGTTGTAATAGCCTTTCTTTCCCGTATCGTACGGGACATGCAGGCCGATTCCCCAATCCAGGCGGATGACGAGGAAGGTCAGGTCGTAGCGCAGTCCGATGCCTGTGCCTAAAGCCAGGTCTTTCAGGAAACGGCCCCATTTCAACTGTCCGCCGGGACGGCTTTTGTCGTAGCGTAGCAGCCAAATGTTGCCGGCATCGAGGAAGGTCGCTCCGTGCAGGTCGCCCAAGATCGGGAAGCGGTATTCCAGATTGGCTTCGAACTTGATGTCGCCGGTCTGGTCCAGATAGCCGTATTTCGAATCGGTCGGGCGGTAGCTGCCCGGCCCGATGCTTCGGATCGTGAAAGCCCGGATACTGTTGGCGCCGCCGATGTAGAACTGTTCGCTGTAGGGTGTCGTGATCGAATTGCCGTAGCTGTAGGCGACGCCGGCCATCAGGCGTCCGACCAGGTGCTGCTTCTTTCCGAGATAATAGTTGTACCGTATTTCGCTCGTTAGTTTGGCAAACTGGGCGAAGCGGTTCCCTAACAGTTTCTTGTCCCGTTTGTTAAAGTTCTTACCGGCGATGGCATAGGCGCCGTCGAGAATAAGGCCCGCCTGTGTGATGGAAGACTGCCACCAGAGATGGTTCTTTTTGGTAGTGATGGGAGAATCGTCATACGTGTATGTATAGCCCATCGACGGGATGAACTGGTTCTCGAGGCTTCGCCCCAACGCCTTGTTGACATCTACGATGGAGTCGAATTCATGCGTCGTATGCTGCAACAGCGAGTAGGTCAGCTTGAACGGCGTCACCGAATGGTGGCTGGTCGCCGACGGCTGGAACTCGTACGAAGCGCTTCCGCCGAATGCCAGCATCTTGAAGAATTTGGCACGGTTCAACTGGTCCGCATAGATACGGAAGGAGGTGCTGGAAGGGTATTTCGTATCGTTCTTTATCAGGCTGGGGAAAAGCACTTGCGGGAAAGTAAGCGTACCGCTGATGCCGAACTCCCAGCTGTTGATCGCCGAGCTGCCGCCCGAAACCCGTTTGCCGGTCTGCCATTCGTAGGAGCCGCGCATGCTGACGCCGAAGGTCTCTCCTCCTCCGAATACATTCCGTTTGGTAACGCTGAAGATCGCGCCCGGACCGGTCTGGTCATTGCTCTTGGTGGTCACGTTCAGTTCCAGCTCGCCGTCCAGCGGAAGGTCGTAAACCGTGTTGATCTGCAGGTTCAGCGTATCGCAACGGCGAGAGGTGTCTTTGGGAGTATATTGCATTTCCGAATAGCGGAAAATGCCGAGACGGGAGAAGCCGGTCTGGGTCTTTTCCTGCTGTTGCTGCGAATAGAGGTCGCCAGGGCGGAATTTCAGCCGGTCGTACAGCACCTTCGGACGGACGCGCAACTTCCCTTCGTAAAAGACGGTCATATCCTTATACCGGATGGAATCTGTCGGCGGCTCGTTGTTGTAACCGTTCAGGAAGACCGATACGTCGCCTATCTTCCAGGGACGCAGTACGGTGCGGGGCAGCCCCGGCTTTGTAGAGATACGGAGCGCTACCTTTCCGGGATTCATGATCGTATCGGCCTGGTAGCTGATAAATTCGGGACGGAAATAGTAATACCCGTTGTTACGGAGCAGGGAAGAGATGCGCTGACGTTCGGCTTCGAGCTGTACGACATTGAAATTATCGCCGTCGTGCAGAAGGCGGTCGCCGATGTTACGCTGGACGAGCGTGTCGATGCGATGCCGTAGCCGGACGTATGCGATGCTGTCGTATGTGTAGGCATTGTTCATCTCCACCTTGTAGCTTATCTTTGCCTTTTTCGGGTTCTTGGGGTCCGGTTCCACTTCATAGGAAGTAGCCCCGTTGAAGTAGCCGTATTCGCGAAGCAGGTTATAGGCAACCTTTGTCCGGACTTCCGGATTGACCGCGTTGATGAAAACGGGCTTGGCCGCCAGTTTGTTGAAGATCCATTTGTTGAGTTTCCCCCTTTTGTTCACGAACGCATTGTACACCCACAGCCCGAACGGGAAAGGAATGCGGATGGACGAACTCCCAAGCAGGGCGTTATTGGGCGGATAGGCAAGGGCGGCCTCCACTTCCGTCAGCGCCTCTTCCCCTTCCTTGCTCTTGTCCTCGTCCGTCACTTCAATCTTCTTGATCCCCGTATATAAAACTTCCCCTTCCGGCAGATTCTTCGTCGTGGAGCAGGAAGCAAGGAGGAATAACGAAATAGATACAATATATTTGATGTGTTTCATTTTTTCTCTTCTGTTTGTTTGTCGTCCGTTACCGGCTTGGGTTTGTTCTTTTTAAAGATGAAGAGTTCACGGAGGTGAAGCATCTTTTTGCGCAGGACGATACCGGCGCCCGTTTCCGTGATCTCGCCTTCTAACAGGCTCTCGTAGTTCTTGTCGTGGAAGAGCTTGATGTAACGGGTCCCGCTACCGTCGAGGCGGTATTCGATCGATACGTTGTCGATGAACTGCTGCGACTGCCCGGCGCCCGCATCCTGTCCGGTCGAAACACGTCCACCCAGTATGATGCTGATCCGGTCGTTGTAGAACCGTTTGGCGAAGCGGAAGGAGAAGTCTGTCCGCTCCCCGCCCGATCCTGTGCCGTTCTGGTCGTACTGCTCCATGCCCAAAGTGATATCCACGGACTTCAAGGCGCTACCCGCGATATTGTTGATCTCGCTTTGCAGGAAGCTGTTCAGGGCGGCGCCCATGTCAAGGCTCGGCTTCTTTCCGCCACCGCCGACATCGCTCATGTTGAGGTACATTCCCGTGACAAGCATCGTGACGGCGATCTGTGAGCGTTGCCCTTCACCCATCTTGTCCAGTTCCTGTTGCATGGACTGGTCTTCCGGTGCGGAGAGGATAAATTGCAGTTGCAGGTTCTCCAACGTCTGCTTGATGGCCACGCCGACATTGAACGTGACTAGCCGTGAACTGCCGTCGTCCTGTGTGACGGATGCCCGCATCCGCTCGGTAGCCGTCAAGTTCAGCATCGGGTCCATCGGGTCGCCGCTCCACTGGACGTAGCTGCCGTCCTGTATCGTGAACTCTTTCAGCGGAATGATCGGCATGGCATATTTTACCATGCCTCCCGACAGCGTATAACGCCCGTTCAGGATCATTTCACCTTGTGTCGTGTATTGGAATGACAAGTCGCCGCCCCCTTCCAGTTCCACCCGGCTCGATTGGTCGGGGGTGATATCTGCGTTCAGACGGACGGCCTGGTCGATCCGGATCGTCATCAACATGTCCAGTCCGCCGATGGGCAGAGGTGCTTCCGGCCGGTGCCGACGGGTCAGCAGCGTGTCGGAGAAATCGGTAAAGGTCACAAGGTCAGCCAAACGATCTTGGGCCGTAAGCGGGGATTCCTGCATCACGTAAGTGACGTTCGTCCCGCCCAACAGTTGTAAGTCTCCTCGCATGATCAAGGCGTCGAGCGGCCCTTTGACCGTCGAGTTGAGGTTGACGAGCAGCTTTCCGTACACCATGCTTTCCTTATTGCGTTTCACATTCAGCAGTTGCAGGTCGTGAGCCGTCAGTTTCAGGTTCGCCATCATCCGGGAAGGATTATGAATGTCGATCGTCCCGTCGATTACAAACGGATTGGTTCCCGAAGCATAGATGTTGTATTGGTCGAAACGGATCAGATTGTCCCGGATCTTGATATCCCGCTTGTCGAAACGGAAGGAAGAACCGACTGCCGTGACATATACCGCCGAACTGTCCATCCTCACATACCCGTTGACAGCAGGGGCCGAGGTGGTCCCGGTTATCGCCAGCTCCCCTTGCAAGGCTCCCGTCAGTTTGGCCATATTGTCCGGAATGAACGGGTTTACCATTTCCAGCGGCAAGGCGGTGATGTTCATATTTCCGTCCAGGTAATCCGTTTTACCCATTTTGTAATAGGCGTTGATCGCCGCCACCTCGTTACGGTCGCGGAAAAGGTGCATGTCGACCTGATGTTCCTTGTCGCTAAGCGGCAGGTAAACGGTGTTGAACATCAGTTCACCCACCCGTCCCCCTTCATAGAACAAGCTGTCGATATGAGCGTCCGCCACAACCATGAAGCTGCTGTCCGAAGGGGCATACTGCAAGTCGGCACTCAACATCCCCCGCATGGAAGGGAGGTCCGGGAATCCCTTTGTGATCGCATCCAGGTCTATCTGGCTCAGCTCGGCATGGATTTCTTCCATCCCTTCTCCTCCGGCAAGCGAATGGATCCAGAGCGAAGCGTTGTTCTCGCCGGTCAGCCGGACATCGGCGGCAATATTTTTTATATCGCGGTACAAGATATAATTGTCGGCATTCAGCTTAAACGTGCGGAAAGCCAGTATCGGATCTTCCGGGAAGAGATGCAGGCGCAATCCCTCTTTCTCCTTGTCGACACGGGCTCCTAACCGGAAGCCGGTTTTGCCTTGGCCGTCGGCATATTCCAGTTCGGCATCGGCAAAGGTATTACGGACCTTTCCCCGCAAGCCGGCGGTGAAAGGTTGCTGCTTCCTGTATTTTGTCTTGATGACTCTCGTGTCGTACAGCAGGCCGAGCGAATCCTGCCGGACGATGAAGCAGATCGTGTCGATCCGTGTCGTGTCCTGCATCAGGTTGAAGAGATCGGCATCGAGGAAGAGGCCCTTTTCCGGCGAGGTGCTGGCTTCGATATCCAGGTCGTCGAAGGTAATATAATACTGTTGCAGGATGTTGTAAATCGGATTATCCTTACCGGCCGTGATCTTCAGGTCCATATCCGGCAGGAGCGGACGGAAAGCCGGAATGTCGATCATCGAATCGCGTTCCAGCTGTCGGGTGAGGCCTTCGTTTATTTTCGTGAACTTATCGGCCATCGTCTCGATATCCGCATTACCGGTCAGGACGACTCCGAGGTCTCCGGCGTGGAAGGAGACACGGGTCGTGTCTTTATCGCTATGAGCACGTAAAGTCAATGTTTTCGGGTGGAACTTGCCGGTCGGGTTCATCAGTTCCCAGTTACCGAGGGTAACGTCCACCTGGTTATTCTTCCCCATGTCCGTTTCCGCCTCTGCGAAAAGCTGGAAGGAGGTCGCCAGCGAATCGTTCATAAAGTGCATGCCGTACAAGTCCAGGTTTTGCACGTCGGCGATCAGCATCGCATTCACTTTCTTCTTATGGAGGGTTGCATTCAGCGACATATCCATCTTTGCAAGCGGATAATGGCTGAGCAGGTCGAATTTCAGCAGGTTCTTTTCCAACGAGCCGTCCAGCTTCACGTCGGATACGGCGTATGTCCCATACTCGATATTCGTAATCTCCCCGTCTAATTTGGCCCAGGTGGTAACGCGAAACGGATCATACCCTTTCCCCTCGGCACGGATCGAGGCGGTCAGGCGGTAAAGGGAATCTTTGGGAAGGAAATCGGTCGGTTTCAAACTGTCGACCTTCAGGTCGGCTTGGTAAGACTCCCGTGCGGGGTTATAACGTGCCGTCAGTCCGACCCTGCCCTCGCCTTGTGTGAGCAAAAGGCCGGCGCGGTACTCCTGGTTCTGCAAAGTCGCCTCCCCTTTCAGTCGCATTGCCGGAAGGTTATAGCGTGAACGTTCGGATACCGGCAACATACTGAGGACAAAATCGAGATTCCCGGTTTGCACATCCAGCTGGAACTTACCCGAACGGCGGATGCTGTCTGCCACGGCTTTCATCTCTCCTGTGACATTCAGATCGAAGACGCCGGGCAGTCCGCCTTTCAGCTGGCGTAGCCGTAGAGCAGCCAGGTTCCCTTCTATTCCGGCTGTCAGGCTGATTTCTTTCTGAGGATAGGCTTGCTTGAACTCCTTGGGGAGAGGACCGGCAAAGACAAATACATCTTCTTTTCCTACCGAGGCGGTCAGCAGGCTACGGAGCGTGCCGCTCGGCGTATTGTCGAACGAACTCCAGGGAACGGTGGCCAGCAGGCGGATCTCCGAGTAAGGTGTTTTCAACAGGAACCCCGGCACCTGTATCGCGGTGCTGTCACTGCTGATATCTCCGGTCAGCGAACTGATCGTCAGTCCCGAACGGTCGTTGGCGGAAAATTCTTTGATCCGTGCACCGATATCCTTTCCCCCGTATAAAAGCGAATCGATCCGGATATTCACATCATTCAAGGCAATATGTGCCGGATCGAAACCCGGAGCCGGGTCATCGTAGCTGCCGTCGTAACTTAGGGAAGAACCGGACAGAAGAAACCGGGAAGCACTGTAGCGTGCCGATCCGAGGTCGATCCTTCCGTCGGTCAGTCCCGCCTTGTCGATGTAAGTCGCAAGACGCAGCGAATCGTCCGGCATCTGCATGGCGAACGCTACCCGGTTCAGGTCGATTTGGTCCAGCGCCAATTTCCAGTTGACAACCGTCGATGTCGTATCTTTGTTTGTTGTCGTATCGCTCATCAGAAGGGTGACGGCTGTATCCGAAAGGTCGATTTTGTTCAACCGGGCAATCTCTTTTCCGAGGTCTATACGGTCGGCTTTGGCATAGAGCTTTCCTAAAGTTCCTTTGATCACCATTCCCTCGATCAGGTTGCCTGTATTGGCTTTTACGCCACGCAGGTCGATCGCATCCACCAGGACTTCTTTTTTCAGCAGCGGCAGCGGACGGATGTTAACCTGGAAACTTTCGAGCAATAATAGCGTGTCGGGGGGAGTCATCACTTTCACATCCCGTACCGTCAAGTTAAGCGGAAAGGATAGACGTATCTGTCCGATCCCGATATTCATACCGGTAGCTTCACTGGCATATTTGGTGGCTAACCGCACAGCGAAATTCTGGAAGGGAGGTATATACAAAAGAATTGAAATCAGGATGACCAATACCACCGGTATCAGGCATATGATCCCTATTCGCTTCATCCAACGTCTCATTTGTCCTTATTGTGTGTTTTCGTTATATTCATAACGGTTAAAGGGTCTGTTTTGTTTGACATTCCGTTAACAAAAATAGGGAATAAATTAAAAATAAAGAAGGAATATCGATAAAACGGTAATAATAACCGCCCGGAGCCGTTATATTAAGGCTGAACATAAAAAGATGAAACGATGATCGGAATATCGAACCTGGAATATCTTTGTGCGGAAGTACGGCAAATAGCCCGCAATGCCGGTACATTCCTGCGTGACGAACGGCAAAAGTTCGACCGGGAGAAGGTAGAGGAAAAGAGTGCGCACAATTATGTCTCGTATGTGGATAAAGAATCCGAACGGCGTCTGGTCGAACAACTTTCGGCATTGCTTCCCGGTGCCGGGTTTATTGCCGAAGAGGGGTCGGGAAGCTTGACGGACGAGGACTATTGCTGGGTGATCGATCCGCTTGACGGGACTTCCAATTATATCCACGACATGGCCCCTTACAGTGTCAGTATCGCCCTGAGGAATAAGGAAGAATTATTGTTAGGTGTTGTATATGAGGTCTGTCGTGACGAATGTTTTTATGCCTGGAAAGGAAGTAAGGCTTATCTGGACGGCAAAGAAATCCGGGTGACGGATGTGGCTGTTCTGGACAAGGCTTTTGTCGCGCTCGGTTTCCCTTACGATTCCGACCGTTACCGTCCGGTCGCCCAAAAACTGGTAGACCGTTTGTATGGCTATGCCGGAGGGACGAGACTGCTGGGCTCTGCCGCGGCCGAGCTTTGCTATGTCGCCTGCGGCCGGTTCGATGCCCGGATAGAAGGCTATCTCGGCCCGTGGGATGTGGCGGCAGGCGGTCTGATCCTGATGCAGGCGGGTGGCAGACTGACAGACTTTGCCGGTGGCGGCACTTGGCCTTCTGCCGAGCAGGTGGTGGCGAGCAACGGGGTGATACACGACACGATCCTTCGCTTACTGTAGTATCCGGTCAGAAGTAATATCCCAAACTGATATTGAATCGGGCGTGCCAGGAGTTACTGCCCGTCCCCGCACCAAAAGCATTCCAGTCTGGACCGAACCACGGCTGGTGCAACCCTTGCGCATAATCCACATAGCAGAGGACTGGGCCGGCGGTAATGAGACAGCCGGTGACATTCTGGAAGCTGTCATGAAATGATTTGTCCCATTTCTGCATCCAGCCGAAGTCGTTATAGAACTGGATACTGTTCACGATCCCTTTTGAAAAAGGAATTGTATATCCGGCGCTGACAGAATAGATATTTGCCTTTGCCGCTATCTCGTAAGGAGCGTTGAATGCCGTCATCGTCACAATGTCGCGAGTTTCTCCCGGCTTGTTTTTCGGGTACATGGCATAGGTGGATACCTGCGTCTTGAGGCTTAATCCCTTCCAGTACAGTTCATGATGGACGGCAAACGCATAATGTGTACCGTTCTTTTCAGTATCCAGATTGTAGAGCATGCCGAATTCGGCGGATGCGCCTATCTTCTGCCGGGTTCCGTCTCCCCATTTATAGAAGACCTGTCCGTTGAACTGGTTGACTTCTTTGTTGCGGCCCGCAACATCGTAACTGTAACGATCTCCTGCCGTTTCCGAATCCGATCCGAACAGTTCCTCTTCCGAGTTTTTGAAGAAAGCGAGGGCATATTCCCACCGGTCGGCGGTGTACAAATATTTGATTCCCATATCCGAATCGTCTTCCAATCCCAGATAGTATGCGATTTGGAAGAAATAGTTGTGTGCGCCGTATGGCTGTATACCGAACGGCACGCGTGTCAGCCCGACCTGCAACTGATGTCTGTCATTGAACTTGTACCCGATCCAGCCGGATTTCAGCATGGCGCCGCCCGAAGGCTTTGCATAGAAGCGGAAATCCACATCCAATAAAATCTTTTTATATGATCCGGCCACTCCCAACTTAAAAAGATCATACCCGAAGTCGCCTCCCCGTTTCTTCGAACCTTCTTTCCAGTCCGAATAGTTATAGTTGAACCTGAGAAATCCACTGAATTTAAGATGTGGCAATTCTTTCCCTTTTGTGATTGTCTCAAGCCAAGTGGCGGTCGAGTCTTTTGGCAATTCCATACCGGTTGCCGGGAGTGCCAGCAATACACTTGCCAGCAGAAAGAACATTCTGTGTTTCATATCCGAATGATGTGATAATTTATTATTTGTGTATTTTAACCCTTACTTCTTAAATATAGTTTTCGATTATATAACTTTATATCAGCCGGAAAGGTTCAAAAATCCGGCCTGAATATATCGACTGTTTTCCGATAGCTGATATGAATTAAATTACATCCTCTTATCTGAGAGATAAAACAGGAATGCTTTCAACCTTTTACTGTTTTCACTGTTATTATTTAAAATAGGGATTCTGTAACGATTATCATCTTATATCATGAGTAAAAAAACGTTTCTAAAAAGAATGCTGGATATAACTGTCTTAGCCGGGGCGGTTATTGCTTGTTTTGTCGTAGTCTCTTATTACTGGTCTTTATGGCAAGGCGGAGATACCGTCTTTGTTTCCGCCGCAGAGGCCGTTCCTGCCTCTTCGTCGCCTTTGCCTGATCCGCAGGTCGTGCAGCAGGCCGACGGCGGGTCTTTTCCGGCCGGGAAACAGTATTGCCTGGTCTGTCATGAAGGAATAGAGCCGGCACGTCCTTTGCAGTCGGGCATGATGCAGGCAATCCTGGCAAAAGGCGCTTCGATGGGAGATCCGAACGGTTGCGTGGTCTGTCATGGCGGAAATCCGGCAGAAACGATTAATAGCCGTCTCGCCCATAGCGGAGCGCCTGCCGGAAGCCGGCTCGCCTCTTTTACGCCCGTGCCCGGTGCCTTGCAGGTGAATGACAATACTTGCGGGTTGTGTCATGGCGACCATACATACAATGTACGCCGTTCCAATATGAATACCGACGCCGGTAAGATGAAAGCCATCATGTGGAGCTGGGGGATCGGCACGGAGAACCATGACCATGTTTATGCCGACCACCGGATAGACGATCCGGATGGCCATACTCCCCGTTTCGGTTCGGATACCTATAAGGCCTATATGAAAGAAATGGCCCGGAACTTCCCCGGACAATTCCCCGATAAACTGGAAAAAGTCCCCGAAGCCTCGTTGGACAAGCTGGAAGAGATGCCGGAACAGGCCGCATTTACCTATTTGAGGAATTGTAACGCCTGCCATTTAAGTAACAAAGGAATGCAGGACAGAGGGCATTATCGCGGGATGGGGTGTGCCGCCTGTCACAGCCTTTACAGTAATGAAGGTTATTATGAAGGAGGCGATCTTTCGATAGACAAGAAAGCTACCGGCCATCTGCTGGTCCATGCGATGCAGGGTACGCGTAAGTCCCCTCAGATAGTGAATGGTAAGCTTTTGTCCGGCATACAGGTTTCTACCTGTGCTTCCTGCCATTCCGCCGGCCGTCGCATTGGACATGCCTATCAAGGGTTAATGGCTCTGGACCACAGTGACAATCGGGGGCCTTTCGATGAGAAAGGCTTGCCGCAGCAGACCAATGGCGGTTATGTTTTCAAATATATGCGCGATGATGCCCATCACCGGATCGACAAGGACGGTAAAAGCGTAACCGGTTTGCTGTGCCAGGATTGCCATACGACCAATTCCATGCACGGCAACGGCAATATAGGGACTACCACGCTTGCTACTGTCGAGATAGAATGTGCCGACTGTCATGGTACCCCCGACAGATATCCCTGGGAATTGCCGATCGGCTATGGTGACGAATTTGGTAAGAAACCGGATAGAGACGAGGCGCGTGGCCTGGCTGACGCACCGATGGAGGTCACTTCCCGTTTTGCAACGGTCTATCCGAAACAAGACGGCTATTTGCTTACGGCACGAGGCAATGCTTTCGGTAATGTCGTGAAAGACGGCGATAAGGTCATGGTCCATTCCGAGACCGGGCTGGATTTCAATGTCCCTCTCCTGAAGCAAATGGAGAAAACCGATACCTGGTCTGATCCCGTAAAAGCAAGAACAGCTATGGTTGCCGTCTCCAAGCATATGGAAAAGTTAGAATGCTATGCATGCCATTCGACTTGGGCAGCCCAATACTATGGTTATAAGTATGTAATCGACTATACAAAAGAATCTATCGACTGGCTCGATTCTCCGGAACAGGTTGCACAGGACGGCACGACTGCCGATTACCATAAAAAATATGTGATGCAAAAGGGTGCTCCCACATACGGCGATTACAGCCATATGCGAGGGGAGAATCCTCCATTAGGGATTAATGGCGAGGGACGTGTCACGCCTCTGGTCGGTGTGATCCAGACTGTCGGAACAGTGATCGGACCGGATGGCAAGACACTTGTCTGGAACCGGGTGGCTAAGACGGCAGCCGGCTATGATGCAATCGAACTGGCTCCTTTGAATCCGCATACAACCTCAAAGGCCTCCCGCGAATGTGCCGATTGCCACGGAAACCTGCAAGCGATGGGCTACGGAACGGATGGCGGCCTGTATGATGCCGAACCTGCCGTTACTCGCTATGCCGATGTAGTCGATGCCGGTACCGGTAATGTCAGCCATTATACTCGTGCACAGATCAGTGCCATCAAAGATTTGCACGGTGATTTCATGCAACTGCTTGCTTCCGATGGTCACCAGGTACAGACGATCGATACGCATTGGCCGACCTCCATGCCTCTGACAGCCGACCAGCTCGAATGCCTCTCTCGCGGCGGGACCTGTATGGCTTGCCACCGGGATATTCCGGATGGTTCGATTCCGATGAAAATGTTGGGGCAGGTTGCCAAGGTCGCCAACCTGAGTTTTGCTTCGGCTGACGAACATGCTCATCTGTTGCGTGAGAATAATATCCTGATTGCCTGGATCAAGGTGTTTGCCATCATCGGGGGGATTATTGCCGTACCGGTAGCCATCGTATGCATCCTGAAACGAAAGAAAATAATGGCAAGAATCCGTCGCATTCTGACTTAGTGCAGAAGCGAGATTCCGGAACCGGGCCGTTTCACGCAAAGGAGGTGTGTCAAAATTCCTTTATCACGATCTTTTAGGCACGGATTTCACGGATTTACACGGATAAATTTATTATCTTTCCGTGTAATCCGCG